>VRUJ01000030.1:0-37242 GCA_019456165.1 Chloroflexota bacterium
TGGCAATTCCGAGCGGGCGATGCTCGTATCAAACTCAAACAGCTTTATCCATCACTACCAGCGTGACTGAGCACTAGCCGGATGCATTAACTCCAACTAAACATTCGTCTGATGCGAATTTGAGCCCCGCGCTCTATACTTCTCGCATGAAAAACTCAAGTCAAGATCACGTTCCATCACAAGATAACAGACCAGAAGATTTCTCAGCAGACATGCTTAATGAATTGAAAGAGCAAAATAAGAAAATCCTGCTGCTAGAAAACGACCACTATCTGGGACGTACACTGGCCCAAGCGTTATTTATTGGACTTGGAGTTGGATATGAAATACAGCTATGCCTAAATTTCGAAGAAACTCTCACAAAATTGGGAAAAACAAAAATCGATTTAGTCATCTGCGAATTTCGGATGCCTCGCATGACTGGTTTGGAAATGATCGAGAAAATTCAGAATAATTTCCCAGATATTCAAACTATATTGATTTCTGATTATGGTATGGAAGTGTTTAATGAACAACTTCGTAATCAGGTGGATGGTTATTTGGCCAAACCATTTAATTTGATGAAATTAATCAATTTGGTTAGAAAGGTTTTGGGAACAAAGAAAGTGGAAACCAGTATCGGAAGAACCCTGACATCCAATGACAGAAACAATAATCAGCGTAATTCAGCATACGATTATCTAGCCTTGATAGACGAAAAAAAAGAAGATCTAGAAAGAACTCCCCAGTTGGAAGAAAACCACCACCATCAAAGTTATTTTGAAAATCAATATGGCAATATTCTTATTATGGAAGATGACCCTGGTCTACGCCGCATTTATCGCAAAGCCCTTGGCAGAGAAAAGTATAGCGTTTCCCTGGCTTCAACCATTCAAGAGGGACGCAAGTTGCTGCAGGAACGGGTTTATGATATTTTCATTTGCGATATCCATCTTGGACGAGAGCGGGGAACCGACCTGGTGGCTGAGCAAAAGGAACTCCTTTCCCGGAATGGCACACAGGTAATTATCGTTTCAGCGTATGGTCAATATCGCATGATGATCGATGAACTCGGCGCTGATTTCTTCTTGGAAAAACCGATATCAATCCGGGCACTCGTTACTTTGATCCAGCGTTTGATAAATAACCCTGAAAGTGTGCATGCACAACAATTCGAACAAGCCACATTTCAGGCTTATTAGAAAAGAGAGATGGGCGGGTTTTTTCTCTCCTCCTCCCCTCCTCCTCAAAGCCCATCTCTCTATATACAAAACATAAATAGACAAATATCAATTAATAAGAATAAAAAATCCGAAATATAAATTTCACAATTACAAAAGGAGAAATAAAAAATGACTAAACCTGATAACCCAAACAAGCCTGATCCCCAAGAGGATCAGAGGCGAAACTCAATGCCTGTGTCGGAGAATATCCCGGTACAAGAACATAAAGCTGCTGCTAAACCAACTCCTGAAATTGTTCCAAAGCAGGAGGCTGTTCCAAAACCAACAATTGATTCCAAGGAGGAACCGATGGCAGTAACACCAAAAATCAAAAAAAGGCCCAGGAAGTTTCACATAATTCCATACGGCATTCGTAATTTCTTTGCCCAATCAATCCGGGTCAAGATTATCAGTTTGATGGTGCTAACGACATTGGTTGCCGTCAGTGTCTTGTTTGTCGCCGATTACATTAATACCCAATCTGCTCTCACCGAAGCCGCAATCCAGTCTCTGGGATCTTTGACAGCACAACGCTCTGACGATTTTGGTGAAATGTTAACTGGTCGAATAAATGCCATGATCGCTTTTGCTGATGCATTAGATGAGGAAGAAACCATCCTTGCCGGTAATGCTCGCTATTCTGATTTACAAACTTCCATCGAAGATGAAATGGCGCTCAAAGATGAGCAGTGGAGTAACGCATCTTATGATGACCCGCTGATCCAAAGCGTACTGAGCAATTATTTGGCTGAAGATTTGGGCTATTATCTAGAAGCATTCAGCGAATATTATGCCGAAGTATTTATCACCGACCAATATGGCGCGAATGTAGCAGCAGTTGAGAGAACTTCGGATTATTATCAAGCTGATGAAGGCTGGTGGCAGGCAGCTTATGCGGATGGGGATGGTGCTGTCTACTTGGGCGAAGCGGAATATGATGAAAGTTCCGGTGTTTGGGGTGTCAATATTGCTGTCCCTATCGTCTCGAACGAAAGTGGTGAAGTTATTGGCATCATGCGTACGACTATGTTCTTGACCCCTTTCATCGAAGAGTTGGACTTAGGATTGGAGGGGGGAGGGGAGACATTTGCCCAAATCCTATTTAAAAGTGGGGAAGCTGTGGGAGACTCAGGTATTCCTGTGCCTTTTTCACAAGTGCATTTGGAAATGCTGGATCAAGAAAATGTCCCAGCCGTTCTAGAAATGGTCGATGAGGATAATCATTCTTTCTTCATGGGCAATTCGTATGTTACCAGTGATGAAATTCCTGTCATAGATGCGGTTGGGTGGCGAGTGATCATACATGAAGATAAGGATGTTGTATTAGCGCCTGTTCAAGCACAGGCGAGGACCTCGATTATTGTTGCTGTGGTTGTTGCTCTGGCTGCAACTTTCATCGCTACCTACATTGCTCAGATGATTTCCAGGCCGATTGTAGAACTAACCAACACAGCGGAAGAATTCGGTCAGGGGAATATGGATGTGCGTGCAGAAGTTGGTAGTTCTGATGAGATGGGCCAGTTATCTGGATCGTTCAATCAAATGGCCAACCAGGTTGGCTCACTACTTGAAGACCTGCAAGAACGACAGAAGGAAGTTGAAACTGCACTCGGTGAGGTTCAGGCCCGTTCTACCGAGATGGAAGCTTCTCAGCGTGTTACCTTCGCGGCTTCCGAGCGTACTACACCTGAAGATTTCTTGAACCTGCTAGTGAACCTAATTAACGACCAATTTGACGTGTATCACACACAGCTCTATATGGTGGATGATGAAGGTCAGAATGCCGTACTTACCGAAAGTACTGGATATGCTGGACGTCAGCTGCTAGCTCGAGGGCATAGCCTATCGTTGGACCAAGCCTCCCTGGTTGCTACAGCTATCAGTTCTGGAAAATCAGTTCTGGTTGGAGACGTTTCCGTTGACCCTAACTTTGCTCCCAACCCATTGCTCCCGCTGACCAAATCTGAGCTGGTTGTACCTCTGAAATTGGAAGATAAGATCTTAGGCGCTCTGGACATTCAGGATCGTGAATCCCACCGCTTCACTGAACAAAGTGTCCCGGTGTTTGAGAGCATGGTTGAGCAGGTCGCCTTCCTGTTTGAAAACGCTGAGCTGCTCGAGCAGATCACTACTCAGACGAAAGCGCTGGAAACCTTCGCTGAGCAGCTGCGTGCTGCGGCCAGTGTTGCTAACCAGCTAGGCTCCATTCTTAACCCGGAGCAACTCTTGAATGAGGCAGTGGTAATCATGCAAAGCCGCTTTTCTCTCTACCACGTTCACATTTACTTGATGAATGAAGAAGAAACTGACTTGATGGTTGAGGCCGGTTCTGGACAGGTTGGCGTTGTTTTGAAGGAACGCCACCACAGCATTGCTGTAGACAATGAAACCTCAGTTGTTGCTAAGGCGGCTCGTGACTTAGCGCCTGTGATCGTTGAAGATACTGCAACATATACTGGCTACCTTTCGAACCCGCTGCTGCCGGACACCAGATCAGAGTTAGCTGTACCGCTGGTAGCGGCCGGGAAGATCCTCGGCGTGCTAGACATCCAGGATGAGAAAACTAAACGCTTCAGCCAAGAGGATTCCGATACTTTCTCCACACTGGCTGGACAAATCGCTACCACACTGCAGACTGCGCGTGTATTCGCCGAACAGGTTGCTACTCAGGAAGAGCTCAAAGAACGTGAAGCTCAGTTCCGTACCTTGGTTGATTATGCTCCAGAAGCCATCTTGGTGTTGGACGCAGACTCTGGCTTATTTGTCGAAGTCAACGACAACGCTGTCGAGATGTTTGGTTACAGCAAAGAACAGTTCGAAAGGATGGGCTTCCCAGACATCAGCACACAAACCCAAGCAGATGGGAAACAATCTAAGGATACAATCTGGGATTACGTACAATCCACAACTGTAGGCGGAGCCCCAATCTTCGAGTGGAAGCACAGGAAAGCCAATGGCGAAACCTTTACTTCTGAGATCCGTTTAGTAAGCCTGCCTGCTGCTGGCCGCAACTTAGTGCGTGGCAGTATCACCGACATCACTGAACGTAAAGAAGCTGAAGAAACCATCATCCAAGGCGACCGCTTGAAGAGCGAATTCCTGGCCAACATGAGCCACGAACTGCGCACCCCCCTCAACTCCATCGTAGGATACACTGATGTGCTCTTGATGGGTATTGATGGGAATCTTGATGATGAGATGCGCATTGATGTCGAAGCTATCCAAGAAAACAGCCGCACTTTGCTGCGCATCATCAACGACATCCTCGACCTGGCCAAGATTGAAGCTGGACGCGTAATTCTGGAAGTCTCTGAAGTAGATGTCCTTGAAATACTCAAAGAAGCAAAAACGAACAACGCTGGATTATTGGTAAATAAGCCTGTGAAGATGGAGATTGAAGCTGCCAGCAACTTACCAATGATCACCGCTGACTCCGGGCGTTTGAATCAGATTCTCAACAACCTGGTCTCCAATGCGGTTAAGTTCACAGAGCAAGGAAAAATCTCTCTGCGCTCCTACACTCAAAACAGCTGGATGGTCTTAGAAGTTGAGGATACAGGACTGGGATTGGCTATCACCCAACGATTGGTACAGATGCATGGAGGCACCATCAAAGTAGAAAGCGAGAGAGGCAAGGGTTCAATCTTCACAGTGCGTTTACCTCTAGTAAGCAATATCAGCCCAGAGGTTACCGTAAGAGTAATTGATCAGAAGCCAAGCACGGAAGATTTATCGATGAAAGCCAAGACTATTAATGAAGAGAGTCGAAGTTTCATTAAAAAAGTCACGGACTCTTTGAAGGCTCGAGTCGGAAATGGCAAAGATAAATTGAAAGCCATTACTGATACGCTCGAAAGCAATGGAGACAGTGAAGCAAAATCCGAAGAAAATGGTGGCAGTGAAGTAAAGGAAAAAACCACTAAAGCCAAAACAAAAAAGAGCAAATAGTAAAACCTGTAACATAGTAATAACAAGATGGGGGGATTGGAGAAAAACCCTCCAATCCCCCAACAACCTTAATGGTAATTAGGATGAAAAGTTTATTCAACAATATTCGCTGCCTCGAATGTGGAACCCAACAAACGGCCAACCTCTTCCCAGATGCATGCCCATCCTGTGGGAGCGCATGGCAAGAAGCAGGTTACAACCTCAGCGAATTACCAATCAATTGGCCTGCAATCGTCTCACAACGGGAAACAAACCTATGGCGCTACCGTGAATTGCTTCCCTTCACCGAAGAAACAAAACTCGTTTCGATGGGGGAAGGTTGGACGCCACTTACAAAAGCAGAAGGGTTGGCAAATGAGCTTAATCATAAAGAAATCTGGATCAAAGATGAGCGCCAGCAACCCACCGGTTCATTTAAAGATCGTCAAGCCTCCAGCACGATAAGTGCCTTGAAAGACAGCGGGGTTAAAGAAATGGTGTTGGCATCCACCGGCAATGCAGCTGCAGCTTACGCAGCATATTGCGCGCGTGCCGGAATTAAATTGTGGGTTTTCCTAACCAGCAGTGTTCCAGCTGAGAAAATGCGAGAGTTGGGCTTGTATGGCGCTGAGGTAGTGAAAATCACCGGCACTTACGACCAGGCTAAGAAATTGGCAGCCGACTTCGCTGCCGATAGAGGTGTTTTTTGCGATAACGGAGCTAAATCAATTCCTAATAAGGAAGGTATGAAGACCATAGCCTTTGAGATAAGTGAACAATTAGGCTGGCGCGCACCTGATTGGTATATTCAAGCAGTTTCTGGGGGGCTTGGCCCTATTGGGGTGTTGAAAGGTTTCACAGAATTGTTCGAAGCTGGCTTGATCGACCAGGTTCCTAAACTAGGTTTGGTACAGGTGGAGGGGTGTGCACCAATGGTGCGTTCTTGGGAGTTAGGTTTAGATACAGCGGCACCTGTGAGCCCTGATACCCTTATTAATGTGTTATCGACTGGCGATCCAGGCTATGTTTACAATATCCTTAATCAAGCCATCAACCAAAATGGGGGGGCAATGTTAGCCGTTAGTGATGGAGATGCCTTTCGTGCCATGCGCGGCTTAGCCCGGACTGAAGGCTTTTCAGTGGAACCAGCTGCCAGTGTCGCTTTTGCCGGGTTGGAAAGATTATTGGAAGAAGGTTATATCCAACCCAGCGAAACAGTGGTTGTCAATTGTTCTGGGCATACGTTCAGTGCAGAAAAACACGCCCTGGAAGACCGTTACATTGTTGATCTCCAATTAGACCTTCCAAACCCAGGTTCAAACACCCAAGAAGGATTAGATGCAGCGTTAACTCACCTAGATGAACGAGTTACCTCAATAGTAATTATTGATGATAACCCTCACGACAGCCGCTTGATTCGGAAAATGCTGCAACGTTATAAAAAATATCGGGTTTTTGAAGCCAATAACGCCTCCGAAGGGGTGGACTTGGTAAAGTTCCGAAAACCCGACTTGGTTGTGCTAGACCTTACTATGCCTGAAAGAGATGGCTTTTCAATTTTGGATGAATTGAAGAGAGATGAAAGAACTTGTGATATCCCCGTAATGATCGTCAGTGGTAAAGAGCTTACCCTCGACCAAGCAGATTTCTTAGACCACAATGCTCAATCTGTTTTTCAAAAAGGAAACTTCAGTGGCCAAGAACTAGTCCGCAATATGGTTGAGATGTTGGGCGATGATTTCGTCCAGCCACCCGATGGTTTTGTGGAGTCAGCAGGGAATGTTAATTTACCAAAGCAGGTTTTTGGTATTGTAAATCCATCCAAAATCCTAGTGGTGGATGATAATGTCTGGGAGACACGTTTGCTGCGCAAATTATTTGAGGCCCGCCACCGATTTGAAGTTATTGAAGCGCATTCAGTTTCCGAAGCGATGAATGAGATTTCCTTATGTATACCCGATTTAATTATCCTGGATCTAATTTTGCCTGATAAAGGTGGAGAAGAGCTCTTAAATATTCTCCGTTCTGAAGAAGAGACCAAAAATATCCCGGTGATAATTGTTTCTGCAAAGGATTTACAGCCAGACAAACGAATTAGACTTACACATTCCGCTGACTCCGTGTGGTTAAAATCCACGATAGACAGCAACAGCTTACTCGCACATGTTGAGACTCTGCTGCTTGCATAAGGAAGAATGGTTAATACGATGAATAATAAAACAATTTTGTATATTGAAGATAACCCGCATAATCGCCGCATCGTCCGAAAAATATTAGGCACTCAAGGCTATTCTGTGATTGAAGCGGAAGATGGATTGGTTGGCTACAACATGATTCGTGAGCTGAAACCACCGCTTGTGCTTTTAGATATCTCACTTCCTTCTATGCATGGGATACAAATTGTCGGAAATGTTAAGGCTGATGAAGATTTATGGCATATCCCGGTAATAGCGCTCACCGCTTCAGCGATGAGCGGAGACCGGGAACGCTTTCTAGAAGCTGGATGTGATGAGTATCTATCGAAACCGGTTCAAGCATTCAAACTTATTAGTATGGTTAATAGTTATTATCCGGAGAATAATATTGTTGAGGATAAACACCTGGATGTGTCGGCTGCATCCATCGACAGAAAACCCCGTTATTTCTGATCTAGCTTCTTTGATTTATGATTAAGTCTATTCGCATTTAATATTAGGAGCAGTAGGATTATTAGCATTAACTGATTAAGAGTTATTAGGGTTTCTATCCACTCAGTATAAGAGGGTCACGTCACAGGTCATAAAACGTCCATCTAGTTTTAAAAAAATCTATCCTATTTGCACCGAGGTTGCACCCGGAAAATCTAATGGAAACGCGACTCGATTTCATCTGAGGTGACAAACTGCACGGGTAGCTGTGCAGCTATTACGGCGACAAATGTTATCTTGAAACCCGAAAAAGCAATTACGTGTGCGAGGACAGTATCTTTGAAGGCTTCTCTGACATCCAACCCTACCGTCTTTTGCCCTCCACCCACATGTTTTCCCCATCCGTGCTGAGGTGTATCCAGCCAACCCATGATTGCCGTGCGTACCACCGCTGCATCCGCGCCAACCAATGGGGTGTAAATCACGATACCAATCGCGGCTGCTATAGCTCCCCGGCGGCTTCCAACCAGCCGTTAACATCTTTAGAAAAAGAGCAGCCATTATTGTTATATGATAATCTGAGAATAGATATTCACGATCCGTTGATAATTAAGATCTTTTTGTGAAGGTGTTTGTACAATGAATTGAAGGACAAATCTGGCATTCGAATTTAGTAGCGGTTTGGAATAAGCAAAGTGTGGGAGGAAGTGTTTGAGCATGGAATGGTTCGAATTCGTTATAAAATTATTCTAACCAAACAATAAACTTATGTTTGAAAGATGACCTAGCTTTTTAAATTATCCAAAGCTTATAATTATGGCATTATTCACCAATTTGGTATAAATTTGAAATGCTAAGTTTGATGGTATACATTAACATTCATATATTCTTTTCATTTACACTCTCTCCGTCCCTTCTTCCTATCTGGTTGGGGATTGTGTGCTATAGATAGCGAGTTGAACTATGACAAACAATAAACGCGAAAAAGGGACAAACAAACTCTCTAATTGGATTCTTAAAAATCTCAGCCTTAAGCCATTACGGAATTCAATTCTCTCAAAAGTTAGCGTCATTTTTGTTCTACTCGCAATTGTTCCGATAATAATTGTGAGTATAGCCATCGCAATTCCTAGTATTAATAAAGGCAATGCTGCTTTACTTGCCCAGGAGTTTAACCAGCTTGAAGCTGTGCGCACACTCAAAGCAAACCAAATTCAGGCTTGGATCGTTGACCGAAAAGGCGACGCTGTACTCGTCAGCAATATGGTGGTGGTCAAGGGTTCAGAAGGAGTCGTCGAGGGGCTGCCATATCTTATTGAATATAAAAATGACCAATCCAACCCAAATTTCCAGACAGCCTATAATCGCGCTGCAAGTGTGTTGCGCCCCTTTGCCGAGCAGATAGGTGGGGGGGTTTACGACGATATTATGATGGTAGATCCTGATGGAGATATTTTATTCGCAATCAACCCCAATTCACAAAACACGAATATTTTTGCAACCGGGGAGGTTGATCCCCTGCTTTTCCAAAACGCCTTACAAAATGTCTACATTGGAGATGTTAGAGAGAGTCCACTCCACGGTGGATACCTCCTATTAGTTGCAGCACCAGTTTTGGGTTCGGACGGCGAAACCATCGGTATAATCATCCTGGAAGCTAGTGCAGATGTTCTCAACAACCTGATGAATGAGCGCACTGGCTTGGGTGAAACCGGAGAGACTTATTTGGTGGGACAGGACAATTTGTTCCGTAACGATTCACGCTTCCTGGGACATTTAGAAGTGCAGACCACGATACTTAACCCGGACGTACGCGTGGATACCTTAGCTAGCCGCAACGCCCTCTCCGGCGGATATGGAACAGAAATAATCACCGATTACCGTGGTGTGCAGGTCTTAAGCTCTTGGTCACCGATCATCGTCCAAGAACCAACAGATTCTGATCCAGAAGGTATCCATTGGGCTCTCATCGCTGAGATAGATGAAGCTGAAGTCCTGGCTCCAAACGTGGCTACTTCAAAATTTGTTATTGTTTTAGGTTTGTCATTGTTAGCGATTGTTGGAGCTGGAGCTGGTGTTTTTGGAATTCAAGTTGCCAAGCGCCTCGTGCGTCCGATCATCCAACTAACTAATAGGGCCGAGGAGGTCACTAGTGGCAATTTGGAAGGAACATTACCCAGCACACCCCGCCAAGATGAAATCGGTGTATTGACTAATGCTTTTAGCACCATGACCCGGCGGTTACAAATAAGTATAGAAAGTTTGCAAAAATCTGAAGAACGTTATCGCGGCGTTTCAGAATTGGCGACCACATTTGCCTATGCACTTAAATATGATACGGCAGGGAAGGGTCATCTCAAATGGTTCACCGGAAATTTAGACGGAATGACTGGTTACACTGAAGAAGAATTAAAACTGCGCGGCTTTGATGGAATCCTGCATCCAGACGAAGTTGAAGCTGGTGACAAACGAGACCAACAGGTTAAGGCTGGAAAATCAACTACCGCAGAATTTCGCATAATCACCAAAGATAAAGGGATTCGCTGGATGCTGGGGTACACTCGCCCAATGTGGGGGGATGTTCACAAAAAGGTTGTTGGTGCGATTGGCGCTGCTCTGGATATTACAGAACGAAAGAATGCGGAGCAATCGCTAAGGCTTTTATCCAGCGCCGTCGAACAAACCGCTTCAAAAATAATCATCACAAACACAGATGGCCTTATAGAATACGTAAACCCCGCATTCGAAATCCTGTCGGGTTATTCAAAAGAAGAAGCCATTGGCAAGAAAATGAACCTGCTAAAATCTGGCGAGCAGGATGATATATTTTATCAAAACCTTTGGGAGACTATTCTCAAAGGAGAAACCTTTCAGGCGGATTTTATAAACAAAAGAAAAAACGGCGAGATCTTTCACGATTCACAAACAATCACACCCATAAAGGATGGACAAGGCAATATCACACACTTCGTTTCTACGTCCATAGATATTACCGAACGCAAACTTGCCGAAGAAGGTTTGCGTAAAAAATCGGCTGAGTTTGAAGGCATTATTAAAGCCATGACGGATGTAGTTGTGTATGCTGATGGAGACAGAAAAATCTTGGTCACCAATCCTGCGTTAGAGAAAGTATTTGGATATACGTCTGAGGAGGTTCTTGGGAAGCATACTAGTATGTTCTACACCAGCCGAGAAGAATTTGAAAGGCAGGGTAAATTGCGTTTTAACCTTTCTGGTGAGGAGATACTAAAACCTTATGAAATTGATTACCGGCGTAAGGATGGCAGCATATTCCCGAGCGAGACTGTAGGGACACCTGTTAAAGATTCCAACGGGGAGATTGTCGGTCTCCTTGGGATTATCCGTGATATCACCGAACACAAGAATAGGGAGGAGACATTGAGGCTGCTTTCCAGCGCAGTTGAGCAAACTGGCTCCCACGTGCTGATTTCAAACACCAAAGGTGAAATCGAATATGTCAATCCTGCATTCGAGCAAGCCACCGGCTATTCTAAAGAAGAAGCAATTGGCCTGAAACCGAATATCCTCAAATCGGATGCACACGATAAAAATTTTTATAAAAACTTATGGGATACAATTCTCGCCGGAGAAGATTTCCATGAAGAAATTATTAATCAAAAAAAGAACGGCGAGATTTTTCACGAGACAAAGACCATCACTCCGATCAAAGATGAAGAAGGGAGAATCACGCATTTCGTAGCTACCGGGATTGATATCACCGACCGCATCGCTGCCGAAAACATGCTCGTGAATTACAACCAACGCCTGGAAACATTACGAGATATTGACAGAGCCATACTTTCAGCGCAGACCCCACAGGCAATTGCCCAAGCTGCCACCATCCATTTAAAGGAATTGATTCCTTTCTCTCGCACCAGTGTGATTATTTATGATTACGAAAACAAAGAAGTGGAAGTACTTTTTGAGCATTGGGATCAGGAAGGTACAATTATTAATGATGGCAGCGGACGATATTCCATGGAAATTGCACCCATCAACCCGCTCCTCTCCGAGGGCAGAATCTACGAAGTTGAAGACCTTACCAAACTCAAAAATCCCACTCCGGTGGAACAAGCAATACTAAAACGTGGACTAAAATCTTACATTCAAGTTCCCCTGGTGACCCGTTATGGTTTACTGGGAGCATTAAATTTTGTAGCCGATGATCCGAATGTGTTCAACACGGAACATAAAGAGATCGCACGCGAAGCAGCCAACTCGATTGCGATTGCATTACAGCAAGCCAGGCTCTTCCAGCAGATCGATGCGGGGCGTGAGCAGCTTCAAATTCTCGCCAGAGAATTAGTCAACGTCCAAGAAACTGAACGCCGCCGCCTGGCTCTCGAATTACATGATGAAATCGGCCAAATCCTTACTGGTTTAAAGTTCACCTTGGAAATGGGCCTCCAATGGCCCGATAAAATTGATTATACTAGTTTGGCTGAGTCTCAAAAATTAGTTGACGATCTCATAGCCCGGGTTCAAGAAATCTCCCTAGATTTAAGACCTGCTATGCTTGACGATTTAGGCTTGTTGCCTGCCTTGCTTTGGCATTTTGACCGCTACAAAACCCAGACGGGGGTGGATGTAGAATTTGAACACGCTGGTTTAAAGCAGCGCTTCGATTCGCAGTTGGAAACTGTTGCATACCGCATTGTGCAAGAAGGGTTAACAAATGTAGCACGGTATGCCGAAGTTAAGAAAGTAGCAGTACAGGTAACCAACACGGAAAACTTATTGACCATACAGTTACATGACGATGGCGTCGGGTTTGATCTTGATACTGTATTAGCTTCTGGAGAGTCTAGTGGGTTAGTTGGCATTCGGGAACGGACATTAACAGTTGGGGGGCAATTAATTATTGAAACTGAGCCTGGCGCGGGAAGCCTGCTGATTGCAAAATTACCAATCCAAGAGTTGCTGGAACGAAGGGAGACCCCACGAAAGAAGGCAAAGAAGAAACCCGGGAGAAATAAGAAATGAGTGTGATAAAAATCCTGGTCGCGGATGATCACCCGGTCGTGCGTAAAGGTTTAGTAGCTTTACTCGATACCAAAGAGGACTTTTCTGTGGTCGGAGAAGCAGCCGATGGCATTGAAGCGGTAGAACTGGCCGACCGTTTAAAACCGGATGTCCTCATCTTGGATATGATGATGCCTGGGTTCAATGGATTGGAGGTCACCCGTCAGGTGAGTGAACTTTCTCCCAAGACTAACATTATCATCCTATCGATTCAATCGAGTGAGGCTTACGTTTTAAACGCTTTGCGCGCCGGAGCCATTGGATACGTGCTCAAGAACTCCCCGCCTGACATTCTAGCAGAAGCTGTGCGCAGCGCTGCGGCCGGCCGATTTTTCCTGGGTCCGCCGCTATCCGAACGCGCCGTCGAAATTTACATACAGAAATCCAGGGGGGAAGACAGCGAAGTCGCACCAGACGATCCCTACGAGAGCCTAACTCGGCGGGAACGCGAGATCTTGCATCTAGTGGTGGACGGTTCGACCAGCACAGAGATCGCCAAGCGTCTCTCTATCAGCCCGCGGACTGTTGAGACCCATAGAGCAAACTTCATGCGCAAATTGAATTTGCATAAAAAATCAGAACTGTTCAACTTTGCCCTTGAGCGGGGTATATTGCACAGGGATACTTAGATTAACATGAGCATGGTTTTTCTTCATCCAGCATTTAAATGTATCAATGGAAACACTATATCTTTTACCCAATTGGTATAATATTGATACGATATTGTTTCAATTTCACATAAACAATTAAAATAAACTTGATTCAGAAACTTACGATTCCCGTAAAGTAGGGAACTGGACCTAAAAAATCTTGATCTGCAGGAAGTTATAATGCAAGCAATAATTCATAATAAGAGCGATACTACGACCTAAAACCTTTGATTGCTAGTAAGAGTGCTATTGAACAGATATCGAAAGGTTTGGGTATTCGTATAAAATCTAATGGGAAGGGACACCAAACCAAAGGCAGGATATATGAGGAAGACGAAGAGAAAAGATGATAAAAAAAATAATCTTAACGATATGAGGGAGGAGATCCTTGAAAGAGAAACAGCCCATTTTCGATCGATTGTTGAATCGGCCAACGATGCAATTATTTCTACTGATCGCGACAACACAATCATTTTCTGGAACCAAGCTGCCAAGACCATGTTTGGTTATTCAGATGCTGATATAGTTGGAAAGTCAATTAATCGAATATGAAAAGTCAATCGGGCAGGCTATATCAAAAGGTAATGTAAGGTCCGATATCAAAATGTTACAAGTTGAGGGGATAAAAAGAAATAAAAGTAAATTTCGGATAGAGCTTAGTATTTCTGCCTGGGAGTCAGAGGATGAAGTCCGAATTACATTATTCATCCGCGATGTAACGGAACGCATGGTGGCGGAAAATATGTTGATACACTATAACTTTCGATTGGAAAATTTACGAACTATAGACCGGGCCATACTTTCTGCACAGTCACCCCAGGCAATTGCACATGCGGTCCTCAAACACCTCAAGCAATTGATGCCCTTAGCGCGAGCAAGTGTTTCATTGTATGATTTTGGGGTTAATAAAATAGAGATCATAGCAGAAAGTTGGGACGAGGAAGGCAACCTTCTGGGCGATCAAGATACTTTCCTCTTAATGGAACAATATCCTATTAATCAAACATTACTCGAAGGAAAACTCCTTAGAGTCGATAATATTAAAGATTTGCCAAAACAGTCCCAGATGGTGCAAGCGCTTTCAGAACATGGCATTCAATCATTCATGCGAGCGCCACTTCTCACTCAGGACGGTTTGCTAGGTGTATTAAACCTCGGTGCAGGAAACCCAAAAACCTTTACCTCTGAGCACGAAGAGATCGCCCGTGAAGTAGCCGATTCTCTTGCGGTTGCGCTACAACAAGCCAAGCTATTTGAGCAAATTGAGGTTGGGCGTGTGCAGCTTCAACTCCTCTCCAGAAAATTGGTAAACGTTCAGGAAACCGAACGACGACACTTAGCTCTCGAACTTCATGACGAAATCGGCCAAATCCTCACCGGTCTCAAATATACCATCGAAATGTGCCTGCGCTGGCCTGATAAAATTGACCCCGCAAATCTGGTTGAATCAGAGAAGCTGGTTGATGAACTAATCACTTGTATTCAGGAGATTTCCCTTAGGCTGCGCCCGACTGTACTCGATGACCTGGGGTTACTACCTGCTTTGCTGTGGCATTTTGGCCGCTACAGTACCCAAACTGGAGTGGAGGTAGAGTTTAAACATAGGGGGTTGAAACAACGCTTTACACCTCAGTTAGAAACTACCTCATACCGCATTGTGCAAGAAGGGCTCACTAACATAGCACGCCATGCCAAAGTGAAGGAAGTGACTGTTCAAGTGACCAACGCCGAAAACCACTTGACCATACAAATACGTGATGAAGGTAGTGGGTTTGATCCCGAATCCTCATTCTCTTCTAGAGAATCTAGTGGATTGATCGGTATGCGTGAGCGGGCCCTAATGGTTGGCGGACAATTGATAGTTGAATCGACCCCTGGTTTGGGTTGTCTAATAAAGGCAGAATTGCCTCTCAAGGACCGAATTGAAAGAAGAAGTAGACCGCGATGAGTGTAACAAAAATCCTGGTCGCTGATGATCACCCGGTAGTGCGTAAAGGTTTGGTCGCATTACTGGACACCCATGAGGATTTTTCTGTAATTGGAGAAGCAGCCGACGGTATTGAGGCGGTCGAACTGGCCGACCGTTTAAAGCCAAATGTCCTTGTGTTAGATTTGATGATGCCAGGACTCAATGGGTTGGAAGTCACTCGCCAGGTAAGTGAGCTTTCTCCCAAGACCAACATAATCATCCTATCAATTCAATCTATTGAGGCTTACGTTTTGAACGCCTTGCGCGCCGGGGCTATTGGATACGTGCTCAAGAACTCCCCGCCAGACATCCTGGCAAAAGCCGTGCGCAATGCCGCGGCCGGTCGTTTTTTCCTAGGTCCGCCGCTATCCGAACGCGCCGTCGAAATTTACATACAGAAATCCAGGGGGGAAGACAGCGAAGCTGCGCCAGACGGTCCCTACGAGAACCTAACTCGCCGGGAACGCGAGATCCTACATCTTGTGTTGGAAGGTTCCACCAGCACGAAAATCGCCAAAAGCTTATCTATCAGCCCACGCACTGTGGAGACCCATCGGTCAAATTTCATGCGCAAATTGAATTTGCGTAAAAAATCAGAACTGTTCAACTATGCCCTTGAGCAGGGTATTTTGCGCAGGGATGGCGGAGAGGTCTGAAAACTGCAATATTTATTTCCTGAGAATTAGGGGCGCTTAGTTAGATTATCTCATTAGATAGACGAAGCCGTGTAAATCACTCACAAGTACTAATTCGTCCCTAATAATCCCCCAGAACACTAATTTTTCCATAAAACTACCTAGTTCTCGGATAAAACTACGTAGTTTTTCACAAATGCGCTAAGTAGGACAGGGTTTAATTAGATTGTGCAACATCTTTTCTGTAAAATAGTCAGGCCCTTTTTAGTCGGGCAAGCTTTAGCCTGATTTGAAGTTCAAGTATATTCTACCCGTCACCCAATCTTCGCTGATCTCCATCAAGACCGCACTCACCAATCGCAAGCACGATGCCTCATTTGGAAAGATACGAATCACGCGCGTCCGCCGTTTGATTTCCTGACTGACCCGCTCCAGCACATTGCTGGTCCGGATTCTGCGTCGATGCTCATATCTGATTACAGGACAGAGGACCTCAACAACCAAGTATTGCCCCGCATAGACGGATTTATAAAAAACCCCTTCGACTTGTTGGAATTTATTGATATGGTGCGTGAAGTAGCTGGGCAAACAAAATCAAAATCTCAACCTGTTAGTAAAAATGGAAAGTTAAGTGATGGGCGCATATTAATCATGGAGGATGATCCCGGCCTGCGCAGGATCTATTCCAAAGCATTGGGCAGGACAAATTACAAGCTTGATCTGGCACCCACAGTTTTGGATGCCCGGGAAATGATCAAAAAAAACAAATACAAATTATTCATTTGTGATATCCACATGGGGCGCGAGCGAGGTACAGATTTGCTCACAGAATTCAGTGACCAGCTGCGAGAAAGTGGGACTCAAGTAATTATGGTTTCAGCCTATGGGCAATACCGCACATTAACCCAAGAAATGGGGGCAGATTTCTTCTTGGAAAAACCAATCTCTCTAGGCACTTTATTAACTTTGATAGACCGCATTATGGGTTATGAGAATAGGTCCTTTCCAACAAAACAAATAGCGAATCCTAATCCTTACCTTCAATTTTCAAGTAAAGAAAAAATTGTATATCCAATTGAACGTTCTAATTGAATTACTATGACCTAAAGGAAAAGGTGATTATTATGACAACACACGATCATGAAATGGAAACACCCTCGGAAGAGGTTCAAGGAATGAAAGATGAACCAACTGCTGAGGTTAGACGCGAGCCAGATCAGAGGCGAGATTCAATGCCTGTACCGGAGGTAGTCCAGGTGCTAGAGCCAAAGGCTTCCACCGA
The DNA here is from genome assembly GCA_019456165.1 of Chloroflexota bacterium. Classification (GTDB taxonomy): domain Bacteria; phylum Chloroflexota; class Anaerolineae; order Anaerolineales; family UBA11579; genus VRUJ01. Next base: position 17,336 of record VRUJ01000030.1, read on the forward strand.
GCCAACGCCGACTGCGTCGTCTGGTGAGGCTGTAAAAAAGCGCGGGCGCAAAAATTCGCGCCTTGGGAAGAGAAATAAGAGACCAGGTTTATTCACCAGGTTGCTTGCAGCCCCGAGAACTTCAATCGGCGCCAGGCTAAATTTGTCGTTCATTACAATCTCGGTTGTGCCGTTAATTCTTACAGCTGTATTCATGGGCATTCTGGCCTTCGTCCAATCACGAAACGCCTTGCTCGCTAAAACTTTTGATGAATTGGAAGCGGTAGAAACCCTAAAGGTAGACCAGCTTACTTCTTGGATCTCCGATCGTAAGGGAGATCTTGTTTTCGCCAGCAACCTGGTTGTTGTCAAAGGTACTACTGGTGTGAATGAAGGTTTGCCAACCTTGGCAAGCCTAAAGGATACCCCAACAGATCCGGGTTACGTAGAGGCATTCGCACGAGCTGAAGGTGTGTTGGGTTCTTTTTCCGATGAAATTGCCGGCGGTGTTTATGAGGATATTATGATGATCGATCTAGGGGGAGAGGTTGTATTTGCACTAAACCCAGAAGATGTTGGAACTGATGAATCCGCAAACATCGTATTTCAAAATGCGTTAGAAGAAACCTACATTGGAGATATTGCCTTTAACGAACAGCACGGTGAAAATGACCTCAGGATGGCTACTCCGGTGACGGATAGCATTGGTGAAACCGTGGGTGTGCTCTTGTTCGAAATTGACATTCACAAATTTTTTGCAGACCTTTTGCAAGAACGAACCGGGCTGGGAGAAACTGGTGAAACTTACATAGTTGGTCAAGACAATCTGTTCCGCAGCGAATCCCGTTTTAGTGCTGACCTGGGTGTTGAAACCACTCTCTTGAACCCCGATCTTCCAGTAGATACAGTGGCTTCTAATTCAGCGCTGGAAGGTGGACACGGTACCGAGATCATTGATGATTACCGTGGCCTTCCGGTGTTGAGTTCTTGGGGACCTGTAGAAGTCCAAGAGCCTACCGACCTGGATATAGATGGGGTTACGTGGGCGTTTATGGCTGAAATTGATGAGCCTGAGATTCTTGAGCCGGTAAATGCCTTGGCTACTACATTCGCATTCGTGGCGGTGGCGCTTACTATAGCCATCGGTGTTATCGCTACTCTCATATCCACCCGTTTATCTACCGGCTTTACCCAGCCTGTGGTTATTCTAACTGATGCCTCCGCCAAAGCAGCCGCTGGCGACCTTACCGTTCGTGCCGAAGTTATTTCCCAAGACGAGATCGGTACCCTAGCAGAAGGCTTCAACCAAATGACTGCCCAGTTAGAGGAAACCCTGACGGGACTAGAAGCTACCGTGCAAGAACGTACCCAAGATTTGGAAGAACGTGCTCGAGAGATGGAAGCCAGCCAACGGGTTACCTTTGCTGCTGGTGAGCGCACTTCTCCTGAGGACTTCCTCAACCTGCTGGTGAACTTGATCCAGGACCAGTTCGACGTTTATCACGCTCAGGTGTACATGCTGGATGATGCAAAGGAGAATGCAGTCTTAGCTGAAAGCACCGGTTACGCTGGTCGCCAGCTGCTCCAACGCGGCCACTCCTTGCCATTAGATGGCGCTTCTCTGGTATCCACATCAATTAATGAAGGAAGATCAGTTTTGGTGGCAGACGTTACCCAAGACCCCAACTTCCTCCCCAACCCACTGCTACCGCTTACCAAATCCGAGTTGGTGGTGCCCCTAAAGCTGGAGGATGAAATCATCGGCTCCCTCGACATCCAGGACCGTGTAGCTAACCGCTTCACTGACCAAAGTATTCCTGTATTCGAGACGATGTCTGAACAGGTAGCCTTCCTGTTCAGCAACAACGAGCTTCTCGAGCAGGTCGCACATCAAACCGAAGCATTGGAAAAATTTGCTGAACAGCTCCGTTCTGCTGCCAGTGTGGCAACTCAGCTAGGCGCAATCCTAAACCCGGAACAGCTCTTGAACGAAGCCGTGGTTATCATGCAGAGCCGATTTGGTCTCTACCACGTGCACATCTATCTAATGAATGAAGAAGAAACCGACTTGATGGTCGAGGCAGGTTCTGGACAAGTGGGTGTTGTTTTGAAAGAACGCCAACACAGTATATCTTTAGATAATGAAACCTCAGTTGTTGCCAAGGCAGCGCGTGACCTGACACCTGTCATCGTTGAAGATTCTGAGACATTCGTTGGATACGTGGCCAACCCGTTGCTGCCGGATACTCGTTCTGAGTTGTCCGTGCCGCTGGTGGCAGCCGGTAAAGTTCTAGGAGTGTTAGACATCCAGGACGAGAACCCCAACCGCTTCAGCCAAGAGGACGCCGACACGTTCTCCACATTGGGCGGACAAATCGCCACCACACTGCAGACTGCGCGTGTGTTTGCCGAGCAGATTGCTACTCAAGAAGAGCTTAAGGAACGCGAAGCCCAATTCCGCACCCTGGTCGACTACGCTCCAGAGGCCATCGTGGTATTGGATGTAGACGCCGGCTTATTCGTCGAAATCAACGACAACGCTGTCGAGATGTTTGGTTACAGCAAAGAACAATTCGAAAAGTTGAGTTTCCCAGATATCAGCACACAAAACCAGCCGGATGGAAAACCCTCAATCGATGCAATCTGGAATTACGTACAAACCACAACCGCTGGCGGAGCTCCAATCTTCGATTGGCTGCACAGGAAAGCCAATGGCGAAACCTTTACTGCTGAGATCCGTTTAGTACGGCTGCCTGCTGCGGGGCGCAACCTCGTGCGTGGCAGTATCACCGACATCACCGAGCGCAAAGCTGCTGAAGAGACCATAATTCAGGGAGACCGGCTGAAGAGTGAGTTCTTGGCGAATATGAGCCACGAACTTCGCACACCCCTCAATTCCATCATTGGGTACACAGATGTATTGTTGATGGGCATAGACGGCGAACTGGATGAAGAGAAACTTATCGACGTGCAGGCTATTCAAGAGAATGGCAACCATTTGCTGAGCATCATCAACGACATCCTCGACCTGGCTAAGATCGAGGCAGGCCGCATGAGCCTTGAGTTAAGTAAAATTGATATCAAGAAGTTGCTAGAAGACGTTGTCAAAAACAACGCTGGTTTGCTGGTCAATAAATCAGTTGAGATGGTTATCGATGCTCAAGATGACATTCCAGAAATCCTTGCGGACCATATGCGCTTGAGTCAAGTCATGAACAACCTGGTCTCCAACGCTGCTAAGTTCACTGATGAAGGCACAATCACTTTGGGTGCTTTCCGGGATAATGGCTACGTGCGACTTGAGGTTGCAGACACTGGCCACGGTATCTACGAACAAGACTTGGAAGGCATCTTCGAAGAGTTCACCCAGGCAGACAGTTCAAGCACCCGCACAGCGGAAGGCACCGGCCTTGGCCTGACAATTACCCGACGTTTAGTTCAAATGCATGGTGGAACCATCAGCGCGACAAGCGAGCGTGAAAAAGGCTCAACTTTTACAGTCACATTGCCAGTTCAAGCTAAAGTACCTAAAAACATCGTAGTCTCTGAGAAAAAAGAAGATAGCTTTATTGGAAGTATTCCAAGGCGAAAAGGAAGTGGTGGTTTGATCAAGAAAGTGACCGATACCTTGAAAGCCAAGGTAAAAGGTGCAAATGGCAAAGAAAAAGATGTGCCGGCAAAGGTTGAAGCTAAAAGCAGCAAAAGCCAAAGTAAAAAATAAATATCTCAGTTAATAACGATTTCATATAACAACTTAAAGAGGAGGGGATTGAAGCTCTGGCTTCAATCCCCTCCCAACTTTATAACACAATTAAAATGTCAAACTTATTTCATTCAATCCGATGCTTGGAATGTGAGCATGAATTAACCGCTTCTCTATTCCCTGGCGAGTGTCCATCATGCGGAGGTAGTTGGTTAGAAGCAAGCTATGACATTACCTCTTTGGTGGATAACTGGCCAGAAATTCTCACGCAAAGGCCAACAAATATGTGGCGTTATCGTGAACTGCTGCCCTTTCCACAAGGATTTAAACCGGTTTCAATGGGTGAGGGTTGGACTCCCTTGACACGAGCAGAGAGTTTAGAAAAGGAGCTAGGTTTAACTGAGGTGTGGATTAAGGATGAGAGGCAGCAACCCACAAGCTCGTTCAAAGACCGGCAAGCTGCAGTTTCTATCAGCGCTCTAAAAGCCGAGGGGGTGAATGAAATGGTCCTAGCTTCTACAGGAAATGCCGCGGCCGCATACGCTGCATTTTGCGCCCGTGCAAACATTAAGCTGTGGGTTTTTCTAACCAGCAGCGTTCCAGCAGAGAAAATGCGCGAGCTTGCTTTATACGGTGCAGAAGTAATCAAGATCACTGGTACTTACGACCAGGCAAAGGGAATCGCCGCGGATTTTGCATTGCGGCGAAAAATCTATCTTGATACCGGCGCGAAGGCTATCCCAAATAAAGAAAGCATGAAAACTGTAGCTTTTGAGATCGTCGAGCAGTTAGGATGGCGAGCACCAGATTGGTATATTCAGGCTGTTTCAGGTGGGCTTGGACCTGTTGGGGTTCTGAAAGGTTTTGAAGAATTGTATGAAGCCGGATTGATAGATAAAGTCCCAAAAATTGGAATTGTACAGGTGGATGGCTGTGCGCCAATCGTAAGATCCTGGGAACGAGGGCTGGAAGAAGTTGAGCCTGTAACCCCAGACACACTAATCACAGTCCTTTCTACCGGCAACCCTGGCTTCGCTTATAAGATTCTCAAACAAGCGAATGAAAAATATGGTGGTTCAATGGTATCTGTTAGTGACGGAGATGCTTTTAGAGCAATGCGCAAGTTGGCCCGGTCTGAAGGTTTTTCCGTCGAACCAGCCGCCAGTGTAGCTTTTGCGGGTTTAGAAAAAATATCTGCGCAAAGCCTTATTAAGTCCGACGAAGTTGTGGTGATCAACTGCTCTGGTCATACCTTCAGCGCGGAAAAACACGCCTTAGAAGATAAGTACATAATAGATTTGAAATTCGATGTTGGTGAGGATAATAAACACTCAAAAGAAGGTTTAGCTGCGGCATTAGAGCAGCTTGATGAGCTAGTCACCACAATCGTAATCATTGATGACAATCCAGACGACACTCGTCTGATTAGGCGTTTGCTTCAACGCTACAAGCATTATCGGGTTTTTGAGGCTCATAATGGACGCGATGGTATTGATTTGGTACGCCAACGCAAGCCAGATTTGGTCATGCTTGATCTCACTCTTCCAGAAATGGATGGTTTTTCGATCCTTGAAGAACTGAAATCCGATGAGAGAACAAACGAGATCCCAGTGATGATTGTATCCGGAAGGGACCTTTCTCCAGATCAAGAAGTATTTCTAAATGGCAATGTTCAATCAGTCTGGCAAAAGGGGAATTTCAGCAGTAATGATTTTATCAACCATATAGTGAATGTGTTAGGTGAAGATGAATTTCAAGCGCCTGATCCTGATAGCAAGCCAGTCCTAAATCTCGAACAAGATGAAAATCTCCAAAATTTTAGGGAAGGTGAATATCCGCTTATTCTGGTTGTGGATGATAACAAATGGGATGCAAGATTGATGCGGCGATTACTAAATGCGCGTCAACGCTTCGAAGTAGTGGAGGCCCATTCCACAAGCCAAGCACAAGCCATCATCCAAGAGAAAAAACCAGACCTGATTATCTTAGATTTACTCCTACCGGACGGAAGCGGAGAGGAACTGCTTTTGGAACTGCGGGAAGAAATTGAGAACGAAAATATTCCAGTCGTGGTGTTGACCTCAAAAGATTTAGAGCCTGAATCACGCGCCCAGCTAGCCTCGCGGGCTGATTCTATTTGGTCTAAAGAAATATTAGATCACAGTAGTCTAATAGCCCACGTTGAAACCATACTCAATAGGTGAAATATGGAAGAAAAAACACTCTTATATATAGAAGACAACCCTCACAACCGCAGGATAGTCAGGAAGATTCTAGGTACAAGAGGTTATACGGTGGTGGAAGTCGAGGATGGGCTTGTCGGTTACGAAACGATTCTCATAACAAAACCACCTTTGGTACTTCTGGATATCGCCCTCCCCACGATGGATGGGATGGAAATTGTAAAACGCGTCAAAGAAGACGAAACACTCTGGCACATACCTGTAATTGCCTTAACGGCTTCAGCAATGCGCGGAGACAGAGAAAGATTTCTGGCTGCGGGTTGCGACGATTACCTCTCAAAGCCAGTAAAAGCGCGTGAGTTAATCCAAATGGTGGATAATTATTTCCCTCAAACTAATCAACCCGAACTGGTTATTGAAAGCCAGCCGGGAAGAACAGAATTTGATGCTTGGATTAATGTTTATCGGAACGAACCGCCAGTATGGAATAACGAATAGTTTTTAGTACACGGAAAGAGGATTCCAATTGACGTCGATCAAAGCCTTTTTTTTGGGGAAGAGCAACAAAATATTAGGCAAATTTTCAAAAAAGCCGTTTGCATTTAAATTATTCATAACTTTGATCCTTTTCAGCCTAATCCCGCTATTGATAGTTGGAGTGTTAGGAATCTCCGCTTCCCGATATTCCGCGATTGAAAATAGCAGACAATCTCTTTCCACACAGGCTTCCCTCACGGCTGCACTATACGACATTTTACTGGGTGAAAGGCTACAAGACATCCGCCAACTTGCAAACAATGGAGTTGTAAGGAGATTTAGCGAGACATGGCCAGAGCCATCTTTAGAAGATGAAACGGAGACCCAAAATATTCTTAACGATCTGGTCCAAGCTAATACCTATTTCCAACAAATTATTCTAATGGATCTCCAGGGTGAAATAATTCTAAGTGTGAATGATAAGTTTGGTTTAAATCTAGAAACCCAAATTATTATTCTAGAAGGTATCGCTGGTAATGATTTTATTTCAGATATTGTCCTCGCAACTGATGATCAGTCACAAAGCATACTTTACAGCACTCCGGTATTTGATAAAGATGGAACTGTGGTACTCATCGCTCTATTGGTAGTCCATGTGGATGAATTATGGGATTTACTGGATAATCACACGAAAAGTTTCGGCCAAGAATACGAAGGTATCTTGACGGATGAATTTGGTCTTATTCTTTACAATTCGATCAACGAAGATCTAGATCTTAATACCCCCTTAAAATTCAATTCGGAATCTGGATCCATGCATATTTCTGAAGGTGTGGTAAGTCTCCAGATTGAGAGCAGCGAATCGAATTTTCTTTCTTTTCTATCTGAAGATCAGAGAAAAAATCCCGATCAACCAAATTTGATTTATCAGTCCGATGGGGAAAACATTCCGTATTATGCTGAAACAGCCCAATTGAACATAAAACCGTGGGTGGTGGTCGAGAGTATCCCCGAAGCAATACTATTAGCACCCGTGGTAAGACTTTCTTGGACGTTTGTTGGAATTATCTTCTTCATAGGCATTTTGATAATACCGCTTACAAAAATCGCAACCTTTAAAAACGCAGCCCCATTAAAGGAAATAACCAAGGCGGTTGAACGATTGACCAATGGAGAATTGGATCAACCTATATCTAGTGTAATTGGTGTAACAGATGATGAGACAGAAGTCCTCCTGAATAGCCTCGATACTATGCGGGAAAGTCTGAGAGATTCCTATACCGGTCTCGAAACGCGCAACCAGCGTATGAGCCGATTATCCGACTTAGCCGTATCCCTTAGCGGGAGCGTGATAGATATATCGATACAAATCGTTACCTTCATTACAGAGTTGTTGGAAGTAGAAGTAGCCACGGTTGAAGAATTCCGCGGTGAAAATATTAGCATCCTCGCAATGCACAGACATGGGCAAATCCTCCTCGGGGGGGAATTTCCGTTTCGGGGGACGCCCTGTGAAAATATACGAGCAGAGAAAAAAATCTGTTTGCATAGCCAAGCTGTTACGGATTTTCCAGAAGATTCGTTTTTGGCTGAATTTGGCCTAAATACTTACATGGGCGTCCCCATTCTTGATAGCAATGGTGAGGTAATTGGTGTGATAAACGCCATGGATGACAAACCAAGAGATTTTGATGAGGGGGATATTCATTTACTCCAGATCATGGCTAAGCGGGTTGGCGTGGAACTTGAACGTACCCATGCAGAAGCCCAGATCCGTAGGCGTGTAGGTGAACTTGAAGCCATCGCCGAAGTAAGCGAGTTGGTGACTACTGGGGGTAATCTTCAACCAATTTTAGATGACCTCACCAGAATGATAGTAAAAGTTACAGATTTTGACGGTGTCGGGATCAGCCTTTTCCAATCCGAAGAAGGGTACATAACTTTCCCCGCGGTATACACCAATGGACAAGAAATAAGATTCCTTAAGCAGCGCCAAGGGACACAAAAAGAGATGAAGGATTTACCTGCTGTACAACAGCTAATTGATGGAGATAAATACGTACTTGTTGATAGCCCAACTAGCGATCTACGTGTTGATAAAAAGCAACGCAAACTTGCCCGAGAAGATGGCATAGAAACTCTTCTTATTTGGCCTTTACAGCACAGCGGCAAGATAATCGGTACATTAGACTTAGTCAGTGGGGAGCAAATTGATATTACCGCAAAGGATTTGAAGCTTTACTCTACACTTGCTGACCAGACGGCAAATGCGATTCAGAATGCCAGTTTATTAACCGAAACCGAGCAGCGGTTGAATGAAACCTCAATCCTTTATGATCTTTCCTCTTCACTGGCTTCAAATTTTCGGAAAGAAGAAATGCTGCCGATTATTCTAGATCATATTCAGGATAGTTTGGAGATCGAAGGGTCATCCATCCTTATGCTCGAATCCAAGACGGGTGAAATTTCCGTCAAGGCGACCAGGGGGAGTTTTGATAAAATTGAAGATATTTTACTTCCATCTGAAAACATGCCATCATACTGTGCTTTGATATCCGGAGAGCCCTGCATTGGACGTCATAATTGCCCGTTTTGGCCAAATGACCTGCCGCCATCAAAGACGATATGCATTCCTTTCAAGGTTGGCGATAAGATCATTGGGGGGCTAAATCTGGGAATAAACCTATCGAGTGAACTTCTTGAAGACCACCATCGTCTGCTGAACGGCATTGCGGATATCGCCGCAAACGCACTCAGACGAGCCATGCTTTTCGAGGAAGTTCAGTTGTATAAAGATACATTTGATAGTACGACTGATGCAATAATGATTACAGACTTGGAAAGTAATATTATAGATATTAACCCTGCGTTTGAAAGGGTCACGGGGTTCACTAAAGAGGAAACCCTAGGAAAGAAACCAAGTTTGATCAAATCTGAGCATGGTGACAGCAAATTCTATGAAAAGATGTGGCAGCAAATTCTTAAGGAAGGTTTTTGGGCTGGAGAAATTATTAACACAAATAAAGATGAAATTGAATGGAATTCATTTTTAACGATATCTACTGTGAAAGATGAAAACGATCAACCTATCGCTTATGTGGGTATTAATCGGGATATCACCGAGACAAAAAAGCTGCAGCTAGATTTGGAAGATTCCTATTTAACTACGATTGAAGCATTGGCCTCCGCTTTGGATGCTCGCGACCGTGAGACTGAAGGACACTCTACAAGAGTAGCAGCTTCTGCTATGCAGGTAGCAGAAATGATGGATTTATCCCCAACTTCACGGCAAGCATTACTGCATGGGGCTTTATTGCATGACCTTGGAAAAATCGGTGTCTCAGATACAATTTTGCATAAACCTGGTCCTTTAACAGAAGAAGAATGGGTAGTAATGAAGCACCACCCAGAAATTGGCTATACCATTTTACATAGCGTAAAATTTTTGTATGATGCACTACCAGTTATTCTATACCACCATGAAAAATGGGACGGCAGCGGTTACCCGAAAGGTTTATCCGGTGAAGAGATTCCCCTAATAGCGCGAATTTTCACGGTCACAGACGCGTATGATGCCATGACCAGCGACCGCCCTTACCGCAATGCTGCTAGCCATTCCGATGCCCTCTATGAAATCGAACAAAGTGCTGGTATCTATTTCGACCCCCATGTTACCGCCGCTTTCTTGAAATTACACGGGAGAGGTTAATGCTTCTTTTTACCAACATAGCTACGCCTAATAACTCTTTCCTTAATATTATTACTAAGCGAGCATTACTCTTAATATCAGGCGTCACAAATTACTTGGGGTGCACACTGAAATCTCCAGGTTTTTGGTTGGGTCTGTAACCCCAATTGCTGTAGATTTAAAAGATCCTCCCATGAAAAGACATTAGCCAAATCAGTTTTCTGGCGAACAGGATAATTTGTCTTCTATGGGATTGGATGCACAATATACCCCTACCTCCTCTCAACCTCCACCCACATTTGCTTCCCATCTGTGCTCAGGTTAATCCAGCCGTTTTGGTCGGTGCTCAGGAGAGTGTAGCCGTCCAAGGCAGCGAGCGTTTCGGGGGAGGGCAGGCCGCTATAATCCCCTGCGGCAACGCTGAGCAAAACAAGGCGGGGATTGAGGTTGGCGATCCACTCTGGGGGATTAATGGGGGCAAACCCATTATCGGCCAATAGTAAAGCAGTCACTCTTCCAATATCTCGCCCCATCCCCAAGCTCTCAAGATCGGCAAAGTCAGCCCCTAAAGGCAATAAAACGCGGAAATCTCGCCATTCTAGAAGAAGAATCGCGCCGCGATTGCTGGCTGTAAGCACTTCCAGATGTGCGCCCTCGCCTAAATCCAAAACCAGACCCTGTTGGGCAGGAATGATCGGAATTTGAGCATCAGTTAGTTCAGTTTGCAAAAAGCGCGCTGAGCGCGATGCATGATTCGAGCCAGCCCACAAAACCTGCGCTGGCTGGAAGCGTTCAATGTTGCGAGGCAGTGCGGCAACTTGCTCTTCGCTCGGCGAGACAATCACCAAGAAATCCAACTGCCTGTGGGTAAGCGGCAAACGGCGCCCTAAGGCGTCTGATAATTTGGTCACGCTTGGCCCCCCATTGATCAGTGCATACCGCCCCGTTGGGGATTGAATGAGAATTGCATCTCCGGTGCCAACATCCAAGATAGTGAGATGCAACATCCCATCGGGGGCAGAAAAAACAGCTTGCCAGGTTAGCATGCTCAGGGCAGCGAGGGCAGAAAAAAACAGCGCTGGACGTATTACGGGTAGTTTATCCTTCAACCAGGATCCTGCAAAAGTAAACCCAAGCAGAATCACATACAATAAAATCACAACCACTATACCAATCTGGCCTGAAATCAAAACCCCACCAGGGAGGGCGGCGAACCATTCCACCACACGGATGGTGTATGCGGTAAACGGCCATGCAAAATAAGAAATAAGTTGGCCAAGCGGAAATATAACCAGTCCCAATAAAGTGGCGAGACCGCCGAGGATCATGATCGCGGGTTGGGCTGGTAAGATGAGGATATTGGCAGGAATGGAACTCAATGAGAAACGTTGGAAGTGATAAAGGATTATGGGAAATGTTGTGATGCCAGCCGCTAGCGTAAACAAAAAATACTCCCCCACCGGCCCAACCAGACGTTCAACCAGCCCTTCTGGCAAGAGTCGTGAGGCCAATTTAGTAAAATAATCACTGAGTGGTTCAGCATATAGGATGAGACCCAAGGTGGCGGAAAAAGATAGCTGGAATCCCACATCCCAGGGGATATGAGGATTTTGTAACGCCATGATTGCAGCAGTGAACGCTAAACTATTAAGCCCCATTTGCCGGCGGCCAACCTGCCTGGCTAGCAAAGCCAGCCACCCCATGATTGCCGCGCGCACCACAGCTGCATCCGCGCCAACTAAAATAGTGTAGATAGCGATACCAACTGCTGCTGCTAAAGCTCCTCTACGACCGCCTAACCAGCGATTAAATATCTTGAGAAAAAGAGCTGCAATTATTGTTATATTGAACCCCGAAATAGCAATTACGTGGGCGGTTCCAGTATCATTGAAAGCTTCTCTTACATCAGCTGGGATTCTGCTTTCCACGCCGAGTAAAATTCCCGCCATCAAGGATGCCTCCGGATCAGGGAAGAAACGAAAAACCAAATCGAGGGCATGCTGCTTCAAAGAAAAAATCGCCCGGAAAAAAACGTTCCCCTGCCCGCTTTCAAGCAAAGAAGCCTCCCCATAAGGCATATATGTGTAGATACCAGATCGCGCTAAATAATCACTGTAAGAGAATTCTTCATTCTCGGGAGGAGTTTCAAGGTAACCGCGCAATACCACTCGATCGCCGTAATGCCAATCGCCATCCGTAGGAACACGCGTTAACAATAACCCGCTGACCTCAACGTGTGTGATCTCATCAGCAACGCGTAAGCGTTCGACTTTCACGCGTAAATTAATGTAGCTATCTCGCACATCAGGAGGTTGGATCACAACCCCAACCAAAACCGTTTCAATCTCGGTATCGTTGTACCAGGAGATAAAATCAGAATTAACTTCAGGTAAACTTGCCTGGTAGCGAGCTGCTCCCAAGAAAAAAACACTCAGGGCAAGAATAAACAGAGTTGTGGGAGCAAGTGAGCTGGCATACGGCGGGGTGGTGAATCGTCGGGGAATAATTCTAGGGATTGAAAAGGAAAAGCGCCCTTCCATAGCTCAGATCAGGCGCGGCAAAAATAGCAAACTGAAAGCCAGAACAGACAGCCACAACCACCCACCCGCGCTAAATTCCAGGGCTGAAGAGAGCAAGATACCAGTCAGGAAAGCGAGCGAGAGCCACAGAAGGGGCATATGATTTGTGCGTCTGGAGATAGATTTCTCATAAAGATTGCCGCCACAACGCAATTAGATTATAGCAGGTTAAATACACCCTTAATAAGCCATTTACTGCTCCTTTCTTACGGTGGCTTGAGGGCGGTATTCCTGGCGTTTATAAGTGCGATATTTATTAAATCCATAAACCTGAGAAACAATAATAAGGACGGTTAGTTGGATAGAAATTAATATAAAAATCCTTTCTCGGTCTACAACAACCTGGAAGCCGAAAGTATGCGCCATCACTAGAGGAAATAAAATGTAATTTAACCGCTGTAAGAGCTTCCAGAGAGGGCCTTTTAATAGGCGCATTGAAAAATCGTTCGACATGAGCAATAAAATAACTAATATTATTGTTCCTAGTAAACCAATATAGTTGCTCACGCCAAACAAATTTAACAACGGAGAAAACCCTTCCCCTTCTGGATCAAGGAAATATAATGCTATCTTACCTCCCAGATGTACTTGCAAACCAAAAAAAACGTGCAATAAACCGGTGATTCCTGACCAAATTCCGACATCTCTACGCAAGTAAAAATTTACGGGGACGCGGCCTCGATCAAGCAACCTCCAGGTACCATAAAAAAGAGTAAATACCAAGAAGAGCAAGGATACATATCCTAAACCAATTGTGAGCTGTCGGACCAATTTAATATCCGGTTTATACAGAATTGCGGCGTAACACCCAACTAATGTAATTAGCGCCAAAATGATATGAGATACCAAGCGTTTATTTTTTCTCATGTATTCATAATTTGAATTTAAGCATGGTCAACAAAATATAAAAGAAAATCGTCCTATTAATATTTAATTCTGAGCAATTTTGGAGACACCTGTTTATATTCTAGCACTATTCCAAGAATTACAAAACGAACTCAAATAACCAACCTCGAACTGAATAAGACTAATGGATCTTGGAAAATATATTTGTTTTGCCGCTTAAAGAAGAGCCCTAAAACCTCTTTTAATGATGTATAGGAAACCCAAAGATTTTTCTATTGTTAATTCAGACATTTAGTGCAACGAATGAGGAGATAAAATCATTCGTATGCGAAAAGAAAAATATCTACACCTAACAAATGCTGAACGGGAAGAAATCAATCGGTTCTTGGCAAAGAATAAGCCACTTGTAGAAATTGCAAAACACTTGGGGCGAAGTTCAAGCACAATCTCCCGTGAAATAAGACGAAATAGTGGAAAAACTGGATACAGAGCCTTTAGTGCGAGTAAACGTTCCCAAGCTGCCGCATCTTCTTATCGTAATTAGCTTTGTAGCTAACAGCGCTACCCAGCTGCTAGCACAACGCGACAGGACGGATGAAGCATCTCTTTCCATTGTAGAAAACAGACTACAATCGCTTATTCAGGAAAGGGTACCCGCCGTCACCCCAAACATTTATTTACTTGTCTATGACGGATACGTCCCTAATGAGACCATGCTTGCCTATGGTATCGATAACAGTTTTCAAGAAGAATACTTAAAAGGACAAGGCTTCACACTCTATCCGCAGACCTATTCGGTGGCAAATCAGTCCATTTCAACGATGAGTAGGGTTCTCAACGCATCGACCGAAAATTATGACGATTCGAGAAGGGAAGTTTCGGGAGATGGAATAATACAAAACACATTAAGAGGTTTTGGTTATGAGACGTATGGCATATTTAGCACTGATTATTTCTTTCGCGGTAGCAACTCAACTTACGATTTTTCATATCCTGAGCGCAGTTTATCAAGAGGTATCCTTTTGAATGCAATTTTAATGGGAGAATTCCGGTTTGATATCGTGTTACTCAGTTCTCCCAGGGTTCAATTTGTCGAAACCAAGCAAAGCATTTTCGAAGGTGTCACCGGGGACCCAATTTTTATGTATATGCACTCCGGATTGCCAGGTCATAGTCAAAACTCGGGGGCTTGTCTGCCCGACGAGACCGATCGTTTTAGAACAAGGTTAACAGGTGCCAATATTGAGATGCAGCTCGATATCAAAACGATAATCGAAAATGAACCTGAAGCAATCATAATTGTGGCCGGCGATCACGGTCCTCACCTAACCAAGAATTGTGTTGGTACTGGAGAAAGATACGATATTTCAGAAATTTCGCGATTGGATATCCAGGATAGATTTGGTACCTTTTTAGCTGTTAGGTGGCCAACGGAGGAGTTTGCAAAATATGATGACATCACAGTTTTGCAAGATTTGTTTCCAACAGTATTTGCATATCTTTTTCACGACGAAATAATGCTGGAATCGAAAATTGAACCCTCAACACTTAAGCCCTGGTTTATCAGCGGGGCATCAGTCCAAAACGGTATTATTTACGGGGGAATCAATGATGGTGAACCTCTTTTTGTAACAGATAGATAGTTTTTAGGAGGTCGAAAAACCTCGGCACTACATCCGTTTTTCTTGTCGGCTTACGGTTTTTTCTGAGCTACGAACATACTCTCCTGAAAATCCGTTCAATAACCTGTAAACCACGCCCCTCGCTAGGTTTCAAGAATATGTGGAATTGGCACTTATATTTGTGCGATTTATCTAGTAAAATATCTAAACTGGTAAAAATGTTATTGGGTCGGATTTTTTCATTCTAACTCCACTCCATTCCAAGACGTCCCAACCAAACAGCTTATTAGTCTAAAGTCGGAAGAAAATCTTTAGGCCAATAATCCCAGGTATTTTAATTATGATTAAGAATCTAAGCGGGAAGGCATTCGGAAAATTCCAGCTCGGTGAGTACTTAGGGCATACTGGAACCGCGCACGTTTACCTATCAAAGTTTCCCGGAACTGAAAAACAAATAGTAATCAATTTATTACCCTCGCATTTCACCGGAGAGCTAAGTTTCGCCGAACACTTTTTAGTTGAAGCAAGTATCCTGGCAACTTTAGATCACCCCTTCATTGTAAAAGTTCACGAGTTCGGAATAGAGCAAGATTACCCTTTCCTAGTTATGCAGCACGTAAAAGGGCCTACACTAAAAGACTTGCTGACAGCTACGAAGCAAAGACAAGTACGCATACCTTTGGAAGTGTGCATTTTTATAATAAACAGCCTAGGTACAGCGCTTTCTCATGCTCATAATCAAATAATCCCTCATTCTGACGTGAAACCACATAATGTCTTATTAGAAGGTTCAACACAGGTAATTTTGACAGATTTTGGTTTCGCAAGATTATTGAATATCAACAAATCTTCTAGGCAGGGTACATTGGAAGGACACTCACCATCAAAACAATTCCAAGAAAAAAGTGTGGAAATGCGCAAGGACATTTTCTCGCTAGGTATAATTTTTTACCAATTAACAACTGGAAAACTACCTGGGTTTGAAGGCGATACAAGTCCTCTTGTGGAAAACCTCAACAATGTTAAAGTGGTTTCACCCCAAACAATCGTTCCTGAGATACCAGACGAAATGAACCAAATCATCCTAAAGGCAATCTCCAACGATGAGGAAAACCGCTACCATACCGTGGGTGAACTCATTGAAGATCTGGGAAAAGTCCATTGGCACGTAAAAACTACTGTGCTTCCATCTGCTCAAATGTCTGGAGTAGTTGAATTCAGCAGTCGGTTTTCATCGGTTGCCATGCCAGATAAGTACGAATCCAAGCAAGAAAGTAAAGTTTCCCTCTACTTCCTAGACACAGGGCAAATTATAGATTTGGATATGGGGAGGGAATATACTTTGGGAAGGCAATACGAGGGGCAACCATTATTACCAGATATTGATCTGACACCTTACAGGGCTTTTGAAGGTGGAATCTCAAAACTGCACGCCAAGCTCGAAATGGGGGAAACGGATGTTAAGATAATTGACCTCGGATCGGCTAACGGCACTTGGCATGCTGGTAAAAAAATCCCCGTAAACACGCCCTATACTCTGCAGCATGCCGACCTAATAATGCTAGGGAAATTGAGAATCCAAATTCTAATTTCCGGTTCAGTTCCCACCTCTCCCCCAAAAAATAAAGAAAATGAACCATAGGTAGTAGATTGAAGTATAAAATGTGTCGGGTTGTATCCCTTATGAGAATTTGATTTAATCGTTAGACCTGGTATTAATTTCCGAAAAACCGAAGCCTAGGGGATTGAACAGTTAAACGATAATTATCATATCATCTGAAGAAAATAATTCTGCTTTTTTCGCAAAGCCCAAGGAAATATGATATTATTTGTCCGAATTGGAGGAGTGTCTGCAGATGAACATGATTGAAATCAATAATTTACGGCGCGTTTACAAGGCGACAATTGGCACTTTACGGCGAAAAACAAAAGAAGTGGTCGCCGTTGATGATATTTCTTTTAATGTGTCAGCAGGGGAGCTTTTCGGTCTGTTAGGTCCGAACGGTGCGGGAAAGACCACGGTAGTCAAAATGCTGACTACGTTGCTAATACCCACAAGCGGGACAGCTCGTATCATGGGAGCTGACGTTGAAAAGGAAGCCGAAAAAATCCGTCCTAAAATCGGATTCATTTTCGGTGGCGAGAGGGGGCTTTACTGGCGCTTATCTGCCCAAGACAACCTGCGCTATTTTGCCAGCTTGTACCACGTGGATCCAAATGTGTCTAAGAAACGGATCGAATATCTGTTAGAGCTGGTCGGTTTAGAAGACCGCAGTAAAGAAAAGGTTGAGGGTTATTCACGAGGCATGAAGCAGCGCCTGCATATTGCCCGGGCGCTAATCCATGACCCCGAAGTGCTTTTCCTTGACGAACCAACCATCGGGCTAGATCCTGTGGGAGCACGTAAACTGAGAGAGGTGATCCGTAATCTGCAATCAGAGCAGAAGACAATTCTACTCACAACCCACTACATGTTTGAGGCAGATGCGCTTTGCCAACGCATTGCCGTCATCGATCATGGAAATATCGTCGCGCTGGATACTCCCGAAGCACTCAAGAAGCTCGTAAAAGATCTTTCTGTAATAGAAGTTGAAGTCTTTGGTGTACCTGAAGAATTATTTGGCCGTTTGAGGGAGCAGCCGTTCGTGGATAATGTCGCAGTGGAGAACCGCGAACAAACACAAGTCCTGATGGTGCAGACACCTCGAGGTTCAGAAGCAGTTCCTGATCTGATAGCCCTATTGGATGGAGTTCGAATTGGCAAAGTTACCTCGCGGGAACCCACTCTAGAAGACGCGTATGTTCGCTTGGTTGGAGGTGAGACATGAGTTGGCAGAAAATTCGCAGCTACACACGCGTGGTAGCGCTTTCTTTCGAAATGGCCCTACGTCAAAATGTGGCTGACGCGTTCATCCTTTTTACAATTATCGTGCAGCCATTGATCATCACGATATTGGCCTTATTGATGCTGCGCGACCAAGGCGAGAATTATGCTATCTTCGTAGTAATTGGCAGCGGAATGACCGGGCTGTGGAGCAGTATGCTTTTTATCAGCGGGAACAGCATCAACCTTGAGCGCTGGACGGGGACACTCGAATCACTCGTCGGATCACCCACGCCAATCCAGGTTGTGGTTTTCGGGAAGAGTTTAGCAAATGTGCTCCAATCTTTGTTCTCAATGTTGGGAAGTTACATCCTGGTATCACTAATTTTTGGTTTCCCAATTAAGATCTTGCAACCTGGCCTGTTCATAATTGCAGTCATTTTCACGATAATTTCTTTTGTGTGTTTCGGTTTGATCATGGCCTCGCTTTTCGTAGTAAACCCAGATCTGCAGCGTTGGCAGAACGGTTTAGAGTTTCCAATCTACATTTTATGTGGGTTCTTATTTCCAATCGCAATCCTACCCAGCTGGACCACGCCTTTAAGCTACTTATTAGCTCCTTACTGGGCTGCACAAGCGCTGCATGGCAGCTCGAATGGGTCGATGACCATCGGAGACTTGAGCCTAGCTCTTGGTATGATGGCATTCTTTAGTTTTACTTACCTTGCCCTTAGTGGAAGGCTTTTCAGAGTAATGCTCCGTAAAGCGCGCGTGGATGCGACCCTGGGAATGCAGTAGTTCTATTGATAATTGAAAACGTGAAGATTTCCCGCAGGTTGCTGCGGGGAATCTTCCGAGGAAAAAGCCATATGCCATTCTTCCTTACTGGAAGCATCTGAGTTTTCTGGCTTTTTCCAGATAAATCAATGAGGAAACAATAATGGTAAGAACTGCTTGGATGAACGCACGACTTTTCTTCGACGGCGCACTGCTATCATATATCGCCTTATTTCGCTGGCTGCGGCCAATGACATATCTGGCATCCAAAGTCGTACTGGCTTTTATCCAGCCAGGTAAGCCTGCTCAGAATGCTTATATTGAACGTTTCAACCGGACTTACCGAGAAGATATTTTGGATGCTTATTTATTTTCTACGATTCAGGAGGTGCAAGCGATTACAGAAGATTGGTTAGAAGAATACAATACTATCCGCCCCCATGACGCCCTTGGGGGCCTGCCGCCTTATCAATATGCTGCGGCCAAACCCTAAATGTGTCCACTTTCACTTGGTACTAAAAATGGGAGCTTGACAGTCCCGCTCCCAATCACAAGCATTTGAGAGTTTTTATTAAAGGTAACCAGCTGCATGCGGAGCGAGAGAGCCAAATAAATTGAAATTCCAGCAAAGGAAACACCTAAAGGAATCAGGAAACACAGGGCTTCGATTGAATCTAACCAGGTTGATCCACCGGTCAATATTTCCTGAAATGTTAATCCGAGTAGAGTACTTATTCCCACTGTGAACGCGATCAGGATGATTAGATATAACCAATTGCGGATCGTGCGTGGCTGGATTACAACGCTGCCATCTTCTGCCAGTGAACAGACCGCACCATCCATTTCAATGCTGCGATTACTCGCATAAGGAGACCGGCGGCGGTAGTACCATAATCCAAAGACTGCCAGAACTGGTAAACCACAGATACAAGAGAATAGGATCCACATAATAACTACGCCACCACTTTGATTTTTTTATCGGCTAAAGAAATTATACATCTAAGATACTATATTTTCCAAGAGGATTAATAGAAAAAAGCTTTTTGGCAATGACCGTGTAAAAAGCAGAGCTTTTTACCAAACAGAATGACATGCGGTCATTCTGTCACTCTCCCATCCAGGATATTTTGTTATCCATATGAGTTAAAAGATAAAAGCTTTTTGGCAATGACCGTGTAAAAAGCAGAGCTTTTTACCAAACAGAATGACATGCGGTCATTCTGTCACTC
>VRUJ01000030.1:37342-51940 GCA_019456165.1 Chloroflexota bacterium
TCCCATCCAGGATATTTTGTTATCCATATGAGTTAAAAGATAAAAGCCTTTTGGCAATGACCTACTCTCCCAAGGGGCTGCCCCCCAAGTACCATCGGCGCTGGCGAGCTTAACTACCGGGTTCGGGATGTGTCCGGGTGGACCCTCGCCGCGAAAATCACCAAAAAGCTTTAATCAACAAATTTGGATGAGAGTTTTCAAATGGTTAATGAATTCTCTCCTGAATAAACAAGCCTAATTCCAGTCGGGAAAATCTTCGAGTTCTCCACACCACAGTTAAGCCCTCGATCATTAGTACAGCTTAGCTGAACACATTGCTATGCTTACACTTGCTGCCTATCAAGCAGGTGGTCTTCCTGCGATCTTACTCCCTTAATGGGATGAGGGATCTAATCTTGAGACAAGTTTCCCGCTTAGATGCTTTCAGCGGTTATCTCTGCCAGACGTAGCTACCCAGCGATGCCGTTGGCACGACAACTGGCACACCAGAGGTCTGTCCACTCCGGTCCTCTCGTACTAGGAGCAGCTTCTCTCAAATCCCTTACGCCCACAGCGGATAGAGACCGACCTGTCTCACGACGGTCTGAACCCAGCTCGCGTACCGCTTTAACGGGCGAACAGCCCGACCCTTGGGACCTTATCCAGCCCCAGGATGCGATGAGCCGACATCGAGGTACCGAGCCACGCCGTCGATGTGAACTCTTGGGCGTGACTAGCCTGTTATCCCCGGGGTAGCTTTTATCCGGTAAGCCACGGCCCTTCCACTCGGAACCGTGGGATCACTAAGCCCGACTTTCGTCTCTGCTCGACGCGTTGGTCTCACAGTCAAGCTCCCTTATGCCTTTACACTCTTTGGCTGGTTTCTATTCAGCCTGAGGGAACCTTTGGGCGCCTCCGTTACCTTTTAGGAGGCGACCGCCCCAGTCAAACTGCCCACCAGGCACGGTCCCCCACCCGGATTACGGTGTGGGGTTAGGGTCAAAACATAATTAGGGTGGTATTTCACTGTCGGCTCCACCGAGGCTAGCGCCCCAGCTTCAAAGCCTCCCACCTATGCTACACAAATTATGCCCAAACTCAATGCCAAGCTGCAGTAAAGCTCCACGGGGTCTTTTTGTCCTGCTGCGGGTAACGAGCATCTTCACTCGTATTTCAATTTCACCGGGTCTCTCGTTGAGACAGTGCTCCAGTCGTTACGCCATTCGTGCGGGTCGGAACTTACCCGACAAGGAATTTCGCTACCTTAGGACCGTTATAGTTACGGCCGCCGTTCACCGGGGCTTCAGTTCAGAGCTTCGCACGCCGAAGCGTACTAACCCCTCCCTTTAACCTTCCGGCACTGGGCAGGCGTCAGCCCCTATACATCGTCTTACGACTTAGCAGAGACCTGTGGTTTTGTTAACCAGTCGCCAGAGCCTGTTTTCTGAGACCTGTGCGCGCTCCAGTTGAAAAACATTCACGCGCGCAGGCATCCCTTCTCCCGAAGTTACGGGATCAATTTGCCTAGTTCCTTAACGAGAGTTCTCCCGTTCGCCTTGGTATACTCTACCCGTCTACCAGTGTCGGTTTGCGGTACGGTCACTCAGGGATCATCGCTTAGAGGCTTTTCTTGGCAGCAAGGCTCAACTACTTCCGCCTCATGGGCTCGCCATCGCGCCTCGGCTCGGTCTGTGGATTTTCCTACAGACTTCAACGCGTACACGCTTAGCACCTGCATACCAATCGCAGGCTAGCCTACCCCGCTGCGTCCCCCCATCGCTCCTCCTGAGTGGTTCCGGAATATTGACCGGATGTCCATCGCCTACGCCTCTCGGCCTCGGCTAAGGCCCGACTAACCCGACGCGGATTGACCTGCCGTCGGAAACCTTAGACTTACGGCGAACATGATTCTCACATGTTTTACGCTACTCATGCCTGCATTCTCACTTCTGCCTGCTCCAGCCGTCCTCACGGTCGACCTTCACCGCTGGCAGAACGCTCCCCTACTACTCCGCCTCCGAAGAGACGAAATCCATGGCTTCGGTGCTAAACTTAGCCCCGTTAAATTTTCCGCGCAAGACCACTTGACCAGTAAGCTGTTACGCACTTTTTAAAGGATGGCTGCTTCTAAGCCAACCTCCTGGCTGTCTGAGTAATCTCACAACGTTTCCCACTTAGTTTAGACTTAAGGACCTTAACCGATGGTCTGGGTTCTTTCCCTCTCGACTACGAAACTCATCTCCCGTAGTCCGACTGCCATGCTCTGGAGTATTGGCATTCGGAGTTTGGTTGGGGTTGGTAAGCGATAAGCCCCCGCACCCATCCAGTGCTCTACCTCCAATACTAAACGCATGACGCTAGCCCTAAAGCTATTTCGGGGAGAACAAGCTATCTCCGTGTTCGTTTGGCATATCACCTCTACCCACAGCTCATCCCAAGCATTTGTAACTGCTAAAGGTTCGGGCCTCCACGAGAGTTTAGTCTCGCTTCACCCTGGCCATGGGTAGCTCACACGGTTTCGTGTCTAATCCCTGCGACTGTACGCCCTATTCAGACTCGCTTTCGCTACGGCTTCGGGTGTTACTCCCTTAACCTTGCCACAGAGATTAACTCGCAGGCTCATTCTCCAAAAGGCACGCCGTCAGGCCTAGCACCGCATCACCTGCTTTCACAGGGACACAGACGTGCTATTAGCCCTCCGACTGCTTGTAAGCTTATGGTTTCAGGTTCTATTTCACTCCCCTCACAGGGGTGCTTTTCACCTTTCCCTCACGGTACTTGTTCACTATCGGTCGCTAAGTGTATTTAGCCTTGGAGAGTGGTCTCCCCGGATTCCCACCGGATTACACGGGTCCGGCGGTACTCAGGTACCTGTCGAAAGTCGCTTGGTTTTCGCATACGGGACTATCACCCTCTTTGGTAGGCTTTCCCACACCTTTCTGCTAACCAGGCGTTTTGTAACTTTCATTTGACAGGCCCTACAACCCCGCCTAGGCAAGCCCAGGCGGTTTGGGCTCTTCCCCGTTCGCTCGCCACTACTGAGGGAATCTCGTTGATTTCTTTTCCTCTAGGTACTAAGATGTTTCAGTTCCCTAGGTTACCTTCCTCAAACCTATGTGTTCAGTAAGAGGATACCGTTGGTTTACCAACGGTGGGTTTCCCCATTCGGACATCCTCGGATCAACGCCTGTACACGGCTTCCCGAGGCTTATCGCAGTGTCCCACGTCCTTCATCGGCACTTAGCGCCAAGGCATTCACCATAAGCTCTTAGTAGCTTAACTCTATGTGATGTGGAGAAATCGAAAATCTTCCACAACATAAAAAAACCTTGGTTTTTCTATTTGTTTGGATATATATTAAATCAGGATTGTCTATTCAGTTGTTAATGTGCCAACGAGAGTGTTTCGTTTCTCGCTTCCAGCAGGTTGACTGCCGGCAGCCATACCCCACCTTTGTGGGGAAAAGCTGCTGGACTTCAACCAATTCTATTTCAAGGTACTTGTTAAAAATACAGAACAACCCGACCCATCGCCGGGTTGTTCTAGTTCCCGAAGAATTTGGGTCTTACAATTTTTTAGGTGGTTAGTGTTGCTTCTAAATTCAGCTGTTCTACTCCATTGTGTTATCTGATCGTGCCTCAGTGGAGATGAGGGGGCTCGAACCCCTGACCTCCGCCTTGCAAAGGCGGCGCTCTCCCGGCTGAGCTACATCCCCAGGTGTTTTGCCTGGTTCAGAAAGTGGGCCTGCCTAGGCTCGAACTAGGGACCTCTGCGTTATCAGCACAGCGCTCTAACCAACTGAGCTACAGGCCCAAGATCGTTTAATTGTTAAATTACTGACTTTAACAATTGAGAAGTGATAGGAAGCAAAATCTTTACGCAACGCCTCAACACCGCATTGAGACTCGGGAGTAAGCGTGAGCTTATCACCCTGGTTTGGGAGTAGAGCTTCAATCTGCACTACGAGAGTGCTGGATTGTACTCAGTACTCCAGAAAGGAGGTGATCCAGGCGCACCTTCCGGTACACCTACCTTGTTACGACTTCGTCCCAGTTACCAACCCCACCTTTGGCGGCTCCCTCTTGTGAAAGTTAGGATACCGACTTTAAGTGTTGCCAGCTTCCATGACGTGACGGGCGGTGTGTACAATTCCCGGGAACGTATTCAACGCACTATGGCTGACGCGCGTTTACTAGCAACTCCGGCTTCATGCAGGCGAGTTGCAGCCTACAATCCGAACTGAGACCGGTTTTGAGGATTGGCTCCACCTTGCGGTTTTGCAACCTATTGTACCGGCCATTGTAGCGTGTGTGTAGCCCTGGATATAAAGGACATGCTGACTTGACGTCGTCCTCGCCTTCCTCCGGCTTTATACCGGCAGTCCCGTATGACACGTATAACATACGGCAAGGGTTGCGCTCGTTACCGGACTTAACCGGACATCTCACGACACGAGCTGACGACAGCCATGCATCACCTGTTTAAGCTCCCCGAAGGGTCGGTCACCTTTCGGATCCCTACCACTTATATGTCAAACCCAGGTAAGGTTCTTCGCGTAGCATCGAATTAAACCACACGCTCCGCTGCTTGTGCGGGAACCCGTCAATTCCTTTGAGTTTTAACCTTGCGGTCGTAGTCCCCAGGCGGTAGACTTATCGCGTTAGCTACGGCACTGAAAGTTTTTACGCTTCCAACACCAAGTCTACATCGTTTACGGCTAGGACTACCGGGGTTTCTAATCCCGTTTGCTACCCTAGCTTTCGCGTCTTAGCGTCAGGACCGGGCCAGGAGGCCGCCTTCGCCACTGGTGTTCCTCCAGATATCTACGCATTTCACCACTACACCTGGAATTCCACCTCCCTCTACCGTCCTCTAGTCTGGTAGTTTTGAACGACCTCTCCAGGTTGAGCCTGGAGCTTTCACATCCAACTTACCAAACCGCCTGCACGCGCTTTACGCCCAGTAAATCCGGATAACGCTCGGATCCTACGTGTTACCGCGGCTGCTGGCACGTAGTTAGCCGATCCTTATTCATGAGGTACCGTCCTTTCTCTTCCCTCATAAAAGTGCTTTACGACCCGAAGGCCTTCATCACACACGCGGTGTTGCTGCATCAGGCTTTCGCCCATTGTGCAAGATTCCCTACTGCTGCCACCCGTAGGTGTCTGGACCGTGTTTCAGTTCCAGTGTGGGGGACCACCCTCTCAGGTCCCCTACCCGTCGTAGCCTTGGTAGGCCATTACCCTACCAACTAGCTGATGGGACGCAGGTCCCTCCCGAAGCGAATTACTCCATTTAATCATAAGGCATCTAATCCTTATGGTCACATGAGGTATTAGCAGTCCTTTCGAACTGTTATCCCTCTCTTCGGGGCAGGTTACCAACGCGTTACTCACCCGTTCGCCACTAGGAATTCCTCGTACGAATACAAGGGTCCTCGTTCGACTTACATGTATTAGGCACACCGCCAGCGTTCATCCTGAGCCAGGATCAAACTCTCCGCAGAAAATTTACATGTCCTCAGACATGTTGTTTTCAAAATGACTACGGCTTCTTACTAGCGCAAGACTTAAAACTTCCTATCACTTTTCAATTGTTAAAGTTCCAATCTTTAAGCGGGCGGGATTGTACCAACCTGCTCCTAGCCTGTCAAGCTTTTTCACAGACTAAAACTCCCGAAATCCTGTTATCGTCACGATTTCGGGAATAATATTTCTGACACCAAATGGCTTCGTTATTCAATTATTACCGATCTGCCCTGTATTGGCTAGATCTTGACAGTGCTTAGTTTGCTTATTATAAGACAACTTGTCGGAATGTCAAGCTTTTGTGTGAAAATTGGCGCTATTTCGTGCTTTTTTGCTGCTTTTACCCCATCTCTTGACGCCCATCCAGGGCTCTGAGCAGCGTGTTCTGGTCTGCGTATTCCAGGTCTCCGCCCACGGGCAAGCCGCGCGCCAGCCGGGTGACCCGCACACCTAAAGGCAGCAGGTGTTGGCGCAGGTACATTGCTGTGGCGTCACCCTCCATGCTGGGGTTGGTAGCGATGATGACTTCTTTAATATCAACCTCCTGGACGCGCTCTAGCAACTCAGCTATCTTGATATCTTCCGGGCCCACGCCTTCAATAGGCGAGAGTACACCATGCAGCACGTGATAATGCCCTTCAAAACCAGCGGTGCGTTCCAGGGCCAGTACATCTAAGGGTTCTTCCACAACACATAACACGGACGCTTCACGCTTCGGATGGGCGCAGATTTCGCAGAGAGTTCGGTCTGCACTGGTGATGTTAAAGCACTGTTCGCAATAACCCGTGTTAGCTTTCAGATCCCCCATAGCTTCAGAAAGTTCATGTGCGAGGTCTTCTGAGCCGCGCAGCAAATAAAATGTAAGGCGTGATGCGGTTTTTGGTCCCACGCCAGGTAAACGTGACAAAGCATCGATCAAGCGTTGGACAGGTTCGGGAATTAACATGACCCTAATTTACCCTTGAGAGGTTATATCGATATTCCACCTGCGAGGGGGCCTAAACGCTTAGCCGCCATTTCGCGAGAGTCTTCCAGCGCCTGGTTGAGGGCAGTCATTAGGAGGTCTTGCAGCATTTCAACATCCCCGTCTTGCAGCACAGCTGAGTCTATTTCAATGGCGGTACAGCGCTGATCACCAGTGAGGGTGATCTTCACCGCCCCACCCCCGGAAGTTGAGGTAACCGTCTCCTCAGCCAACTCGGTTTGAGCGCTTAATAGCTGCTCCTGCATTTGCTGCAATTGCTGCAACATCCCATCAGGGAGTTCTACACCTTTAGCCATATCCTTCTCCACTAATTATCTCACTCACTCGTCTGTGTTCCCAAATCTGTAGTATCCACAATTTCTCCGCCTAAACGCACTGCGGCAGCGACCATGCTGGAACTATCTACATCCGGCGGAAGGCTGACGCTGTTGGCGGCGCTGATAAAACAACTGATTTCTAGATCTTCCCCAAAAACTTCACTGACCGCTTTTGTCACTAGAGCCAGATTTTCGTCAAGCTCCATTTTTTCTTTGAGCACATCGCTTGCAAAGCCCAGGTGAAGAACATTTGCACGCAGTTCTCGCAACCGGCAAGAATTTAGCAATGCTGCGGTATTAGGATTTTGTTTTTTGACAGCATCCATTAAGGCTGGCCATTTTTGTTTCATCGCCTTTGTTTCAGCGCTAGCTTTAGGTTCTGACTCTGTTTTGACTTGCGCGCCTTTGGGCATTTTCCCTTGCGCAGGAGCTTTGGCTGGTTTTCCTGCCTTTGGAGGCGAAGGTTTTACCAACACCTCAGGAGCAGAAACAGGAGTTTCTAATGAACCGATAAATGCTATCTCCAGCGGCAAGCTGGGTTGCCAGGAACCGCGCAGCTGAGTAGCGGCTTGATTGAAAGTCTTGATAAATCGCAAAATATCAGGCGTCTCAAATGCCTGAGCATGTTCAGCCATGCGAGCGCGCACATCGGAGCTCGCATCGGCTTGATCCGCGTTTCCTGAGCGCACCAGCAGTACGCCGCGAAGATAATCAACGATCTGCCGGGCAAACTGGCGTGGATCGCTGCCTGCATCTAGCGCCTGATGGATGTGATCTAGCCCCGAAGCGGAATCCTTGGCTTGTAAAGCATCCATCACATCCAATACAGCCTGGCTGGTTGCGGTTCCCAAGACTGTTTGCGCCATCTCCAGCGTGATTTCGCCACCTGTGGAGGACAGTTGGTCGAGCAGAGAGATAGCATCTCGTAAGCTGCCAGTAGACTGGCGTGCAACCAGGTTGAGTGCTTGTGCTTCGACTTTTATTTGCTCCTCTTTTGCTATCACTTCTAGGTGAGCGACAATGTCTATTAAAGGGATGCGGCGGAATTCGTGCCGCTGGCAGCGCGAGAGCACGGTAGCAGGTATCTTGTGTACTTCAGTTGTAGCCAGCACAAATATAGCATGCGGGGGAGGTTCTTCGAGAGTCTTAAGCAGCGCGTTGAATGCAGCTGTAGAGAGCATGTGAACTTCATCGATTATATAGATTTTATAACGGCCTTTGTTGGGCGAGAAATTGATCTTATCACGCAGATCACGCACGTGTTCGACACTGGTGTTGGAAGCTGCATCGATTTCTATTAGATCAAGGAAACGACCAGAGTTGACGCTGATGCAGTTATCGCATTCATCGTCAGGGCGCCGAGCCAGGTCTTCGTGGGTGCAGTTAACCGCCTTTGCCAGCAGGCGCGCCACGGTGGTCTTACCGGTGCCGCGCGGCCCGGCGAAGAGGAAGGCGTGGGCCACACGATCAGCCGCCACGGCGTTGCGCAGGGTCTGGATAACGTGTTCTTGGGCGACAACCTGATCCCAACGGGAAGGCCGCCATTTACGATAAAAAGCTTGGGACATAGGAAAACAATGAGTGGTAATTAGTTATTGGCTCTTCGAAACCTTGTAATCAAAGTGTATCAGAGGGCGGGGAGGATGGCAAGCAATTTAGTTGAAATGTAAGATATGATGGGAATAAAGACGTAGCATTCACAACCGGTTAATCAGCCTCTCCCTTCAATCTCTCCAGCTCAATCTCCAAATAAACCCTCATACGAGAAAAGTTCTGCGATGGGATTTGCAAATTATAATCAGCAATTTTCTGGTTGAGCTCGTCAACAGTTTTGCTGAAACGCGAGATGGCTTTTTCCCATTCAGCCTGTACAAGAGCCTCGGGTTGTGTCTCATTCAATACATCCCACCGCCAGGTCCAGGAGC
Source organism: Chloroflexota bacterium (assembly GCA_019456165.1). Taxonomy (GTDB): domain Bacteria; phylum Chloroflexota; class Anaerolineae; order Anaerolineales; family UBA11579; genus VRUJ01. Next base: position 46,077 of record VRUJ01000030.1, read on the forward strand.
GCGCGAGCGCGGCACGTGCGGCAGCCAGGGGTTCTTCTATTTCTTGGCGCGCTTCCACCCACTCGGGAGCAAAATTGTTTTGTTTTAACATATTATAGGCCAGCCGCCATTCAGGATCTATAAATGGGTTCTCGTCCAGATCGAGGGGCTTACCTTTTCCGGGCAGGTCATCGAATTCTCCCGCTTCAATAGCTTGCTGGATGATTTCTTCAATACCACGTCTTTTATTTTGCACAGCATTCTCCGAGGATGACTACTCAGTTTCCTCATTGTCAAATTGTGCCTGGAGTTCTTGCCTTAACTTGTCTAACTCTTCTTTGATTCCGATATCCGAGGGCTGCAAGCGGTGCTGGCTTTTCTTGAAAGCCAGTTCGGTACAAAGTTGGTAAAGACGCCGCGTTTTCTTCCAACCACTGAAGTCCTTGCCTTTCAGCGCATCCCATTGGCTGCGAGCTCGTGCGCCAGGTGTGATCAGCGTCAAGTATAGGCTCTGCGGGATCTCATCTTTTAACTCAAGCTTAATAATTTGTTGCTGCCGCCTTAGCGACCAAAGCATGACAACAACCATAACGATCACACCTACCCAGGTGGCGATAACAGCAAGAGGGGCTATGCCTATTGCACTGCGCAAGATAAGGTTATGTAAACCATGAACAATTACCGCCAAAACGAATGCAGCCAGAGGTACTGCCCAACGCTGCCAGCTTTTACGCGCCAAACGAGCAAATCCCAGGCCAGCGCCAAAGATGGCCGAATAGAAGGCATGATTCAGTCCGAAGAGAATTCCCTGCACGGAAATTGTACCGCCCAAGCCGCTGAAACCCCGCATGAAAAAAGCTCCCAGATAACTAACCGTATTCGCTGTCATAGCAAATCCCAAACCTACCATTGCCCCATAAATGATCCCATCCAAAACGTTATCAAACTCACGGCGGTAGCGGCGGGCTAAAAAGATAATCACGCTGCCCTTCAGTGCCTCTTCTATCACAGGTGTAAGCAGCCCGGCGCGCACGGCTTCAATGGCTTGAGGGCCAAGCAATTCAACCGGAAGCTGATAAAAGATACGCACAACGATGGTGACAATTAAGGCAGGCAAAGCGCCCCAAAAAAATGCGGCAGCTAATAATCGTGTTGGTTCTTTTTCGTAGCGATCAGACCAGTAAAAAAATATTACATATATTAAAGTTGGCGCCAACCCGGCAAATAAACTCAACGCCACTCCCTTGACCACATCAGAAACCGGTAAGATACCGCCTATCCAGACCAAATCCGGCGCATCCCAGGTTACACTTTCAATCTCCGTTTGGATTGGAAGAATGGGTTCAGATTCGCCAGGTAAGATTAAAGTGGGTGTTTCTGATGCCTGCAATACAAGTTCGGCTTTTCCTTCAGCGCCTAAAGAGATGTCATCAAAAGTGTAATGGGTGACCTGAGAATTCTCCGCATCAGGCCACGTGGCGGTAACTCCGAAAGGCACACCCGGCGGCACATCAATCTCAGCATGGAAGGTTTCTCCAGGGGCAGGGTCCCGGTGTAGTATCGCCAGGTTGCCCAGCGATTCGGCTGCTGGCAGCGAGCCTGCAGCTTCGCTAATAAGATGAACTTGGGATACCAGCCCAGCAACGCCTGTCACTTCCACCCGCAAGCGGTTAGCGTACCAAGCATCTGCATCCAAGGGTTGGGCCAAGCCCCAATCGTAGGGGTTTTCCCACTGCTCTCCTTTTTCCGCTGGGCCAAGCGGACCGCCAAAATCGCTTTGCAAACCATGCTCTCCCCAGCGGCCGCCAAAGAGCAGCCATTCCATCCCGGACCAAAAGGATGGGTTTGCATTATATTCCTGGCGGTCGGGAATAATTAATATCTCAGGAATAACCCTGCCTGCAGCGCCTGTACGGTCCATTATCTCAACCCTGATATTGCCAACATCTTGGCCGTTTGGGTAGACTTCATCTTCCCAAAAGTAGTTGGCGTGCGAACCAAGGGCGACGAAAACTTGAGCATGCGTACCATCCTCCAACCGGACCGTTTCCCAAGGCCGGCGAGTTCCCCCGTGGTGCTGGCTTAAGATCAACCATTCCGGTTCGCCTGAAGCATCCAAAACTACTTGCACCATTTCCCAATCCCCTTCATGCTTATTGAACCAATCGTTATAGTAATAGAACAGCCAAAACTGGATTGTGGTTGAGTCCGTTTCTGGATCCCGCAAGATATGAGCGTAAGCAGTCACAGGAAGCCCCCCAGCGCTTGGGCTGAGGGAAGCCTCGTAATATCTCCGATGCGCCGTGTAATTCTTATAATCCGAACCACCTTCATCACCGTACCAGGCATCCAAGGCGTAGTCAGTTTGTTGGTAGCTGATCAGGTCTGAAATGGACACCTCTGAAAGCACAATACTGTTAAACCAAAAGCTGCGTTCCTGCTGCAACCTGGCCGTATCCACCAACACTTCGACAGGTTGGGGCCGGAAAATTTCTCCGGGGTGAAAATAAAGCGCCGGGGCAAACATTTGCGCCAATTCCAAATCCACATCAGGAGAAACCGATTGGGCAAATGTCACCCCATTAGAAGCCGCGATGAGCAAAAACAATATGGAGAACACCGGGAATATCTTGCGTCTAAACATTGAATATTCAAGCATAGTCAAATGCTTTGTCAAGGACAAAAAACATATTTGCAGTAGAGAAACATTTTCCTTAACACAGCTGAGTGTTTCATCTCTAGCAAATGAATGCTTAGAATAAGTTTTGATGAAACACTTGCGCCCCAAAATAAAATCCGCTTGGTCAAGGAACTGTGTATGCAGCCTGAGGGTTGCCATCCTGGTCGAATAAGGTGGCAGCCTCACCAACTTCCCAAACCGGTTCATCCATACCCCAAAATAATTCGTACACACTATTTACCCCAGATTGAGTGTGAACGGTTACCGCGCCGCCTTGGTAAATCTCAAATAAATCCGGGAAAACGAATTCAGTACCCTGCTGGTCAATCAATCGCCAACCAGCAAGTAATAATTTTGTTTCTCCTACGTTGCGGATCTCAATACGTTCGCTGCCCAAATCACCAGCCCCGAATATGTTGCTTATCTCCAGCTGACCAGCAGCTTGCGCCAGAGGCTGCGTCTGAGATGAATCCTGATTGCTGCCTGCTGGTAAACCCGAGGTCAACCCTGCTGCAGGATCTGTGAGTGGGTTTGTGCGTATCCACAAGGTCAGCACCAGCCAGGTGGTAATTGCCGAAACAATCACATTCAGCAGTAGGTAGTAACCCAATCTTTTCCGAGACCTCATAATCGTGTGAGCTTCCTTTCGTAGAGACAAATCATAGCACAAAACTCTAAAATGACGGTGGTTCTAAGCTCTACAATCCATAACATGCAAGATTTAAGCCACTAATCATTATCGGCAAGATCCAACCTTACCTCAATGGAAAGTAATTAACTTGATTTATCAATCGTCCCTATTTATACAGCAGTTAAAGATTTATTCATCGGAGGACAAGTGATGAGTGAGCAAAACAACGGCGAACATAATGTACCCACACACCATGTTTATGATTGGATCTGGCAGATGGGCAAAGCTGAAGGCGTGGTTCCGCCATTCTGTGTAGAAGTTACCCTAAATGACGGGAATAGTTACTATCTACACTCGGTGCCTGATAGGGATGAGAAAACCTTATCTCTGGTTCTGCGAATTTGGGATTTCCGAACGATTACCCCTGAAACCATGGAGGAAATAAAGCAGAATTTGAACAAGCTGCGTTCTAGGGGCGAGTTGCAAGATAATTTAGATAAGATCCACCCCAGCCTGGATTGGGCGGATATCCGTCTGAACCTGCAGAATATAAATTATGTCATTGAGTGGAATGACCGTTTATGGCCCAGAGAAGAACGCCCCCAATTCGGACTCCTCAAAGAATAATCCAACTCTAATTCTCAGATGTTTTTAATAATTATTAATGGGGGAAATACAATCTGGGCTTCATGTAACAACAATATTAGGCATTTCACTTTATTTGGTGGGGTCACCCTTGGTTTGGTTTAATTCTACGGCCTGGCGCACGAAATCTTGAAACGCGTCTGGTTTTATATCCTCTAGACTGGTTAATTTTACGTGGCACATCTTCGTGCCTGAACCTTGCAGCAATCCGTGGGGGTCTTTTAGGTCTGCGCCGCGCCAGAAACCGAAGTTTACGTGGTTTTTGAAAGCCTTGACGTATGCAAATGGACCCAGTTGCGACCAAACCGGCTGCGCCCACTTGAAAGCTTCCTCGGCTTGTGGGGCTGCCTGCTGCACCAGCTCCCGGATTGTAGCAACGACTTCCTTTTGCCAACCATCCAGAGCCAGGATAAACCCATCCACAGTTTTTTCGTTTGCCATATTATTGTTTTTCCTATACTCAGTTCTATGATCGCAGAATGATTATAACAGACCGGTTAAACACGAGAGCCGGCTTCGCCAGCGCCGGCTCTCTTAAGGAGGAGGAGAAAAAGGTTTGTCCTTATCTCCCCATTATGATATCAATTCACTTATAAGCTTGCTTGACGTTCCTCCCACGATTGCCCCACGATTAGACTTCGTTTTGCCATTAATTAAGCTACGGGGTAGGCAGAATATGATTCGAGATAAATGTAATACCCCCTTTCGTTTGGCCTATTACATTTACTCAAGGACTGCCAAAATTGAGCGTGTAGGCCACATTGTTGCCATACATGGCTTGGCCAACACCGATGTGCACGTAGTATGGGCTGAGGATATTCGCGCGGTGCGGGGCGCTGTTCATCCACCAATTCATTACGGTTTGCGGAGTCGTCTGCCATCCCATGTAGATGTTCTCTCCCCAGCGGGATGGGTAATAGCCGTAGCTTCGGATGCGGTCATAGCTGCTGGTGCCATTAGATCCAGTGTGGGAGATAAAGCTGTTGCAAGCCATGTCTGCGCTATGCTCTCGAGCCGAGTTTCGCAGCTGGTTATTCATACTAAGTGCCGGAACGCCCGCGTTAAGGCGCTCTTGGTTGATCAATTCAAGAACCTGATTTTCGATTAAGCTTTGAGTGTTGTAAAAGCATCCAGCGAGATCAACTGTTGGTGTTGGGGATGGTCCGTTGGAAGTGGCTGTCGGGGATGGCGAGGGTGTGGTAGGCGTTGCAGTCGGGCTGGGTTGAGCGGTGGGAGTGCGTGTAGGGGTTGATTCCGGTATGGATGTCGCGGTTGCCGGTGATGTGGAGGTTGATGTGGGTACTTGTGTAGATGTGGGTACTTGTGTAGATGTGGGCACTTGTGTAGATGTGGGCACTTGTGTAGATGTGGGCACTTGTGTAGATGTGGGTACTTGTGTCCTTGTGGGGCGCACTGTATTGGTAGGAGCAGGGGCTGGAGATGTATTGGTAGAGGCCGGTCTTTGAGTCGCGCTAGGTCCAAGTGTTGAGGTCGAGGCAGGGGTAAAACCCTGCGCTGGGACTAGTGTGGGAGTTTTTGTCGGCGTTGGAGACAATTCTGAGTTTGTCGGAGATATTGTGTTGGTCATACCTGGTTGAATAGGAAAATTGGTAGCAGCCGGTTGATCAAATGGAGAGAATGAGGTCGAGGTTGCAGTTAGTGATTGGGGGGAAAAGTTGAACGGTGTAAATAACGGCGTGGGTGTGGTGGTATAGAGTGCGGCTGCCTGGGTTGTTGTTCCGGAAATTGATGTTCCAATCAGGCTATCCTGATCAATATCACCTGCATAGGCAGCTTCAGGTGAATCTTGTCGGGGATTGGAAAAGCTCCCCAAGTTAGAAAAGAAAAAATCCGGAGAGTGTAGAATAAATTGTGTAAATGGATTATCCTATCAGACCTAAAACGAAAGGAATAACCATGACACGCAAA
>VRUJ01000031.1 GCA_019456165.1 Chloroflexota bacterium
TTAGGTGTAGATATTTTTCTTTTCGCATACGAATGATTTTATCTCCTCATTCGTTGCACTAAATGTCTGAATTAACAGAACAAAAGATGAGAACCTAATTCTTCATCAAATCCAAAGCGGCTGCAGTGATCAGAGCCGCGCCGCGCGGCAGCGCGCCTTCATCAAAGTCAAAATGCGGGTTATGGTGCCCGGCGTCTAATCCTTTTTCAGGGTTGTTTGAGCCTACAAATATGTAACATCCGGGAATATCATCCATCAAATAAGACATATCCTCAGAACCCATTGTCCGGCTGGTAACATCCAATTCTCCATCCGGAAACATAGTCTCAACTACAGCTTGTACTTTCCGGCTGATATGTTCATCATTAACCACTGGAGGGGTGAGATGTTGTGTGGAGACATCAACCTCACAGCCCATACTTTCAGAAACGCCTTTTACAATGCTGTAAAAGCGCTCTAGCACCAAGTCTCTGATCTCTGGCTTATAGGAGCGAATAGTTCCCATTAATTCCACTTCTTCAGGGATAACATTGAAAGCCTCCCCACCCCGGATGGTGGTAACGCTGAGTACAGAGGATTCTATAGGATCGACATTCCGAGAGACGATGGATTGCAGAGTAACCACAACCTGGGAAGCAGCCAAAACCGGGTCAACAGACAGGTTCGGTGCTGCACCGTGCCCGCCCGTACCGGTAATAACGATCCGGAATGTATCCGCTCCTGCCATAGCCGGTCCAGGGGTTACTCCTATGCGGCCGAGCGGGAATTCATTCCACAGATGTAGCCCCAATGAATAATCAGGCCTAGGGTTTTCTAGCACACCCTCTGCAACCATCCGTTCAGCGCCTCCCATGCCCTCTTCTGCAGGTTGGAACACCAATTTTATTATTCCGGAGAAATCCTCTGAATGTTTGTGAAGCAGGCGAGCCGCCGTTAACCCAATAGCAGTATGTCCGTCGTGTCCGCAAGCGTGCATCACACCGGCGTTAAGAGATGCATAATCTGCACCGGTTTCTTCTTCAATCGGGAGTGCATCCATATCAAAGCGCAAAAGCACAACTGGCCCCGGCTGTGAACCCTCGATTAATGCAACCACACCGGTCTCCGCGATTCCAGTGCTTACTTCCAAACCTAATGCGTTTAATTCTTTAGCTACTTTTCCGGCAGTCCGAACTTCCTGGAATCCAAGTTCCGGATGTTTGTGAAAATCCCGCCTTAATGATTGAGTGTATTCAAAAAGCTCCTGGGCTTCTTTTAGGAGATCAATCATAGTTTATTTGACTAAAACGAGGGTACTCTACTTTTTCTTATTATTGGTTTTCTTACGCCGATCATTCCGATTGCACGAGCAACCGCTATCTCCATGGATGGAGCAAGGTTCTTTGGATTTTTTGCGCAAAGCTTCTAATTCCGCCCAAGGTTCAATATCTTCAATTGAATATTCAACCCTTGTATTATCCTCAGTGAGCCTGACGACAACCGCTTGTTTCAAAGGTAGTACGTCAATTACTTTTCCTTCTCCTGCTGGAGTTATCACCCTCTTTTTCCTTTTTGGCAGGGTTTTTCTAGCCTCAACATATTGCTCGTACTCATATATCAGACAGCAGCGCAACCGGCCGCACATGCCTGTGATCTCAGACGGGTCTAAGGAAACTCCTTGGGCTTTAGCCATTTTGATAGATATTGGGCTGAACTCGGTAAGGAATTTCGAACAGCAGCGCGCCTCCATACCACAAGCGCCCATGCCTCCAACAATCCTCGCAAAATCTCGCGGTCCAATGCGGCGCATTTCAATCTTGGTATTCGGATAAAGCTTCTTCATATTCTTCTGAAGTTTTGTTAGGTTAATATCCCCTTCTTCTTCAGAATTGTAAAGGAAATTTAGTCTAAGCCCATCAAAGGTAAACTCCCCTTTGACGATTTTAATATTTTTCAATCCAACTTTGGAAGTCTCAGCCCGGCAGTTTATTAAAGCTTCGACCTCCTTCTTCTCCCAGGTTTGACGCAACACAAGATCACCCGCGGTTGCCCTACGTTCAATTTTCTTCCAAGTCCCTCTTGGCGGCTTTGGCGGATTTTGGATTATACCCATGACCCGACCCATTTGGTGGCCGCGGCTTGTGTGCACTATCGCAAAATCGCCTGCTTTAATATCAGGAACATTCCTTGAATCAAAATGATATAGTTTGCCGACCTCTTGAAAACGTATGCCTACTATCACTGGGTCCATAATTTATAACCAAAATACATTGTTAATTTACCATACTTATTGGAACAGCTTGGGATTTTTGACTCATCGCGATCACACTAGTCTTCAAGGCGATATCTGCGGCAATATCCATAAACATTTTGGCCGCAGCGCTTTCCGGCTGTGATAATACTATCGGCATGCCATTATCCCCCCCGATACGTACAGCGGGGTCAATAGGAATCCCTCCAATAAAGGGTACTCCAGTCACTTTCCCCAGTTTCTCCCCTCCCCCGGAACCAAATACATCCATTTTTTCGCCATCCGGCAACTCCAGATAGCTCATATTCTCAACTATTCCCATCAAAGGAATATTTAAAGTCTTAAATAACTCCAAACCACGCCGGGCATCGTCTAAAGAGACTTGCTGAGGTAGAGTAATTATTACCCCTCCACTTACCGATACAGTTTGGGCTAGACTCAATTGAGCATCTCCTGTACCTGGAGGTAGATCAACAAAAAGATAATCCAACTCACCCCAATGTACGTCATTGACAAATTGCTGGATTGCAGAATGCAGCATCGGCCCGCGCCATACTATCGGTTGATCCGGAGGCACCATAAACCCGATTGACATTAGCTTTACACCGTGGGCCATAATTGGTGTGATACGGCCTTCAGGGCTGGGGCCAGCTCGCACGTTTTCAACACCCATCATCAGGGGTACATTAGGGCCGTAAACGTCAGCATCCATTAACCCCACCTTTACGCCAGTTTGGGCTAACGCAACAGCCAAATTGACCGAAACGGTGCTCTTGCCCACCCCTCCCTTGCCAGAGGCGATGGCCACAACGTTCTTGATTGGGTCAGATCCGCGCTTACGCCCATCGGTGGGGACTTCAACACTAAAATTGATTACAACTTTTTCGACACCATCAATACTTTCAATCGCTGCGCGTACTTCTTGCTCAATTTGGTTTTTATAAGGATGGAGTGGAGATATCAATACAACAGTCAGCCTGACTTGGCTATGCTCTACTTTAATATCTTGGATGAGCATCTTAGAAACCAAGTTCTGATCTAGCCCCGGGTCTTTGACATCACTTAGCGCTGCTAAGATGGATTCAGTGGTAAGTTTTTGCTCACTCATTCCGTGGCCTCGTTGTTGGCAGGGTTTTTACCGTTTTCAAATGTTTGCATTAGGTCTTGGCGCGCTTGTTTGAACATTTCAATTAATTCTTCATCCGATTCTCGGAAACGGCGTACGTTTTGAATAGCACAGTGTGTGCAGCCACGCATAGCCCGGAATGAATCTGCATTGCAGCTGGTACAGCCATCCAGACGCACCATCATTAAAACAAAAGCGAGATGATCTAATTCTGTTGGCTCTTGGCTGATCACCTTGTCAACCAGCTTCTGCCAGGTTTTGTCCCTCATTTCCCTCAATTCGGGAATTACTCGCGAGGGGAATAATATTTCGGAATCGTGGTTATACATTCAGGATCTCAATGTCATTCTGAGGCGCATTAGCGCCGAAGAATCTAGTTTCCAAATTCAAGCTGGCTAGAGACTCTTCGCTGCGTTCAGGGTGACACGCTAAAATAATATTCACGGTCGTATCCTACCATCCCAAAGAGTGTCATTCTGAGGCGCAACAGCGCCGAAGAATCTGGCTTCCAAATTCAAGCTGGCTAGAGAGTCTTCGCTGTGCTCAGAGTGACACGATAAAATAATATTCGCGGTCATATCTTACCATCCCAAAGAGTGTCATTCTGAGGTCCAATAGTGCCGAAGAATCTAGCTTTTATCTTTTGACTGGTAGGAGACTCTTCGCTACGCTCAGAGTGACATGATTTATTATTATTCACGTCGCGTACTACCATCCCAAAGAGTGTCATTCTGAGGCGCATTAGCGCCGAAGAAACTAGTTTCTAAGTTTAGACAAGTTAGAGACTCTTCGCTGCGCTCAGAGTGACATGATAAATTAATATTCACGGTCATATCCTGCCATCCCAAAGAGTGTCATTCTGAGGCGCATTAGCGCCGAAGAATCTAACTTCCATTATCAGACTCACCACCAGCATCTTTTTCTGCAGCCTTCGCAGCTTTCGCTGCTTCGCGTTCAGCCTTCTTCGCTGCTTTTTCTGCGCGAACCGCCTCTTCAAGCTGGTTGTTCACTGGACGAACGGTCGCATAATACTCTGCCGGTTTCGAGAGCCTTTCCTTATTGAAAATATGATCAAATTGGCGTTCGTAAGAGGCCAATTCGTAATCATGGTCCATTTTGATGGCATCGAAGGGGCAGTACTCAGCACAGTAACCGCAATTCATACAAATATCTATGTCAATGTAGAATTCAACCGGTTCGGGAACCGGGCGGCCTGTATCAGGGTTAGTGGTTTGTTCAATCCAAATGCACTGAGGTGGGCAAACTTTTACGCAGATTCCACATGAAGTGCAGCGGTCTTTGTGAGTGCCGTCTTCCAACACATCATAAATCAAAAAAGGAATAAAGCGAAACTCCTCAGGCATCGGAAGCTTTTCCTCGGGGTACTGAACGGTAAAAATACCTTTAGCATCCTTGCTAGAGCGATGCGCGATCCCCTCAGGTTTATAATACCGCCGTCCGAACCACTTTATATCCTCGACGTAAGTCTGGACAAAGTGTTTTAGGGTTACACCCATTCCTTTGATAATACCTTTTCCATACATAATAATCTCCGTAGAATCTTGTATCTGTAACCGTAAAACCTAGCGGTCGGTCTCGCCAAGCACTATATCTATCGAACCCAAAATCACTACTACGTCTGCAATCTTCTGGCCGATGCACATTTTTTCCATCGCGGTGAGGTTGATGAATGATGGAGCCCGCACGTGATAACGCCACGGGTGCGGTTTGCCGTTGGATACGATATAGAAGCCCAACTCGCCTTTGGGTCCTTCAACTCGTCCATAAGATTCACCAGCAGGGACACGCACTTGATACGGGTTGCTTCCGCTGATAACAGAGCCTTCGGGAATCTGATCCAGGGCTTGTTCCAAAATGCGGATGCTCTGCCGGATTTCATCTAATCTAATAATGAAGCGGTCATAACAATCTCCGTGATATCGCACTGCAACGTCAAAATCGAAACGGTCGTAAATCCCATATGGGTCAGCTCTGCGGATATCATACGGCACACCCGAAGCCCGAAGCATTGGGCCTGTCGCTGAATATGCAATCGCATCCTCAGGCGTCAGGATGCCCACTCCTTGCGTACGGGTCAGCACGATCTCGTTGTCTGTCAGATAAGCATCAATGTCATCGATTTTGCGGGGTAGTCGTTCAAAAACCAAATCCCTTATTTTCTGCAAAACACCTTCTGGGAAATCGCGCGCCACACCGCCAAAACGAAAATAGTTGCACATCATGCGTGACCCTGTAGTAGCTTCGAAAATGTCCAGGATCAATTCACGCTCTTCAATGGCGTAGAGCGCAGGAGTGAAGAATGCTCCCAGATCATTGAGTAAGAATCCAATAGCCCACACATGGTTGCTAATGCGGGTAAGTTCAGCCATGATCACGCGAATGTATTCAGCGCGCTCAGAAGGCGCTCCTTTCTTACCCATCAATTTTTCCACTGCCAGGGCATAACCAAAATTGTTGCTCAAAGAAGAGATGTAGTCCAACCGGTCGGTGAACGGCATATTGTGTAAGTAAGTGTTGCGTTCGCCGATCTTCTCATGATTGCGGTGCAGATAGCCCACGACAGGTTTGAGAGCAATGATTGTCTCTCCATCGAGTACAACAGCCATGCGGAAAACACCATGAGTTGAAGGATGCTGTGGACCCATGTTTACAACCAGGTAATCGGTTTCAATATTGCCTTTCTCACCTACTGCCTTTCCTAGACCAGCATACAACAGGCTTTCTTCCGTGGCTTCCCATTTTGTGGGGTCAAAACCAACAGGGTAGATATTATTCTTCCCATATGGGTTCTTATCTTCGGAACGGAAAATCTGACCATCCGGCCAACGGTTACTGAATGGCTTAGTATCCTCATTATGGTAAGCTTCTTTCCAGTCTTTTCGTAAGGGATGGCCTTCAAATCCCTCCCACATCAAAATACGCCGCAGGTCTGGATGCTTATCAAACCGTATGCCCATGAGGTCATAGGCTTCGCGTTCTTGAAAGTCTGCGCCGGGATAAACGCTTACCAATGAATCTACTACAGGATTATCGCGCGGCAGTTGGACGCTTAAAACCAACGAACCTCCGCCGGTGGACTTATATAAGTGGTAGACCACTTCCAGATTTGTTTCCTCTTCGGAGAGATAGTCTACTGCGGTAACTGAAGAAAGGAAATCGTATCCCATTTCATCACGTAGCGCAGTCGCGAGTTCAACTAATTTCTCTTTCGTAACGATGTAACCTTCATAACCCTTACGTTCGTCGGGAGTAACCACACCGGGGAATCGGGTTTCTAATACAGATTGGACAACAGGGGCTGCTTCAGTCATTGTATATTCCTCATCCACTGGCCGGCTTAAGCGGCAACCTTTGATTTACTTGGATTTTTTATGATTTCGTAATCGCGTGGATCAATAATGTCCGGTCCTAATATGGGAATTGGGATAGCTTCGATGTTTTCTTTCCTCTCCCGGAAGCGCTTGAAGTAGGATTCGCCATCAATCTTCTCTTGTAATTTCATCAACCCGTGCAGCAGCGCTTGCGGGGTGGGTGGGCATCCGGGGACGTATACGTCTACAGGCAGATATTTATCTATTCCAGAAACCACATTGTAGCCTTCCTTGAAAGGGCCGCCGCCCGAGGCGCAAGCTCCCATCGCCATTACATATTTTGGTTCTGGCATCTGGTTGAACAAACGCACTATTTGGGGCAGCATTTTCTTGGTAACGGTTCCCGAGATAATCATCAGATCAGCTTGGCGCGGGCTGGGCCGCATTACCTCCATGCCAAAACGGGCAATGTCGTAGCGGCTGGCAGCAGTGCAGATGAATTCAATACCACAGCATGCCAGGCCAAACATCAACGGCCAAACCGAGTAACGCCGACCCAGGTTGTAAATCCTATCCAGGGTGGTGATGGCAATGTTTGACCGCATCTCCGGTGTGATCTCGTATTCCGGCTTATTCAAGCCTTCAAGTTTGTTTTCTTCGCTCATATGGGGTTACACTCCTCATACCATTCTTGAAAAATTGACATTAATATTTCTTCGTTTGCTAATTCCGGATCATCTTTAAAATTAGGTAATTCCAGCGTCCATTCGAAAACGTTATCCAGGGATATTTCTTCAAAGTCAGCATGGGGATGCAGAGTGCTCAGCGCTCTGGCGATTTCATATGCCGCATCCCAATTTAAAGTCGTACCCATCACGGTTTGTTCCAACAATCACATATTATACTAGTGCTTGGGAGTGTGTCAATACAAGGATTAAAGAAAATATTCATTTGCGTAATTATAATTGGGGGCTTATAATATCCTTGATATCAATTCATTCCAGTCATTTACGCTCAACAATTATTGACGATTTAGACTATCAGACTAGAAGACTACCAGACTAAAAGACTATCTCCATGCAAAACACACGCCAACACATTCTCGATTTCCTGGAAACCAACCGCACGGCTTCAGCAATAGAATTAAGCCGTGCATTCCGCATGACCGCGGCAAATTTACGCCATCACCTCTCCGTATTAGAGAAAGCAGGCCAGGTAGAGTCCGTAGGACATATCCCAGCTACTGGGCGCGGCCGCCCAACAAAGTTGTACATGCGCACGCCTGAATCCCAAGATAACAGCCTCACCGAGCTGGCCAGCGCGCTATTATCGCAAATCTACGGACAGAGAGAATCTCGGCAGCGCACGCAACGTCTAAAAAAGTTGGCCGGGGCTCTGATGGCACCGCTTGGGGCATTAATAGGCACCACCACCCAAAGGTTGGGGGCTGCCGTGGAACGTTTGAACGAACTGCGTTACAAGGCGCGTTGGGAGGCGCACGCCCACGCGCCCCGCCTTATCTTGGGGCAATGCCCTTACGCCGCAATCATTGAATCACATCCAGAACTATGCCGCATGGACGCCTACCTGCTCGAGGGTTTGCTGGATTCAAGTGTGCGCCAAACCGCTAAGTTGGGGCGAAGTCCAGAAGATCCACAGCAATGCGTATTTATAATTAGTGGATAGCGAAACATCAAATTATTATTGACGGAGTTTTAATCCCAAATACCTCAAAAATTTGGAACATGCTGGTATAAAAAATGGTATGATTTGCTGACTGAACCAATAACTGCCCGATTTACTGTTTTATAAATTTCCCATGCATAAAGTAAGCTTTCTCATAATATTCATCATCCTTCTTACTCCCTCTTTCTCCGCTGGTGCAGCCCTCCATCTCACTCCTGCAGAGATCATCGCAGCAATCAATGAATACCGCGCCGAAAACGGCCTCTACCCCCTCGAAACCGAAAGCTTACTGACTTCGGCTGCCCAGGGGCAAAGCGACTATCAAGCTTCTATCCAATCATTGACCCACACAGGCCCTGGTGGAAGCACGGCGAATGGCCGCGCTACGGCGGCTGGGTATGGTCAAAGCCAGACTATTTTTGTTGAAGAGATCATCTACAGTGGGACTACAGCCACCGCGACCTCGGCTATGAATTGGTGGAAGGCCTCCCCCGAGCATAACGGCATAATGCTGTCACCCGAATACCACCAAATCGGGGCTGGACAAGCCAGCGGTGGAGGAAGTACATATTTCACGGTAGTAGTCGGAAGAATTCCAGGAGTGACCAGCGCTTTGCCCTTGCGAACTGAATCCCCGGCCACCGAAGAGCCAACTGAGGTTGAGCAGCCGACTGAATCCAGTGAGGCTGCTACTGCAATTTCCGAAAGCGCAGGAGTGCAGACAGAAGCCACTGGCGAAGAACAAGCTGCCTCCCCATCGGAGACCAGCCGAGAAACATCTGCGGGAGAAGGTTTAAATATTCCCTCTTGGGTAATCGTCCTCGCTGTTGTTGTAGTTCTAGTTCTTTTGGTTGGCGGTGTCGTACTGCTCAAAAAGGAGGCAGAAACCGAAGAGGATGAAGAAGAGTTATTGGATGATGGTGCAGAGATTGTCGCAACGCCAAGATCAAAACCCGAGTTAACCAAACCCTTCTCAGAACTTTCTCATGCAGAGCACTTTATCCTTCTAGAACATGTGGCCGAAAAAGCTCTAGCATCTTATGACCTGAGTATCGTAAGCGTCAAACCCTTACAGTATCGCCTGAACGCATCTTTCGTGGTTGAAGCACTTCCAGGCAGCGATCCATCTTATGATGCACAAGCTTACTTGCTGCGCGTCAATTCTCCGGCGGCACATTCACAGGATGAGATCCGCTCTGAAATGCAGTGGTTGCAAGCCATCCGCGAGGATACAGACCTTAAAGTTCCGCAGCCGTTAGAAAACAAACGTGGAGAATTAGTGACCTCAGTGGGACTCCCTAATATGGCTAAACCGCGCTATTGTGTTGCCCTGCATTGGCAGGAAGGTAAAGCCCTTTATGAAGAGTTCTCACCCCCGAAATGCTGCAGCGCGTAGGGGAATTTATGGGCAAGCTGCATAATCAAGCCGCAAATTTCAAACCCCCATTTAGATTCAAGCGTCAAAGTTGGGATCTGAAAGGGCTAACCAAAGAGAATCTTGATATTCCGGAGAGCAAAGCCCGCGCGGCTTTAACCTCCCAGCAGTTAGCCGTTATAGATTCCAGCAAAGAAAAAGTTATGAGCGTAATGCAGCGCTTGGGCGGAGGGCCGGATGTATTCGGCCTTATCCATGCAGATCTGCACCAACGCAATTACCTCTTCCACCGTGGGGAAGTGCGCGCGATTGACTTCGACACCTGCGGTTGGGGTTATTATTTGTACGATCTTGCGGTTACACTAACAACCTTATTGGACCACGCAGAATTCAGCGAAATGAAAGCTGCTTTGCTTTCCGGATACAACCAGGTTCGGGAGCTGCCGCAAGATCACGAGAACTTGCTTACCATATTCGCGGCAGCTCGTTTGATGACGCACACGCTGCTATTGGCTGGGCATAAAGACGATCCTTTTTTCCGAGATACGGCTGCAAACATAATACATCGTCAAATAAAGATGATCGCAAGGCTGATCAGTCTCGATTAACACACAGAAGGTGGTATTATCCCGGGTGTGAATAAACCGGTTTCAAAACTCCAACCCCTCAAGACACCTATGCGAAAAATTCTTTTGAGCACCACGCTCTGTTTCATATTAATAACATCTCTGTGCGCAAGTGAGGTCTCCGCCGGAGAGCCAGCCCTCTCAGCAGCCGAAATCATCTCATCTATCAACGCTTACCGGGCACAGAATGGATTGCCAGCATACCAAAACAACAGCACCTTGATGGCTCTCGCTCAGGGACAAAGTGACTACCAGGCTTCAATCGGGACAGTGACACATAACGGGCCAGGGGGCACGCGCCCTCGAGACAGAGCTTACGCGGCGGGTTATGGAGATGGCGCGATCATCTTCGTATCAGAGATCATCTATGGGGGCTATACTGCAACTGTTAGCACCGCTATGGAATGGTGGAAAGGCTCGCCGATCCACAACGACACCATGTTGGCTTCCACCTATCAAGAGATCGGGGCAGGTGTAGCCACAGATGGTACCTGGACTTATTTCACGGCCGAGATGGCTTACGTGGCTGGTGGAGTGGCGCCTACCGCGGAATCAGGCAGCAGCCAACCCAGCGGCGGTATTCCCGTGATTGTCATCCCGGTAGTAGTGGCTGAACCCCAGGCAGATGGATCTGTTGTGCACATCGTGCGCACAGGCCAGACTCTCTGGGCGATATCTGCGGTTTACGAAGTTCCTCTAGCAGATATCCTCGCTCTAAACGGGCTGCCTGAAAACCCCGTGATCTACCCTGGAAATGAGATAATAATTTCCCCAGCTCCCAGCCAAACAGAAACACCTACCCCAACAGCCAGCTATACAGCAGCAGCCCTCACCCCAACCCGCACAAGCCAACCAAGCAGGACTCCTCCACCAGCCACTCCCCTTGCCGCGCTCAACCAGCCAGGTAGTTCAGACGATCAAGTGGATGCTAATCCAGCTGCATTAGAGGAATCCAACGCCTCGGACAATTCCACGATCCGTTGGATAGTGATCATAGCCGTTGTAGGAATCTTCATTATTTTCGCAGGCAGCATGTTTCTCCCCAAAATTGAAGAGCAGTAAATACCCTCACCCGCAAGCTGCGCTCTCCCTTCAAGGAGAGGGGCATATCAAGTTATATGATTAAGTGTTTTATCAGGGAGAGGGTTGCGTCCTAGCCGAAATCATAATTTGGCTCCTAGAGATCATACACCAACTGCGTAAAACTCTAAGAGATATGGAGTACGACAGTTTACTTATCAATTCGGAAATTACTTAAAAGATAAATTGTTATATATGTTAATTCAGACATTTAGTGCAACGAATGAGGAGATAAAATCATTCGTATGCGAAAAGAAAAATATCTACACCTAAGAAATGCTGAACGGGAAGAAATCAGCCGGATGTGCTATGTTTGGTTATTCTGCTGAGGAATTCTTGAATGCCGATACTAGTCTTCTTGCTTTTGAGGAGGATCAAACAAAGGCACGTGTTGAGCTACGCGATGAAATAAATACGTTAGGTAGTGATCTAATTGAACTACGGCTGCGTAGAAAAGACGGCTCAGAAATTTGGGTTGAAATGACGACCGAGCCATTTAGTGCCGATGGTGAGAGCAGAGTGCTGGGAATCAAACGAGATATCACCGAGCGCAAGCAGGCTGAGGATGATTTAGAAAAAAGTAAAACCCAATTTCAGGATATTGTTGAATATTCCCAATCTAACATCACCGTAAAGGATCTGGAAGGCCGCTACATCCTGGTTAACCCTGCATTCGAAAAAGATAACAACATTAGCAGCCAAGAGTTAATGGGTAAGACTGTCTATGACTTCTTTCCCAAAGAGAAAGCGGATGAGTTTTGGCAGCAGGAATTAAACGTAATAAAAACTGGAAAGCCGGTAAGTTCGGAAACTGAATTAATTTGGGAAGGAAAAACACGCAATGTTATAAATAAAAAATTCCCTCTTATCGATAGCGAAGGGAAGCCTTATGCTGTCTGTATACTCAGCTTGGAAATTACTGAGCGCGTGGAAGCAGAAGAAGCTTTGAGAGCGAGTAAAACCCAATTTCAGGATATTATCAATAATTCCCTTTCACACGTCCTCGTGAAAGATCTGGAAGGCCGCTACATCCTGGTTAACCCTGCATTCGAAAAAGATAACGACATTAGCAGCCAAGAGTTAATGGGTAAGACTGTCTATGACTTCTTTCCCAAAGAGAAGGCGGATGAGTTTTGGCAGCAGGAACTCAACGTATTAAAAACTGGAACGCCGGTAAGTTCTGAATCTTCATTTGTTTGGAGGGGAAAAACCCGTAAATTTGTCGACACAAAATTCCCTCTTTTTGATAGCGAGGGGAAACCGTATGCAATTTGTATACAAGGTATAGAAATTACTGAGCGCGTAGAAGCTGAAGAAGCATTACGAGAAAGCAAAACTCAGTTCCAGGATATTGTTGAATATTCTCAATCCCGCATCACCGTGAAAGATCTGGAAGGACGTTACATCCTGGTTAACCCCGCGTTTGAACAAGATTTCAACATGAGCCGCCAAGAGATGTTGGGTAAAACCGCTCATGATTTTCTACCCAAAGAGGTCGCGGACAAATTCTGGTTGGACGAACTCAAAGTAATAAATACTGGTATACCTCAAATTTCTGAATCCTCGATGGAATGGGAAGGACAAACCCGAATTGTCACAAACACAAAATTCCCTCTCCTAGACAGCGAGGGGAAGCCTTATGCCATCTGTATCCTCGGGTTGGATATCACCGAACGCGTCGAAGCTGAGAAAAAGTTACAGGAATACTCTGAAAATTTGGAGGTTCTTGTGGAGGCGCGCACGCAAGAACTTCAGGATACCCGTGAAAACCTTTTACGCAAAGAGAACCTGGCGCTCCTAGGCGCTTTGGCAGGTAGCATGAGCCACGATTTACGCAATCCTCTCGCAGGCATTTCAAATGCGGTATATTACCTCAAAACAATCTTAACTGATACTGATGAAAAGGTTGGTGATTATTTAGATATTATTTCAAACAGCGTCCAACGGGCAGATGAGATCATCCAAAAATTACGGGATCTGCTAAGCTCTAATCCCGTCAATAAGCAAAAGATCAAGGTTTCTGATCTGGTTTCCTCCGCGCTGAAAATCAGTCTTATCCCCGAAAATATTAAGGTTAACACCAAATTCCCCGCTAAATTACCTAAAGTTGTTGTCGACTCTACCCAAATGCAGCACGTAATCGATAATCTGCTTTCAAACGCCTACCAAGCCATGCCCAATGGAGGCAAAATAAACATTGGCGCCCAAAAGAAGGGGAACCAGGTGCTGATAAGCATCCAGGATGACGGCAGCGGCATCAGCGAGGAGCATAAAGGGAAAATCTTTGAACCGCTTTTCACTACAAAAGAAACCGGAATGGGGCTGGGTTTGGCAGTATCAAAAGTGATCGCAGAAGCTAATGGGGGCAATATTTATATGGAAAGTGAGCTTGGAAAGGGCACTACATTCACTCTCAGCCTGCCTCGCGAATCGCCAGCCGATTAATTATTCATTTACTTATTCAGGTCAATATTCAACCTTCTAGATCCATTCTAACAAGGGAGATTGCCAATCAACCCGCTTCAGTGTATATTTGGGCATCATGTTAGCATTCAAGAAAGCGATATTAAAACCAACCCCAATCCAACCAAACCGTAAAAGTGAATTCTGGGCAGGTGTGAGAGCTACGCTACCCCTTGTTGTCGGCGCCATCCCTTTCGGCCTAATTTTCGGCGCGGTGGCTGTAACCAGCGGAATCACCCCTGCAGGCACATCTGCCATGTCCGCGATTGTCTTCGCTGGCTCCTCACAGTTCATCGCCGCGGGCTTGGTCGCCAGTGGTGCGAGTACAGCCATAATTGTAGTCACCACTTTAGTGGTCAATTTACGGCACGCTCTATACGCCGCCACACTGGCTCCACACATGAAACACCTTCCGCAACGTTGGTTGCTGCCCCTCGGTTTTTGGCTGACAGACGAATCATTTTTGGTGACGGCCAACCGTTTCGATCAAGCGGATAAATCTCCTTTCAAACACTGGTTTTTCCTGGGCTCAGCTATTTTCATGTATTCTAACTGGCAGATAGTCACTTTCATCGGAATTATTGCCGGGCAAGCTATCCCCGACCCGCGCAGCTGGGGGTTGGACTTCGCCATGATCGTGACATTCATAGGCATGCTGGTACCCTTGGTTAAAAATCGCCCAACTCTGATCGCAATACTGGTTGCGGGAATCACAGCTCTATTAAGTAACAATTTGCCAAACCAATTAGGTCTTATCATTGCAGCTTTGCTAGGGATTTTAGCCGGTGTAGTGGCCGAGAATCTCCTGCCTGAAGATGGAAATGAGGCTGCTAAAGATGAATGAGGTCTGGATGATTATAGGCATGACCGTGGTTACCTTTGGGGCGCGCTATCCTGTCTTGGCCCTTTTGAGTAAAAACCCTCTACCAGAACCGCTCTTCAAAGCCTTGAAATTCGTACCCCCCGCGGTGTTGAGCGCAATCATCCTGCCCGCCGTACTTATGCCAACAGGAAAGTTAGGGCTGGAGGTAAACAATGCTCCGTTATTCGCTGGGTTGGCCGCTAGTCTGATTGCTTGGCGCAGCCGCAGCCTGCTGCTTACAATTGTGCTAGGGATGCTGGTTTTGTGGGGCTGGCGCTGGTTGTTTCCTATCTAAATAATGAGCTTTCCAGATTTTATTAGAGTATTGTTTTCTGGATAAAGTAAGTTTATATACATTTGTTAGTTTAACCTAAGGAAGGTGTGAAATGATTGAAATTGCATTGATGATAGAAGGACAGGACGGATTAAACTGGCCGCGCTGGAAACGTATCGCTCAGGCTGTCGAAGATCTGGGCTTCGCAGGGTTATATCGCTCTGACCATTTCACCAACCCTAAACCGCCTGAAAAAGATTCGCTTGAGTTGTGGGTCTCGCTTACCTGGCTCGCCAGCCACACGAAAAGGATCGAGTTTGGTCCCATGGTTGCGCCGCTATCTTTCCGTGAACCCACCCAAATGGTGCGCATGGCTAGCGCTATTGACGACCTTTCCGGAGGACGTCTGACCCTCGGTTTGGGCGCGGGTTGGCAGGAACGCGAGCACAAAAGTTTTGGCTTCGAATTGCTAGACCTACCCGAACGATTCCAGCGCTTCGAGGACGGCTTGGAGGTCATCACACGTCTATTGAACAGTGATGAACCGGTAAGTTATAGCGGAAAGTTTTACAACCTGGAGGATGCAATTCTACTCCCCCGGCCTTCCCGTCCCGGCGGTCCCCCCATCCTGATCGGTGGCAACGGCCCCAATCGAACTCTACCTCTGGCTGCTAAATTCGCATCCGAATGGAACGCAGTGTTTCAGAATGTGAAGCAGTTCAAAACGGGCAACGCAAGGTTGGATGAACTCATAGAAGCTGAAGGCCGCAAACCAAGCGATGTAAAACGCTCTATGATGACCGGCACAGAGTATGGGCGTGACGAAGCAGAAGTCGAGCAAAGGATAAAAGAGCGTTTCGAGGGCAAATCCAGCGTGGATGATATTAAGAATTACGGCTTCATCGTCGGTACCGGCGAACAGTGGGTTGAGCAAATTGGAAAACTGGAGCAAGCCGGGGTGCAGCGCATCATGCTGCAGTGGATGGACCAAGACGGAATAGACCGTCTCGAAGAAATCGCAAACATCATTTTGCCGCAGTTCAAATCATAAGGAATATTAATCATGGATGTTTCTGAAGCGATCCGTACAAAGCACGCCGTGCGTAGTTTTGAAGATAAACCCTTACCCGAAGAGGTGGTCAGGACAATCCTCAACGCTGGGCGTCTGGCCCAATCGGCCAAGAATATGCAGCCCTGGCAGTTCGTTGCCATCCAAGACAAAAAAGCCCTGAACGCATTCTCTAAGCACGGCCACCATGCTACCCACATCGCTGGCGCAGCCTTGGCCGTTGCCATCCTCACTTTCCCGCCTGAACGCCGGTTCAGCATCCTATTCGATGCCGGGCAAGCCGCCGCGTATATGCAGTTAGCTGCCTGGGAACTAGGCGTTGGCTCTTGCCTGGCGACCATCTACCAACCGGATAAAGCTCGTGAGCAGCTAGGATTCCCAGATGAGTGGCATATCCACATTGCCATTTCTTTTGGCTACCCAACTGTAGGCAAACCTCAGCCGCGGCCGTCCCCCCGAAAAGGGCGCATGTCCTTCGACGAGGTAGTGCACTGGGAAAAGTGGTGATTTTGCCTTCAACCACCCTCACCCGCCGACTTTCGGTTCCCGCCCTCTCCCTGAAATGGAGAGGAGGAGATTGGCGGCTCTAGGAGTAGAATATGGATAGATTGGAAAAAAAACAAACAAACACATAAATAATATGGCATAATGTAATAGATGGGAAAGGTTGGCTGGGTTGCAAGAGAATTATTTGAGTATTGAGGGTAATTATGAATCGTGCTTATGCAAAAACCAAAGCTATAAATACCGCAAAAGAAAAGCTCGAAATGCGCCCCGTATTTTTAGACACTGAAACTACCGGGTTAGATAAGAAAGCAGAAATTGTTGATATTGCGATCATTGATTTTGACGGGACAGTTTTACTTGATTCCCTAGTAAAGCCCAAGCGAAAAATCCCAAGAGACGCGACTAAAGTTCATGGCATCACTAACAAGATGGTGAAAGATGCCCCAACCTGGGAAAACATATTTCCAAAAGTAAAAACCATACTTTCTGGTCGAATTGTGGGGATTTACAATGCAGAATTCGATATCAAAATGCTAAAGCAGTCCACGCAAATATATGGGCTGAAATGGATACCTCCTTATAAAGACCACTTTTGCATTATGAAGCTATACGCGGAATATTTTGGGGACTGGGATGACTACTACCAGAATTACAAATGGCAAAAACTTGAGAGTGCAAGTAGGCAAATGCAGATTAGCTTTCCTAATTCTCACCGCGCGCTTGATGATACATTGATCGCGTGGGCAGTGTTTTTACAAATGGCTGATTACAATGACCCAAAAAGAATAAGTAAAAATACTTTGAAGAAATCCAACAGAATATTAAAAACGACTAACAACAACGAACTATTTGTCGAAACTGGTGTTTCAAAGGTATTGGATATTATTCATAATTTGGTTGGAGGCGGAGGCTTCTGGCATCCTTCTAACGATGATATTATTTCGCTTCTGGCTAACTTGGGTGTGAAAGAAATTGAAGCAAAAAACTTGGTTTATGAAATCTCTAAGTCTTACGATTCGGGTTTTTCCTTTTATCTGGAATGCAGTAAAGCATTCATGATCTTGGGTGATAATGAGAGAGCAGAAAAAATCATTTTGCGCGCCCTTAATGGGACAAATCTTACATATAAAAAACTTAAGGCCATTACCGCTTTAATCGAACTGAGCCGATACCAAGAAGCGGGTGATAGGTTATTAACAATTGCTGTGGATTCTAATGAGAAAGCCGAGATTAGAATTGAAGCTTGTCTTATGCTAGGTTCTACAAAAAAACATATTAATAAAGCGAAATTAATTCTTCTTGAGGACATTTACCCAAAAGCAAATCTTGATTATAGAAAATATTTAAGAAAGGAAAAATCGTCTAATGTTATATCCTGGTATTCAGCATATAACATTCCCCCAGCATTAAGGAAACTGGGTTTTCAACAAGAAGCAGATGAACTTCTAGCATCAATGATTGAAATCACAGATACATCAGCTTTTGACTATTCATTTATGGCAAATTCACCAAGATATGTAGTTGCGGATTATTTAGACACACATGAGAATATTGAAGGAACATTAGAGAATAGTATTTTGAATTTAATTAACCGACCAAAATCTATTGGAGCAGGAGGGTTTCGTAAGGTTATTGAAAGTTATTTGAGATTTAAGGGCGAGGAGTCAATAGAGAATGTCCCTTCTGGGCAACTTCCAAAAGACTCTATTAGTGAAACAGAAAAATTACAAAGTGAGGAGAACAAAGTTTGGGAATATTTCCCACGCCTGGGTTCAGAAATGCAATTTGCTGACGAATATCATGTATTTTTAGGGATGGATGATTCTCCATCTCGAATTAGCAAAGTGATTGAATATGCCCTGTCTCATCCCTCGATTTATGAGAGAATCGGGGCGGCTGAATGCTTAAGATTCGTTGATGATGGGGGTTATATACGAGTAGAAAACATAGAAGATATTTTTCGAAAATTGGCTTGGGATAATGCAATAAATCCTAAATATCGATTGTGGGCAATCGGAGTTTTAATAGAAAACGAATTCGTAATAGATAATCTAAAAATTGTTGAGAATATGTATCAAGAATTATCTGTTTATGCAAGAAGCGAGGAAACTAAAAAAATCAGTGAATTCGAACAAATTGAAATTTGTTATTTGTATTTGTTATTGGAAGCAAACAACTTTATAAAGGCTGGTGTTGTAGCAAAAGGAATTGTTTATAATCAAACTCTTGCAACAATAAATATCCCTAAATCAGTAGGTTTAATGTCAACCACAGATTTCTTTCCAGAATGGTTTTTGGATGTTTTAATGAAAATTTATCCTAAATACTATTCTTTGGATCAGTTGTTCCAAACTTTGAAGAATAAAAAATGGTTGAGATTTTTATATGATATAGCTGAAACAAAATCGTTACAAAAATTCCTTAGAATCCATGCATGTAAAGTGATCTTAGAAATAATCAACTGAGACTTATCATAAGAAGTCTATGCAATCAAATTTAATTAAGTAATAATACTAATCTACTCACTGATTTTTATCTTTTATCTTTCACATAACTCGCCGACCTGCGGTCGCTGCCCTCACCCCGTCCTCAGGTCTCCGAACAGCTGTTTCCTAGGTCTCCAGTCTATACAGAGGGAGAGGGCGCATCGGGGGTTGTCATTCAGGCTGTTCCTCAGGGTGAGAGTGTATGGAATAACAAATCGCGTCCTCGCCTCTAAGTATGGAATTTGAACTTGGGCGATGGGTGTCTCTCAATCATTTCCCTCACATCAAGGTTATTTTACCTTGCTGCCCTGGCAGCATCATAGATTACTTCGCTTAAGGTTGGGTGAATGTGGATTGATTTAGTTAATCTTTCGAGTGTGCCATTTCCATGCATTGCAGCTACAACCTCGTGGATCAAGATATCTGCATGCACCCCTAGAATGTGTGCGCCCAAGATTTCTTTAGTTTCATCATCTGCAATAATCTTTACCAGTCCTTCCGTCTCAGCCATTGCTTTGGCACGTCCAGAGTGCTTATTAAACGCCATCCCAACTTTAATTTCACGACCCGTTTTCCGTGCCTCTTGCTCAGTAAGTCCTACACTTGCCAAAGCTGGTTCTGAAAAAACAGCTCGGGGCACAACCCGGTAATCGACTTTTCTTCTGGCATCCTCGACTGCATTCAAAGCCGAGATCGGACCATCATATCTGGCCCGGTGAGTGAACATATAACCGCCATTCGCATCTCCCAAAGACCATATATTCTGTGCAGTTGTCCGAAGGTTTTCGTCCACCTTTAAATAAGGGCCATCCATCTCTACACCAGCCTCACCCAACCCTAATGATTCGACCCTGGCATCACGTCCAGCAGCCAATAAAATTTCCTCAGCTTCAAAGCGAATTTCATCTTCACCTTTCTTAGCAATTACAAACCGCTTTCCGTTTTCCTTCCCAGCCCGCATAACTTCTGTGGATGTGTGTAAATCAATCCCCTCCTTGAGCAAAATCTTTCCCAATTCATCTGATAACTCAGGCTCTTCTCTGGGCATAACCCGGAGAGCACGCCCTATCATAGTCACTTTGGTCCCAAAGCGAGAATACATCTGAGCAAATTCGACACCGATATAACTCGCGCCAATAATGATCATCGACTCTGGTAATTCTCGTAATTGAAGGGCTTCGAAATTGGTTGCGTAACCAGCCTGATCCAGACCTGGTATTTTCGGAATTACTTGTTTCGAACCCACAGCCAAAATAGTTTTTTCAGCAGAAATAGCCTCTCCATCTACTAGAATATCAACTGGCGATGAAAATTCGGCGCGGCCCCTAATGAAGGAAATCCCTTTATTGCGATCCAAATCCCTGTAAATTCCATCAATAATAGTTTGGACAACCTGATCTTTACGATCCATTGCTGCAGCGAGATCAAATTTTATTTCTTCGGGGTCTACTCCGTGTACGCCAAACTGATGCGCTTTCTCTCTTACTAGATGGACAATTTCAGCAGACCTTAACAAGGCCTTTGTGGGGATACACCCCTCATTCACTCAAGTGCCGCCAACTTCTCTCATTTCTATCAAGCCGACTTTTGCACCAACCCTAGCGGCAATATGTGCAGCAGGTAAACCTCCCTGACCGCTACCAATTACTACAACGTCAAATTTATCTATCATTTTACCCTTGAATATAAGTCGATATGATTTTATTATTTCATTTTCTCAACCAATCAAAACAATTCTGTATTCATTTCTTCATATTTGTTGCGCATCTGAAGGTCTTTCGCAGCCGATGATACATGCCCTTCCTCTATATTCACATAGTTTAAATATTACAGCATAAAAGATTTACCACAGCCAGCATTTAGGCAGCAACCTTTGTGCTCCAATACATGCGCTGCTCTGTTCCCTTGAAAATAATAGCTGGGTTGAAAGATGGGTCTGCTCACCGGCATGCATGGCTAGTTCAAGAAAATTCGAATCTACTTGGAATCCAGTGGAATTAGAATCTTGCTCAGCCAAAAATAGATAAGCTTCCATATAACCCTGTATACTTTCATCCAGAGCATTTGCAGCAGCATCCAGCTCTTTTGGCGCTGGACCTAACAGCTCAAATTCTTGTTGCAGCAAATCTAATTCCGTCAATGCCTCATTCAGCGCCTCTTCCGAAATAATTCTTTGGACTACCATTTGATTTGCTAGAGTCACATTCAATAAAATGACCTGATCAAGAACTCTACCTAAGTTCTCGGTGTAATTATCTTCTCTTCTTACCTTGTTGGCGCTGGCTGACCAAGCAAAGATCACATATGCTAATGCGAGGCCAATGGCAAGAGCAATTTGCTTCTTACTAATCAACTCTTTAAAGCCGCAGTTGCTCGGGCAAGTTTTGGTAAGCCCCGAAATGCAATCCGGTCATTGATCAACGTCACAGGTGTCGAGAAAATACTTTTCTCTCCTGCGAATCGTCTTCCTTCCTTCGTGTTCAGATCAACAATTTTCAGGTTGAAACGATAATCTTTTTTCAAAGTCTTCCATAACGAAATCGTATCTTCACAAGTATCACAAACAGAAGATGTTACAACCACCACGCTTTTTGGCCCACTCGCTAAATTTGGCGCTGATTTTCCAGTCTCATTGATCCAATAAAAACCTAGGCCAAGCCCGACCAAGAATATCACAGTTAAGATGCTCCCAAACATAATAGTATTATTTGTCAGCCAAGCCCCAAAAGCAGTCCCCGCAGTGAGGCTGAGTAGAATTGGAAACGTGATCGGTAAATGACATGGGCAAGCTATAAACCCAACTATCACTGCTACCCAACCTTTAGCTTCATCAACGATACTTTTCATCTTTTCGTGTTCCTTATTTTTTTTATAAGCCAGCAAAGATCAGGGGGAGATAGCGGCCCTGATACCAGATCAGGTATACACCAGCAATGATTAACATTGCTGCGCCAAATTTGTGAACGTAAGGCAAAAAGCGATTGAACCATTGAACCACCGTTCCCTTGATAAAAACTGCCCCAAGTGATACCGTCATCAAAACAACCGCCATTCCTGCCCCATAGACCGAAAACATGATGATTAAGGATCCTGTTCCAGACGCAGCCAAGCCAGCCCCAACTACTGCAAGAAAAATCGGCAAGGTACAGCTTAAAGAAACTAGTGCATATGCCACCCCAAATAGAAACACAGATTTAGGATTGCGGGCATTCAAATTAATCTTTGGGGTTGGCAGAGAAAATGGTAAGGTTTTACCTGTAAATAACCAAAATCCCAAAAGCACTAAAACAGCGCCGATTAAAATTGCCGCCAAAGGCATCCACTGCACGATGAATCTTAGTCCAGCAGAGATCAAATACCCGGTTATTCCAAAAACGGCCAAGAATCCAACAGTGACCAGAAGACCTAATACAAATCCCTCCCAAATGCGATTGATAATTGGTCGCTGCTGATAATCTTCTTCCTTTGAGCCCAAAAAATAAGAGACAAATGAAGGCAGCATCGCCCACCCGCAGGGATTTACGGTGGCTACTAATCCAGCAGTAAAGGCAAAAGCAAGATTAAGCTGCCCCATCTCCTATGACTCCAGGCTTTCAAGGGCATTTTTAAGGGTGTTGTAATCTGTGGGACGCTCATCCCTAAAGATTACATAACCCTCTGCATCCAGGATCAAAGTTGTATCCAATGATCGTACCAGGTAGGTTGTGGTGACCTGCTGGTTAAAGTCGAATCCCCAAATATACTCCCCATTGCCAGAGGCTTGTTTGAATTGGAGCAAAGCCTGGGTCGAACTGGAGGGATCTAAATCGATTGCCACAATATTTAGATCATTTCCGTACTCCTGTTTCAACTGTGCCAACGCCTGGGCTTCTGGAATGCAGGCTCCACACCAATAAGCCATAAAAAACACAATAGTAGGTTTTCCTTGAGAAGCGCTCAAAGTGAACTGGCTGCCATCCAGGATTGATATGGTGAAGTCAGGCGCGATCTCCCCAATTTGAGTGCCAATTCGATTAACCCGTTGAACAACCGGGGCTGAAGTTCCCTGTGTGGCATTCCAGATCAGCCATCCAACTAAACTTACTGTAATTACCAGGATGGTGACTTGTTGAAATTTCCTGTTTCTTTGCTTCTTCCCACGGGTTTTTTTGCTAAACGCTGCACTACTTTGAGACATCGAAATCCTCTTATCTCTAATAATTAATTCTGAATTGTTAATTCAAACATTTTTTCAAACTGGTATGCAGCCAGAGGGTACTCGCTGCGAAAAACCAAATTTCCTTGTGGATCGATCAACAGAATCGGACCTAATGTCAAGATTTCATAATCCACTACAAAGCTGGCAGACTCAACTACGCCCCACTGGATATTGGGATGGGGTATGAGCTCCTGGAAATATTCCCAAACGTAGATATTATCGCCGGCATAAATACTCAAAACCAATATCTGCAAATCAAGATCGGGGAAAGGTTCCAATCCAAATTCTATCTGGCGCAAACCAAAAATACAATCCCCACAACCTGATACGGTTGGAAAAACCAATAAGTAATTACTTCTCGGATCTGACAGTGAGAAATCACCCCCGCCAAGCAATTTTGCTCTGAAATCTGGAGCAGCTTCACCATTTGCTAGATTGCCAGGAAACTCTGCCATGCTGTTGACGATAAATGGGGTGGGCCTACTGGGAAAACTTAATGTGGGGCCAATAGATGCTGTAGGAGTATTGGGAGGGCTAACATTTGTTTCTGAGAGAGCCACTGGAGAAACAGCCAGGGTGTCTTGCGAAGGGAAGGTGGGTGACAAAGACCCAATAGGTAACTCAGTTTGCCTAATCTCAAGTTTCCCAACTGTTGCGGAACATGCAGATAAAAGCAATATTCCAATCAAAATTGCCCCTATTTTTGAAAAATTAGTCATAAAATCATCAGTCTACCAATTCAACCTGGTAATCAATATTTGCCATTTCATCCACAATCTTTTCAGGTGTGACTTTCTCAGCATCCATATCTACTTTGATGATCTGAGTTTTCCAATCAGAACTCACACTTTCGATACCTGGCATCATTGAAAGCGTGAAATTCACTGAGTTCTCACAACCCGCGCAATTCATCGTGTGGTCGCCTACAATTGACAGAGTAAGTTTATTAAGCATGCTATTTCTCCTTTCTGGGAATCAGTTGCCCCCCAAATGAATTGAGTAGTACGGTACTGACGCTGGCGACCATGGCGATCATTGCCCAAACTGGCGGCACCAGGCCGCTGACTGCTAAGGGAACACCAATGCCATTGAAGACAAAGGCGAGCCACAAATTTTGAACGGTCTTGCGGTAGGAGGAGCGTCCGATATAGAAAGCATCAGCCACCGCAGTTAGACGCTCGCCGACCAGCACCACATCAGCAGATTCAATAGCGATGTCTGTGCCTGCTCCGATAGCAATCCCTACGTCTGATTGGGTCAGCGCTGGGGCGTCGTTGATCCCGTCACCCACCATCGCTACTCGAAAGCCCTCAGACTGTAATTCACGGACTATGGCAGCTTTTTCGCCTGGCAACACTTGGGCAAAAACTTCTTTTATCCCTACTTCAGCTGCTACCGCCCGGGCTGTGTGCCAATTGTCGCCGGTAAGCATCACGGGCTCTATTCCGGCATCTTGTAGTTGCTGGATGGCTTCCTTGGCATCGGACTTGACGGCATCGGCAATCGCAATCAGACCAATTAGTTTGCTGTTTACTGAAACAGCCACTACGGTTCGGGCTAGGTTTGCCTGGGCCTCAACTTGCTCTGTGATCTTTGCTGATATTTCTTCTTTCTCTGCCAGCCATTGTGGGCTGCCAACTTGAATGGTTTGCCCTTCAACTGTAGCCACAATACCCTTGCCTGGAGTTGCGGAAAAGCCTGTACTTTCGGCCAGGCTCAAATCATCAGCCGTTGCACTCTCGACAATCGCCCGAGCTAGCGGATGTTCTGAGGCTTGCTCGGCACTAGCAGCCAGTCGTAAGACCTTTGCAGAGTGGTTCGTATCCGCTGAGATTACTGCTACAACTGCTGGTTTGCCTTGCGTCAAGGTCCCGGTCTTATCTATAACTATGCGCCGAACGTCTTTGAAAACCTGGAACGCTTCCCCGCTACGCATCAGGATACCTTTACGGGCCGCCTCGCCCCCACCGCGGATCAAAGCCAATGGTGAGGCCATTCCCAGTGCGCAAGGGTATCCCATCACCAGCACTGCAAGGGCCGCAAAAATTGCTCGGATCACATCCATTTGGCCGGTTATAAGAAAAGCCCCCAGCGTCCAGACAAGGATGGCTAGACCACCAAAGGCCAATACACCAGGAACATACCACTGTAATACCCGATCTACGATTACTAAGATGTTTGGCTTCATAGCCCTGGCTTCTTCGATGTGGCGGGCTATTTGAGCCAAGAAAGCTTCTTCACCCACCTTAGTTACTTCAACGATCAGGGTGCCTGTTTGATTGAGCGATCCACCGATGACCTCATCCCCGTCTGATTTCTCAACCGGGATTGGTTCGCCGGTGACTAAACTCTCATTGACAATCGATAACCCGGTTTTTACTACACCATCAACCGGTATACTTTCACCTGGTCGAATTCGAACGAGGTTGCCTGGTTGGATGTTTTCAACTGGCACTTCTACTTCTGTTCCATCATTCAATATATGCCGTGCAGTTGCAGGTTGGAGATCAAGCAATTTGCTCACCGCTTCTGACGCACGAGTGCGAACAAGCAGTGAAGTCCAACCAGACAACAAGTGATAAGTAGTGATGAATGTAGCTACGGCAAAGAAATCCGCAGCAGGAAATAATGGGTTGAAAAGACCTATTGTTCCACCGATGATCCCCGCAAAAGCGCCAAACTCAAGCAAGACATGTTGGTTGAGAATATTTCGGCGCAAAGATTGAACAGCCATCACCAGAATATGCCAACCGGGGAAAAATACGGTTGCCAACGCCAATACAATCATGGTGGGGCGGAACCAGACTTGCTGTACCCCAAACCAACGAGCCGCCATTATTCCTAAAGTGATGGAGGTAAATGCAGCGGCCCACACTAACAGCATGCGTGCAAGGTGCAGCTCGGCCTGTTGTTCTTCATAGGCTTTTACCTTATCTGGATCACGCACGGTGTACCCAAGTTGGCGCAGGGTATCCCGTAGGTTCGTAGGGGTCTGTTGAGCAGGGTCATATTCAATCAACGCTTCCTCGTGTGCCAGACTGACATGCACATCATTAACGCCGCCCATACGCCCTACGGCTTTCTTGATGGTCATCGTGCAGAAGGAGCACGACATACCCCCAATTTTGACCTGTAATCTTTTAGGTTTTATTTTAAGTTCCATCAATATCTATAAATTAATTCTAAGCTATAAGTAAGCTAAAAATAAACCTGTGTTTGATTGCACGTTACCCTGCCAGGGTCATTGTGATTGGGGCAGAGGCCAGGATGACAAAGAAACCCATCAACACCGCTGAAATCCAAACAATTTGGCATTGTCGGTGCAACTTTTTTGGAATACAAACCCCATTGGCACAATCTTCTTCGGCCTGAGGTCGATAAACCACATAGAACGCCTCTGAAAGCATCATAAAGCTGAACGTGAGCGTAAATCTACGGTAGCGCATCAAAATAGCAAACGGACACATACTGTAGCCAGGCCAGTGATGGCCGAACCTTTGCAGATTGTGCGTTCATAAAACCTCTACTTCATAACCGATCCAATCTAATTCGGTTTTGATTTTTTCCAGATCAACTTCATCAGACGAGAGATCTACCTGAATAACTTGGGTATTCCAATCAGCTTTTACTTCCTCAACCCCCGACAATTGCGCTAGGGTGAAAGTAACTGACCGTTCACAGCCAGCGCAATGCATGGTGTGATCGCCAACAACTTTGAGTTTGAGTGTTTTGGACATCATTATAAACTCCTAATTCTTTAGTTTCATACTGCGCAGCAACTTAACATCGCCACATCTTTCTCAAAGGCTAACGCTGCTAATTTCAATCCCTCAACCTGGGTGAGGTAGGGGAACATTGTGTCGGTTAGGTCATCCACTTTCAGACTGAATTTGATTGCCAAGGTAGCAGTCTGAATGACCTCGCCAGCCTCAGCGCCGATGATATGCGCTCCTAGCAAACGATTGGTCGCTTCATCGGCCACCAGCTTGATAAAGCCCCGCGTATCACGAGCAGCTTGCGCTCTGGCAACATGCTCAAAATTGACGGCGCTTGTTTTGACTTCGTAACCATCTTTTTTTGCCTCAGCTTCTGTCATACCAACCGTCGCAATCTGCGGATCAGTGAAGATCACCCCAGGTACAGTTGAAAGATCAAGTGCCTTTTTCGTATCAGTCAGGGCATTTTGGGCAGCCACCGAGCCACCTGAGGCGGCGACATAAACAAACTCTGGATTGTTGGTCACATCACCAGAAGCATAGATCGCAGGATTAGAACTCTGTTGATATTTGTCGACGACGATCGCGCCGTTTTCATCTAGATCAACATCCACGTTTTCCAATCCCATGCCTTGAGTATTAGCCTCTCGCCCCAATGCCATAAATATCTGGTCGGCTTTGAATTCCTTTTCCTGTCCCATCACACGAGCACGAACGATCCGAGTGTCTCCATCACGACTGAGACGTTCAACTTGAACGCCGGTGATAACGCCAATTCCTTCTTTTTCTAAATATTCCTTGATATTCCGTCCAATTTCTGGTTCGTGGTCTGGTACCAAACGGGTACTGCGTTGCAAGATAAGTACATCTACACCAAAACGAGCCATTGTCTGGCCTAATTCCAAGGCGATTGCACGACCACCTAAAATGATGAGGGATTTAGGTAAGTGTTCTAACTCCATCAAAGTCGTACTATCGAGAGGTTCAACTTCTTCAATTCCTGGAAAATCTATCACGCTTGGGTGTCCGCCAGTAACAATGACGTACCGATTTGCCTTGTATATAGTATCTCCAACTTGCAACTTACCTTCCTCGGTGAAGCTGGCATAACCTTCGATATAGGTTATCTCTGGATAAGCAGCCAATACGTCCACATATTTGCTCTGGCGCATATCAGAAACGAGGCTATCTTTTTGGGAACGAACAGTCTCCCAATCCAAGCTGCCTTTTTGGGTGTTAACACCCTCGAAGGGATGATGACCAGCAGTATGCCAGGCTTCAGCGGCCCGGATGAGAGCTTTTGAGGGCACACAACCTATGTTGACGCAAGTGCCGCCGATAGTGCCATCACCCACTAAGCCAACCCTGAATCCGAATTCAGTGCCCTTGATCGCGGCAGCAAATCCGGCTGAACCAGCACCAATCACCAATAGATCAAAATCGTTACCGCTACGTCCATTTGAAGAACCCGAGCCACTTTGTTCAAGGGTGTCATCCATTGTTGAACCGGTTTTGACTGTTGCCTGGTATCCCGCTCGCTTTACAGAAGTAGTCAGGTCAGCCTCGGCAACCTCTGGCTCCACAGTGACGATTGCCATATTTGACTGCCAACCTGGAATTTCTACAGTCTCAACACCAGCAACTCTTTTGAGTGCTCTTTCAACATGATCTGGGCATGTATTACAAGTCATGCCCCGAACATCTAGTTCAATCTTTTTCATAATCGCCATAATTACCTCTTTGTTGATATTTCAGCTAACTCTGTTTGTTCCCTAACTATATGATATATACACATTTTTTCCTTCCACTTCTTCGGTTGGGAAAGTGATAGCGAGGGAATAAAGCTGTTGCAACTTTCCTATTTGCTCTTTGATTTCTTCGTAATACCGGATTGTTTTAGCTGGTCAGCGGTGAGGTCTACTAATCCACATATTTCCAATCTGCCTCTAAAACAGGCTTTACTTACCACAAGTTTACACCTTCCAGTCACTGGAATGTCAAGGGTTTTATTATGCCAAGATTGGTGATATAAGTGGGTTTTTCACATTTGGACATAGGGCTTTAGCCCATTGAAAACCACAGGATTTACCACTTCCATTAATTTAAATTGATACAACTTATGCAATTACCAGATTAACCTTTTATAATTTTATTCCCATAATTTACTTGGCAATCCATGCAATTTCAACAGCCTGCATTATTTTAAGAAACATCCTAATCTTACCTTCACTCTCTTACGGTATACTATACCTAATTCCAACTAGCCCAGAAGGAGCTCCCCCTACTCATATGAAAGCATTCAAATCCGCGGCCCAAATCAAAGATAATCTGCAAAAACAGAGCTACATCGCTAGCGAGGAGATCGCCACCATTATGTACCTCAGCCAGCAGTTGGGTAAACCCTTGCTCAGCGAAGGTCCCGCAGGAGTTGGGAAAACTGAGCTGGCTAAAGCCATCGCCGCAGCCACCGGGCGCGAACTGATCCGCTTGCAATGTTACGAAGGTTTGGATGAAACCAAAGCATTGTACGAATGGGAGTACGCCAAGCAGCTGCTTTACACGCAACTCTTACGCGACAAACTCTCCTCCACCCTGTCTGATTCACGTAACCTGACCGAAGCAGCCGACCGCCTGGCCGCTGAGGAGGATGTCTTCTTTTCAATGCGCTTCTTGTTACAGCGTCCCCTGCTCAAAGCCATTCTCAGCGACCAACCCAGCGTCCTGCTCATTGACGAGATCGACCGTGCGGATGCAGAATTCGAGGCCTTCCTGCTTGAAATCCTCAGCGATTTTCAGGTCAGCATCCCAGAACTTGGCACGATTACTGCCAAACATATCCCTCTGGTAGTGCTGACCAGCAACAACACCCGCGAGCTGAGCGAAGCCCTTAAACGCCGCTGCCTATACTTATTCATCGATTACCCCTCATCCGAGCAAGAGCTGGCTATCGTACGGCTTAAGATCCCGGAACTAGCCCCAAAGCTGGCCGCTCAAGCCGTTGAGGTTGTGCAGCGCTTGCGCGGCATGGACCTGCGTAAATCACCAAGCATCAGCGAAACCCTGGATTGGGCAAAAGCTTTAGTAACTTTGAACTCCTCCAACTTGGATTCGGAGACTCTGGATAAAACCCTCAGCGTACTATTGAAGCACGAGACCGACTTGACGCGAGCCAAAAGACGCCTACGGCAGCTCACCGGGGAACCTATGGAACCGGATGAAGACAGTGGTTTAGGGCAGTTCCGCATCCAGAATTAAGCGTAAGGACCATGGAAGAACGCATCATCAAATTCATCTCAGCATTACGGGCACAAGGTTTACGCGTTAGTTTGGCGGAAAGTGAAGACGCCTTTAACGCAATTAATATGTTGGGCGTCCACGAGCGCGAGACTTTCCGTTTAAGTTTGCGCGCAACTCTCGTGAAAGATACCGCCGATCTGAAAGTATTCGATGAGCTTTTCCCGCTGTTCTTCAGCGCCAACACACCACCCCCGCTGATAAACTTGGCCGAAGATCTCACTCCGCAGGAGGCTGGCAAAATAGCTGAAGCCATCCGTCATTTCAACCAGCACCTGCAGAATATGCTGGATAAGTTGATGCACGGCGAACCTTTATCTCAGCAAGAATTAGAGCAGCTAGCCCAGATGATCGGGTTACAGCACGCCAACGACTTGCGCTACCAGGAGTGGATGGCGCGCCGTATGGAACAGGCCCTGCGTTTCGAAGAGGTCCGCGAGGCGATCCAAGAATTGATGGACACCCTGGCAGAGATGGA
Source organism: Chloroflexota bacterium (assembly GCA_019456165.1). Classification (GTDB taxonomy): domain Bacteria; phylum Chloroflexota; class Anaerolineae; order Anaerolineales; family UBA11579; genus VRUJ01. The sequence goes on from VRUJ01000031.1 coordinate 30,803, forward strand.
TTTGGATCCCCAACGATTAGAGCAAATTCGCCAACTGTTGGAAGCCAATCAAGCCGCGCTGGGAGAACAACTCCGCCAATATGTCGGACAACGCATCGCCGAAAACCTTAGCGACCAACCTCCCGAGGAAGACATCGACCGCTTATTAAATAGGCCATTTAATGCCCTCTCCGAGAAGAACATGCAGATATTGAGAGATGAGGTGCGCCGTCTGGCAGCCATCTTGCGCAGCAGGGTGGCTTTGCGCCAAAAACGAGCCAAGAGCGGCAAATTAGATCCCAAAGCAACTATCCGCACCAACCTGAAGCACAACAGCGTTCCCTTCCAAATTAAGTATCGCAACCGGCACCTTAAACCCAAGCTAGTTGTGCTTTGCGATATCAGCACCTCCATGCGCTACTGCTCAGAGCTTATGCTCAGCCTGATCTATGCAATGCAAGACCTGGTCAGTAAGACCAACGCTTTCGCATTTATCGATCATCTGGAATACATCACGCCAGATTTCCAAGGCAAGAGAGCCAACGAAGCAGTGGGCAGTGTATTACGCCGCATTCCCACAGGCTATTACAGCACCGACCTGGGTTACACGCTGAGCAACTTTGCCAGCGATTACCTGGATAAAATTGACAGCCGTACAACATTCATCATGGTTGGGGATGGGCGCAACAATTACAATAATCCCCAAGTTGAAATCTTCCGTACAATTTCCCGCCGCAGCCACCGCACCATCTGGATCAACCCAGAACCACGCATCCAATGGGGTACCGGCGATAGTGATATGTGGCAATATGCTCCCTACTGCGACGACATACTCAAGGCAGCTACGCTCAATGAACTAACCGCCGCAGTCGATAAATTATTAAACTAAATTCCTTCTTTAGGTTCTCTAAGTCTGGATAATTTTTATTAGGACTTACGCAATTGATTAGTTTTCTGTCATAGACAAGGGGTTTAAACCCCTTGTTATTTATAAAAAAAAAAGAAACCTAAATGCACAAATTTACTGTAGTTTTATGTAAGTCCTATATATTAGCCAGCATGAGCACATCCGACCAAGAGTACACTCGCAGCTTGCTGGTTAGGGGCATTGCAGCAGCAAAAGCAAATGAATTAAACTCGGCGCGTTCTTTTTTAGAACGAGTTTTAAACGCTCCGGCTGCGCGTCACCAGATCATTGATGCCTTATATTGGTTATCCGAGATCAGCCAAGACGCGGCTGAAAAACGCGAACGGCTGGTGGAAATATTAAGTTTAAACCCTGGAGACCCGCGCGCTAAACGCAGCCTGGCGCTGCTCGAAGGACGTTTGCAACCCAGCCAGATGATTGACCCCAACAAGTTTGAACCCACTTCCCCTGACGAACCCATCACCACAGATGCGCAGCGCTTTATGTGCCCAAATTGCGGCAGCCGAATGGTCTACACTCCCGATGGCAGCGGGTTGGTTTGCGAGCACTGCCAATATTCAGAAAACATGACTACAGATGAGACAATCGATGAACAAGATTTCATTATCGGCATGGCAACCGCCAGAGGCCACACACACGCGGTTGCTACCCGAAGTTTTTCCTGCGAGGCATGTGGGGCTGTTTATATTTTAGATTCCGAGAGAATTTCTCTCACCTGCCCGCATTGTGATTCGGTCTACACCTTTGACCAGGCCGAGGAACTTGAATTGATTCCCCCAGAAGGCATTATCCCATTCGCGATTAATCAATCCGAGGCACAGGCAGCCTTGCGGGTTTGGTTGAAGTCGATTGGAGTTAAGAAGCCTATTAGCATATTAGTTTCCCAAGGGGTTTATCTGCCTAAGTGGAGCCTTGACTTTAGCGGGTTAATCCCTTTTGCATATGAACGCTACCAAAATGAGAAATGGTCTACCGAAAACGGGACTGAATCTGCTCATTTCAACAATATCTTGGCGCCCGCCAGCGAACCTCAACCCGCAGGTTACGATCAAATAATTGAAAGCTTTGATCTTGAGCAATTAAAGCCTTTTCAGCCCGATTACTTGGCAAATTGGTTAGCCGAAACCTATAGGGTAAAAATGTCTGATGCTGCTTTGGATGGCCGCCTGGTTGTTCTGGAAAAAGCGAAAAAGAACATTATGTTGAAGCGTACTGGGGGCATGAAAGATCTGCGATTAGATTCATCCGGCTTATACATCCAATCTTTCAAACTCATTTTGCTGCCCATTTGGATAATGCGTTACCGTGTAAAAAAGCAAGAATTTGGGGCATTAGTAAACGGACAAACAGCTGAAGCTGCTGGAGAACATCCGGCCAGGGGTTTAAGAAAATTTGCTAATTGGCTACTAGGAAATAATTGAATAGAACTTTCGCAAATGAGGAGTTTTCTGTTTTAGACAAGGGGTTTAAACCCCTTGTTCTTCACAAAAGAAACCTAAATGCACAAAATTATTGTGATTTTCGTAAGTCTTATTGAACTAATACAGCTTTCCCCGAAATTTAATTTTTCAAAAAATCTGTTATATGCAGTAATAAATTATCTATATCTAGTGGTTTACCCAGCACAATAAGCGCGCCTTCCTTCAAACCCTCCTGCACGAGCTGGTCAGTAGCATAAGCTGTCATCAGGATCACGGCTAGCTTCTTGCGAATACTTCTTGCAGCTCTAAAAAGCTCCACCCCGTTCATTTCTGGCATCCTGATATCAGAAAGCATTATCTCAACCTTGCTGCGCTTAATTATCTCCAAGGCTTCCCGCCCTGAGTTGGCCGCTTCAACAGAGAAACCCTTGACATCAAAGATGTCAGCCAGAGTCCGCGTGATTAGCTTGTCGTCATCCACGACTAAGATACGTGGTTTTGGCTTCACTCTAGCCTTCTCCAGAAGGTAGCTTGATCGTGAAGGTACTCCCTTTGCCTTCCACACTCTCCATAATTAGCTCACCGCCATTTGCTTCAACCAGCCGTTTAGAAAGCGGTAATCCCAGGCCGATGCCGCGCGCTTTGGTGGTGAAAAGCGGCTCAAAGATTTTCTTTTGGTTCTTTTCTGCTATACCACCCCCGCTGTCTTTGACGCTTATGTGAACCCAATTTTGTTTCACCTTCGCTCCAATCTTTATCTGCCCGCCATCTGGCATAGCCTGGAAAGCGTTGGTGAGCAGGTTATCAAACACTTGGCCAATCTGTGAGGCATCCACAAACACACCTGGCAGTTTGGAGGCAATTCTTGTAGTAACTTTAATATTTCCAGGTGCCGAGTTTCTTTTGATGGCTTGGGTGATCACATCTCGTATTTCAGTATGCTGTTTGTCAGTAGGTTTTAGTCCGCCATAATCGAGTAGATCCGAGACAATTTTCGAGGTGTTGATTACCTCTTGAGAGATAATTTCCAGATATTCGGTTACTTTCTCATCCGCTTCCGGAAGAATAGTTTTTAGATAATATACTGCGTTTGAGATTCCCGTCATGGGATTGCGCAGTTCATGGCCCACCCCGCCGGCCAACTCACCCAAGACAGCCAGCCTTTCTTTACGAATCAACTGTTCCTGAGCGGCCTTTAATTCTCGAGTGCGCGCATCAACCATATCTTCCAGTCGTTCGGAGTATTCTTGAAGCGCCTCTTCTGCTTTTTTGCGTTCTGTTATATCTCGAGCAGCGCCAATGAAACCAATAACCCTATTATGAGCCTCATCCCACATTGGGCGATTATATCCTTGAAACCAACGCAATCTGCCATCCTTAGTGATAACGCGGTATTCTGAGGAGGTGGGTTTTCCTGTTAATATCTGCTGCATTCGTTCAACGCTGGCCTCGATTTCGTCTGGATGCAAAATATTCGCAACACCGAGTTCCCTTAAATCCTCTTCTGTGTAGCCAACTACACTTTCTATATCTCCGGTGATCCATTCGGGTTGTATGTTTCCTTGCGCATCAAATTTATAAGCATAGCCATATGAACGAATCAATTCTGAAACCGTGCGAGAACGTTCCTTGGATTGTCTCAAATCATCCATAGTTTCTTTTAATCGAGAAGTCATACTCGCTAATGCATCGGTCATTACACCGATTTCATCTTGGCGGATTGTGCTGGGTAATGTTCCCTCCAAATTACCAGTAGTGATCTCGTCAGCGCTTTTAGTTAGTTGGATAATGGGATCGACGAAGTGTTTGGCTGCCTTTATTCCCAGGAAACCGGCACCAGCCCCGATAATCACCAACAATGAAAAACCCAATACAGAAATAAACCTCCTAAGTGCTGCCATGGTTGCTAAAGCTTCTGCTTCCTCGACTTCGGCGATGAGCGCCCAATGGACACCTTCGGTATCTGAGTCAGTTGCTGCTTGGATGGTGATCGGGGACCAGGAACTTAAGACTTGTACCCCGCGATAATCGGCGATAATATCAGTTCCAGACCCGCCGGAGAGGGCGCTGTTAGTGGCTGTCGTATCGACGATTACATCGGGATTCAAGATAGTAGTAGTAACTCCCAATTGTTCCAGGAAGCGCGAATCGGTACGAAAGAGATTGTCTTGTCCGACCAAATAAGTCTCTCCAGTTTCACCCAAACCCGTCCGCTCATGCATCAGCGTGCTTAGCACATCTGCATTAGCTTCCAGGATGATTACACCGACGGTTTCACCATCCGGACCCAAAACTGGTACTGCTACTAATAGGTGGTTTCCACCATGCAGAGGACTCTCACGAATATCTCCAACGTAGATTTCTTGTAAGGCGCTCTCGAAAAATAAGGGGTCAACTTCCCCAGTTTCCAGAAGGTTTGTACCCTGGGACCTTGGGTCTAGTGCGAAAACTATTTCACCATCCAAGTCTACCAGCATGATATCCTCGTAAACGCCACCGCCGATTTCAGCGGCAAAAGCGCTCAATACATCATTAGCACGGTTATAAGCCTCAACGAATGCTGGGTGGGTCGGGTCATTCTTGTACTCTGAAAGAATTGGCAGCCCTTCATTCACTCCTATGCTACCTTTGACGACTACTAGATTTCTGGTAAAAAGGGCATCCCCTTTGCGGTCAATAATCCAAGCCTGGATTTGGTTGGTTTTCAAAGTTCGTACCGCTTCAAGTTCGTGAAACGTGTATTCAATAAAAGCGTTATTTACCTCTTTAATGCTGGGTATAGCTAGCAAGATGCTTAGGGTAATTACGGGAATAACAGCCAGGAGGACGAAAACGACTCTTACCTGAGATGGAATCGAAGTCCGAAAACGATCTAAATTGAGTTTCTCACGAAACCAATTAGAGAGTTTATTTTTCCAATTTTCACGCTTATTGTTTGTCATAGGTATTCTCGCAATTAAATTTCACACAACACCCCCAATAGATGGAAAATAGGAATATTGTGTGCTCTGTAAGAAAAAGATTGTACCAGATTGTATATATTTTTTGTAAAGGTTTACCCTTTCAAATTTATTCCAAAATAATAAATGCCATTTTGAATCAGAATCCCCCGTCTCATCCTCCCCGGTAGGTTTAGCAATTCTTAACGCTTCCAACTCGCGACCCAGTTCCCTCAATTCGTTGATGAGTTGGGCTTTAGTTTTTTTGCTATCGGTCATAATTAATCCTGGTTGTTCTAAAGCTCGTTAATTCATCCTGAGATTAGTATACAATTTTTCGAACGTAGATGCAATAACTAATGAGTAAGGAATTATGTATGAATGAAAAGGGTACCTTGTGAGGAAATAAAATTAAGATGATCCGTATATACACCCCTCAGGGTAGATTAAAGGTTCATTATTATCATAATTTTCATATTCAGCGAATCCCACCAACAAGCTGCAGGGTAATCAGCAAGAATAAAAGGTTGAAATCAGAAACCTCACTCTATAAATTTATCTCGTCTCTAGTAAATCCAAAAGGTTTTTAGATATCCATTATAAGGTTGCAACTTCGGTTAAGTTACCATATAATCTACCTATTCGGTAAGTGAAGAACCCCGCAGCAAGCTGTGGGTGGTCCACCAATGAAAAAGCTAATAATAACCGATAGTAGAAATTGAAACTATGCTTTTTAAACTAACTGCTGCTTACGGAACAGACAAAGGAAAGATTTACGAAATAAATGAGGATTCGGTTCTCTCTTTAGTTGGCAGCACAAAAAAGAGAGGCTCATATGGGCTGTTGATTGTAGCAGATGGAATTGGCGGCCATAAAGCTGGTGAAGTTGCTAGTCAACTCGTAGTTGATACAATCCAACAAGAATTGGAACCTTTACTCAAGAAGAATAAAGCTAAACCAATATTAAAAAATAAACTTTATCAAGCCGTTAAAAAAGCAAATAAGGTCGTTTACGAACAGGCAAACAATAACCCGCAAGAAGTTGGGGATATGGGGAGCACGCTAACATGTGCGTTGATAACCGGAAACACCGCCATCATCGCGAACGTCGGAGACAGCCGCACTTACCGGCTGCGGGGCGATCATCTATATCAAATCACGGAAGACCATTCCCTGGTCGGGGAGATGGTTCGCAAAGGGCTCGTTCAACCTGAGGAGGTTTTCAATCATCCCCACCGCAGCGTGATAACGCGGGCATTGGGTAACGAACCTGAGGTAGAAATAGATATTTTGACCGAAAACCTGAATGCAGGCGACCGGCTCCTATTATGCAGTGATGGCTTATGGGAAATGACTCATGGGGATGAGGTTATCACTGAACTATTACAAAGCAGCTCAGATTTAGATACTGTTGCAAATAACCTGGTAGATAAAGCCAACGAAAATGGCGGGCAAGATAATATCAGCGTGGTGGTTGCAGATATTACTGCTGTTTAGAGATAGCACAAAATTTAACTAAAGAAACGCCCCGTGCAATGATGAAACCATTACCATGAGGCGTTTCTTTTAATAATAAAGACCTTTATTCCTCGTCTCCCCTACCAGTATACAATGCCAGCGTGTTTCCGTCCGGGTCAGTAAACCAGGCAAACCAGCCCATTCCTGGAATCTCAGTCTTGGGCAGCATAGTCTTTCCGCCGAGAGATTCAGCTTTTTTCAGGCTCGCTTCTATGTCATCCGTGCTGACGTACACGATCACATCTCCAATCTTTATTTGGTCATCCACCTTTGGAAATCCTCCGCCCGCGCCTTCCCCTGTCTCGAAGCTGATGTAATCCATTCCCGGAACTTCTTCGGTCTTCCAGCCAAACAAGTCTGCATAGAATTTTCCGGTTTCACTCGGATTATTACCCGGAATTTCAACATGCACGATAGTGTGTTTGCTCATGGTTACCTCCAAATATCAGATAGTTAATGGCAATATATTAGCACAATTGTTCTATTTTGTTTAGAGTAAATTGATTTAACATATCTAGCGATTTTAGATCTAGAGGCTCTCCGCTTCTCTTAGAGCAACGCGCCTTGGCAATACTAAGAAAGACTGTCTCTCTGAGAAGCATAGCGACGAGGAGTTTCCTTATACTTCCTGGCTGCGGCATATCTTCTTGCAAACACTTGGATACAGACTCTTCGCTTCACTCAGACCTGTCCTAAACGCAGTCATATTAATAACATGCAATTTAGCGGATATGTCATTCTGAACCCCCACAGGGGGTGAAAAATCTCGAAAATAGTATCGGGGGCGAGATGATTGGCGGGCTGGTGCTATTCTCTATCGCGATCCCCTTCTACGTGGTTTACTTCCGCAGCCGTGAAAACTGGTGGGCGTTATTCCCCGCTGGAGTGCTTTCCGCGGTTAGTGTCCTAATCCTCCTGGAAGAAAGCGACATAGGATCAGAAATTGCAGTTAGCATGTTCCTAATTCTTTTAGGATTGGTATTCGGGGTTGTTTATTTTCGTTTTCGCCAGAATTGGTGGGCTTTGATCCCCGCAGGAGTACTGGCATCCGTGGGAATAGTGGTTGGACTTATAGGAATGACCAAAGCAGATGACCCGTCCGAAAATATTTTTAATGGAATATTACTAGCGGGGATCGCATTAACCTTCTTCGTTCTATGGAGGTTGCGTGAAGTACACCCCACAGAATGGGCCAAATATCCAGCCGTGGGGGTGGGCGCATTCAGCGCTGCAACTCTACTTTTTGGGTCCGAGGGATCCTGGGCAATCGCCCTGATCGCAGCCGGCGGTTGGATGCTTTACCGCTCTTTCAAAAAGTAACTTAGCCTCAGTAATGCCAGTTCGGATCAATTAAGAATCATTAATATTAATTCTTGCGACCATTGCCGTCTATGGATCACAACTCACCAATCTTGCACATCACCCAGCGGGATGCTATAATTTGATTCTCGGGCGGTTAGCTCAGTTGGTTAGAGCGCACGGTTCACATCCGTGAGGTCGATGGTTCGAGTCCATTACCGCCCACAACAAAATGAATCAAATCCCGTTCTCGCAATCTTTGAGCAGTTCAAACCCATTCCCATTTCTGTAACAAATCAATTGGAGCTCTTAAGTTTGTACACCCTAGGTAAGAGGTAAATAATAATTCCCATTAATTGACATTGCGGTGATCTGGATTATTCAAGATTTTCCAGGTCAGCAATATCTTGGGCCCGACCTGAAGAATGTTTATTCTTTTTCAGATTTTCCAAGTCAATAAAATTGACTATTAAATCATCAATTTCTACTTCAACCCTTGTTGTATAACAGCTTTCGAAATCTACACCTGGAAGGGAGGTGATCAAGTCAACACGACTAGGAGGATATCCAAGCTGGATAATAGTGTCTAGTTCCAGGAAATCCTCGGCTTTTATTCCTAATGAGCCAAAACCAAATTGTTCAAGCGCTTTTATTATTTTTGCAGCGTTTTCTGGTGTGGATTCTATCCACAATTCAAGATCTTTTGTATACCGCGGATAACCGTGTAAGGCAACTGCATATCCACCTACAATAATGTAGCGAACCTTATTATCTTTTAATGATTGTATGAACTCTTTGAATTCTTGGTTCAGCATTGTATTTCCAACTGTTAAACTCTTGCCGTATCCGTTCAAGAGCCCCCAAACGGACTTCGAAGGGTTGTGTTCTCCAAAAGGCAGCGTCATTTTTTGAGTCAAAAAGGTGTGTTTTTTTGACTATTGGAGCAATAGATTGGGCTTTATCATTGTGTTTCATTACAGTCCTATTATACCTTGTTCGTATATTGTTGTATGCTAATGAGTAAAATAATTTCTTGGAGTATAATGCTCTCACTCAATGGTAAGCAACAAATTAATATCTCAAGGAGAATTTTAGAATGTTTTGGTTTGCGCTCATTTTAGCCATAGTAGTCAGCCTCGCAGTTGGTTTATTCACCCGCGACATAACCCGTGCTTTACGGGCAGGATTGATCACCTTGGGGGCGGGAGTTGTCCTAAGTCTGGTATTAATTTTCAGTGGAATGATGGGGGGCTAAAGAGTATCTCCTCGAAGAAACATTTTTCAACCCTTCCACATTTCTATATATTTTTGATATTATTTGGATGAATTTGTTATCTAACCATAATTAGGAGCTGGTTTATGCAATCGGATGTTAAAACTGTAGAACAATACCTAGCTGAACTTCCTGAAGATCGCAAGGCGGCCTTGGAAAAAGTCCGTCGGATTGTATTGGAGAATCTACCCACAGGATATGAAGAAGTGATGAACTGGGGCATGATAACCTATCAAGTACCCTTGGAAACATTTCCAGATACCTACAATAAAAAACCGCTGATGTACGCCGCGCTTGCCTCGCAAAAGAACTATACGACGCTCTACTTAATGGGCATTTATTCCAAAGTTGAGGCCGCCGCAGAATTCGAAACCGCTTACAAAGCTACCGGCAAAAGGTATGACGTTGGGAAATCCTGCGTGCGCTTCCAGTCCCTGGATGATCTGCCTCTTGCACTGATCGGCGAAACTATCGCAGCATTAGAAGTAGATAATTTTCTGAACCAGGTCGAGGCAGCCAGACCTGCTCGGAAGAAGAAAGCTGCCTAAAACCGATCATATGACTCTTAAACAGTAGGTTATAGATTCGATTCCTATATGGGTCACCTTATTGTCGGGGTTATCCTTTGAGATGATGCCACATTTGCGGATTAACTAGGCTTTGATATGGGGAAATCCCTTGAGTGTTCCGATTGCCCTAAATGCTAAAATTTTTTTGGGGGGGGGAACTATGCAATCTACAAATTACATTTTCTTCAACTTTTGGTATAATCTTCCTATGTATTAGTCTCCATTTCCAGGATTTCCACTCAATAAATGGAAAAGAAAAAGCGCTCTCTCGCAGACCTCGTGCAGCTCCTTCGCTAGTTAATTCCCAGTTTAATGGCTTTTTTCGGGGCTGGCTATCCTATCGTTGAGCATATTTCTTTGCGCTCAAGCATCCATCTCGATTGGCATACAATTCGAGAAAGTATAATGCTCGGTACGTTGGGACCGTTAATGATGTGGCTAAGCCTTACGTGGTTGGCAAAAGCTTTTGCTGAACGAGAAGTAGCCGAAAAGATACTAGCACACCGCAACCTGGACGCTATTTGCCGTTGGTTCATCTCAATCAGGCTGGCTGCTTGGCGGGTTCACTCTGTTCCATTATGCGATTTCGTATGACCGGATAATCTGGTTAATCAACCAAAAGCATATTCCCCGTTTGAGCAACGACCCCTTGTAAGCGGGTGAGGGTGTGCTATATTATTAGAACTATTGAATTTAAAGGAGAACTAAAATGGCAAAGATCCTTGTACACATTACACATGGTCCTGAACACCCCACCAGAGCGGCTCTTGGTTTCCACGTTGCTAAAGCTGCCTTAGAAGAAGGTCACTCGGTGACACTCTTTCTAGCCGGAGATGGCGTGCAGTTGATGCGCGACGGCGCAATTGATAACGTAAAAGGTCTCGGCACTGGTAATCTACGCGAGCTATATGACGCCGTAGTTGCTGGTGGAGTAAAGATCTATCTCTCCGGCATGTCGTCAAAAAGCAGAGGGCTGACCGAAGCAGAGCTAGAGGGCAAACCATATGAATTTGCCCTCCCCAAGCACCTCGTGCAGCTTGCCGTTGAACACGACCGCATGTTTACGTATTAGAAATTTACTAGCCTCATCCCGTCCCAGGTCGCAGAACTGAGGGCGGGGTGAGGTTGTGCTATAATGTAAATAGGCAAGTGAAACCATAATAAACTATTGCCCCAGAGGGGGCGAAAGGGGTTCTGCTATGATCAACAAAAACCTTAAATTGATCGTCTTCATCTTAATAATTGCAGCATGTTCCTCCCCCCAAGTTATTAATGATTTATCTCCCACACCGAGACCGATAATAATACCAACCCAAACTCAAACTGCAACAGTAACGGCAACCTCAACTCCAAGACTCATTAGAACACAAACTCCGATTTTAAAGCCAACGCTTAGACCAACCTACGAAGCGACTCCTATTACTCCAATCCCAACTGCGATATCGTTTGATGAAAATGACCAATTTATCGCTGATCTGGAAACCCAAAACTACAAATTAATTTTCGGCTCATCAACAATTGGTCCAGGTGGATATATTTATTCCGCTTACCTTTTCACGGATATGGATCTAGAGGCGATGTACGGGGAGGATGCAACGCCTGAAATATGTAGACTTGCAATATATTTATGGAATGGCGAGCAAAATTTATTGATTCGTACTTTCGGCGCGCCAATGTTCCCTGAAGGAAATCGTTATCATGGTTATCCAGTTTGGTGTGAACATCCGGGTTTACGGGATGTTTCAAGTACCAGCTCAATGGAATTCGATCCTGATGAAGAAACTATCTATTGGTATAGTTTAAAAAGTGGTTGGTCTGATATTAATCAGAATGGTCTACCTGAGTTCAAAGTATTTTATTGGTATTGTCCAAATGCATGTGATGGCCACCAGGCGACGGTCCATTACTACGAAATCCAAAACACCTCGACAATAGTAGATATCACTGCCGATTTACCTGGAATTAAATATGGGGGAAGTTTTGATCATGAAATCGATCCTCTAGAATTCTACGTTTTCGATGCCACTCATGAATATATTGCTCATCTATATATATACTCCTATTGGATCTACGGCTGGAATGGTGAAGAATACGTAGATCATACACCCTCCTATGCGGAAGAGTTTTTGGTATGGGGCTCGGAAAAAGTCGCTGAAATTGAAACCTATTTCGGCACAGAGTTATTCTACGCTTACCAGGCAGATATGCTTGAGATTGTCTTCCAATACGAAAAAGCTGACATGCGTTGGCAGGCGGTAGAAACCTTTCTTGAGCTTAGCGATCCTGCAAATTGGTCGTTGGTCGAAAATTCTAGTCTTTGTTGGCTGCAACTTTCCAGGGCGATGATCCAGGACGATTATGAAAATGGCCGGCCTTTCCGAGAACCTCCAGACACAACATACCTATCGTATGATTTTTACATCAACCTTTATGAAGAATTGTCAACAGCAAACTATGATGTATCGAGTTGTTTTGCAATCAGCGAATAAATTCTAATCGAATCTCACCCAATCCAGTGATAAGGCAGTAACCACAGGTCGGAGAGTGAGGGTGGATATAAAAAGTTTGACAGATCCAAGCATAAGTAATATGATTAATTACTGCGCAGGGTGAGTATTTGGTGATCCTGTTTTAATTTAAAATAAAGTAAATTTAGCTAATGGAAGGTTGTAATGAAACAATTTATAATAGCCCTTATCATCGTTGTAGTCATAATTGGAGGTTATTACTTTATAAACAATTCAAACAAAGTCCCGTTATGTGAGAACCTCGCAGCGAAGGATTGGATAGCTGATTCTGGAATGCGTATGGAAACTATGATGGCGGATATATCACAAGCAGGGAATTTATATGAAGAACAATTAATTCTAGAAACTCCGGATGGATTAGAAAATTTGCAGCAGTATATATTAGATTTCTTCTCATACGCAGATCGTGCGTGGCAAGAAACGGATCCAAACACAGCAAATGAATTTGCAGATCGGGCTGAACGTGCCCTGACTTTTGCGATAGCTGAAAGAGACCGGATCAATGAAGAATGTGATTTTTGACCGTATAGTTCTTCCAATTACCGATGGATTAAACAGCTTCGAATAAGTCGCCAGTCCATCTACAACCCTAATCCAACAATTCCACATTCCTCTGCATCCCAGAGAGAGCGGCGACCTCAGGTCGGTGTGAGAGGGTGTATCCCTCCTCTCACAATCCATTCATTTGCATCCTGCCATATTCCATCTTATAATGTGGGCGCTAAATTAGTTTTACGTTGAAGATCGTAATCTTGAAGATCATCTTCAAAAAGAATCCAGGAGAGAGATTTATGGCTAAAGAAAGACAATCCTTGCGCGCTAAACACGCCCAAAAACGCGCTCAAGATAAGGCCCGACGCCGTCAAAATTATTTCTTGATAACTATCGGTGCAGTGGCTGCGGTCAGTTTACTAGTTTGGATGAACCGCTTAGTTATTGAATATCCAGACCCTGAGGATGTGCCAGCCACAGCTGATGGATTAGCCTGGGGTTCCCCAGATGCCCCGATACTAATCGAAGAGTTTTCGGATTTCCAGTGACCATACTGCGGGCAATTTGCCACTGGCGCGGGACGTCAGTTAATGGATAATTACGCTGAATCAGGTCTTGTTAGATTTGAATATAACCACTTCCCATTCCTTGGAGAAGAATCTTTTCGGACTGCTATCGCTTCCCAGTGTGCAGACAATCAGGGTATGTTCTGGCAGTACCACGATACAATTTTCCTCAATTGGCAGGGTGAAAATGTAGGAACCTATAGTTGGAGTAATTTGAATGCTATGGCTGGAGGGTTGGGATTGGACGAAGACGAGTTCGCCGATTGCTTGAATGACAACAGCATTCGCGATGAAATCGAAAACCAAGTATTAACCGCCCGCCAGCGTGGTGTGGGGTCTACTCCCACAATTTTCATCAATGGGCAAATATTCTTAGATACCCTAACCTTTGAAAGTTATCAAAATCAAATTAACAGCTTGTTGGGAATCCTCCCTCCTGAGTAAGCCAATAAGAAATTATGGATAACTTGAATGCAAGATAACAGTGTAGAAAACACCCCCCTCCAAGAAGTATCCCGGCGGGATTGGAAAGCTTACGCTGTACCAGTCCTGGCCCTAATCGGCATTTTCGTCGCCGGATACCTCAGCTACATACATTGGTTCCCAGAATCGTCCCTTTGCGGCGACTTTGGCGATTGCGAGACAGTCAACCTCAGCCGCTGGGCAACCATTCGAGGCGTACCCATCGCTCTATTGGGGATGGGTATGTATGTGCTCATCCTCGGGCTTTCCATCTACCGCCTACGCTCACAGACTGAAACCCACTCAATGATCGCTCCGGCAATTTTCGGGCTTAGTCTGTTTGGCGTGCTTTATTCTGCCTATCTCACCTACCTTGAGCTGTTTGTAATCCACGCCATCTGCCCCTACTGCGTGGCTTCAGCGATAATCGTCACCTTGATATTTGGGCTGTCCGTCCGCGATATGGAATTCTGAATTTTCCGAGATAAGCAAATAAGCTGGATTTTAGATAATACACCTTCGCGCCAAATTCACACTCCGGATATTCAATTTATCCGCGTTCATATAAGCTGTAAATCGAGGAGAAATAAATGCTCACCTTAATATTAGAACTTGCGATGCTTGCAGGTGGGATCTATGCCGTATTTTCGGGAAAAATGCCCGCATTTTTGATTGGCGGAAGTAAGCGCCGCCTCAATGACACGACAGCTCGGTTGATAGGTGGGCTGCTGATAATGCCATTCCCATTTGCTTTATTCGTGGCTTTTGCTTTCAATTCATTTTATGGTGAGGATGGCCTGAGCTATGCTAGCATAATAGAACTCGTAGTGGTATTTAGCGCTGCTCTGCTTGCGGTGATCCTCGTACGCGTCCTGGGCAAACCATTAGGAGACGTCGCCGGTCCGGGAGTAATTGAAGGTACCAGTGATTTGGATTTAGATGAATCTTCAACAAGGATAGAATCCAAGATCGCCAAAAAAGCGCAAGGCGCGCTTATCTATGCCATTTTGAGTATTACTTTGATCGGTATATTTATCCAGCCTGTGGCGTTCTTCTACGCCAATCAGGCCATCAAACTTATAGAAGAACATGGAGTTGGAGAGCAATACCGCAGCCAGGCAAATGCCGCGCGAATCGTCTCTGGGTTGGTTATGTTATTGTCGGCTGCGTTCATATGCGCCATACTATTTTGATCTGATTGAGTGCCGTGGAGAGAGGAAGATTTGAATCCTCCAATTAAATTCTCAAACTTTTACTCGCGTTTCGTACTTCACTGCTGCTCTACTCGCTTTCGTTAAGGCTTGCTGCAGGCCAGGAGACCACGCCCTCATCGGGGGCACTCACGAAGTAAACTCGCCAGCGGTCATCACTATCCTGCAGCATGCGAAAGATCACCTCGCCGTCCACCCCATCCACTCTAACAATCAAATCCACAGCATCTTCGCCGTCAGGTGTCTCAGAAACTTCACTATCTAGTATGTCCAGGTCTCCCCTCAGGTCGATCAAAAGATCATCCTCCCCGGCAGCGTAAAGCATGATCTGGTCAAAGATGTACCATCCATCATTCTGAGTTTCGGAGAGTCTCCTAAAGTCCAAGTCATCCATTAGCCTTTCTTCCACATCTTCTCCGATCAGATGCTCGTAGCTGAAGAAAACATTGAATTCGTACCGAAGCAACCTCTGGGCTTCACTATCGAGCACCAGATATACCATCATGAAATCCTCGCGCTGAAAGGCCTCGGCGAAGGTCTCAAGCGCGTCTTCGGGTGTTTCCAGATTGAGAGATTCGTAATAAGTGCGCCCATCAAATCCCCCTCCGAATTGGCAGGCCAAGGTTATTATAAACACCGTCAGAATAATCCCCATCAACCGTATGTGGTTTGTCATAATTAGCTCCTCATTTTATTATGCTGGAATCGCCTGTTGTGTGAAAAGAGATGGTTAAGCTTCCCAACATAATTATAACCCCGATAGTTTCTATCCCCTCAATCATCCCCATTCCACTCATGCACTGCTTTGATTTGCTCAATGGCTTGTTCGATAAATTTAGCGCACTCCACAAACAAAAAGCCCCCGGGAACCACACTTTCCAGTGCAGGCCGGGAGCTTTTTGATCCGTAATTTATTTTCTACAAGCTGACTATTTTGTCAGCGTCCAGCATTAAGTCAACTGAGTCTGCGGGAGTAATGAATTTGGCGTTTTTACCTTCTAGATCTGCTTCTGAGACCCCACGGGCCTTAGCGCAGCCCCCTCATATGTAAAACGAGGCGCCCCCGTCAATGACTTTAGGTAAGACTTCACTGAGTGGGGGCCAACCCACGCCGTCAATTTGGTCCACGATGACATCCTTCATCAAGAAGGTGGCCTCGCCCAATAAGGCGACCCCGACTTCGTGGCCTTTTTCGAGAAAAGCCTGAGCGGATAAGAAGGGCAGGGTTGCCCGGGTTGCATCATCCGATCCATACGTACTCGTAATAAATATTTTTGCCATAACATACTCCTTTTTGTAGTTGAATATGGTGAATAAATTTGTGCAAATGTAGAAAATGTGAAGAAGCTAATATTGCCCTAGCTTAATCTAACGCGGTTGGAAGCAAACAGGCTTGCCCGGTCCTGAAAAGCTCTTATCACGTTGGTTGTATTATATACTATTTTGCTATATTTTTTCCTATTTGCTAGATTTTTTGATTGGATAACAATTGATATTAATAGGTTAAAATTCAATTGAAAGGAATAAACATGCAAAAACCCGAAGTAATCACCCTCTGCGGTTCAACAAAATTCAAGGAGCAATTCATAGAGGTGAATTTAAAACTCACCATGATGGGCATCATTGTATTATCGGTTGGTTGGTTTGGCCATGCAGATGAACATAGTCTTCAGCCGACCGGTGCTCAGAAAGACCTACTAGATGAGCTGCATAAAAGAAAGATCGACTTATCAGATAGTATATTTGTTATTGATGTGGACGGCTATATTGGCGAGAGCACGCGCGGCGAGATCGCATATGCCGAGGCCAAGGGGTTACCTGCCGTTTATTACACTAAGTTTGATTTTCCAGAGTCTCTCGCAAGCAGCTAGAAGCCTTATCTCCTAATACCTAAACCACCCGGGGAAATTTTATTTGAACATGGGAACCTTACGAAATTGATATTAAGTATTAAGATGCTGATGTTACTATAAACAGATAGGCAATCGGTTAATCAACATTCCGACAAACATTGATACTCCAACAAACATTCAAAAGATGAGCTCAGGTGGTACCGGAAACCACCAAAAAGGTAAGTCATGTGGTCACTACTTATACTGTCAATTGATGAAGACCTGCGTGAAATAAGTTTAACGAAAGATGTACTCACGCTAGGTCGTGGTTCCAATAATGATATCGTCATAAAAGACGATTCCGCGTCGCGTCACCATGCTGAGATCCATTATTTCAAGGATGATGGGCGTGTAAAGATAATTGACTTAGATACCACAAATGGCACCTTTGTCAACGGGAAGCGGTTACACAATCACAAATATCTGGAGCATGAGGATCAAATCCGGGTTGGCTTACAGCTGATAACCGTGGTCTCTCAAGATTCCCAATCTCTTGACCCCTCGATAATTGAACCGAGAGACTACACTATGACAAAGGAGTTGCTCATAGAATCTGTCGATCACTATGCAGCATTCATCCATGATATAGGAGTTCAACTCAACGCACAATCGGAACTAAAGACGGCCCTAGTAGATATTTCAACTTCGATCATGCATATGGTTGGCGCGGAAATGTGCCAAGTTTTTCCACTGGACAGTTTTGAAAAATTAGCGAAGGCTGAAATCCCGCCCCAGCTAGCGGAAAGGGTAATTGAGCAAAAGTCTGCTGCCATCATCCCAAATCTTCAAAGCGACTCCATTCTCAAGAAATTTGCTAAATCAAAAAGCCATTCATTGCTGCTTGTACCCGTGATGAAAGATGACGAAGTGCTTGGGCTAATCTATACGGAAAAAACGCGTCCTTCTGCTACATCATTTAACCAACGGGATCTTCGATTGGTTGTGGCTCTCAGCCATCAGATATCACTTTTTCTCCAGCGAAAACGGACAGAAGAGGAATTGGAGCATAATCTTAATCATGACGCTCTCACCAATTTACCAAATCGGAATTTATTTTTAGACCGTTTGGAGAAACTGATAGCCCGAACAAAACGGAGAACAGATTATAGGTTTGCGGTTCTTTTTATTGATCTTGACGATTTTAAGATTATTAATGACAGCCTTGGGCATATGGTTGGGGATAAAGTGCTTATTGATGTAGCAAATCGGATTGGTGGAATCTTGCGCGAGGAGGATACCCTTGCACGTTTTGGAGGAGATGAGTTTGCTATTCTTGTAGATGATATCCAAGATAACGAGGATATTTTAATCCTTACCGAACGCATTCAGAATCAATTATCTGATCCCTTTATTGTGGAAGGAAAATCTTACCATATTAGCGCCAGCATTGGGATAACTTTAAACGATTTGGAACCTAGTCAGCCCGAAGAAATGCTGAGAAATGCGGATATTGCAATGTATAGGGCCAAGGAACATGGCAAAGCGCGCTTTGCAGTCTATGATCACGCAATGCATGATGCTATTCTGGAGCGTATTCAAATGCAGACTCAGCGTAGAGATGCAATCCTTAAAGAGGAACTTCGCTTACATTACCAACCTATTATTTCTTTAGAGACAGAGCGCGTTGTTGGTTTTGAGGCACTCTTGCGCTGGGATTCTCCAGATCAAGGCCTGGTTTTCCCAAAAAAGTTTTTCACAACCAAGGATACAACTGGGCTTCTAAACCAGATAAATCATTGGGTACTCCAGACCGCATGCCAACAAATGGCTGATTGGCTCCAACAAACTGCTCTGGATCAATCATTGCATATTGCTGTGAATCTTTCTGATAAGCAAATTAATCATCCAAACTTATTTGATCAAATTACCGATACCCTCAAAAAAACTGGCTTGCACGCCAAGAATTTATGGTTGGAAATTACTGAAAACGCGAGTATAGAAAACAGCCAGATCACTCTTGAGTTGTTTACTAACCTGCAAAGGATTGGTGTAAATCTAAGTCTTGACGATTTCGGGACGGGCCTTTCTTCATTGAGTTACCTTCACAAGTTCCCGATCAGTGCTATAAAGATCGACCACTCTTTCATCAGCAAAATAGGTGAGGGTGATGATGGTTCGAAGATTGTAAAAACAATCGTCAATCTTGCAAATAGTTTAGGAGTGATTTCGATCGCTGAGGGAGTGGAGACCAGGGAGCAATTAGAGTTCCTCAAGTCTATTAATTGCGTTTGGGTACAAGGTTTCCTTATTTCAAAAGCATTGAACCCTAAGGATGTGCCTGATTTCTTATTGAAAGATCACTATTTGTGAACGTAATACCCCTGCATGCACGGTTCTAGTTTTCTGAATGGGTTGCTAGAGAAGTTCGGTTAAAGCTAGCGAAAGTTAAAAAGCACCTTGTGATAAGCTGGGGGCGATTACTTTATCGAATGGTCAGTAAAAAATTGAGTGAAACAGCGCATAACTGCCTGCTCATACTCATAATAAATATTGTTTCCAAAGGCCTCAAACCAACAATTACTTGAAACATAGATTCGCGCCTAATTGAAATCCATTGCCTATGAATATATAATATAGATATCCTATCATGTTAGAATTCTTTTTCATACAATGAATAATAAAATCATAGTTGCATTATTTATCCCAGGGTTAGGAATTGGAGGGGCTGAAAAAGCATTTGTAAGAATATCCAACGAATTAATTAAATTAGGATATTCTGTTGATCTTATTACGTTTTCAAAAGAAACGGATTTAGAATTTATTCTATCGCCCAAGATTAGAAAAGTTAAATTACATAAGCGTAGTGCATATTTTACATTATTGCCCCTTATCCGCTACATGATTAAATCAAAACCCACGGCTTTATTATCAGTATTGGATTTAACCAATATAATTGCGATCTTAGCCAAAAAAATGTTAGTGTAACATTGTTTCTGTAATTTCCAAAAAAAGATAGGTCAGGTATCCTTTTAGTGATAAAGCTAGA
>VRUJ01000032.1:0-6966 GCA_019456165.1 Chloroflexota bacterium
TCCTTTCTAGCTTTATCACTAAAAGGATACCTGACCTATCTTTTTTTGGAAATTACAGAAACAATGTTACACTAACTTATTTGGAGGGAAGCAATAGACATTTGTATGCATATCTATAGACATTAAAACCATGCAAAGGGATGAAGGATGGAGGTGTGGTTAATGGATTTGAAACTGCCTGTTTTTTATATAATTTAGTCGTTAGAGAACTTCTGATTCGTCCAGTATGCTGGTTGAGTCTTCCGATCTGACTTTTAATTTGTGGTCACTTCCCACAAACACTAACGGAACATTCGCGAGAGTTATAATATCCCCAATTCGCAGGACACTTTCTTGGATTTTCTGTTTGTTGATGTACGTGCCCCCAGATGAATTTAAGTCGTGGAGGATGAAATTGCCGTCCTCATATTGGATCTCCGCGTGTACGCGGGAGACACGAGGATCTTGAATGACGACGTCATTCTCCAAGCTGCGCCCAAGTTTATTTACTTTGTGAGAAAGGTTGTATACCTGATCCCCAATCACTAACCAGGCAGTCTCCTTCGGCCCCAATGTATCTTCTTGGCCCGTGAAATTCATTTTAACACTCACCAAATTTAGTATTTTACATATAACATTATACACGCAACAGCTGTTCTTGCTATCCCCTAAGAATACTAAAAAGTTGGGAGAGAATATTTTTGATTTTTGTATTTATGGGGAAAAAGTCAGAATACTCTATGGTCTTCAGCAGGGATGAAAGGCAAATGGGTGTTTGGGGGCTTAGCCTCCATTTGGCTTTTTCACTAATACCAGATCAGGAAAGAAGTTGAGGTAGTCCCTGAATGATTTTGAAAAGTGATCTCAGCCGTGAGACTTGCTTGGCCGATTTGCAAGTCATGTTGAGGAAGTGAAAAATATGCTATTCCATTAATATCTGTAAAACCAATTGAAAAGGTTGTGGCCTCTCCACATGGATAATTTACAGTAATCGAAACTTGAGCCGAAGCGATTGACTCGTATTGGTCGTCATATACTATCACTGCTCCACTTTGCGTTTCATCAGGGTTTATAACCGCTGCATCAACGAATATGAAATTATTTAATTTAAATATAGATTCTTCGCCAAGTCTTAAATTTGTTTCCCGCTGCTCAAGTGACATATCTGAATCATAAACTTTGTATAGAAATACTCCAAGAATTAAGGGGAGTGCAATAAAAGAGAGACCTCGAATCAAGGTTTTCATAGGTATATTTTTCAAGCCTTTCTCCCTTCCGCCCTTGAGGTCAATTAATTTGATGTTGGGGTGAGTCGATTGCGGTTGAAAAAGTGGTTTTAGATATAGTACAAAACAATTAACCACCGGGCAATAGAACAAACATAGAACAACCTTAAAATATCGTATTTATTAAGGTTTGAGGAGGGAAAAGCGTACTTATAATATGTTGAACATTCCTTGGGAAATAGTTATCAATTATTTCCAAATTTATTAATATGATCTCTTCCTCGTTTTCAACTTGACCCATAACAATACCTATGGCATAATCAGCGCACAAAATTATTAGCAATATAAGGCAGTGATGGAAACGAGTAAGCCTGTTTTGGGATGGAAGCGAACCCGGGAACGGTGAGAGCCGGGGCAAACCAATAGGTTGAAAATCCTTCCGGAGCCGTGATCTGAAAGCTTATAGCGAGTAGGTGATACCGGGGCCGCACCCTGTTAGCAAAGCGCTGGGTTTGTCAAGCCGATGCTTGGCCGTCCCGGATGAGTGCCCGCCATTTGGCGGGAATGCGGGTGGTACCGCGGGAGTGTTATCTGGCTCTCGTCCCAGATTTGGGATGAGAGCTTGTTATTTTAATAATGGTATCGGAGGCTGTATGTCGTTTAAAGATGTACCCAACAAAGTTGATTTCATCGCTCAAGAATATGAAACCCTAAAATTCTGGGAGCAGGCAAAGGCCCTTCAGAATTTGCGTAAGTTACGTAAAGGCAAAGAACCCTGGTCGTTTATTGACGGGCCTATTACAGCAAACAACCCTATGGGCGTGCACCACGGTTGGGGCAGGACTTATAAAGACTTATACAACCGATTTTGGGCTATGCGCGGCCGAGAGCTGCGCTACCAACAAGGCTTTGATTGCCAGGGTTTGTGGGTAGAGGTAGAGGTAGAGAGAGAATTGGGTTTCAAATCTAAAAAAGACATTGAGGAATACGGCTTAGCAAAATTTGTTCTTAAATGCAAGGAGCGCGTGCTCAATTATGCCGCCGTGCAAACTGAGCAGTCCATGCGTTTAGGCTATTGGATGGAGTGGAATGACCCTGATGACTTGCGCTGGTTGGCTGAAAAACTAGTTGAAGATCCGACCCAAGAAGTCACCTTAGAAGGTCCTGATGGGAAAGTAACGGGCGCGGTTGAAGATGTTGTTGGACGCTTGGGTATGCCTGAAGTTGGTGGAAGTTATTTCACCTTCGCAAACGAGAATAATTACATGATTTGGACTTTTCTCCAAAAATGTTGGCAGAACGGCTGGTTGTACCGCGGAGCAGACTCGATGCCATGGTGTCCGCGCTGCGCCACGGCGATCAGCCAGCATGAGATTGTCACCGATGGATATTTAGAGTTAACCCATCCGTCTATCACCTTGCGCTTTCCGCTGCGGAATAGGGAGGGCGAATCTCTTTTAATATGGACCACCACTCCCTGGACGTTAACCAGTAATGTAGTTGCGGCAGTAGGTCCAGAATTGGATTATGTAAAGGTTCGCCAGGGCGATGATATTTACTATCTTTCAAAAGGAACCACCCAGATGCTGGAAGGCAAATTTGAATTGTTGAGGGAATTGAAGGGAGAGGAACTGGAAGGCTGGGAGTACGACGGACCTTTTGATGATCTTGCAGCTGCCCAACAGGCTGGTGGCCGCACAGATCTCAAGGAATTGATCGAGGAAATAAAAGAAAGCGCAGCAGAAGTTCACCGCGTTATCCTCTGGGATGAGGTTAGTGACGGGGAAGGAACTGGCATTGTGCACATTGCCCCTGGATGTGGCAAAGAAGACTTCGAGCTAGGGAAGGAATACGGCTTGCCCTTGTTGGCACCTCTGGATGAAGAAGGCTATTTTGTAGAAAAGTACGGCTGGCTGACGGGTAAACATGTCTCGGAATCTGCCCAAGAAATCTTTGATGATCTAGAAAAGAAGGGCTTGCTCTATAACGTTGCTGATTATACTCACCGCTACCCCCGGTGCTGGCGCTGCAGCACTGAACTGGTATTCCGCTTGGTTGATGAATGGTTCATTAACATGGGTGAAACATTCGATAAACCTCGTGATGAATTGAGCGCTGAAGAAAAGGCGCGCAGTTTGCGATATCAAATGATGGATGTGGTGGACCAAATCCGTTGGATCCCCGAATTTGGACACGCGCGAGAAATGGATTGGCTGCGCAACATGCACGACTGGATGATTTCGAAAAAACGCTATTGGGGATTAGCATTACCAATCTGGGAGTGTGAAGAATGTGACCATTTTGAGGTCATTGGCGATGAGCAAGAGTTGGAGGAACGCGCCGTTGAGGGTTGGGATAAATTTGTGGGCCATACACCTCACCGACCTTTCATTGATGAGATCAAACTGGCCTGCACGCAATGCGAAGGAAAAATGACCCGCATCAGGGATGTGGGTAATCCCTGGCTGGATGCCGGTATCGTTAGCTTCAGCACCTTAAGTTACCGGCAGGATAAAGAATATTGGGATAAGTGGTACCCCGCGAATTGGATCAGCGAATCCTTCCCGGGCCAGTTCCGAAATTGGTTTTACAGTCTTCTAGCTATGGGTACTGTTATAGATAATAGTCCACCATTCCTCGAGAATTTTGGCTATGCTACTTTGTTGGCAGAGGACGGCCGGGAGATGCATAAAAGTTGGGGCAACTCAATCGAGTTCAATGAGGCCGCAGACAAAATGGGTGTGGATGTGATGCGGTGGCTTTACTGCGGGCAAAAACCGGAAAACAACCTGTTATTCGGGTACAACCGGGCCGATGAAGTGCGCCGCCGCTTTCTAATACCCCTTTGGAATGTTTACAGCTTTTTTACTACTTACGCCAACCTGGATGGTTGGGAGCCAGCCTGGGATAAATTTGATCCAGCCTTTCCTGAAGGCACACCCCCGGAGAGTGCTAACCCTCTGGACAAATGGGTGCTTGCACGCCTCAACCAAGTTGTTGACCGGGTTACGGAATTGCTGGAAAATTCGGATGCTTTTGCTGCCACTTTGATTGTTGAGCCTTTCATTGACGATCTCACCAACTGGTTTGTGCGTCGCAGCCGCCGTCGTTATTGGAGGAGTGAGCGCGATTCAGACAAAAATGCTGCTTACGCTACCCTATACCACGTATTAATAAAACTTGTAAAAGTTTTGGCGCCATTAACACCTTTCGTTACGGAAGTGATCTATCAGAACCTGGTTGTTGAGAACAACCCTGATGCGTATGACAGCGTGCATCACACGGAATGGCCGCGCGTGGATAATGATATTATTGACGAAACCCTGATCAATCAAATGGGATTGGTACGCCAGATTGCTAGTCAGGGTCTTGGTGCCCGCAGCAGCGCAGCATTGAAAGTGCGCCAGCCGTTAGCTAAAGCTTTAGTTTATCTGACAGAGGATGATGTAAAATTGCCTGATTTTCTTGTGGAAATAATTGCAGATGAACTCAATGTTAAAGCAGTGGAATTTGTTGGAGAGCCGGAGAAACTCATAAGCTACCGAATCTTACCGGACAATGCCAAGTTAGGCCCTCGTTTCGGAGCAGATTTCCCCAAGGTGCGCCAGGCTATCTCGGATTTGGATCCCGCGGAAGTAAACGCCAAGGTTAGTACTGGCGAAGTTGTGCTGGTTTCTTTGAATGGCGGACAAGTGGAATTAGCCGCCAACGAATTGTTGGTGACGACTGAACCTTTGGAAGGCCTGGCTGTTTCAGCAGATAAGCGCGTTACTGTTGCTGTTGATGCGGTGATAACCCCAGAGCTGCGCGCGGAAGGTCTGGCGCGTGAGTTCGTCCGCCGTGTGCAAGACCTGCGCAAGCATGCGGATTTCGACCTGGCTGACCGGATTATGTTATATTACCAAGCCTCGGAGGGGCTTTCGGAGGCTGTTGAAACCCATCGTGAATACATCATGGGTGAAGTTCTGGCAACAAAAATGTTGGTCGGAGGAGCACCTAAGAAGGCCCACAAGACAGAAAAAGCCCTGGAATTTGATGGTGAGAGTGTGGAAATGGGGGTGGAGAAAGTGTAGTTTGGTTGGGAAATTCTCATGTTGAGAATGGAGAGCGAGTTATTTACTCGCTCTTTTATGTTAAATTAAAGTGGAACTTGTGCTATCATGTAAATACAAAAGGACGGATAATGGATAAATTGAAAGAAATCTGGGAGTATTTACAAGAATTTAGCGGAGCATTTCGATTCCTATTCGGTTCGGGTATTGTATTTGCTCTAATGGCTGTCGTATGGCGAATAATTGTCGGGTATGTACGCCTCCGGCGTGCTCGATTAGTTCCCTTAGAGACCTTTCCTTTCGATATAATTCCGCCCCAAAGCGATGTATTGGAGGCAATATTAAAAGGTCAAGATGATGATCCGCTTGCCGATCAGAACATACCCTACCAAAAACGCATTGAGGGGCGCAGTATCCGGAAGGAACTAGAGCAAATATTGGATGAATCTCGTTGGGTTCTGATACGGGGAAGGACGGGATTAGGGAAAACACGAGAAGCTGCTCTGGTTGCACAGAGTTTGAATAATGAAGGCTGGACAATCTTGAATTTAACCCGCGAAGGATGGCTTGAACCTCCTGGACGTTTGCCACAACAACTGAAAAAGGATCGAAAACTAATCTTCTTCCTTGATGACCTCAACCGCAAAATGTACGCCAGTAGGGTTGAGAAATCTCCTCGAGCTGATAATCCGTTAGAACGATTGACAGTTCCTCTACAGGAACGCTTAAATGATACGCTAGAAACTTATGAGAATTTGTGTGGAAAGGGGGAAGTAAGGGTTATCGCAACCACGCGGGACGAAACTATTCCTGAATACAAAGACGAGCCACCAGAATGGGAAAAACTTGAATATGATAAGTACTCAAACTTTTGGAGTAAATTTATTGAGTTCAATATTCCTGAACCCAAAGATAGAGCCGTGATCAGTTTACTCGATGAAATTATCCCGAAAACAGAAATTGTTGCTAATTCTCAAGAATATCATGCCATAGCAAAGCGTAATGATAAAACTTTCGCAAATGTGATTGAAAATCTACGGATGGTTAGGAATAAATCTATTCCTTTTAAATTAGATTCCTATCGTGATTCGCTAAAAGGGACCTGGGAGCAACGGTATCAGGAACTAAATTCAAGGTATCCCGCAGTGGTAAATATCTATGATGCGATCGAATTGCTTCAAGGGTATGGTATAGCCTTGCGCCGATATACTATTGAACCAACCGCGCGTTTTATCGCTAATGGAAATATTATTCAACAGATTAAACATTGGTGGGAGATTCGGCGAACAATTCTATACTTAATTAACCGAGAAAATATTTTAACTCCCCAAGATGGGCAGATTGAAGCCAAAGGAAGAAGTCTGGATATGGGAAAGCATCTGCCTTCATTACATTCTTTGATTCTTAAATTAGGGCGAAGTCATCCTCGAGAAACTTTAGTGTCTCTTATTCCAGTTTTTTGGGATCTATTTAAGGAAAGTTTATATAATCAAGCGTTAATGATTGCTAAGGAAAATGTGAGACTTTCACCACAAGAAGCTAGTGGCTATTACAGTCTTGGGGGTGTGGAATGGAAATTGAACCGAAATAGCGAAGCGATTAAAGCTTTTATGCGCGCCTCAGATATTGACCCCGAATTTGCCTATCCCCACAATGGACTGGGTAATGTATATATCGCCCAGAGGCGGTACAAAGAAGCCTTGGCAGCG
>VRUJ01000032.1:7066-49369 GCA_019456165.1 Chloroflexota bacterium
TATCCCCAAAATGGACTGGGTAATGTATATTTCGACCAGGGACGGTACGAAGAAGCCATAACAGCTTATGAACGCGCTATAGAGTTGGATTCCGAATTTGCCTATCCCCACAATGGACTGGGTAATGTATATATCGCCCAGAGGCGGTACAAAGAAGCCTTGGCAGCGTATGAACGCTCTATTGAGCTAGATCCAAAGAATGCATATCCCCACAATGGCCTGGGCAATGTATATTGCGACCAGGGGAGCTACGAAGAAGCCATAACAGCTTATGAACGCACTATAGAGTTGGATTCCGAATTTGCCTATCCCCAAAATGGACTGGGTAATGTATATTTCGACCAGGGACGGTACGAAGAAGCCATAACAGCTTATGAACGCGCAATAGAGTTGGATTCTAAAATTGCATCACCTCACAACAATCTCGCGGATATTTATTTAGAAATGAGAAGTTTCGAAAAAGCCTTGCAACATTATAATGAACGTATTAGATTAGGATCAGACACAGCCTTAAATGCATTGGTTTCAATGGGAATAATAACGCGATATCTGGGACGTGGTGGTGATCTTGAATATTTTAAACGGGCGTTAGATTTGTGGGAGCACGCTAGGAAAAAACGGATACAATCTCCAGCAGCCTTGCTTGAAAACAAAGCATTAGCATTAATTTGCCTTGGACAGTACGAGGGTGCGATTTCTACTCTATATGACGCTATTGAGAAGATGATACCAGGCGACCAGTTTGAATTTTATCGATACGAATTATTAATAGAATCTCCAAATCCACCGGAAGGTATTGTTGAAATGCTTGATATTTTTCGCAGAGCAAATGAAAAATCGTAAATGTTAGATGTTTAGATTGATGCACCCTGCAATTGCGACGATGCGAGCAGAGGGTTTCGGTTCTTACGGGTAATTATCATTCCAGAACCAATTGTATGAGAAATATGCACTTGTGTCGCTTTCAAGACGGATAGCGATGCGTGTTGCGCCATGCAAACCTGCTGGGATCGTGTAGGTGGCGGAGAAGCTTCCCGTCGCATCCGTGGCTTGTGATCCTGAAACTGTGCCTCCGACACCTTGAGTCCCGTATGCACCTATTAGAACTGTGTAGGTGTCATTCAGAGTGAAATTAACCCCACTTATTGTGACTGTATTATCTTTTGAGACGGCAGTAATGGTAAATGTGGGAATCAGACCGGGAGCGGGGACGACAGGCGCTGGAGAAGCAGCGCCTGGGCTGTTGTAGAACCAATTATAAGCGTAATAAGGCGACGTTGGGATATCCAGACGGATGGCAATAATGTGCTGCCCGTGGAGTCCAGCGGGGATAGGGAAGGTAGCGCTAAAACTGCCTCCGGCTCCAGAAGCTTGCGAGCCTACTACTGTGCCTCCAACACCTTTGGTGCCGTTCAACCCCATGGTCACGGTGAAGGTATCCCCAGCAGGGAAGTTAGACGTTTGGATGGTTACATCCACATCTTCGTTTACACTTACGATGCTGAACGTGGGGTTAGGTCCTGGTGCTGGCGGAGGGGATCCACCACCAGATGTGTCGTTCCAGAACCAATTGTAAGCGTAATAAGCTGAGGTAGTTGATTCTAGTCGAATGGCGATGCGTGCAGCGCCATGGAAAGCTGCTGGTATTGGGAAGGTAGCGCTGAAAGAGCCGCCGGCTCCAGAAGCCTGGTTTCCAACCACAGTGCCTCCGATGCCCAATGTGCCGTAATCGCCCATGGTGACAGTAAAGTTCTCGCCGGCGGGAAAATTGTTTGTCAGGATAGTGACATCTGTGTCTGTATTCACGCTTTGTATGGAAAAAGTTGAGATTCCCGCAGCAGGTGGAGAGGCGGCTGCCTGAATTGGAAATAGAATTATTAATGCCAATATGCTGAAAAATAAGCGTTTCATAATCTGCTCCCTAAAAAAATACTATTAATCTCAGCCTCAAGATACTGGAAAACCGAATCCAAGTCAATAGATGTTAGGTCGAAAAAGACGGAATATTGCGCATAGACATCATCAGAAGGGTGTTTTTATTCTAAACTGTAGGCGCGTGATGTAAAACTATCCAGTGGTTAGCCTGGCCTGTCTGTAACATTTCTTATGGATAATTATCGTTCCAGAACCAATTGAATGCATAGTAACCGGATATTGGGCTTTCTAAACGGATTGCTATTTTTGTAGCACCGTAAAAAGCAGGAGGAATTACATATGTGGCCGAGATTGTACCCCCTGCACCGCTGTCTTGGCTGGAGACTACAGTCCCGCCAATACCATATGTACCATAAGCTCCTATAATTACTGTGTAGGTATCGTTCGTAGTCAGGTTGTAAGTTGTGATCGTAACACTGTTATCCTCAGAGACCCCCGAGACGCTGAAGGTGGGATACATTCCAGGCGGCAAGGACGGAAGTGTTGAACCTGTAGAGGTTGATACAACAGGATCATTGCCTGAAGAATTATAGAACCAATTGTAGGCATAATGCCCGGAAGTGGTGGACTGGAGTCGAATCGCTATCATAGTCTCATTTTGCAAGGAGGCGGGTATTGGATAAGTGGCTATAAATGAACCCCCCAGCCCTGAATTCTGAACACCTACTACTAGACCGCCGATACCGCGTGTACCATTCTGGCCCATAGTTACGATAAATTCTTTATCGGCAGGAAAATTAAATGTTTGTAAGGTAACCTCGCTATTTGCAACGACATTTAATATTGCCGTGAAAGGTGTTCCGCCAGAAAATGTAGAGGTCACCTGGGAACTGGTAAACGAACTTGCTGAGGGTGGCAGAGGAACGTGCGCCCACGGATGTGCATTAGTGAATGCAGCATATCCATAATTTTGGGTGAAGGTGTTTTCCAAGCGGATGAAAATCTCATCTTCAGGGAATAATTGCTCTGGAATATCAAATTTGATGGAAAAGTTTTGCCCAAAGCTGCCATCAATTAACCCGACATCCCTTCCGGGGTTGTCTTGCTCTCCAACCGGCCCCATTGTTACCCTAAATTTTTCGTTTATGGGATAATCAGATAATCTGATCGTTACTTTTAGATCTTGGATGACATCTTGTACGGAAAATGTTGGACCGCCTAGAATTGTGACCGAATTACCACCAGAATCTGTGGGTGAGGACGCGTCAGGATATAAAGAGTACGGTTTAGAGGAATTCCAACCGGTAGTATTTTCAAATATGTCATATCCGCGTGCGCCGGTGATATTGTGCTTCAACTGCACACCTAATAGCCTTTCACCATGTAGGAGGCCAGGAATAGAATAGGTTATTGAAAATTCAATCCCCATAGAGTCATCCAAAACACCTACCTTAGTTCCGTAGCCAAATTGGTTTCCAATTTTTCCTAATGTGACCGAATATTTTTGGCCAGTGGGGAAATTTGAAACCTGGATTGTGATGGATGTATTACGCACAACGTTGGCGACTCTAAAGCTAGGCCCGCCAGGAACACCGACAGAGGCCCGCGGTGCCATAGAAGGATTACGGGGAGGGGCGGCTTTTACTTGGATAGGTAACAATAAAGTAAAAACAAATAAGATTGGAAATATTTTTTTCATCCGTTCACTCCTCTATTAGCACAATTCGCAGGAACAAAAATACCTATGAATGTACACCAAACAATATACATTAAAACTTGCCCGGGTGCAATGGCTTAACCTGAAACTGGCATGTTTGTGCTATGATTAATTTTTATCAAAAAATCAATGAAAGAAAACGGTAATTTTCGTATAGCCATAAATTCATGAGTGAAAAATTTGTAGTTTTCCTCAACCGCTGGGTAACAGTTATAGTTTGGGTTTACTTTACATTTCTTTTTGGGTGGTTGTTCGCTTATGTAATTTTGGGCGACCGCAACGGGTATCTTGCCCTGGTAAATACTTTAGCAGTATATCTATTTTCACCTCTTCCGTTTGTTCTCCTGTTGGGGGTATTTTTACGTCGTCGGGAAATTTGGACTGGGGTAGTACTTGGAATGCTTGTATTTTTGTGGTTATGGGGAGGACTATTTATTCCCAAAAGAACAATCTCTTCTCTCAAAGAACCTTCGCTTAAGGTAATGACTTACAATGTATTGGGACTGCACACGGAAGTTCAACCGGTAATCGATGTTATCCGAGAGGTGGATGCGGACTTAGTCTTCTTGCAAGAGGTAAATGCCGCTCTGCAGGCTGCCATCGAGAATGAATTAATCGATCAATATGCATATAGCATCCTCGATCCGCGCAATGATGTAACCGGGATCGGGGTTTTGAGCAAGTTTCCCCTTCAGGATACAGGGGAGAGACTGCCTTTTGAATGGGTTGGTGTACCCCAATTACTCGTTATTGATTGGAACGGTATAGATGTATATTTAGTGAATTTTCACATGTGGGCGCTTGGCCTAGCCAGCGCATACGAACTTGAATGGAACTTTCGACTGCGAGAGATGCAAGCCCGCAGTATTGTTGATTATGTCGAGGCGCTTGCAGGTCCCGCGATCATTGCTGGTGACGCCAATACAACAAGCTTGAACACCACTTATAAGATACTAAATTCATCCTTGATAGATGTTTGGAGACAAGCCGGGTTTGGATTAGGACACACCTTCCCTGGGAGTGAAATCATGGGCAGTTCACGCCCTATTATCGCAGGTTGGGCTGTACCGCAATGGTTAGCAAGAATCGATTATATATTTATCAGCGACCACTGGCAAGTATCTGATGCAATAATGGCACCCTATGATGGCGTTTCAGATCATCGTGGTGTGGTGACATGGTTAACCTTAGAGGAATAATAGGTTAAAATACTCGTTATGCAATTGACGAATCATCCTACCATCACTACAAACGGCGTTCTACGGCCAACGCATGTTGAGGTAAATCTTTCACGAATAACAGAAAATCTCCAGGCTATCCAAACAAATGTTGGGGATTCCATGGTTATGCCCATCCTGAAGGCTAATGCTTATGGGCATGGTCTTGTTGAAGTCGCGAGGCACCTGACCTCATATGGGGTCCAATATTTGGGGGTTGCTTACCTTGAAGAGGCAATCTTATTGAGGGAAGCGGGGATTGAAATTCCAATTTTAGTTCTCGGGGGCATTTTAGGCAGCCAGGTGCCATTATTTTTAGAACATGATTTAACTCTAACAGCCTCCTCACTCGAGAAACTACAAAAGATTAATGATGCTGCAGAAGAAAAGGGCACAAAAGCTAAGATACATTTGAAAATCGACACCGGTATGGAGCGAATAGGCGTGCATTATTACAGTGCAGAGACTTTGCTTGAAGCCTCGCTAAAATATAAAAATTTGCATATAGAAGGTATTTTTTCGCATTTCTCTGATTCTGATGTCCGAAACCTGGAGTCTGCAAAATTACAGCTTGAGCGCTTCCAGGAAGTGCTGAGGTTTTATGAGCATCGCAGTATCCCTGCTCCGATGCGGCATATGGCGAACTCTGGTGCGATCCTTCAGTTCCCAGAGAGCTATATGGATATTGTCCGACCCGGAATATTGTTGTTTGGTGTTTACCCTTCGAGCGAAGTAAAGCAATCAATTCCAGTCCAGCCTGCTTTAACATGGAAATCACGCGTGGTATATTTTAAAGTTGTGCAACCAAACCACCCAGTGAGTTATGGATCGACATGGAAGAGCGATCACCAGGTGCGCGTGGTGACTGTCCCGGTGGGATACGGGGATGGCTATTTCCGCAGCATGTCTGGGAAGGCCCAAGTGATTATTCGTGGAAAGCGTTATCCCGTTGTTGGTCTTGTTTGCATGGATCAGTTTATGGTGAATATTGAGTGGGAAACGGCGTATAATGATGATGAAGTTATATTAGTTGGAAATTCTAAGGACGAATCCATCACCGTCGAAGACTTGTCTGCTTGGGCGGGCACGATTCCATATGAAATACTCACCAATATTAACACGCGCGTTCCAAGAGTCTATAAAAAAGATTGATAAAATACTGATAGATACACAAGTAACAGGAGAACCGTTTGTCTGAAAAAACTACGCTTAATGAAAACTCGTCCCGCCCAGAAACCGAAATTAGTGGCGCCGAAACAATACTAACAACCAACCTGGGATTTAATGATTACATCCAAAACTATTTATTTTTGTTGTTGATCGCCTTACCAATTGTTACTCTTGACCAATGGACGAAAGGTTTGGTTCGCACGCATTTGGGATTCTATGAAAGGTGGATGCCTATAGATTGGTTGGAGCCATATGCTCGAATTATTCGAACACAAAATAGTGGGGCTGCGTTCGGTATGTTCAAGCAAGGGGCTGATTTATTTACTATATTAGCGATTGTGGTGATCGCAATCATACTGATATATTTCCCGCGAGTGTCTAAGGAAGATTGGCCCCTCCGATTTGCAATGGGTTTCCAGTTAGCCGGAGCAGCGGGAAATCTTATCGACCGCCTCAATCACGGTTCAGTGACTGATTTTATTTCTGTGGGTAATTTCCCTGTGTTCAATATTGCTGATGCAAGTATTTCCTTTGGCGTTGCTATACTCCTGCTTGGTGTTTGGTATTTAGAGAGACAGGAAAAGGCCAAACTAGAAATTGTTGGCGGCGATGAATTTGAACTTGAAATTGAGGAAGAATCAAATTAGTGATTGAGGAACAAGTCCGAGTTTTTTATAACACAGATAGTGTCTCAAAGCGGCTAGATCAATTCCTAGTTAAGAGGTTACCGGAACATTCCAGGTCGAGATTGCAAAATTTGGTCAAATCCGGTATGGTTTCGGTCGATGGAGTTATAGCCACAAAATCTGGCATCAAATTGGATGGTGGAGAGGTTGTTGAAGTAACAATTCCTCCAACCTTGCCAAGCCGGATCATTCCTGAGAATATTCCCCTAGATATTATTTTTGAGAGCGGTGATGTCTTGGTGGTAAATAAACCTCCTAATATGGTTGTTCATCCTTCGCCAGGCCACTCATCGGGAACACTGGCTAATGCAGTTTTGGCCCACGCACCAGATATTAAGGGTATTGGCGGTGAACGTAGGCCTGGTATCGTCCATAGGTTGGATAAGAACACTTCTGGATTGATAATAGTGGCGAAAAATGATGATGCCCATTTAATTTTGCAAAAACAATTTCAAAGTAGAAAAGTTGAAAAAACATACGTCGCTTTGGTTGACGGCGCGCCACCATCAAAATTTGGCCGCGTTGAGGCTCCAATTGGTAGAGATAGCACTCAGCGCCAGAAGATGGGAGTGGTTTCCCCTAAAAAAGGGCGTGATTCAGTTAGTGAATATAGAACTTTAGAAAGCTTTGATCGACATAACTTGCTTGAAATTCACCCGATAACTGGGCGAACCCACCAAATTCGGGTTCACATGGCTTTTTTAGGCTGCCCAATAGTTGGCGATAAAGTTTATGGTTTTGGCTCTCCAAGCTTACCAGCAGAGCGTCACTTATTGCATGCAAAAAAACTAAGGATTATTCTACCTGGAGAAAATGACCCTCGGGAATTTGAAGCTCCTTTGCCTGATGATTTTATTAATGTCCTAGAAATGGTAAGACGTTATATCTAGAAGGTTATAATTCAAAGAGGCAATTAAAAATGAATGTTATCGATTTACGTTCTGACACTATCACTAAACCTACTCAGGCCATGCGCGATGCGATGGCGAACGCAGTTGTGGGGGATGATGTTTATGGTGAAGACAAAACCGTAAATCAACTCCAAGAAATGGCTGCAGAAATTACGGGCAAACAAGCGGGATTGTACGTTCCTTCTGGGACGATGGGTAACCTGGCAGCCATATTAGCGCACTGCAACCGGGGAGATGAAATAATTCTTGGAAATCAAGCGCATACTTATTTGAATGAGGCTGGAGGCATCGCCGCGTTGGGCGGAGTACATTCTTTCGCAATTCCCAATCAAGCCGACGGAACTTTGGATCTAGACAATATCATAGATGCCATTCGGGATTCAAGTGATGCGCACCATCCGATAACTCGTTTGATCACTCTTGAGAACACGCATAATGGATGTGGAGGCGTACCTTTAAGCGAGGCATATACCCAAGCAGTAGGTGAACTCGCCAAAAAACATGGCCTGAAAGTGCATTTGGATGGCGCGCGTCTTTTTAATGCAGCGGTTGCTTTGGGAGTGGAACCACGGGCACTCACCGAACCGTTGGATTCGGTTACTTTTTGCTTAAGCAAAGCACTTTGTGCTCCGGTTGGGTCCGTGATCTGCGGTTCAAAGGAATTTATTGCCCGTGCGCATAGAATTCGGAAACAGTTGGGAGGAGGCATGCGCCAGGCAGGTATTGTCGCCGCGGCCGGGATTGTTGCCCTTGAACAGATGGTCGAACAGTTAGCTGAGGATCACAGGCGAGCAAAAGAGTTAATTATAGGGCTGGCAAAGATTCCTGGGATCCTCGTTGATCCAGAGGGTCAACATACTAATATGGTTTATTTCGAGCTAAACCCAGAAGTACAAATTTCAACAGAAACCTTCGTCGTTGAATTGGCTAGAAGGGGATTGAAGATCGGTGAAGTTGGTAAGCGTCGCTTCCGTTTGGTAACTCACCATTGGTTTAGCGATGAGGATTTGGCAACAGCACTTCAGCTAATTGGAGAGATATTATCCCAGAAATGATTTTTTGATAATTCATTCTGGCTTAATTACTTCTCTATTTTGAAACTTGATGAGTTTTTTTCCAATAAGGAACATGCATCGGGAATATCCCCTAATTAAATAGAGCAATTATCGCGGTTGATCGGTATATATTTTTTACTATGTTCTATCAATAGGTATGAATATTGTCGTTGCGTAAAACCGGGCGCCCTAGCTTGGGACAGTTAGATTAATTTTTCCTGAAATTTTTTCGAAGGTATTTACAACTTCCGGGTCGAATAATACACCTGCTTGCTCTTTTAGATATCCTATAGAATCATCAGAAGATAATCTGCCTCGGTAGGGTCGTTGGCTGGTTAGGGCGTCGTAAGCATCTGCAACCGCGAATATTCGTGCTAATAAGGGTATTGTTTCTCCGGTCAATCCAAGGGGGTAACCGGTCCCATTCCAACGTTCATGGTGTGATCGAATAACAGGTAAGGCTTTTTGGAAAAATGGGATGCCCTCAACAATCCGCCCCCCAATTTCGGGGTGAAGGCGCATAATTTCCCATTCGTGTGAATCTAGGGGCCCAGGTTTGAGTAAGATAGTGTCACTTATCCCGATTTTACCGATATCATGCATTAGAGCTCCCCGTTCTAACGCTTTAATTTGCTCTGAATCGAGGCCAATCTCCCGACCTAAAGTTTTGGCGATCTGTGCAACCCGTAGACTGTGTCCCTCAGTCTGATTATCACGCGCGTCAAGCGCAGCAGTGAGCGCTATCAATGTTTGGTCGTAAACTGCTTCTAACTCCCCATACGCGGTTGCTAACTCAAGAGCTTGGTTGCGCGTTTCTTCGATTAAAGTGCTCCGGTCCAGTGCAATCGCAGCATGGTTGGTGAAAGTATTTAAGTGGGCTGCTCGACGAGTATTTCTACCGATGGAATTATCAATGACCAACCATAATACACCGTAACGATGTACAGAAGATTGGATTGGTAAACATTGGATAAAAGTATCTTCACCTGGGGATGAGAAGTTCTCCTTTCCCGTTTCCATAACTATTTTTACGAGATCTTCAGGATATGTGGAATTAATAATTTCATTGTTGCGATCGACAACAACTTGAGTTTTTATCTCTCCATCTGGCGTAAATACCACCAACCCGCTTTCATTTGCTTGCATGATAAGCCGCGCTGTCTCAACAATTGCGGTAACTGCCAGACTTAAATTCTCAGCTTGGGTGAGCCGGAAACTATGTTCGTAAAGGTCTGACGTGATATTCAAGTTGCTTTGCAGTTCTTGGTAAAGCCAGGAACTTTCCATTGCAGATGACGCCTGTGCGTTGATCACCTTGGCTAAAGATTCGTCATTACCTGAAAAAGAATTACCTTCCTTTTTCCCGAAGGCAACCACTATACCAATAGCCACGCCGTGAAGAGTTATTGGAAATGCTATGAGGCTTCTAAGTGACTCTGAATCTAAGTTTAGTTTTTTGCCCAAAGGGTCTTTGTGAATCTCTGGTATCCTGAATGGTTTGGTTCGGTTGAGAACTTCTAGCAGTAAAGAATGGTTTGGAATATGATTTATTAGTGCAGCCTCCAATTTGGGTGCTTGGCCCCAGCTGGCGAATTGGGTTAATTGCTCATTTTGGTCTAAAAGTACAGCGAAACAAAACTCTGCTTCCAATGAATTGCATGTTGTTTTTGTTATTTCGAACAAAGCCTCAATGGGTACGGTGGACGAGAGATTGACTCCAGCTTGAAGCAATTGGGTTAGCCGTTGTTGATAAGATGTTCGTTCCCACGAGGCCATTAATTGCTCGGCCACAGCTTCAATCGTGCCAACATCCAACTTAGTAAAACTATTTGGACTTGCATTTGAAACATCAATTACACCAAACAAGGAACCATTCTGGAATAAAGGAGCTACGATTTTTGATCTGGTTTCATCTTCTGGAACTGGAATATAAACAGGATCATCTAATGTATCAAAAACAAGTTGGGTTTTGGCTTTACGAACAGCCTGACCTATCAAACCAGTCTTAATGTCGGGATTCACTGAATCCGATTGTATCTTTAGATCCTTCCCAACGGTTGCTAATGGATGGAGTTCTTCAGAAAATTTGCGAAAGCCAAAAATGGTTGTCTGGCAATTTTTGAATAAGCGGTTAATCGCGTTCGCTGCGATTTGAGCAGCGGATTGAGGATCAATAATGTCGTCAAGTTGGTGAACTAACTCCCCTAAAATGGTCAGGCGGATTGATCTCTGTTTTTCTGCGTGTGAGCTTGGATCGTTAAGCGAATCTGGTTCTGTTGCAGGTTGTCGAGTCGAAATCCCTGGAAGGTTTTTACGTTGTAACCACTTGGATTTTGCAGCAAGATATACGAAAGCTAATGTGGGAAATAGAATGACCAGAATAGAAATATTAGTAAACAAAATTTCACGATAATCTTCAAACTGCTCGAGTAATTCCAAAAACCCAATATCATCAGTTAATAAAGCGGCTGAATTTAGCATCCCCTCAGTTTGCTGCAGGGACCAGTACGAGATTCCCAATACAACTATATATAAACCTACACTTGCAAGGAATAATCTCCGCCAATTATTATTTTTAGAATAGTCGGATTCTTTTTTGGTGAGGGAAATTAATTTAGGAGATAAATTAATTAGGGTCATCGACAAAGAAAGCAATAATGACATCCAATTTAGCGTTAAGATGTGTTGGGTTGACAATACGACCCAAGGCATGGATAAGATGAATGGTGAATAGTTAGTCAACCAAGAACCATAATTATTTCCTGGTAAATAGCGCAAGCTGATAATCATCGCTGCAATCAGGAAGAGCCCCCCTAAAACTGAAGAATTATAAATCTCTCTGCTACCTATCTGGAAGTTTGGTGTATCCTGAAAGTTCAATAAGAGAAGTACTCCGGCCCCTGCGGTAAAGAGAAGTTTGCTGATATCCCTCCAAAACACCTCATATCTACGAAATTCGGGTTTGGTTATTATTATCATTCTGCCTAGATTTAGGAGAAAAAAAGCGGAAGAAATGACAGTTTCTAAGGTATAGCCAGCTATCGAGAATAATGTTGTTAGCCAAAGAAAGAATACAACTATTAAGAAAAAAGTAAATGTTTGAAACTTTTTGGATCTTTGGAAAAAGAAGGCGTAAGCATGGACGAATCCTATTGCAATCAGAAGCAGGCCAATCTTAAAAGATAATATTTGGGGAATTATTTCCTGAGAAATACCGCTCAATCTCGGTGCAATTATGGAAAATTGACCAATTAATACCAGATTGAAAATATTTATTATTACTAGGATAGATTTCGT
This sequence comes from Chloroflexota bacterium, assembly GCA_019456165.1. Classification (GTDB taxonomy): domain Bacteria; phylum Chloroflexota; class Anaerolineae; order Anaerolineales; family UBA11579; genus VRUJ01. The sequence goes on from VRUJ01000032.1 coordinate 18,995, forward strand.
TGACTTGAACATTTCTTGGGCCTGACTTTCATCACCAGAAATAATTTTACCCTGAATCGAGATTCTAGGATGTAGGATATGGACATTATTTCCAGACGAGTTTTATTAAAAGAAAAATTTCAAGTATTTAATGGACTGGAATCTTTTCTTGCTCTGCAATATTATGTCTTATTATATCTAAAAATGATATAATAATATCTCAAGTAATAAGATCAATAGTATTGTTATGGGATTATCGGTAGAAGCTTTCATTTCAAACTTGAGGACTGAAGCGGGTTACTCAAGTCATACGTTGCAGGCATATGCCAGCGATTTAAACCGTTTCATAGAATATTTACACTCTGAATTAGGGCACTCCCCAGGTTCAGTAGATTTTAATCCCAAGCATGTAACTGGTTTTATAAATTCTGAAAGACGTGGTGGTTTGCAGGAGAGCACACTATATCGGCGGCGTGCCTCTATTCGCCGTTTCGTAAAATACTTATACGAAGGGGGATTTATAGAAAAAGAACAATTTATTGAACAAAATAAGGGTTTAAATGCTAACCAAAATTTGACATTAACCTCTCTACAACCAGCAATTCTGACTGAGAAAGATACCAAAACGGTCCTTGAAGAGATTGGATCTGCGAACAGCCCTCGCGCCTCTAGAGATTTTGCTATTATTATTCTTTTGCTGGAAACCGGTATCTCAATAGGTGCACTGGTTGAGCTAAACGTATCGGATCTAAATCTCCGAAAGAAAATCGTTCGCGTTTCTTTCGGAGATTCGAACGAAGGAACTTGGATTCAAATTGAACAATCTCATGACCCATTACGCCATTACCTGCTGGAAGGACGACCAAACCTAACTGATTCTCTTAGTGAGCCTGCTTTGTTTGCTAGTCAAATGGGAGGACGCATGAGCCGGCAAGGTGTGTGGCAGGGTTTACGCAATTGGGGTGAGAAGGCTGGTCTAGAACAGAGACTTTCTCCGCGTCTACTGAGACATACGGCTGTTAAGAGAATGATTTCTAATGGTTTGACGATCACTGAAATACAGCATTTGTTAGGGCATCGCAACCCCCTTTCTACTCGAGCTCTCCTGCGCCGGCTAAAAGCTGCAGGAAAAAATAATAATAAATAGTGGAGAATAAGATATGGATGAGTATCTTACAATCAACAAAATCGATGAATTAGTAAGTGTTATTAAGAGTCTTACTAATTACCATCCCAAGATCGGCATGATTTTGGGTTCTGGCCTAGGCTCATTGGCAGAGGAAATTGAAGATCCAGATTTGATCCCTTTTGAGAAACTACCTGGTTGGCCGATTTCGACCATTGAAGGTCACGTTGGCCGATTGGTCATCGGAAAGTTAGAAAATCGTCAAGTTGTCGCTATGCAAGGGCGCGCTCATTATTATGAGGGTTATAGCATGACGCAGATCGGCCTCCCCGTCCGGGCGCTACAGAGATTCGGCGTTGATACGATTGTAATCACTAATGCGGCAGGAGCTGTCAACTCGGATTTCAATCCAGGAGATTTGATGTTGCTTACCGACCACTTGAATTTAATCGGTATGACAGGAAATAATCCATTGCGAGGCCCGAACCTTAAAGAATATGGACCGCGCTTTCCTGATATGAGCCAAGTTTATGATCGTGAATTGATGAAAATTGCTCGAGAAGTGGCTGTCGAAAATAATATCACCCTGCAAGAAGGGGTTTATGTGTGCCTTGCAGGGCCATCATTTGAAACACCTGCAGACCTGCGATTTCTGCATGCGGTGGGAGTGGATGCAGTAGGTATGTCAACGGTACCAGAGGCAACCGTAGCCCGACATGGTGGCTTGCGAGTCATGGGAATTTCCGGGATCAGTAATAAGGCAAATCTAGATGGAGAGACCGTAACCACTCACGAAGAAGTTCTTGAAGCAGGTCAAGTACTCGTACCAAAACTTACAACCTTGATTAGAAATGTTATTAAGCGATTAGGTTAACCAAATCCATCGTATGACTGAAACTCTTAATTTTATTAAAACATATGAAGCTGCTATGTATTTTGTTCTAGGGTTGGGTGGGATCATCTATGGTTGGAGGTTTTGGGAGGCTTGGCAGCATCTGCGTGAATCTGTGTTTGGGTTGGAGCGTGATAATGCTCAGAGACGCCTGAATAAAACTGCTTTGTCTTTATTTGTGTTGTTGACGATGAGTATTTTTGTGTATTCAGTGGTAACTTTCGTCGTCCCATTACTGCCAGTTGAGGAGTTAGATCTCCCCTCAACCGTCGAAATACTACCTGATGCATTATCAGGAGGAATTTTCAATGAAGTTACCGAAACTTTTGAAGAATTGTTGATTACCGCTACACCTTTACCGACTGTTGCGGTAAATCCCAATGACTGCGACCCTGAAAGCGTAAATATCACCTCCCCTGATTTTGGTGAAACGATTAGCGGGGAAGTTGAAGTTATTGGAACTGCTGACATTGAGAATTTCGGGCATTTTAAAATCGAATTTGCTCCAGCTGATGCGGAGATGTGGCTGCCAATTGTGGTTGGGCGCAGTCCAGTTTCCGAAAGCTTTTTAGTGGAGGTATGGGATACATCTAATCTTGAGGCTGGAGAATATGTTTTGCAACTTGTGGTGGTAGATAATAGTGTAGAAGAAGAGCTGCAATGCCGCATTCCTGTGCGGATTAGCCCAACAGTAGAGTAAGGATACCAATTTATGAATGATCTGCGAATTCGTGCTTTGGATGAAGCTGATTTACCGGTGATAATTGATCTGGACCATAGTTTTCACACTGACCACGTCTGGCAAATTGAATTTAAGACAGCAGATTCGGAAATAGGAGTTACCTTTAGGGAGATACATCTGCCGCGCTCTATGCTAGTGGAATATCCCCGCGATCCTTCGGTTATTGCAGATATTTGGCCGGAAGGCGCAACCTTACTAGTCGCTGAGGCAGGCGATCACCTAGTAGGCTACGTGAGTTTATTTGCCGGGAAAGCTCCTGAAGCTGTATGGATTTCAGATTTGGTTATACTGCGCCGTCTGCGCCGACAGGGAATTGGCACTGCCCTAATTCTGGCTGCTCAAAAATGGGCATTAGAGCACGGTTTGCAGAGGATTGTTTTAGAAATGCAATCAAAGAATTTTCCAGCTATAAGTTTAGCAGGGAAACTCGGATTTGAGTTTTCAGGATTTAACGACAGGTACTATGCCAATCATGATATCGCTCTCTTTTTTACCAAAAAGATTTAGAAAAAATAACACATGAACGCTTTAGCTTTAGCAGTATTGATATTCACTAATCAGTTACTGGAAGCTGGGATAGCAATATCCTCGTTATCCTTATTCTTGCGTTCCCTGACTTTTAATTTGCGAGACAGGGTATCGCGAACATTTGCTATTATTTTGGCTTGTGTTGTATTTATCTTTTCTGGCGAAGCTCTTTCTGGGGTGGTAAGTGGTTCGATAGAATTAGAATTTTGGTTACGCTTCCAATGGATTGGAATCATTCTTTTGCCGGCAGCTTATTTAAATTTTTCGGATGCCCTCCTGGCTACCACAGGACGTGTTTCTCGGGGGCGACGCCGCATCGCTGTCCGCTTGACTTATGGTATGTCCGGTGTTTTCCTCATAGCTTTAGCATCTTCTCGGTTAGTCGGTCCAGTAGTAGTGAACGGAGAACCGCTGCCGTATTTAGAGCGTACGGTTTTATCTGCATTTTTTACGCTCTATTACATATCGATTATGCTGGTCTCTGGGTTGCTCCTTTACCGGGCATACAATCGGACTGTCTTGTCGGCTAGCCGCCGAAGAATGGGTCTGTTGTTGAGCGGTTCTTTCGCCCTTGCTATTGGTTCATATCCTTTCATTTTGTTAGGATCTGAACTTGCTGAAAATCTCCCTGTTATATTCTTATCCCTTGCCACGGTCGGAAATGTTCTAGTAATTGTATCTTTATTAGCGATGGCCTATGCAGCAGCCTTTTTTGGGGTTTCCTGGCCGGACCGATTGGTAAAAAGTCGTTTATTCAAATGGTTATTGCGCGGGCCGGTAACAGTTTTTATTGTTCTCCTTCTTTCTAGCACTATTACCAGAGTAGGAATATTATTTTCGAGTTCTTTAAACGTATTGGTGACAATCATAACTGTATCAACTGTTCTATTAATGGAACACATTATTACCATAGCTGCACCGATTTGGGAGCGTTGGCTTTTTCATGGTGGAGATCGGGAGAATTTGCGCCTCGTACAAACACTCGAAGAACGTCTAGTTACCACTGGCGACCTGCGGCAATTTTTGGAAGTTGTTCTAGCTGCAGTTTGTGATCAGTTCCAGGTATCGACTGGTTTTGTGGCAGCTTTAGACAAGGGTGGCTTGGAATTGGTCGTCCGAGTAGGAAAAGAAGAGCTGTTCTCTGAACAGGATTTATCCGAAAATTTACTCAAAGCAGTGGTTGGTCAAAATGGTCAAAAATCTCTCTTTTCATGGGGTAATTTCTGGTTACTGCCATTGTTTAGCTCTCAACAGGTTGACCTACTAGGTCTATTGGGGGTTTTAAGGGATGCTGAAGGTTATATTGACGAGGAGCAGGTGAAAGCTCTCGACGTATTAGGGCAGAGGGCAGTCCTGGCTTTAGAGGACCGGCGTTTGCAACGACAAGTTTTCTTAGCTTTGGAAGCGCTTAATCCTAAAGTGGAACTTATCCAACGATTACGAGCAGCTTCACGTTACGACCAACGAGAGATGTTGATGGATCTGGACACATTACCTGGGCCGATTGACTTGGCGGGTATGGTGAAGGATGCTCTCAGCCATTATTGGGGTGGCCCAAAGCTTACAAAAAGCCCTTTGCTGCGCTTGCAGATTGTGCAACAGGCTTTGAATGAAAATGATGGTAATCCTGCGAATGCTTTACGTGCAGTATTACGGCAAGCAATTGAGCGTATCCGCCCAGAAGGTGATCGACGTTTTACAGCCGATTGGATACTTTATAACATTTTGGAATTAAAATTTATGCAGGGACGAAAAGTTCGAGAAGTAGCAATGCGCTTGGCTGTCTCAGAAGCCGACCTATACCGTAAGCAACGAGTGGCCTTCGAAACTATCGCGGAATCAATCATAACAATGGAACGCGCCGCCCGGAAGAGCTAAGCTTAGAGGAGGATGCAAAACAATGGTTCAAACAAAATCAAAAGATTTTACCCATGAACCCCCACTACATGATGACAGCTGGTGGGCAGCTGTCATGGCAGATGAGAAAAAAATGGAATCGCCAAGAAATGTATCTGGTGGAATGATAATTAATTCAGAAGTGAGGGATCGGGATTATGAGCGCTCTGTAGATTGGGAGCTTGTTGCCAGGATATTGGAAAACGAAAAACTTGTTGAGTGCCAGGTGGTAGGGTATAACCGGGGAGGTTTAATCGTGATTGGAGATGGGTTTCATGGTTTTGTGCCTATTTCACATTTAATTGATATTCCTTTCAACCCTAGGAATCAAGATCGAGAATCTACATTAATGTCTTATGACGACCGTTCTATTGTTCTAAAAGTAATTGAGTGCGATTCCGAGAGAGGTCGGGTTGTTTTATCTGAACGTGCAGCCCAGGTAGCTCCAGGCGCGCGAAAACAAATTTTAAGCACATTGGAAGATGGTGCGATATTAAGGGGGGAAGTCACAAATGTAACTAATTTTGGTGCGTTCGTTGATTTGGGTGGAATTGAAGGACTAATACATATATCTGAACTTTCCTGGGGTCGGGTTGGTCATCCCGGTGACATTATCAATACAGGTAAGCAAGTTGAAGTCTTGGTTTTACAGGTAGATCATAACCGAGAGCGTGTAGCGTTAAGTATTAAACGAACACGACCTAATCCGTGGCCGTCAGTATGTGAGCATTATAAATTAGGGGATATCGTAGATGTTGAAATAACTGAAATCGTTCGATTTGGTGCCTTTGCACGTTTAGAGGAAGACCTGGAAGGTTTGATTCACATCTCGGAAATGGGGCAACAAGGGAATTTTACTCCTGGGGAAGTCGTACAAAAAGGTCAAAAAGTCTGGGCTCGAATATTACTTCTTGATGCGGAAAAACAACGCATAAGTTTACGATTGGAATCAAAGGACTAGCATTTAGTAAAGCGAAGTTATTATGGCAAGCAAGAAAACTACTGAGAATTCTTCACGAAGGCCCAACATGGTTAAGGAAAACCGACCTCCCCAGGGCCGGAGTGCTTGGCTAGAGAACTTGTTGGGATTTTTGTTGAGCTTCCAACGGTTCACTTGGGAAATCGCTGGCGTTCTTTTTATGGTTATCGCTTCGATAACCTTACTGGGATTAATAGGTTTGGCCAGCGGCGCTTGGTTAACCCCTTGGGCAGGGTGGTTGCGTAGGTGGTTTGGTATTGGCAGTGTTTTAATTTCGGTTGCATTTGGGGTAAGTGGTTTATGGATACTTTACCAACGAAAAGACGATGTGAGCGCCTCGAGTTGGGGCCGAGTAGTAGCCCTTGAATTAACTGCATTTGCTAGCCTAGCTTTGATTTCAATATTCAAGGGCTATTCTTTAGAACGTGCAGAGGCTGGTCTGGACGGCGGATTGGTGGGCTGGGGAATAGCCGAGTTTCTCCGGATTACCCTTTCTACTGTTTTGCCTGCTTCAGCCGCAATAGTGGTGAGGAATCTGAGTTTATTATTAATTTTCATCATTGGCGGAATTTATGGCCTGGGGCAAATTTGGAGAATTAAGATTTGGTTACAGCGCGTTTTCGAGGATGAGTCATATCTGCCACCAAAATTTCAGGAATCGGATTCGGCAGTCAGCATTTCCCAAGGAAAAATTTCAAAAGGGAAAGACGCGGAACTGAAGACCGCTGGTGATAAGAAGCACAACCATATTCCTCCCGAGCATCGGAAGCGATTTAAGCTTGGTTCTGAAGAGAAAACAACTATTAAACCTCCACCAAGGGATAGCCGCTTACCTCCATTGGATATCTTGCAGTCTGAAAAAAATGTACGGCCCAATGAACGGCATATCAATCAGACCGCTGGTTTAATAGAAAAAACATTAGCAGAGTTTGGGATTCCCGCAAAGGTTGTCGGCTTTAAAACCGGCCCTACTGTTACACAATTTGCTGTTGAGCCAGGATATAACCAGAAGACTGGGGTTGAGGGTGACGAAGGGCGGCAGAAGGTGCGAGTCTCGCAGATTTCAAATCTTCAACGTGATCTTGCCTTGGCACTTTCTGCACAAAGATTGCGTATCCAAGCCCCGGTTCCAGGGAGATCTTTTGTGGGTATAGAAGTGCCAAATATACGTGCAAATCTTGTGCGCTTGAGGCCAATTCTCGAGACAGAAACGTTTTACAAGGCAGATTCCCGACTTGCGTTAGCATTGGGCCGAGATGTTTCTGGCCAAACTGTTGTTGCAGATTTAGCCCGAATGCCGCATTTATTAATCGCGGGAACAACCGGTTCTGGTAAATCAATCTGTATCGCGGCGATAACCGTTTGCCTAGCGATGAACAATTCGCCAGAAGATTTGCGCATCGTCATGATCGACCCCAAAATGGTTGAACTGGTACCATTTAATGGCTTACCTCATTTGATAGGAAAAGTTGAAACAGATCTAAATCGAATCTCGGCTGTTTTGCGTTGGGTTGTATCTGAGATGGAGCGTCGATATAAGTTATTGGAAGAGTTACGCGCCAGAGACCTTGAGAGTTTCAATCGCAAAGTGCGCCGGCGCAAGGAACACGAAAATTTACCCCGCATAGTGGTTTTAATTGATGAATTAGCTGATCTGATGATGTCCGCAGCCGAACATACTGAAGCTACTATAGTGCGCTTAGCACAGATGGCGCGTGCTACTGGGATTCATCTCGTTGTAGCCACTCAAAGGCCGAGTACTGAGGTTGTAACCGGGTTAATCAAAGCAAATTTCCCAGCGCGCGTCTCTTTCGCAGTCGCTTCTGGAATCGATTCGCGGGTTATTCTTGATCTACCCGGAGCTGAGACATTATTGGGCCGAGGTGATATGTTGTATCTTGATCCTGAATTGGGTACTCCGGTTCGGTCGCAAGGAGTGATGGTCACAGATCAGGAAGTGGAGAATGTAATCACGTTTTGGCAGAAAGAATGGGTTGAGGTTGAAAGCGATCAGACACCTTGGGATGTGATGATCGCCGAAGAAGAACATAACCTCGATCGAGATGAGTTGGTGGAGAAGGCTATTGAGGTCATCGCAGAAACTGGGCGGGTAAGCGCGTCACATCTACAACGCAGTTTGCGGATTGGCTATCCCAGAGCAGCCCGTTTGATGGATGCTTTGGAAGATTTAGGCATTGTCGGTCCTGCACGAGGGGGTGGACGCGAGAGAGAATTGCTTATTGATTTAGACGAATGAGATAGATAGTTCGAGGCAATATTTGCTTGACAGTCTATCCGCCCTGAGATAGCATTTCTCAGTTGAGAGATTGACTAAAAAAAGCTTAGAAGAAAGGAAAATCTAAATAAATGGAACAATCGATTGAGAAAGGAAAACGCCGGACATTTACTGACCAGCTGCGGATAATTTTTAAATGGTTTTTAGTACCTGTGGCAGCCATCCTTAAAAACTTGGGAATCCACCCCAATACATTAACCATTTTCGGATTAATTGGCACTGGTGTGGGTGCATTCTTTTTATCCCAAGGGGATATCATTTTGGGGGGTTTCATCATCTTGCTGATGGGCCTCGTAGATGCTTTGGATGGCCCCTTAGCAAGATTGCGTGGAACGGAGGATTTCGGGGCTTTTGTAGATTCGGTCAGTGATCGATATTCAGAATTATTTGTTTTCGGGGGACTGATGTGGTATTACGTCCAGAAAGCTGATGCATTTGGAAGCATGTTAGTATTTGCTGCCGCAGCAGGTTCTATTTTGGTTTCCTATGTGAGAGCACGGGCACAAAGCTTAGGTTTTGAGGTTAAAGTTGGAATTCTTACACGCGTGGAGCGTGTGCTAATTATTGGCCCTTCATTGTTGTTTAATATCCCGATTATCGGTGTAGGTGTTATTGCCTTTGGCGCGAATATCACAGCTTTACAAAGAATTTTTCATATGCGTCATGCGGCACAATCCCGCAATAATCATACTTCAGGAGAAAATGGATGAGTATAGATCGCATTGGTATTCACTTTGGTAGTTTTACAGTACATTTTTACGGCATTATTCTTATGTTGGGTGTTGTAGCAGCAGCTTTCCTTGCGGACCGAGAAGCTAAGCGGCGAAATAAAGACCCCGAATTCTTATGGGATGCCTTAATTTGGTTGGTGATTGGGGGCGTAATAGGAGCAAGGCTCTGGCATATTTTCACTCCACCTCCATCCATGGTCGAGGATGGAATTACTACAAATTTTTACTTAACCCACCCTTTGGATGCTTTAGCAATTTGGGAGGGGGGGTTGGGAATCCCAGGTGCGGTAATTGGCGGTGGATTTGCCCTTTATGTATTTGCAAAAAGTCGCAGGCAAAATTTTCTAATTTGGGCAGATATCATCGTTCCCGGGTTGGCGTTGGGACAAGCTATCGGTCGTTGGGGAAATTATGTTAATCAGGAGCTTTACGGTGCGCCTGCACCAGAAAACTTGCCGTGGAAAATATTCATAGAATGGGGCCCTCGTCTTACTGATTTTAAAGATGTTGAATATTATCACCCATTATTCCTGTACGAATCGTTATGGAATTTAGCGAACATGTTCCTGCTGCTATGGATTGCTAAACGTTTCGTAGATGTGTTAAAACCGGGAGATTTGTTTTTAGTTTATTTGATCACATATCCAGTTGCCCGCATCCTGCTTGATTTCGTACGATTAGATGCTTCTGAAGTTGCAGGCATAAATGCTAATCAAACGTTTATGATAGTGATACTTTTAAGTTCGATTGGACTGTTAGTATATAGACATAAATATGCAAAAAGACCGGAATCCGCTTAGAAACCTCCAGCTTAAAATGGAGAAAGCCATTCAACGTCGGAACGGAAACTTGTTTCAAGGTCTAATGTTTTGGGCTAAGCTCAGATCCTGTTAGATATCCCTTTAAGGTTTCTAGCAAATAATATTTTGAAACTATGATCATCACTGAAAACCTCTCCAAGAAATTTGAGGATTTTACTGCTGTAGACAGTATTAATCTTGAAGTCAACCCCGGGGAGCTTTTGGCCCTTTTGGGTCCAAATGGCGCAGGGAAGACAACAACGGTTCGCATGTTGACTTCGGTTTTGCACCCCAGCAGTGGAACTGCAAAGGTAGCGGGGTTTGATGTGGTTAATCAGGCTCCTCAAGTGCGCGCTTCGGTAGGTGTATTAACTGAGCATCACGGTTTGTATAATCGAATGCGCGCATCTGAATACTTGGAATTTTTTGGAGAAATCTACGGATTAGAAACAAAGGCGCGGAAAAAACGGGCTAAAAATATGCTCAATGATTTTGGTCTTTCAAATAATGCCAACCAAAGGATAGGCGAATTTTCAAAGGGGATGCGGCAAAAACTTGCTTTAGGGCGCGCCCTATTGCATCGGCCCCATGTATTATTGCTTGACGAACCGACATCTGCGATGGACCCGGAGAGCGCCAGATTGGTTCGGGACGCAATCAAAGAATTACGCTCTGATCAACGCTCAATAATGATTTGTACGCACAACCTGGCGGAAGCAGAAGAATTGGCTGACCGAATCGCAATCATACAAGATGGCAAGATAATTGCTAACGATTCTCCCTCTGCTCTCAAGATGAACATGCTTGGCCCTCCTGAATATGAAGTGCGCCTCGGAGAAGACCTCAACGGCCGCCAACCTAATCTCCCGGAAAACGTTGATCTTACCGCGAATGGCAAGGACTGGTTGCGCTTTCGTTCTGATAACCCGAATGATTTCAACCCTCTTGTGGTGCAAAAGCTTGTAAAGCAGAATTTTTCAATTGTTAGTCTCCAGGAGGTTCCTCGCAGCCTTGAACAGGTATATCTCAGAGCAGTTGACTCTCAATATATTAAAGGCGATCCAGTTGTTAGCTGAACTGCGTCCAGCTCTGATGGTTACCAGGAGGGAGGTTAGAGACCAATTACGGGATTGGAGAATCATAATCCCTATAGCAGTGCTGACGATTTTCTTCCCTAGCTTGATGAACTTCACTGCGGAGAGGGCTGTTAATTTTGTGGGTAATTACGGCGCTTCTATCGTGGCAGAACGATTAATACCATTTTTGTTGATGGTGGTTGGATTTTTCCCAGCCTCATTTTCATTGATCATTGCCCTTGAGAGTTTTGTTGGCGAGAAAGAACGCGGCAGCATCGAGCCGTTGTTGGCAAGCCCGTTGAGTGATCTGCAGCTTTACCTTGGGAAATTAATGGCAGTTATGGTGCCCCCATTACTGGCTAGTTATTTAGGAATCACAGTTTACCTTGTGAGAGTTTATCGAGAATTGGGTTGGGTTCCTGAACTTGATTTATTATTGCAAATCCTCGCTCTGACTTTCGTTCAAGCATTGACTATGGTGAGCGGCGCGGTGGTAATATCTACTCAGGCCACATCCGTACGCGCCGCAAATTTGTTGGCATCGTTTATCATAGTTCCAATGGCTCTGTTGATTCAAGGAGAAAGCCTTGTAATGTTTTGGGGTCAATATGACGTTTTGTGGTTGGCCGTTCTAGGCATGATAATTATCGCTGGTTTGCTTGTGCGCACCGGAGTAGGACATTTCAACCGTGAGGAATTATTAGGCAAAGAAATTGATGTGATTAATTTTAAATGGTCTTGGCATCTATTCTCTTCAGCCCTTAAAGGGAAAGCAACCTCAATAGGGTCTTGGTACAAGCTAGAAGTATTGGGGTTGCTCAAATTATATAGATTACCTATTTTATTAATGTCCATAATGGTGATTGCAAGTTTATTCATCGGCGCTAGTCAGACAAGCCGGTTTGCGATCCCTCCAGAATTGATAAATTTGGATAACACTGAAGGTAAACTATCGGAAGGACTTGACCAGTTTTCCGTTTTATCTGCAAGCGGTATTCCGATTATATGGTTCCATAATATTCGTGTAATTCTGTTGGCAGCTATATTAGGTATGTTTACCTATGGTGTTCTTGGAATACTTGTATTAATGCTGCCCATGATGTTGATTGGTTATTTTTTAGCTACAATTTCCTCGGCTGGTATTTCAGCTGTTACTTTTTTTGGAGCTTTCGTTTTACCGCATGGGGTCTTCGAAATTCCTGCCCTAATTTTAGCCGCGGCGTCAATTTTCCATTTAGGCGCTAATCTTGCTGCTCCATCAGGAGGCACTAAAATTGGCGAAGGTTTAATCATCTCCCTGGCTAATTGGGTGAAGATTATGCTTGGATTGATAATACCGCTATTATTAGCTGCCTCGATTACAGAAGCTTTAATTACACCACAGGTCGTTTTGCATTATTTTGGTAACTAGCTATATGAAGATTAATTAGGGAGCACTATATGCCAAAACTAGTGATATTAGGCACTTCTTATTCAGTTCCGGATGAAGACCACGAGAATACTCACATGGTCTTACAGGGTAAAGACCGACTGGTACTGATCGATTGCGTAAGTAACCCAATTGTGCGCTTGAAGAAGGCTGGTTTGAACCACTCAGATCTCACAGATATACTGATGACACATTATCACCCAGACCACGTCTCTGGTGTTCCTTTGTTATTGATGGGTATGGGAATCTTAAACCGAGAAAAGCATCTGAATATATATGGTCTAGAGCATGTGGTTGGAATCATGAAAAAGGTCTTAGTTGATTACCAATGGCATAGTTGGCCCCGTCTGTTCCAAGTCTCATTCCAAAACTTGCCTGATAGGGAATTGGTTCCAATGTTAGAGACAGAAGAATTTCGAATTTTCACTTCCCCGGTGAAACATTTTATACCTACTGTTGGAGTGCGCATAGAATTTATTAAATCAGGCAAGGTATTGGCGTATTCGTGTGATACAGCTCCAACCCCAAGCGTTAAAAAGTTAGCCCAAGATGCAGATATCTTAATCCATGAAGCCGCGGGCGCTTCGGTAGGACATTCGTCTGCAACCCAGGCCGGTGAAATGGCGAAATCTGCAAACGCAAAAGAGCTATATTTGATCCATTATCCGACTGGGGATTTTTACGACCCTGGAATAGTGGACGCAGCGGGGGAGGCATTTGGTAGACCAGTCAAATTAGCCGAAGACTTTATGACATTTGATTTTGATTAATTTGAGGGTATCAATTATCCTAGTTAAGCTGTAGGATGGTTTTACCAGCCTTCGATATAAGGTACCCATTCTTCATTTTTCCCCAGATATCTCCTAAAAATATACTTTGCAGAAGCAGAGGGTGCGCTTAGGCTTGATCTCAGGCTTAGGTTGGCTTCTTTAATGGTTCGTCCCCCTTTACGATGATTGCAATATGCGCACGCTGTGACCAGATTGCCCCAGGTGTGGCTGCCGCCCAGACGACGCGGGATGACATGGTCGAGAGTGAGTGGTTTGGTTTTCTTTCCACAGTACTGGCAGGTGTAGTTATCTCTTCTGAAAATCTCTTGTTTGTTTAATTTGATTGCAGGACGGGGCCGTTTTATCATCTTGTCAAGCCGGATAACCGAAGGGATCGGGAAGCGATCAGAAACAGTTTTAATAAAACCTCTCCCATTTAAGATCAAAGAAGCTTTCTCAGAAAATATCAAACCAATGGCGCGCCTGGTGGTCGAAACGTTTAGCGGTTCGTAATTAGCATTAAGTACTAAGACAGGCGCTCTAAGTTTCTCGCTCATAACTCGAATACAAAAATGAAACTATACTAATCTCTCCGAATGCCAAATTATAGCACAAAGGGAAACAACACAGTTAGTGAGAAGATGATATAATTCGTGCATGATTAACATAATGAAATTTGTCAAAGATTATCAATGCGAGCATTTATTGAAGCTCAAATTTTCAGCAATCTATGATTATTACCTCATGTGAAAATAGCCTCATTTGGTGAGTAATTCTCGCGCCCTCGCCATCGAGGGCGCGTTTGATTTAAACCCGGCGTGGGAGTAGAATAATTATTTGGAGGCCAGCATGAATATTGAAGAACAAGTAGCGACTCTGATGCAAGGAACAGACTATGGCGATGAGGAGCTCAAAAAGGCTATGGGAGATGAACTTCGCGAACGTCTAATTGAAGCCCAATCCGAGGACAGGCCTCTGCGTGTATACTGCGGTTATGACCCACGCACAGCAGATCTGCATATCGGCCACACAATCACTATGCGGAAGCTGCGTCAATTCCAAGATCTGGGACACCAAGTAATTTTCTTGGTTGGAACGTACACATCTTTGATTGGGGACCCCTCAGATAAGGATAAATTGCGTAAGACCCTTACTCTCGATGAAGTGGAGAAAAACGCCGAAACCTATGCTCACCAGGCTTTTAGGGTACTGGAGCGCACTAAAACCCTCGTGGAATATAACGATAAATGGTTGGCGGAGCTAACTCTAAAAGATTTGATAGAGTTCGCATCGAATTTTACTATCCAACAATTTCTCACTCGAGAAAACTTTAAATTGCGCTTTAATAAAAAAGAGGCCATTTACCTGCATGAAACTTTCTACTCGATAATGCAAGCCTACGATGCCTATAAACTAAAGGCAGATGTGCAGGTTGGTGGAACTGACCAACTATTCAATATCATCACTGCGGCGCGAAAATTAATGACTGCATTGGGCGAAAAACCTAATATTGGCATCATAATGGGTATATTGCCTGGGACGGATGGTGAGGTGCGCATGAGCAAGTCTTTGGGCAACCACATTCCCCTCAACACAGATGCTGAAGATATGTATGGCAAAGTGATGAGTGTGCCTGATAAAGCAATGCCCCTTTTTATGCGCTTGGTTACTCGTTGGACTGCTTCTGAGGTTGAACAGATTGAAATCACGTTGGGTGATGGCAGTCTGCACCCGAGAGATGCAAAAATGAATGTTGCGCGAGAGATTACTGCGATCTTTTATGGCGAGGAAGCGTCTGAAAAAGCTGAAGGTGAATTCGTTGCAGTCTTTCAGAAGGGCGAGCTGCCGGATGATATAGCAGATTTTAAACTCCAAGCTGGACAGACCATACTTGATGTATTAGTTGCTGGTAATTTGGTTACGAGCAAAAGCGAAGGGCGGCGGTTGATCAAACAAAATGGAATTCGCCTGGATGGGGAGACGCTAACAGATGCGAATCAGATCTTCCCCCATAACGGTGTGTTACAGGCTGGCAAGAGACGTTTTCTGCGAGTTGTGGAGTAATGCTTGAGGATAACAAATTGCTTCGATATCTAGAAGTAGCCAGTCCTTACTGGCTACTTTCTTTTTGGGTTGGATTAGAATTGTAGTATCGGGGAGGGAGAAGTAAATAAATTTTCAGTTATGCACTGATTGCGCATAGCCATTATTTTTGGGCTATTGCTTCGGATGAGAGGAATTTTCTTCATTCAGGGAGGCAAATTCAGGGCGGGGGTTATCGCTGCGATTGAGGATATCTGGCCCTCGTATGACGGTCCACCACCCAGTCACTAATACTGCGGCCCCTAACAATGAAATTAAGATAAACGCGAGATTTAATATTGGCCTAGAATCAAGTATCGGGGCGGCCTCTCTTTCATCGGAATTACTAATATGGGTGAGTAATAATATCGCAAGAAAAGAAGTTACCAGTGAGGAGCCTCCGTAGGAAACAAAAGGCAGCGGCACTCCTGTCAATGGCAGCAAACGGATATTTCCACCGATAATTAACAGACTCTGAAATCCCAGGTATGAAGTTAGGCCGACGGCAAGATAGCGATGAAACGAATTGTTTGCATAAAGAGCGATACGTAGTCCCCGTATTATCAACAAGCCTATTAGCAAAAGCAAACCAATAGCTCCTAACAAGCCGGTTTCCTCAACTATGGCTGCGAAGATAAAATCAGAATGTTGGATAGGAACAACTTCGGGGCTGCCCATCCCGGGGCCTCGCCCCAATAAACCCCCAGAACCCATAGCTAATAGGGCTTGCACGATTTGATAAGATCGCCCGTTTGGGTCTACCCAAGGGTTTATCCAAGAATCCACACGCATGCGAACGATGCCGAAAAGCGAGTATCCCACAAAACCTGCTAATAATAAAACAATTAATATAATTAATAACACACGCCGATTTCGAGTCCCTACATATAAAACTGCGGTATAAATTAATGCAAAAACAGCTCCTGTTCCTAAATCTCGCTGGATTAAGAGTAGCAGAAGCGCCAAACTAGTCATAAAAATAGTTGGTGCTATCAAAGGTAACAGTTTGGTGGAAAGTGGCTGCCGATCGGCGAGGTATGCAGCTATAAAAATTAACAAAAGTAATTTAAGTGGTTCTGAGGGCTGCAAGTATATTCCGCAACAACCTAACCACAACCGTGGCCCGGTACCCAAGGGGTTTGTCCCAAAAAAGATTGTCAGGGCAGTGAGGCCCAATCCGGCAAACAGCCATAGATATTTGTAGCGGCGTAGGAATCCCAGATTATTTTTGATTCGTAATCCAAGAGTATACAAACCTAACGCAATAATGAGCCAAATCGTTTGTCTTAATCCAAACCGGGAAGTTAATCTCCAGATGGTAAGCAGACCCCACCCACTAAGTATGGCCGAGATTGGCAATAGAAGAGGGTCTCTGTTTTGAACAAGCTTAACGCTTTGTCGGTGGGCAAGCATTACAACTAATATCCACACGATAATTGCAAGCCAATGTGTCCAGCGGTAAGTAGGAGCTTGAATGCGCGTATCTACAAATGGGGAAAGCGTTAAAGCTATTCCATAAGATGAGAGAAACACAGCTCCCATTATTAACAGACGGCTTTGAGGTTGCCGTTTGTCTAGTTTGGTAGCGCGCTCAAGAAATGTCACTTTGGTAAGTACTTGTTAACCAGGAGAGAAAGCTTATCCCTGGTCTCTCCTGGAATTTTTCTCGGGTCGGTAGCCATGGCTGCCGACAAAGCGTGCGCGCAGTCACAATTTCGATTTATGTCCAGGTTCTGCGCCAGGTTTTTGACTACCATTTGCACAGTTTTTATACTTTGGGAAAGTGTTTTGAATACCATTTCAGCGGTCACTGGCTCTTCACTGGTGTGCCATACGTCATAATCTGTGACATGGGCAAGTACTCCATAGCAAAGTTCTGCTTCACGAGCCAAATAAGCCTCTGGGGAGGTCGTCATGCCGATTATGTCAAGACCCCAATTGCGAAAAATGTTTGATTCGCCTCGGGTAGAAAAGCGCGGCCCTTCAATTGTGATGAAAGTCCCACCCATGTGAACATTTACGTCTGAAGATTCCACCGCTTTGTAGATTTGTCTAGAAAAGTTAGCGCAAAATGGATCAGCAACACCGACATGAGCTACAAATCCTTTTTCAAAAAAAGATCGTTTGCGATCACGCGTGAAGTCGAAAAGCTGATCCGGGACTACAAGGTTTCCGGGGGCATAATCTTCGCGGAACGAACCGCACGCGCTTACACTTAGAACTCGTTCAACCCCCAAAGATTTGAGAGCATAAATATTAGCTCTATAATTTACTTCCGTTGGGGTGATGAAGTGGCCTACTCCATGCCTAGCCAAGAAAGCAAGCCGCTGACCCTCTAGCGCACCAACTGTGATTGGAGAACTCGGATCACCGAAGGGTGTTTTGATGTTGTGGGTTTCGATATCTTCGAGACCATCCATGCTGTAAAGGCCGGAACCCCCTATTACTCCAATTGTCGGGTGTTTACTCATCGGTCACCTCCACTACAAATGATTGCGATTTTTTGTGTAATCATAACACTGGCTGGCTAATTCTGCTAATAATAGTATTATTCTTTGGATTTTAATATACAATAAATAAAGTGAACGTGACATTTCCACAACGCACACTATCATTATCTGTGAGTACGGTTTGCTGTTCGACTGTCAGATCGTTTAAAAATGTGCCATTTCTTGAGCCCGCGTCTTCTATCCACCATTGATTGTGGTGATAAGAGATAATGGTATGCCGGGATGAAACGGTTTCGTGATTAATAACATATTCGCAAATTGGATCACGGCCGATGTAGAAATGATTTGCAACAAATTCAAAATCGGCTTTTTGGTATCCATCATCCATCCGGAGCCGAATGACAGGTTTGTAGCGAGCAGTTATAGTTCTCTCGTCGCGTCTGAGTGATCTCAATAACCGTAAAAATGCTAGCCCTAAAAAGCTAAAGAGAGTGCCAACCAGAACAACGCGTAAACCTAAGAAAGCCCAACTATAGAAATTTTCCATTTTCGTGCAGTATTATTAACCGTCGAAATTGTCTAATTCATAATCTTCTGGTCGAAGAAGGCTGGGTGTGTGCTCATCAGTTGCTCTTGGGGAAAAATATTCTTGAGATACATCGATCTTCCGTACGGCATCCTTACCATAAACCAAGCGTTTACCGGATAATGAAATTGCATCCCCCGATTTTAGAGTTGTGTGAGTGATACGTTCTCCGTTAACATAAGTCCCGCCTGATGATTCAAAATCGAAGATCATGTACTCATTATCAGCCACCCTTAACTGAACGTGTTTTTTGGATACCCGAGGATCATCGATCGCTAGATGATTTTCATTTTTGCGTCCGATATTGATCACCTTTTCCATCAAAGGGAAGATAATTGCGTTACTAACTATTAGGAAAGCTCTCGGTGGGATTCCCCTTTGGCCCACATCTGTTATCCCGCCTAGATCTTTTGTTTCCTCCAGAACTTCTGCTAATGTAAGGGCTTGAATCTTGAATTCTCCTTCTGAAATTTTTAGATCAGGCAAAACTGTTATTTCAGGGATATCCGCAAGTATTATTCCATTTGCATTTGTAACTTCTTTGATTTGCCGGGACGAATTTTCTAATAAAGATTCATTTGTACTAACATCTTTTACAAAGCTTGGGTGTATGAAAATCGTGAAGCAGACAGGTGCCTCGAAATCCCCATTTTCCTTTAGCAGCATTTTATTCTGCATGGCTTCTACGAAGCGTTGAGCTAGTATTTTTTCTTTATCGACCGAAGCAAATAAACGAGCGGTATTCTGCTCGATTAAGCGTTGTAATTGTTCTTCAATCTTATTGAATTTCTCTTTCATAATTTTATTGTATCTCAATTTGATAAATCATATCCAAAAACTTTTTCTTCTTTGTACTTATGGCTTTATTTTCCGAAATTTTAAAAACTCGAATACTCAACGGTTCGCCAAGAAGTTTGCTGGTAAATTGCAGCTTCAGGTTCAGCCCCCTTTTTATGGTACACCACAAAACTGTTGAAATTATAGACAATCTTTCTATAAAAATCTAGTATACTCAGACTATGGGAAAACCTTCTGAAGGTTACAGGGAAATTGACCATACTGCCGATTGGGCTTTGCATGTGTGGGCGCATGATCTTGAATCTCTGTTTGGGCAAGCAGCGCTTGGCATGTATGCCCTTGCGGAAACAGTTCTTCAAACGGAACCACGCATTACGCGCCGTATCAAAATTGAAACCAGGGATCTGGAAAGTTTGATAGTCGGATTTCTTAATGAATTGCTGTTTATAAGCGAACAGGATATCTATGGATTTGATACATTTGATATATCCGTTAAAAAATACAAGCTGAGTGGAGAGATTAGTGGATCTCAAATAATTTCTCAAAAAAAAGAAATCAAGGCTGTGACATACCATGCTCTTGAGATTAAACACAGTAAAAACGGTTTTGAAGTGCAGATAGTGTTTGATGTTTGAGGAGAAGTCGTAATGATGCGGATGCAAGACATGCAGAAGATTAACGAGTATGAGTGGGAGATACCAGTCAGTTTTCGTTCAGATATGCGCGTTCCCGTGCGTATATTTGCCACCCGGCGGTTACTGGAGTCGGTTATGCAGGAAAAATCTCTTGAACAGGCAGTTAATGCCGCTACCTTACCTGGTTTGGTCGGACGAGTATTGGTGATGCCTGACATGCACCAGGGCTATGGGTTTCCTATTGGAGGTGTCGCTGCAACTCGTTATCCCGATGGGGTGATCTCTCCCGGTGCGATCGGTTATGACATTAATTGCGGAGTACGGTTATTAAGTTCAAAAGTCGAATTCGAGGCGGTCGAAGATCGCTTGGAGCATTTGGCAACCGCCTTAGATAAATACTGTCCATCCGGCGTTGGAGTAAAAGGGGACATTCGCTTAACCACCAAAGAGTTAGATCAGGTTTGTAGACAGGGTGCTCGATGGGGGCTTTCGCGCGGATATGCCAGCGATGCCGATCTGCAGCGTTGCGAGGAATTTGGCACGTTGGATGGCGCCGATCCTGATAAAGTTAGCCAACGCGCTAAACAACGTGGCCGACCTCAGCTGGGGACTCTTGGGGCCGGCAACCATTTTATTGAAGTTGACGTAGTTGAGAAAATCTTTGATTCTGAAGCAGCAAGGACATTGGGATTACAAGAAGGTTTCCTGGCTGTGCAAATCCATTGCGGATCGCGTGGGTTCGGTCATCAGATTTGCACTGATTATGTCAGGGAGTTTCAAGGTGCTATCCAGCGATATAACATAAAACTGCCTGACCGCGAGCTGGTTTGCGCGCCGCTTGATTCCCCGGAGGGGCAATCTTACCTGGCAGCAATGCGGGCGGCTGCGAATTACGCATTTGCAAACAGGCAAGTTCTGGCGTATTACGCGCGGCAGGCTTTCGAGGAAGTGCTCGGCGGTCGTGTAAACAACTGGCATCTCAACCAGGTTTATGATATTGCTCACAACATGGGAAAGATAGAATCACATAAAATTAATGGGAAAAATATAAAAGTGTGTGTACACCGTAAAGGTGCTACAAGAGCTTTCGGTCCGGGTTCACCAGGACTGCCTCCTGAATATAGCAAAATCGGCCAACCGGTTTTGGTTCCTGGTAGTATGGGAACAGCCTCTTGGGTATTGGTTGGTACGGAACAAAGCATGACTCGTTCTTTTGGTTCTACCTGCCATGGGGCTGGACGTGTGATGAGCCGCCGGAAGGCAAAAAAGACAATTCGGGGCGAACGGTTGCTAAAAGAATTAGAAAGCCGCGGTATACATATTCGTGCTGGATCTTTGCCGGGGCTGGCTGAAGAGGCACCGCAAGCCTATAAAGATGTGGACGCGGTCGTAGAAACAGTTTCGGGCGCTGGCATCGCGAAGAAGGTTGCCAGGCTTAGGCCAGTAGCAGTAATTAAAGGATAAAATCTGGAACTTTCCGGGTTCAATCAGCGTTTTAATTTTAATTTGAGATATCGACTAAATTAGATAAGAGGAGAATTTTCAAGATGAATAGAATCAATAACTATTTCAAATTGATAATGCTGGTAACGCTATTAGTGTCAGCGTGTTCGTCGGCTGGTGATGGGGCTGAGCAAACAAACGAGCCTAACGTCCCCGATGGTGAGGGTGGGGGTTTCGGTGTGTCAAATGTTATTATCAATTCAACAGAAATCCTGATCATGGAAAGTTATCCCATCCAAGTGGCTTTGATTGTTTCTGGTGAGTTACCAACACCTTGCCATGTACTACAAACGATCATCAATGATCCTGATGAGCAAAACCGGATTTTGATTGAGGTATTAGGAGTTATTGATGATGAAACAGTTTGCACCCAAGTGATGGAGCCGTTTGAAGAAAGGATAGGCATCCCTATGCAGGGTTCCCCGGACGGAGTTTATGAAATTTGGCTGAATGGTGAACTAGTTGGCGATTTTTCTTATCCGGGCGGTTAGATGACCTTCGGTAATATATAGTTGGAGGCAAAAGAGGCGGAAGAATAAAAATATCTTGCATTAGTAGTGGCTGAGTTAAATAAAAAAAAGAGATTCGGTACAAAATGGAATCTCTTTTTTTCTCTGTTGAGGTTCATTTATTAATGTTGTAAAATCTGTGATAAAAACAACTTTGTGCGGTCCTCCTTAGGCCTTTCAAAAATATCCGCGGGAGTTCCACTTTCGACCACCAAACCTTCATCGAAGAAAAACATCCTGTTTGCTACGGCACGAGCAAAACCCATTTCGTGAGTCACCACGATCATAGTCATACCGCTTTCGGCCAGTCCGACCATAACATCTAGCACCTCTTTGATCATCTCTGGGTCAAGTGCGGATGTGGGTTCGTCGAAAAGCATAATTTTAGGTTCCATGGCAAGTGCGCGGGCGATTGCGACGCGCTGCTGTTGACCGCCCGAAAGTTGACCAGGGTATTTTTCTGCCTGTTCCGGGATGCCTACACGCTCCAATAGCTCCATCGCTTTAACTTCAGCTTTTTCTTTGGGTAATTTCTTTACCCAGATTGGCGCGAGAGTGATGTTTTGGATCACTTTAAGATGGGGGAATAAGTTGAACTGTTGGAATACCATCCCGGTTTCTTGCCTTACCTTCTCTATATTGCGCACATCGTGACTTAACTCGATACCATCCACGATGATCTGGCCTTGTTGGTGTTCTTCTAGACGGTTGAGGGTGCGGATAAAGGTAGATTTTCCAGACCCGGACGGTCCGAATATTACGATCACTTCCCTAATATTTACTTCCATATCTATACCCTTTAGGGCTTGGAAATCGTCAAACCATTTATGTACATCTCTACAGATGATAATAGGCTCATCATTTGTCTTTGTCATTCGTTCTTCTCCATATTTAGCGTTCACCTACTCCAAGTGCGTCTTCTAATTTTCGGCTTGCTAGAGACATCAAAAAACTAAAAATCATATATATAATGGCTATGAAAACATAAACTTCTAGCTGCAATTGCAGAAATTCAGGAGTGGAGTTGATAATCGACCTGCCAATTCCTAAGAAATCATTTATTCCTACAATTACGACCAGGGTAGTATCTTTGAACAGGCTGATGAATTGACCTACGATTGCAGGTAATATCGCTCGCAACGCTTGAGGCAGCACGATAAAAAACATTGTCTGAAAGCCGCTCATCCCCACCGCCTTTGCTGCTTCCATCTGACCAGGGGGCACTGCCTGCAAACCTCCGCGGATATTTTCTGCTGTATATGCCGCGCTAAATAAGGTCATTGCCATCAACGCTCTTACAATTCGCTCGGGGATTGCTGAGGGTGGTAAAACCAGGTTTATGATAAAAGAAAACATGAATAGGATTGTAACTAATGGAACTCCCCGCACCATTTCAATAAAGATTGTGCTGAAGGCGCTAACTACGGGCAGTTTTGACCTCCGGCCCAAGGCGAGGGCTACCCCGATTGGAAACGAGAGTATGATTCCGCCGAATGCCAGCAGGAAGGTAACCAACAACCCTCCCCACAGTGTAGTAGTTATACTAGGCAGTAATTCGCTGTTATCAAAACCACTCAATAATATCACTGTGATTATTGGTGTCACGAACCAGCCAATTATAATTAAACGTTTGGATACTGCCTCGAGGCGCCCAATGAAATTTCCGATAATTATGAATAATGAGATTAGACCTAAGAAAAACCGTATGGTCATAACCGTTGATGCAATAGTGAAAATCGGAATGGATAAATCCTCGTGTTGGAATGGAAGAATAGCAAATCCAAAAAACAGCAAAGTTGCGAATATACCGATGCTACGCAGCAGGCCGCCCCATTTCCCCCAACTAACACCGATGAGGAACATGATGGATAATAGACTTATACCTACACGCCATATTTGGTCTCTGGGAAATTGACCCACCCCGAACAATAGCGGTTGGCTGGTTACTGCGCTCCAGTCTGCGCTAATGAACACCCATCGAAAAACGATGAACAGTATATAAGCGACCGCTGGGATCAATGTGATGGTCAGGATAGAATTAAACCAATTGCTGAAAAGATTTGCACGAACCCATTTTATTATTCCGGGCGCTTGCGACGAGCGAGCATCTGTGGCGGTTAATTGATTTGAAGATGGCATGTTTATCTGGTGATAAATTGAATGCGGCGGTTATAAATATTCAGGATTGTCGAAGTTAATAAGCTAAAGAACAAATATGTGAGCATTACCATAACAAAGATTTGCACAGCACGACCTGCGTTATTGATAGCAATTTTTGCGAGTCCAAAGAGCTCTTGATAACCTATAACCATTGCCAGACTAGAGTTTTTTGTCAGATTTAAGTACTGGCTAATCATTGGAGGAATAATGATCCGTAAAGCTTGTGGGATGATGATCAGATTCAGGATTTGTAAAGAATTCAAGCCAACAGCCTTGGCAGCTTCAATTTGGCCGCGATCCACAGCTTGAATACCGGCCCTTACCACTTCAGCTATGAAACTTGCAGTGTAAGTTACCAGGCCAATAAATATCCCCATAAACTCTGGGGTCAACCTCATGCCTCCTTCAAAATTGAATCTTTGGAATTGAGGGACGTCGATCCATAGAGGATTGCCGTCCGCCAAGAACCAGCCGATGACAGGCAGAATGATTAGTACACTTAAGCTTACTTGGATGTAATAAGTTTGTTGTCCCGTAATCTCACGCCGGCGGCGGAGTGAAATCCAGAAGAATAAGGCCCCAAATATTCCCACGAAAACAGCTATCAGAAAAATACCTCCAGTTTCCGTCAGCCGCGGCCAGATCATGTAAATACCCCGTTGTGTGAAATAGATTGATCTCGAAAGTTCGCTGCTATCCTGGACGTTTGGGAATTGAGAGAATACTGTGAAATACCAGAGGTAAAGCAGCACAAGTAAAGGGATGTTTCTATGGAACTCCACATAAAGTAGAGCCATGCGGCTAAGCAGCCAATTCTGCGACAAGCGGGCCAAAGCCACGCTTGCACCTAAAATCGTGGCTGCGACAATTCCCAATAATGAAACCCTCAAAGTATTAACCACACCCACTAAAAAGGCGCGGCCAAAACTCATAGAGGGGTCATATTCGATAATTGATTCGCTGATTGGGAAACCTGCAGCTTCAGTGATAAAACTAAATCCTAAATTGAGTCCTCGGTTATCCGCTGCAATGAAGAAATTAATAATAATATATATGAGAAATCCAATAATTAAAATTGCTGAGATGATTTGTGCCGCTGACTGCAACCAGCGTTCGTCCCGGTAAAAAGGAATTGAAGCGTTTTGGTCTGGGGAGGATTTTATGGAAGCCATGATCTATTTTTATAAAAGATGCGGCCGTAAAGGACCGCATCTTTTATTAGTGAATTTATGATGGGTGGTTATTTAACTGGGGGTGCGTAAATTAGACCACCATTTGACCATAGTTCGTTCAAACCTCTAGGTAGAGTTATAACTGCGTTTGGACCTAAGTTGCGGTCATAGATCTCGCCATAATTGCCAACTGCAGCAATTGCGTTTGCCAATGCGTCGGAATCCAGGCCAAGGTCGGTGAAGCCCCAGTCACCTTCTACACCGAGCAATCGCCGGATATTAATATTGTCGCTAGCCAACATTTCTTCAACGTTTGCTTGGGTAACGCCGAGCTCTTCCGCATTAATTAAAGCGAACATAACGACCTTGACAATATCGAACCAAGCGTCATCGCCGTGAGGTACTGCGGGAGTGAGTGGTTCCTTGGAGATGATATCATCTAAGATGATGTGGTCGTCTGGACTTGCAAAGCCATTGCGCACAGATTCTAACTGCGAGCGGTCGCTGGTGGTAATGTCGCAGCGCCCCTCTTCGTACGCGCTGTAGACTGCCGCGGTTTCTTCAAATACGACGGCTTCGAAGGTCATGCCGTTCTGCCGGAAGAAATCAGCCAGGTTCTGTTCGGTGGTTGTACCACTGGTGACACAAACGGTCGCACCATCAAATTGGTCGGTTGAGGTAATACCGCTGGCCTTGGTGACCATAAAGCCCTGACCGTCGTAGAACATTACAATGGTGAAGTTGCCCCACTGAACGTCACGGCTGGCTGTCCAGGTAACGTTGCGGGATAAAAGATCTACCTCGGCTGTCTGTAGCGATGGGCCGCGATCAGCAGCAGTAAGTGGAACGATTTCTATCGCATCAGCGTCACCTAGAACTGCAGCAGCAACTGCACGGCATAGGTCAATGTCAAAACCAACATTGCGTTCGCCGTCTAATGAGCCAAAGCCGGCTAGATCTGTTCGGCCGCCGCATATTAAGGTGCCGCGTTCCAGGACACGTCCCAGGATATCGGCATGACTGCCGGTAACCACTTCGGGCTCAGTCTCTGGCTCAGTTTCGGGCTCGGTTTCGGGCTCGGTTTCGGGCTCGGTTTCGGGTTCGGTATCAACTGCGGCTTCTGTTTCCGTATCCCCATTGGAATCACCGCAGGCAACAATTACTACTGCGAATAGTGTAAGAACTGCTAAGAGCGTGAAAATTTTTCTAGACATCAATTTCTCCTCCGAATTTATGGGAAATTTTATGGGTTTAGTTTTAATTTGCTGTTTATTTGTTTTTGGAAGTTAGCACCTCCTCAATATTTCATATAATAAGTTTGGTGTTTGGTACGATGCTGGATTAGTGGAGATTTTTATCCACTTTCTAGTTCATTATTATATGGGAAACCTTACAATAGGGCAAGTTATTGCGACTCGATGATTACGCCCAAGAAATTCGAAAATATTCTTCCAAGTCCAATTTTACACACGATTCCTTGTAATCGGATGAATGCTGGCGTTAGTTAACCTGATGAGCGCTTCAGTTGGCAAGCAAATGTTTAGACCGCGTTGTCCACCAGAAATGTAGATTTCGGCCTGTAGTTCAATAGAGTTATCAATTACGACAGTGAATCCTTTTTGCAGTAATGCAAGCGGGGAGATGCCCCCAGTTTGCAAACCGGTGAGGGTTTCCGCTTCTTTCTGACTGGCGAGCTTTACTTTTTTCTCTCCAAGAACTCGACTTAAGGATTTCAGATCAACCTCATAAGTAGAAGGGACTAGTGCCAATATTGGTTTCCCACTCCCGGGTCTAAGAGCTACAATTGTCTTGAAGACTAACTCGGGTTCTATGCCCAGAAAATCAGCGACTTCTAATGCAGATAATTTTTTATTTGGCAAATCATAAGGTGAATAAGCAATATCTTTGGCCTCAAGCATTCGTGTAACGTTATTCTTGATAACCAAACTAACTATTCCCCAGCTAATATGTGTAATTTTTTCCACGGCGGTAAGTCTGATTCTTCGGCCAAGATCGTACGAAGGTCATAGATTTGATCGCGAATCAGCGCAGCTTGCTCAAACTCAAGGCTTTTAGCTGCTTCTTTCATCTTCTTTTCCAAGCCGAGGATCAAGTTTTGTAATTCTGATTTTGGAAGCGCACCTGCACCATCGATTCTATATTCAGCCTTGGTTTCCGCGATCGCATGCGAACTTAACTGATCGGTAAGATCGCGCACAGCCTTGACGATACCCACGGGTTCAATACCATGTTTCTCATTGTAAGCAGCTTGTTTTTCGCGGCGGCGGTTGGTTTCATCTATTGCTTTTTTCATCGCATCTGTGTTCTTATCTGCATACATGATCACTTTTCCGCTGACATGACGAGCTGCTCGACCAATTGTCTGGATAAGGGCGGTTGCAGAACGTAAAAAACCCTGTTTGTCCGCATCAAGAATAGTTACGAGAGAGACTTCTGGTAAGTCTAATCCTTCGCGCAACAAATTGATTCCAACGACCACATCAAAAACCCCCAACCTTAGATCGCGCAGAATCCCAACGCGTTCGAGGGTGTCGATTTCAGAGTGCAAATAATGAACTTTAATACCTAATTCCATAAGATAATCAGAAAGGTCTTCGGCCATACGTTTGGTTAAAGTAGTGACCAAGGTTCGTTCGCCGCGTTCTACACGTTCCTTTATCTCTCCAATTAAATCATCTACCTGTCCTTCCACCGGCCGCACTTCAACTTCAGGGTCAACCAGACCAGTAGGACGGATCACTTGATCGACTATCTGCGATGCGAGTTCAAGCTCGTATGGGCCGGGAGTAGCTGAGGTGTACAAAACTGTTCCCATGTGTTCCTCGAACTCATCGAATTGGAAAGGGCGGTTATCTAGCGCTGAAGGTAATCGAAAGCCGTAATCCACAAGAGTCTGTTTGCGGGAGCGGTCACCGTTATACATGCCTCTTATTTGTGGGACAGTCATGTGTGATTCATCGATCACCATGAGAAAATCTGGTGGTAAATAATCGATTAGCGTCCAAGGTGGTGTACCCGCGGCTCGTTGGTCCATGTGGCGGGAATAGTTTTCAATTCCCGAGCAGTAACCTACCTCTCTCAACATTTCGAGGTCATACCGTGTGCGCTGTTCTAGCCTTTGGGCTTCAAGCAGTTTTTCGTTGGATTTGTAGAAAGCGAGGCGTTGTTCTAGTTCTTCAGCAATAGAATTGATTGCTTTTGTTAATTTTTCGTCATCAGTGATGAAATGTTTAGCAGGGTAGATGGCAATACTTTGCAATTCCCGGCGAATTTCCCCGGTGACAAGGTGTACCTCTGCTATGCTTTCAACCTCGTCTCCAAAAAAGCCTATGCGATACCCAAATTTTTCCTGGTATGCAGGAACGATTTCTAAGGTTTCGCCGCGCACCCGGAAGGTGCCAGGACGCAGATCGATATCATTGCGCTCGTAGTGCGTTTCTACAAAGCGGCGCAGGAGCGTATTTCGGCGGTAAACTTCGCCAGCATTTAGGTTGATTACGACGCGGCCATATGCCTCAGGATTTCCCAGGCCATAAATGCACGAAACGGATGCTACGATAATCACATCTCTGCGTGATAAGAGCGAAGTGGTGGCAGCCAAACGCAAGCGCTCAATTTCTTCGTTAATATCTGTCTCTTTTTCAATATATAAATCGTGCCTGGGTACATAAGCCTCTGGCTGGTAGTAATCATAATAGGATGTAAAGTATTCGACCGCGTTGTCGGGGAAGAATTCTTTGAATTCTGCATACAGCTGGGCAACCAGGGTTTTATTATGTGCAATAACCAGCGTGGGTTTTTGGATCTCTTGAATAACATTGGCGACGGTGAAGGTTTTGCCTGTCCCAGTTGCGCCTAATAAAACTTGGTGTTTATCGCCGCGCTTAATACCTTTTAAAAGTTGCTTGATGGCTTTGGGTTGATCACCTGTTGGTGAGTAAGGGGCTTTTAATTCAAATTGCATATCTATAAACTTTTCTATGAAGATAGTCGCGAATACAGAGGTTTGTTAGGTCAATATTATTATACCGGATTTCTTCCAAGAGCGTTACACCGCCACCATGATTGCCTGCCACCGGAGTGCCATCGCGCAGGACGAGCCACCAAGACTCGCTGCGCCTCTCCTCGGGAATAGACGCGAGCAGCAGGTCGGCTGCCTCATCTGCGAGGGGCAGAAGAGCCAAATCCTCCGGTCGATCAAGCCTGACGACGAGCCTCGCCGCCCACCGGCAAAACTTTCAGTCATCCCCGTAGAGCAACACTGGGCGCGGTAGGTGTTGGGGGGCGCCTACTGGTGATTCTGAAATATCTGTCATCCTATTAATCCTCGTGCATAACGGCTAACTTCCTCAATCTTCATTAGAGCCACCTAACGGCTTTGATGTGAACAACCGGGCGTTTGTGACCCGAAACGCTGCTCATTCATACTTAAATTGGCAAATCGCGCCACATCATCAGTCGTCTCCAGCGAGTGATTAGGCGGCGTCTGGAATCAAGGCCATACCGCCCAAATGAGCAATCGCCCAGCTCGAGATATTAGAAAGTAGTCCTCTTTCAAGGACGCCGAGCTGTTGTCCATGCATTCACTCGGACATACCGTGAAGGTCCATGATGCCTTGACCAAGGTTTCACCACATTGATGCATAAGTGAGCTGGCAAATGGCGATTCGGAAGCAGGCACGACTGGCCCATCTAGCCAGCTTAGCTGGGGTCGCACCTCCCGAGGAGATATATCGGCAAGGTTAGGCCACAACGCAGGATCCGCTGCTCGTTGGGTTAGCTCTTCATCGTCAGACCAGAGCCCTTCAAGCAGCATAATCGCGGTAGAGCTTGAAACCCTCTCGAGTTCCTCGAGGCCGGCAGGATTCGGGCAGCCAGCTAGGATCGCTCCGCCTTCTGCGAGTGCGGGTAACGGGGGTGGATAGACCGCAGTGGGAAAGCCATCAGGAAGTTGCCACGGGATGGTCGATTGTTGCGGACCGGTCGAGCAAGCGGCCAAGACCGTTACAAAGGCAGTAAACGCCGTAAATGAGAGATTGCACAAATGTCCTCGCATATTTGATTTCCGATAATGCTATGGTGGAGGAACTCCTTGACGCAACCTAACTGGGTGTTAAGCGGCAGAATTGTAAGATTATACCTGAATTCCACGTCAACATAAAATTATCTACATTCTTTTCAACTGGCGAAGAATTTTGAGGAAACTTCCAATAGT
>VRUJ01000033.1 GCA_019456165.1 Chloroflexota bacterium
ACACCAGCAGCAATCATGCGGCAAGCAAAGGTATGACGGAGCTGATGGCAGGTCACCCATATCCCAGCCAGCCGACAATATTTTGCCAATTGCATTTGGATACCCGTAATCGAAATTGGGTTCCCGCGCATGTTCAGAAATATTGGAATTTCTCTCCCTCCAGGGTGATTGCGTAAATATTGCTTGAGTAAGAGGAATGTTGTTTCTGATAAATAAACAATTCGTTCCCGCTGTCCCTTGCCATTCACCCGCAGGTGGGGCGTGCGTTTTTCCGATAAGTAAATATCTTTGAGACGAAGATTGACCACTTCTCCTACCCGGATGCCAGTGTGCAACATCAAGGTAAAAATAGTCCGATCTCTTAAGTGATTGCTGAAAGAAGCAAACAGTTTTTCGATTTCGTGATATTGAATATCTCGGGGTAAACGTTGAGCGGGTTTTACATAGTGGCGTTTGACCATCACTGGATTGTCTATCTGGATTTCACAAATATAAGTTAGGTAATCATAAAACATCCGCAGGGAGATTAATCGCCTTCTGATGGTGGCAGACGCCCTGCCTAGGCTCTGTTGCCAATCGATAAATTCATCGACATCATGAACTGTGATTGATTCGGGATTTGGTTGGCCTAGCCATTTGAAAAATATCCGTACGTCGCTGGCATAATGGATGGCAGTACTGGAGCCTGGCTTTCTGCGGCGCCAATACTTTTCAAAATTATCGATCTGTTGTTTGGGAAACACATTTCACCTCCGTAAGTGATTGCTTGAGCTTAGTTTAGCTCCTCACTTCGGAGATTCCCTGTTATCTTTTGGTTGTTTTACTTAATGTAATATTAATTGTCTGCACGGCAATTCTTTTAGGAGCCTGCACCTTGTCATCTCCCGACGAAGTAGTAATGCATACTGCCACCCCAATTTCGCCATCTTATACCCAACTGATCTACGACTGCAACACCGGAGACCTGGTCTCCCCCGGCAATTTGATCCAGCCTGCTCCCGGATGCGACAGCTGGGAGATTAACCGCTACGAACGGCCATTTAACCAGGGCAGCCAGGTAGATTTCTTCCCGGACCTGGACATCCTCCAGGCCGAATTGGGTCAAGCGGGGAATTGGTACTTCCTGCGCATAGCACTTTTCGACATGCGTCCAGATACCAGCCACCCACAAGGGATGTATGCCATCGAAATGGACCTCGACATGGACGGGCGCGGTGACGTGCTCGTATTGGTGCGCAACCCCGGGGAGGACGGCAGCGGCGATTATAAAGTTACCGGCGTTCAAGTCTTCAAAGACAGCAACGACGATGTGGGCAACCAATTACCCCTACAGCCAGATTTACCTTATGAAGGTGACAGCTACGACCTGATTGTTTTCAACCAGGGTATCGGTTCTGACCCAGATTTGGCCTGGGCGCGTGCAATACCCGGAAAACCTGCATTTGTTGAGTTAGCCTTTAAATCAGCCTTGATCAACAACGATGTAGAATTCATTTGGTGGGTGTGGGCAGACCAGGGCGTGGATGATCCGGCCAGCTTCGATTACCATGATTCTTTCTTCCACTCAGACGCCGGGGATGTCTACCAATCGCAAGTCTACTTCCCATCCAATGAGATTCGCGAATTGGATAACACCTGTGCGGCCCTTTGGGGCGCCCCCCCCTCCGAAGATCCCAGCCTATGCGAGAACGATCCAAACTATTCGCGCCCTTCACCAACACCCCCCGGTGGAAGAACAGGTACGCCTCCCAGTTTAGTTTCCAGCACTCCAAGCAATACCCCAACCAGACCCAGCTTCGAGAACACCTGGACCCCGTCTCCAACTCCAACGCGACCCAGCTTCGAGTTCACCTGGACACCGTCTCCCACTCCGACTCCCACTCCTACTCTGACTCCAACATTACCTTGCGGCCAATTCAGACCTTGCACCCCACCACCACCCCCGCCAACAACTTGCGTACCTGGCATTCCTTGCAATGACCGACCAACAGCCACTATCACGCCAACACCCACGATCACGCCTACGCCGTGTGCCGCGACAGTGGGGTGTAATTAAACTAGGGTTTCAGATCGAGCGTCGATCATATCAGCAATGACCTAGAGAGGCGTCCAGGGGGGCGTCTCTTATTCGTGGATTAGGTAGTTGGAAGCTCGCGAAGAAGGAATTTCTCCTTTCTATCTGGATTTTATGTGGAGGAATCACTATAATGTAATATAAATCACAAACCACTCTATCACAGAATACAATTCAGGCAGAGGCACATCTCAAACACCCATCCTGTGAGCATCACCGAAGACTGCTGAAAGTGATTCAGTGGTCTAATTTTTTGCAAGGCTACTTATTCTAACAAAATTGGTATGTTGGTGGCTTCATTTGGTAATCGCTCGAGGAGGATTACTGTGTCAACTTATACAGACAAACAAAATTCTACTCCCATCCGCTTACGCAAGATCGCAAAAATCTGGGGCCTGATCAGTATTGGATTGTTAACCGTATTACTGATTGGGGAGATGGTATCCCCACATGCTGGAGAGGAACAGGTACCATTTATCGAATGGGTAATGCTTTTTCTATTCCCCTTTGCAACCGTTCTAGGCATGGCTATTGCCTGGCGTTGGGAGGCTTTGGGCGGCATCATTTCGACGGCCAGTTTTGTGATATTCATCGTGCTGCTCACCGCAGATCGTGGTGAACTGATCGCCTGGCCTGGCTTAGCTATGATGCTGCTTATTGCCATGCCCGGCTTCCTTTTCCTAGCATGTTGGTATATATCGCGAGGAGAGCAGCAGACAGTCGAAACTGGAGAATTCTAACACTTATCAAGCGATCTAGTATTTGATTTCAGATCCCGGATTAAGGTGTGAACGTAATCTGGCGGGTAACGCATATACCAAGCGGGGGAGGGAAATCCTCAGTGCATAAAGTAGCGGTGGTTATAGTTAAGCCGGAGGGTAAATTCCACGGACCCCTCCCAAAATACCCTGTATCACCCGGGCTCAGATTTTCAAGAGCCCCGGGAGTACAATTGGCAGAACTCATAAATTGACTTGTTGCGAAAGACGTCGTGTAATTGGTGCCCTGGTCGACTATCTCGAATTCGATGGACTCAAGAATCACCCCGCCGGTGTTTTCTACTGTAAAGAACAATGCCCAATCCCCTGAGCAAAAGATGCGTTGATCATAAGTGAGTGAAAAATCTACTGCCGGGGTGGGGATTAAGGTAGGTGTTGGAGGTGGCGGTGGGGTACGCACGGGTAATCTATTGGAATCCCCAGATACTGTAGCATATCTACCCCACAAATAGCATAACTCTCCTGGTCTATCCAGGTTTCTAATGTGCCAATAGCTGTTATCGGCCAACCGCCCAACAACCTCAGATGTTTCTCCCACTAACAGATCACCCACCCAATCGTAAACTTGTCCCGGACCGGTGCGGCAGTTGGTATCCACAGATACGATTACCATTGGAATACCTAGGGTAGGAGTAGAAGTGAATATAGGTGTTAGTGTAATCGTTGGAGTGGGAAGATTCTGAGCAGGAGCTTCCCCCAATGGAGTATTAGAAACAGGTGCCTGACCGACCTGAACAGTTCGGGTCACCGCTAAGGAGGTTTCAACTGTGTCACTAACATCTCGCGGGATAGAGCAAGCAAGAAATTGCAGCAGGCACACACTCAGAAAAACTGAAAATTTAACACGAATATTCATTTTCCGCGTCACCATCCTAACCTCCTCAAGAAGTTTTGCGGTTGGTTAAGATAAAACCCTTCTGATTACAGTTTACAATATCTGGCCAATAAATGCAACCAGTCCGATGTCTAAACCGCTTGAAATGACGTAACTCCCACATGGTCGGGGGGTTAACTGTTTACATCATAATCCCATTGAATAATAAAAATACTGGTCTTCAAAACGAACATTGCAGCCCAAAGGTAGAGAGAGGAGGTATTTATAAGTTATATCCTTTTCCCGACTGAAAGAATGGACTATTATATCAATCCGCACGCGCGGACAATCTATCTAATCTTATGGAGGTAATACCGTGAAACTCAATACCTTATTTACGATCAATGCCATCGTTGCATTACTTTTCGGTTTAGGCTTCGTTTTGATGCCGGATCAAGTTTTAGATCTCTATGATGTCACCCTTGATGATGCCGGAACATATGTCGCCAATATATTTGGCGCAGCCTTGCTTGGCTTCGCAACCATGACATGGCTAGCCAGGAACTCTAGTGCATCGGAAGCCCGGAATGGGTTAATGTGGGGCTTATTTATTGAACATACTGTCGGTTTTGTATTTTCTCTGATGGCCCAGACAAATGAAATAATGAATGCCATGGGCTGGTCAATTGTTGCCATTTATGGGCTATTAGCGCTAGGATACGCCTATTTCCTATTCATGGCACCGAGCGACTAACCACAAACTTAGCTAAAACAACCCACAAAACTTTAAACCTGCGCCTAGAATACCCGGCGCAGGTTTGGTTTAATCCACTACAAATGTTATATTATCGCAGTATTGCGATCTAGATATTCACGCTATGCTGAAAAACTTGAAGAAACAGTTTGAGGACCCCTAAAGCTAAGAATTTGGGGCACAAATTCTATATTATTTTTATTACATTCCCCCCTTATTATCAATACGATACATCTTATGGGCTTACCCGCGTGAGCGTCACCTCGCCCACAGCTTCTCCTCCGCCTACAAATGTAATTGTGTGGGTCGCATTGATCTCATCTATCGAAAGCGTTCCAGTGGCCTCCATTGTTGCGATTCCAGCATCCGGGATCAACTCACCCGTCATGTTAATCTCTCCATCGAATGAGATGGTCAGAACCACATCGCCGAAAACCGGGTCATCCAACACTTCAAAGTAAGCGCCGTCTGCATCGTAAGTGCCGAAATAAGTCTGAGGAGCAGGGTCGATGGCTCCGAAAACAAAACCACCGACATCAATAGTGAACTCAGCAGTTCCATCCGGGTTAACCACTGCCTGTACTTCTATGCCGCCTGTTGATCCAAAAGTGATATTCAACCAACTACCTTCCCAGTCGCCGGCAAATTGCGCTGCCTGGTCATGCCCGGTATCCAGAGTTACAGTTGGTGATGGGATTGGCGTATCGCTGGGTTCTGGTTCAGGTTCGGGAGGTTGAGCTCCTCCATTTCAGGTTCATCAGTTTCCGCGGGTACGGGTGGTTCTGTGGGCGCAGAAGTACTGCTGCTTCCGCCGCAGGCCAGGATGCTTATTATGAGGGCAGAAAATAGAAAGGTTATTTTTAGTACTGCTTTTAGCATAATAAGGTCTCCGAAAGAGATACGCGTTTTTGCTTGTTATTTAAGTTTTTTTACATTACTTTCATTATACCCATTTATTTTTCACTTTAAGGGTCAATTACATTATTAGCTCATGTGAATAAGCTAGACTTCAGGCTGAGCAACTTGCGACAACACAAAAGACCAATTACTAATAAAGAAATCAACCAAAGCAAGGTTCCATATACCTATCCGTCTACTCAACCACCAATCATTATTGTTCAGAGTTGCTGAAGGTGATTTAGTTTAATTTGATTACACCTAATATATAAATCCTAGTTCTCCCGATTATAAAATATATTCACACGGAATATGTGCTAAGAAACAACTCTGATCCCACCCTAATTGAATTTTATATCTTCTCCAAAAAGCCCTTTTCCCGTAACCAAGCTTCAGTGTATTTCATCCCTTCTTCCAAGTTTACAATCGGCTGCCATCCTAACATTTCACGCGCTTTTTGATTACTAAAACTGTTACTGCTTCGTAATGAGTTTACTGCTCCGCGAGTAATACTAGATTTCTTACCTTCTAAAGCTGATTTAATCTCAAATAAAAGTGCTGCAAACCAAGCTAATTGGTATGGAAGTGATGGCAGAGATTGGATTTCAAGCATCTGTGCGTATGCACCAAAGAAATCCCGCCATGGAAGTGTACATCCATCGGTAAGGTTAAACGCCTCCCCAATTGCTGTGTTTACTCTGGCACACAGAATCAAACCATCTATCAAGTTATCAATGTAAACTGGCTTACAAAGATGTCGACCGCCATCAATTAGGATCATCTTTCCTGATTTAATCGCTTCAATCGGACGAATGGTGAATTGTTTTGAGCCGGGACCATATACTTGCGATGCACGTGCCACAACCACAGGCAACCCAAATTCGTGATGACTGCGAAATACGATTTTCTCAGCAGCAACTTTTGAGTCATGATATAGTTTCCCGGTAATGCGCGTAGGTGTATCTTCACTTATGTTGAATGCTTGTAATGAACCGTAAACCGCACATGAACTGATATAAACAAAGCGGTCAACTCCTGTGGAAAGAGCATCTTCCACGATGTTCTGAGTTCCTTTTACGTTCACCTCCCTGACAACCTGCTTAGAACCACTTTCCCCTACACGCGCTGCGGCATGGAAAATAATATTGCAATCACTTGTTACATCCTTCAGAGTTTGGATTTCCGTGATATCGCCAATAACGACCTCAACACCAATATCTGATAACCATTTTCCTTTTTCGGGGTTTCGGGCTAACACTCTTACTTTTGTTTTTCCTTCATTTACCAGGTATCGAGCTAAATGCCCTCCAATAAAGCCTGTGGCTCCGGTTATAAGTACTTGTTTGTTTTTTCCCAAGGTTTATCTCCCTTAAATCTCAGGTGCATCGCACTATGAGTATTGAATATTCTTTTTTCATGCAAGGTTAAGGATATTTGATTTAATTAATAATGTGAAGGGTTATATGTTTAGTGAATCAAAATCCCCGGATTGGAATAAATGTCAGCTCAACGAACTTCCAAGGTATGAATTTAACTCAATCTTGTTTTTTCTATAGATATTGATTTCTCTAATACATTTGGTAACCGCAAGCTTGTGTGTTTAAAACAATAATAATATTACCGATAGATTAATTACATTGTTGATCCTCTCAACCATTCAAATAAAGTCATCTCAGCTATTTTAACCATAGAAAATATCTTTAGTCTACAATATTGTAAAATTCACGATGCCCTTTCTCCACCAGTGGAGTCATACGCCCAAACCACTCGCCAAAATCCGGGATAGCGAGGATTTCATCAAATCTCTTTTCCCAGGCAGCCAAGTTCTCAACTTCTTCCTCAGTGACGACAGTGAAGAATTGCCCACTGATGTCGGTCATGATTTTGACCTTCAATCTTTCCGGCCACTTTTCTCCCGCTTCCTTGAACAAAGCCACAAGCTCATCCCCTTTGCCATACTTACATTGAAAAACATCACGTACTAGTATCATGCCTACCACCTTTCCTCTTATTGTTTGGTTTAATATAATACCATACTAGTCCTAATTTATCGGTGTTAGCTTGCTTGGTCAACAGATGGATTATTTTCTACTATTTTTATCTGGAGAGAAAGGTTCATTCGGGATTATCCAGCTCGTATTATGAAAAATGTTGGATTGGAGCTTGGTTCATTGAATTAATAGATCCGCATTACTTTTCCAAGAATCCTATCATTTATGTAAGCAAGTTGATGATAGCGAGGTACTTTTGTCCTACAGACTCCAAGCATGATTAGGCGAATAATGCTATTATTAGCTTCTAATCAAGAAAGGAGGTCCTCATGTTTAACAAAAAATTTTTCCGAGTATTGATCCTAATCGGGATTCTGGTACTTATACTGGCAGCCTGTGGCGGTGACGAGGAAACCGAGCAAGTGTTTATCACCGCACCCCCGCCTGAAGCTACCGAACCCCCCGTGGCTGAAGAACCTAGCGAAGCGCCTGCAACCGAAGCACCAGCTACAGAAGCGCCCACTGAAGAACCCGCTACAGAAGCTCCTGCTACTGAAGCCCCTGCAACGGAAGCGCCTGCAACAGAAGCGCCTCCCGCTGAGGAAGGCGAGGTCAGGATCGAGGTGAGTATGGCGAAAACTGCGGTTTGCAATACCGCAGCTGGTGCCAACTCCCCCGCCTATGGGACTGTGTACGCAGATACAACCGTAACTATGCTGGGAAGGGGCGTTGGCGCAGGTTGGATAGCGATTGTATCCCCCACGGATCCAAGCGAAGTTTGTTGGCTACGTGAAACAGATGTGGTTTACGACGGCGAATTCTCTGAGCTGCCAATTTATGGCCGTACAGAAGGAATCGATCCAGATGAAGAAGGTGAGCCTATCATCCTTCCGGATGGCGTTGAGTCTCAAATCATCGCAGATGTATCCTGCTTAAGCGGCCCAGGTTCTGGTTATAACAATATACGCACACTTCTTGTTGGAGAAACTGTGATCGTACACGGCAAGGGTATTGGCTCGGGTTGGTTTGTCGTAGCCTTGCCCGACAGCGGACAAGATTGCTGGATTCCTGATACTGCAGTTGATTTTACCGGGAATCTTGAAGATCTGACTATCTTTAACGCTCCACCCAAATAACTAGTATTTGGGAATACCAATAACATTAATTAATGAAGGGGCGGTTCAACAGATCCGCCCCTTTTTGAATCCGCAAACTACCTGACAGCTAGGCGCAGGACTATTTACACATAAATCTCTTCTTCCTTGTTATAATTCCCCAGCAACCATTAAGGGGTTCGACTCCCCTGCTTAACGATTTCCAAAAAGAAATCGACCGAGGTACACAGAGAATGCTATCTTCCCAAGAAATTCAGCAAAAACTAGATTCTGTATTGTTCCAGGTGCAGAAACCGGGGCGTTATACCGGCGGTGAACTCAACCAGGTGGTAAAAGACTGGGAGATGGTTGAGACCAAAGTCGCTTTCGTCTTTCCCGACATTTACGACCTGGGTATGTCAAACTACGGCTTGGCGATCCTTTACGACCTGGTCAACCAGCGCGATGATGCTCTAGCTGAACGCGCCTACTCCCCCTGGACAGATATGGAAGCGGTCATGCGGGAGCACAATATTCCACTCTTCTCATTGGAAAGCAAACAGCCTATTGCAAATTTCGACATCCTTGCTTTCTCCCTACCCTACGAGACGCTCTACACTAACACGCTCAACATACTAGATTTGAGCAGAATTCCGATCTTCAGCCGCGATCGCACTGAGGCGCACCCCTTGGTGATAGCCGGAGGCCACGCAGCATTGAACCCTGAACCGATGCATGCCTTCATTGATGCTTTCGTGATCGGCGAAGGTGAAGAAGTCATTCAAGAGATCATCGACCACTACCAGAAATGGAAGCAAAAAGACGCCCCGCGTGAGGAGCTTCTGCATAGCCTGGCTCAAATCTGGGGAGTATACGTGCCGTCTTTATATGAATCTCATTATTTTGAGGATGGCACTCTCTCACATATGGAGAAACTTTACGACCAAGCCGCTATGCCGGTGATCAAACGCATCGTACCAAAACTGCCGCCTCCAACCACAAACCTGCTTGTACCATTTGTAAATACGGTGCACAACCGCCTCCCCATCGAGATCATGCGAGGCTGCACGCGCGGCTGCCGTTTTTGCCAGGCAGGCATGATAACCCGCCCGGTGCGTGAGCGCAGCGTCCAGGAAATCCTGGATGCACTCCAGGAGGCAATGGATAAAACTGGATTTGAAGAAGTTGGACTACTTTCCCTTTCCTCTTCGGATTACACTCACGTTCTAGAACTGGTGAGAGCAGTTAGCGAAAAGTTTGGTGAGCGCGCCTTATCAATTTCATTACCCTCACTGCGTATCGAATCCTTTTCAGTTGACTTAATGGACGCGCTCAAAGAAACAAGGCGCAGTGGTTTTACCCTGGCGCCCGAAGCGGCCACCGAGCGAATGCGTGAGGTGATCAACAAACCTGTGAGCACCCAACAACTCCTGGATACTGCATGTGAAATCTATTCGCGTGGTTGGACCAACATAAAATTGTATTTCATGATTGGTCACCCGGAAGAAACCTTGGAGGATGTGAAAGCCATTGCGGACCTGTGCAAAGCAGTATTAAAGGAGGGCGAAAAGGTAATCGGGAGGAAAGCCAAAGTCACGGCGGGGGTGAGCACTTTCATCCCCAAACCACATACACCTTTCCAGTGGTCACCTTGCGATACCGAAGAACAGATACTTGCCAAACAGGCATTGCTTAAGCGCGAGCTGCGCGGTCCCGGGCTGAAACTAAACTGGAATGAGTCCAAAGAGACCTTCTTAGAGTCCTCCCTTTCACGCGGCGACCGCCGGTTGGCCGAGGTAATCTTTGGGGCCTGGAAAAAGGGGGCAAAGTTTGATGCCTGGTTCGAACACTTCAACTACGATACCTGGTTGGAGGCCTATGCAGAAGTCGATATAGACCCCGATTTCTACACTCACCGACCCCGCCATATTGACGAGGTTTTCCCGTGGGACCATATTGATTCCACAGTGCGCAAGAAGTTCCTCACCGAGGACTTTTTGATGAGCAAACGTCGGGAGACACGCATCGACTGCCGCCACAGGTGCTTCGCCTGCGGTATCCTGCCAACATTCACCAAGCTGCGCATGCAAAACCCTGGAGAGATCTGGCAGTGCCCAGAAGTGAAGCCGCATAAAGAGCGCGGCAACCATTTGCCAACAAAGGAAGATAGAAACCTTGCGAAGGTTGTTTAAACCTTTGCAAGCTACCATCACAATGAGTAATATATAGAGCATGAGGCTGAGGCTAACTTTTTCGAAAACCGACATAATACGTTTCACCGGCCACCTGGACCTGCACCGCGCCCTGGAACGAAGCATGCGCCGCGCCAAATTGCCGCTGGCTTACAGCCAAGGGTATAACCCGCGCCCGCGGCTCACTCTGGCGCTGGCCCTACCGTTAGGGTACACCAGCGAATGTGAAATAGCCGAATTTTGGATGAAGCAAGATCAAGCTCTTAAAGATGTTGCCGCAGCTCTAGCAAAAACAATCCCACAAGGGGTAGTGGTAAATAAACTGGAGGAGATCCCCCTGAAAGCGCCCAAACCTCAAGTATTGATACAAAGCGCAGAATACATTATCACCCTGCTAGAATCAGTGCCAGATTTGACCCAGCGGATAGAAGACTTGTTGGCTACGGAAAGCCTCCCGATACAGCGGAAACGCAAAGGGAAACTCCGCAATGTCGATCTGTGCCCGTTGATATATAATATTGAAATACTATCAGAGAACAAAACCGGGCAGCAAAGGATGCTGGTGCATTTAGCCGCCCGGGAAGGCGCAACTGGTCGGGCAGATGAGGTGTTAAAGAGTATAGACCTCAATCCACACCTGACACGCATCCACCGCACTCAACTGCATATTCAAGACGGGAAAATTACTGACATAAAAGGAGTATAAGCCATGGAGTTGTTCCCCCTAATCGCTGCAATTATTCTAAGCTTTATCCCCGCATTAATTTACAGTTGGGTGATCTATTGGCTTGACCGCTATGAGAAGGAACCTAAAATCCTGCTTGGGGGTGTTTTTCTTTGGGGTGCAATCGTCGCTGCTGGAGCCGCCTTCGTGGTCAACACCGTCTTGGGTGTGGGCATTTACTTGGTGAGCGGCTCCGAAGCCGCTACCGAGATTCTTACCTCCGCCATCGTTGCCCCCCTCATCGAAGAAAGCCTCAAGGGATTCGCGGTTTTGATCGTCTTTCTTATCTTTCGCCGGGAATTTGATTCTGTATTGGACGGGATTGTGTACGCCGGAATCACCGCCCTGGGCTTTGCCGCCACGGAGAACGTGTTGTATTTATACGGAAATGCGTATCTCGAAGAAGGTTGGGGATTATTATGGATGCTGTTCTTCCTGCGTGTCATTTTCGGCGCCTACAGCCACGCCTCCTATACTGCTTTTACTGGAATTGGATTAGCTCTCGCCCGTTTGAGCAACAACAAGCTGATAAAGATTGCCGCGCCAGTAGTTGGTTGGGGCATCGCGGTTTTCGTGCACAGCCTGCACAATCTGTTAGCGGGTTTCGTCAGCGGTCTGGGCGGATTGGCAGCCATATTCCTGATAGATTGGTTTGGCTGGCTGTTGATGGCAATCGTTATCTTATGGGCATTATCGCGCGAACAAAAATGGATTAAAACGCAACTGAAGGACGAAATGCAAAACGGCCTGCTCACTCCAGATCAATACCATGTAGCAGGCTCAGCCTGGCTGCGCAGCTTCGACAGGATAAAAGCATTAACCTCTGGACACTTCCGGGCTTCGCGGCGTTTCTATCACTTGTGCACCGAACTGGCTTACAAGAAGCACCAACGCTCCCGCTTTGGGGAGGAAAAAGGCAATACTGCCAGAATCAGAGATCTCCGTCAGGAAATCAGCCAGCTCGCACCGAAGGTTGCTAGCTAACGACAAATAAATCCAGCATTTATTGCATGGTAAAATTGGAGCTAAGCCCCCATAGCTCAGTGGATCAGAGCGCTAGCCTCCGGAGCTAGAGACCCGTGTTCGAGTCACGGTGGGGGTACCAAACCTGATAACCTCCGAACGGCGCTCAGTCGCTGTTAAGCAGTTCTTGGAAATGCTTCGATTCGTACATCGTCACATGCTAGCCGAACTGCCTGGCGATCTGCTAGGAGGTATTTCGGCTGTTCTTAAGATCAGATCAAACAATTGAAATAGGTAAGGGAAACGAAGGGTATTTGCCAGTTAAGATTGCATCGAAGCTAACAGGATATAGGACCCAATATTTACGTCGATTGTTGAGAAATGATTAGCAAGTGCATTTGGCTAAGGTGTCTTTTATCCATCCGTTTCGTTTTTGAGTCCCTGATATCCGGCGATATCAGGAAAGGAACTGCGGTGTTTCTTACTCGCCTTCCTGGACCTCGATGATCTGGTCGGCGACCAAGCCATGGGCCTCACGGTGTACTGCTTCAGCTGCTTCTTTGCTCGGTGCCTCGGACAGACAAAAGATGGTGCCATCCTCTTCGTTGAACCAGTATTTCAAATACTTCACTCCGTGTTTCTCTTGAGTCTCAAGGTCTTTCATGTGAGCTTCTGCAACCGCTTTGGCGGTCAATCCTTCCACACCTTTGTGAATATCCATAAAATACGGCATCTTATTATCTCCTTCATATTAGTTTGTCTCGATAGGTATACTAACCAAATCCTCCGCCGCCGGACGGTGGATTATCCCAAAACTCTCTGTTTCGCAAAACATCATTGGCCAATTTGGTTGTAATTTAGATTTTCTAAGGACAATTGTATAACATGTATGTCTTCAGACCTTTTCGGGCAAATGAGCAAGATTCTTTATGGAGAATTTTTGCCAGATTGATATGATTATAC
Source organism: Chloroflexota bacterium (assembly GCA_019456165.1). GTDB lineage: Bacteria > Chloroflexota > Anaerolineae > Anaerolineales > UBA11579 > VRUJ01. The sequence continues at coordinate 13,246 of VRUJ01000033.1, forward strand.
AGCAGCAAGGTGAAGTTGTGAAGTGTGTAAAGAGTGTCTCGACCATATTCTGATCATCAACCAAAACCATCTTCGTCGCGTTTTGAAGGAATTTGTCTATTATTACAACCCCCCACTGCCCTCATCAGGGAATCAATCAATAAATCCCTATTTCAGGGCCTATTCGATGTCGAAATGGACTTATCCGACGACGTAATATCGTAGGAGGTATCATTCATGACTATTATCGACAATCTTTATCTTCTACGTGAGGCCTTTGCACCATAGAGGATAAACTTAGGTTTAAACTTTCGTATGAAATATCAAATTCCATAAACTTATAATTCATCAGAAAAATCACGCCACTGACTTCGATTCAGCAGGTTGATTTTTTCATTTTGGTCCAAAACGATGATCCTGTGAATTCTCCACCTCTGACAGATACCATTCAAAAGACTCCATCTCGATCAACCACACTTGACCAAGCTTCAAACCAGCCAGCTTACCCAACCGAAGCAACCGGCGTAGATATTGTGAGCTATAGCCGCTATACTCAGCAGCCGCTTTTACCGATATAATATTGACTAAAATGACGGGCTTTGAAGATTGTGAAAGAGAAACCATCTCGAACCTCACGAGATGAGAGATATTTCCTCTAATTTGCTTCGGTTTTCAAACCTTAGCATAGTCAGAAATTGCTCTACATCGAGTTGAGATCGTTCAACAAGTGTCTCGTTGGGGGTACTAATGCCTCTCTTGTTGCTGGAGCAACTGCCTGTGCAAAAGCTTTGATCTAAATTATAGTGTTGCCAGTCAAACAGGCATTACAAATTTCAGCTTCTGAAATTTTCTAAAATTTATTTTTTTACTTTTCTTGACAATAAGCAATTTCCTATTTTATACTAATGTAACTTAAATTTTCTAAGAAGTCACTTAAAAGTTTTTGCCGGAATTTTTTATTGATCTACAGAAAATAGCAGCATTATTTCGGCAAGGACTTCTTTTATTTCTCCTGCGGTGGCGGCTTTGGTGCCTCTAATCACCGCGAATGCGGAGAAAATCATCCTTGAGCGTTTGTCTGGGTTATCGCGGTGAAACGAGCCAGGAGTCCATGCACAGCGAAGCGAATTCCGGGAGAGCAAGATATGTCATTTGAGCGTCTTTTGAATCCGCATTCCATTGCCGCTTTTGGCGGGGCGAATGCCCAAGAAGTGATTCGCCAAAGTGATCGCATGGGATTCAAAGGGGAAATCTGGCCGGTCCATCCCAAGAAAATAGAGATTTTGGGGCGCAAAGTCTACCGCTCGGTGGCGGACCTACCGGGCAGCCCCGATGCTGCCTACTTGGGTGTTAATCGCCACCTTACCATCAATATCGTCAGAGATCTCGCTGCACGGGATGCGGGCGGCGCGGTTTGCTATGCCACTGGCTTCATCGAAGCGGGCGAGGAGGGGTCCGAACTCCAAGAGCAACTTTTGGAAGCATCGGGGGACATGCCCCTGATCGGGCCGAATTGCTACGGGCTGCTCAACTATCTCAACGGGGCAATGCTCTGGCCCGACCAGCAGGGCGGCAGAAGAGTCGACGAAGGCGTGGCCATAATCACTATGTCGTCCAATGTTGGTTTCAACCTCACCATGCAGCGACGCGGCCTACCCATTGCTTACATGCTGTCCCTGGGGAACAAGCTGAAGTTTGATCTCCATGATGCGATCCACACCTTCGCTCGTCAGGAGCAAGTCACTGCGCTTGGGCTATTTGTGGAAACAATGTCTGACCCAAAGGCGTTCCAGGAAGCAGTCAATGTCGCCCGAGAGATGGGCAAGCCCATCGTTGCTATCAAGGTCGGCCGTTCAGAGGTCGCCAAGGAAATGGTGATATCGCATACAGCCTCGCTTGCCGGTTCTGATGTCCTGGTAAGCGCTTTGTTTGAGCGCCTTGGCGTTGCTCGAGTCGATTCCCTGGAAGCGCTAATTGAAGCGCTGAAGGTTTTACACGTTCTGGGTCCATTGGACGGCGGCAGGATTGGGGCAGGGAGCACCTCGGGGGGTGATCTCACGCTTCTTGCCGACGGCTTGGGGCCGAGCCTGAGCATGCCCCCACTTTCCAAAAAGGTGGCGGAAGACCTTCAAGCGACGATTCATGAACGAATTGTGGCTGCTAATCCATTCGATTTTCAGATGTTCGATTGGAATGACGAGGACCAGTACGTTGAGAACTTTACCGCATTTATGGCAGAAGACTTCGACATAGCGATGTGTTTACTTGACTACCCTAGGGAAGACATCTGTGACCAGTCGACCTGGGGTGGGGCAGAAAGGGGTTTTATCCGAGCGGCAGAGCAGACAGGAACCAAGGCTGCGATATTATCGACATTTTCAGATACGATATCGGAGTCAGTGGCGGAGCGTCTGATGAAAGACAGCGTTGTAATGCTGGCCGGCATAGATGCCGGGCTCGCGGGTATTCAGGCGGCAGTTGATGTGGGCGAAGCCTGGAAACAACCTATCAGTCAACCATTACTCTCGAATTTCGATCAACAGCAAGACGGTCCCGTCAAGGTGTTGGACGAGGCCGAATCCAAGGCGTTTCTCAACAGGGTTGGCGTACCGGTACCTGCAGCGCGAGTCGTTCGCAGCGCCGGTGAGGCAGCTGAAGCGGCAGAAGAGTTGGGCTATCCGGTCGTCGTCAAGGCATTGGGCGTCGCTCACAAAACTGATGTTGGGGGCGTCAGACTCGACCTTGGCAGTGCCGACGAGGTGTCGGCCGCGGTGAGGGAGATGTCGGGCCTCTGCGAATCCTATCTGATCGAAAAAATGGTTGATGGAGTCGTGGCGGAGCTTATTGTCGGTGTGGCCCGGGATGATCAATTCGGCCCGTATCTTTTGGTCGGCGGCGGCGGAATTCTGGTCGAGATGATGAAAGACAGCGCCTCACTCCTCTTGCCCACCACCAGAGATCGGGTATTGCATGCATTGGGTCAGCTGAAGTGTGCGCCTCTCTTTAACGGTTTCAGAGGATCTCCACCTGCTGATTTGGACGCTGCCGCTGATGTCATCCTGGCGGTTGCGGGCATGGTAGAGAATGACCCCTCGTCCATTAGCGAGCTCGATATCAACCCACTGATGCTCTTGGCCGAAGGTCAGGGGGTGGTTGCGGCTGATGCTCTGATCAGTCTGAACGAGAAACCTAAGGGCAAATCCAAATGAGTGACCTCGTCAAGATCAACAGAATCCGTAGAGTATCGAGGGTTTGTAATTCTTTGCAATCAACCAGAACGATAGAACCGATAAGTAATGAACCGAGATAGGGGTTCGGTTCAAACGTGGAAAGGACCCAAGTACATGAAATCCGAGAATAATTTCGAGAAAACAATAGTAGGGAAGGCGAAAGAGTTGGGTGCGTCGTTGGCGGGAATCGCGAGCATCAAAGATTTGAAGGCTTCCCCCTCTTATGAGGTCTACGGCAAAAAACCTTTCTACGAAGAATACGAACGTGATTCGTCTGATTACCACGAATTCAAGGGTTATAAATGGCGCGACGAGCACAAATCAGTGCTGGTGTGGGCTTTGTCCCATCCAGAATCCGAACCCGTACTCGATTGGTGGAGCCTGAAGGTCAAGGGCTTTACCCCCGGCAATGGTGTGATGAGGATGCAGTCGAAAAGGCTGCGCATCTGGCTGGGTGAAGAACTCGGAATCAAAGCTCTTTCGCTACCCTACCAAATCGAATACGGGGGAGCTTTTCTAAAGGATTCCGCCCATCTGGCTGGCCTGGGAGTGATCGGAAAAAACAACTTGCTGGTCACGCCGGAGTTTGGAACGCGTGTCCGTCTTAGAGGGATTTTCATGGAGGCTGAACTCAAGCCAACCGGTCCTAGCGGATTCGACCCGTGCAATGGCTGCAAAATGCCCTGCCACACAGCCTGCCCGAGAAATGCATTCCGAAGCGGTGCCTTCGAGAGGGTGTATTGTAAGGCGGAAAACGACGAACGATATGACAATGAGGAAATGCTGGATGGTTCGATAATGGGGATCGAGGAAGCCAGCATGGTCATGAAGCCTTGCCGGTTTTGCGAGTTAGCTTGCCCCGTCGCGCAAGGTGCCTCCCTTTGATACTTGATATGGAGAAAACATCTCAATCCCACTAATTGAGTCCTAATTCTTCAAATTTGCTGCAGTTTTCAAACCTTGGCTTGTCCAAGACTAGCTCAACATAGACAATAGAAAGTTCGAGTTGCGGCTAGTTAGGGGTATTTTATTATTATCTCCTAAACCTACTTATAGTCAATTACTTCCCCTTATCCACAATGAATGAATCATATCATTTCGGAAACTAAAGTCAAAGGAGCGAAGAAATATCAGAAGCATTATCTCCAATGAAGGCACGATCCATGATCCACAATTATTCTTGGCAACATGGGTACCAGGCAAGGATTAGTATCGAAGGCTCTGTAAGGGCAATTTGATGTGGGAGGGAAAGAGTCCAAGAATCCTTTAGAAGGGGAGAATAGGATTAATAATTCGATCGTGTTTTATGATGCGAAATTTAAGGTTTTGGGGTAAATTTGATTTTGTGCATACCTTTATTACGCTCTTTTTGAATAAATATGCTTTTTCATGCTATTTGATAACCGAGTTGAAGAATGTTATTTTTTTATGTTATAATTCATCTCTTTATTTAGGAATAACACGATTAGTGGTAGGAGATAATTCCAGAATTAAGTTTATCGCCAAACAACAGCCAATCGATATAAAAAAAAACGGTAAAAGCAAACTATAGGTATCTTTAATAAAAAGAGAACAAATTGTGCTACTCAATGTATTACTTCAATTAGGCTCAAAGGATTAAACTAAAGAGCCACTCTACCGTAACCGGAGGGTTAGAATGCCCAGCAATAATGAAAGTGGAGCACTTTTACAGAGTGCAACAACAGTAGCGGCAGTTGCTATAGCAATTTTTGAGTTTGTACCTACCATTGAAGATGCAGTATTATTTGAAATACCCGGAGTTTTAACCCTGACCCTACGCCTTTTCCCTTTTGCACTTGGGTCACTCGCCTTAGTCGCTTGTGCAGCAGCAATTAAGCAAATGGCGGCTGAACAGAATTTAGGGTGGAAAGAATTAATAAAAGTCGACAGTCGAGTGGCAGCAGCAGGATTACTTTTTTGGGCCATATTATTTCTGGGTACTACATACATAATTCTTTGGATTACTTAGAAGCTAAGGAATTGATGCTCGAATAAGGAGTTGAGAAGATGTCAAATGGCTTATCAGTTTTGGTTTTGCTTGGACTAAGCATACTCTTGCTTAGTTCTGAGTTATTGATTCTTCAATTACCGGGAACTTTCCTTTTTTTTATTGCAATTCTACGACCATTTTCAAAGGGTTTCAAAATACACGAAGAATAAAGATCTTAAAAAACTTCAACAAATAATCCCAGTTTTTAATAACCACCATAGAAACCCCTGGTAGAAATTGGTCAAAAGTTCCGACTGATTTCCAACAATATTTCACCCCAATTGTTGCTGTTATTTCTCAACCTCATTTGATGTTCGATTACTGATGGACGGGGAAAGTAGTGGCCAGGTTATTGATGTTAGTAAAACCCCTCCACCTATCGCCTGTAATACCTCATCTTCAAAGCTTATTAAGAGTAATCCAATCAGAATAACGGGTATAGCCAGAAAATCGTAATTCTCTTTGGCGAGACTTCTCACTTTTTTAATGGTAGCTTTTGTGTATGTGAATCGGTCTTCTGGTGTCATTTATTCTCTACATTCCTAATGAATTGGCATAAGTGCTACTATCAGCTTAATCTCCAAATTCTTTATTAGGTTTATTGTACAGCATTGTTCCAATTTTCACAATATGTGTTGCGTCTTTTTAATATCTATTAAAAATAAAATAACATATTTGTTATGCAAAATTATTTCAGGACTGTGACAAGCAAGTTGCAGGCGGCAATGATTTATAAGAAGCAAGTTTATTGAGAAATGTAGATTAAGAATTAATTCGGGCTCGGAATAAATTGTAACCAATCAACATATTCATCAGCAATCTTAATTTCAAGCAGTGGACGTTCCTTCAAAAAGTCACCCACCGGAGGAGCGACCTGCGCTTTTTGTTCCTGTGACCTTCTCTGTTGTATGAACTATTTGAAATATAACTGATCAGGTTCACAGGATATTTAAGTGGCGATAAAGGTGTTGTATGGTTTATCATATTATGAGAGAATTCCTGAATTCTTGAGGTATTTTTCGTATAGAAGCCGAAAGTCAGCTAACGGTGCATCCCTGAAATGCGCCATCAACCGCAAGCGCTGGGGCAGATCCGCGGGGGTGTAGTTGTGCTGTACTCATACTCTAAGGTCAGCAAGATGGCTAGCCCCCGTTCTGTAAAGTTTAACAAAACCCGAATGGGGAAAACAAGGGGAAATACTAACTATTTCCGCATATGGAGAACAAGGGGAATAGGGGTATCGCTATTCTCACCTCTTTCATCTTTATAATTACTCAAAAACCAAATTGGCTTGGTGAAGAAATTTGTCGAGCGCCACTTCCTTCTTTTGCTTTTCCATCCAAACTCCTTTATTACCAATGATAATTATTCTATCATCGAAGGTAATCGGAACGTGCATTTATAACCTACCCGCAACCTTCCGCTTACCTAATATGGAGGAAACAGGCGAATTCAATCGAACCATATCTGATTTCTTGAAGTAATATAAACAGAAAAACCGCCCAACTGCCTCAACCGGACTTAGTTACACTAAGGTGGTGTGCGGCCGATCTTGTCGGAGGTAGTTATCATGTTAGTAGCGCCTGGGGTTAAAATGCCAAGTAGATTTTGCTCGCAATTGGCGAGAAAACTAAATTTCACAATAAGGAATTTAGAATGAAAAGCTTAAGAAGCCGGGCCATATATAAACTGTTGAGGCTAATCGGTTCGCCTTTTGATGAAAACACTCCTATAACTCAACAAAGGGCATATCTTGAAAGACAAAGCAAATTCTTAAGAATGCCATCCAAAGTTGAAATCCAGGATATTGCTATCGGGGATATGTATGCAGAGTGGGTAAGCCCTCCTATGGCGAGAAATGATCGAGCCATACTCTATTTACATGGCGGGGGTTATACAATGGGGTCGTGTAACACCCATCGCGCGATGGTAGCACGGATATCAGTTGCGCGTCAGGCTCCAGTTTTGCTAATAGAGTACAGTTTAGCTCCTGAAAATCCATTCCCAGCTGCGTTAGAAGATGCGATTAAGGCTTATCATCACTTAATAGATCATGGGACGGATCCGAGAAGAACCGTAATTGCAGGAGATTCGGCAGGGGGTAGTCTGGTTGTAGCGCTAGCGGTTTCTTTGCGCGACAAATCAGAACAACTTCCAGCGGGAATCTTTTGTATCTCGCCTTGGGCTGATCTCACGATTTCTGGAGAGTCGTATTCAACTTGCTCTAAAACTGATCCAATGCTGAGTCGAGAGACTAGTTTATTGCATGCAAGCTGGTATGTTGGGGAAAATGACCCTAAGTCACCTCTAATATCACCCGTCTTTGCAGATTTGAGCGAATTCCCACCGATGTTGATTCAAGTTGGCGAATATGAAATCCTCCGGAGTGACTCAGTGCGATTAGCGGAAAAAGCTCGTCAAGCTGGCGTGGATGCGACTTTAGAAATTTGGGATGGTATGTGGCACTTGTGGCATGCATTCGCTGGCTTCATGCCAGAGTCTCAGCGTGCGATTGAAAGAATAGACTCTTTTGCCAATGAGATTTTGAATCAATAATGTGCTAGACTTAACCCTCCCAGCATGCATCAGACTTAGTTCCAACTGATAGCAAACGGTACAAGCCTCCAAAACAATTGGAGGATCGGAAGGCTGAATCCAACTTTCCCATGATGGAAGAATTAAGATAATGAAAATATTCTGCATCGGATTTCACAAGACTGGTACAACAAGTCTGGCTTTTGCACTGCGAATACTTGGTTTTCGAGTTACTGGCCCGAACGGTGTAAACGATCCAGATATTGCTAATAATGTTTATTCAATGGCTGAGTCACTGGTTAGTGAATACGATGCCTTCCAAGACAATCCTTGGCCGATAATCTACAAAGAAATGGATCAAAAATACCCAAATTGCAAGTTTATCTTGACAATCAGAAGCTCGGAATCATGGATTAGAAGCTCAGTTAGGCACTTTGGCCATCGTGAAACTCCGATGAGAAAGTGGATTTATGGCGTTGGATGCCCAGCGGGTAATGAGGAAATCTATCTCAAAAGATTTAATAATCACTATAAGGAAGTACCTGATTATTTTAAGCATAGACCTAATGATTTGCTACTGCTCGATTTGGCTAAAGGGGATGGTTGGGATTTATTATGTCCTTTTTTGGAAACAGATATTCCAAAAATGCCCTTCCCCCATGCAAATAAAGCTAGTGACCGGGAAAAAAAAGCAAGACGTTTGAGTGTGAAACTCAAAAAGAAAGTTAATAAGTTAGCCAAACGCGTAAAAAGGCGCATCCTCTGACATTTACTCACTTGAGTTCTCTGAGGTCGGGATTCTTTCCTGGTTTGCGAGATAGGGTTGGCGCCCGTTTCGATAAATATTTTTCAGCTGAAGAAGGGATTGAGTAGAAGGCTGAACCCAAATGAAAGCAATGGTATTGAATCAGCTCAGCAATCTTAAAGAGAATCAGACACCACTGGAACTGATCGAGCTGCCAGACCCTGTCCCAGCTGAGGACGAGATTCTAGTGAAGGTATCAGCCTGTGGGGTTTGCCATACCGAATTGGATGAGATTGAGGGCCGCACACCCCCAGCGCAACTGCCCATCGTTCTTGGGCATCAAGTAGTAGGACAAGTCGAAGCAACCGGCAGAAACGCCGAAAACTTCAAAATTGGAGAGCGGGTAGGCATCGCCTGGATATACTCGGCTTGTGGAACATGCAAGTTCTGCCTGGCAGGCAATGAAAATCTATGCCCGGGTTTCAAGGCAACGGGTAGAGACGCTAATGGCGGGTATGCCCAATATATGACAGTTCCCCAAAACTATGCATATCGCATCCCCCAATGTTTTACCGATTCTGAAGCAGCGCCTTTGTTATGCGCTGGCGCAATTGGCTACCGCTCGTTAAGACTAACAAATCTCGAGGATGGGCAGAATCTGGGTCTGATGGGATTTGGAGCTTCGGGTCATCTCGTTCTGAAATTGGTGAAACATAAGTTTCCAAATGCAAAAGTCTTTGTCTTTGCCAGGAGCAATCAGGAAAGGGAATTTTCTCGGGAGCTTGGCGCGGTCTGGGCCGGGGAAATTGTGGAGCAATCACCAGAAAAATTGGACTGCATTATTGACACTACGCCAGTATGGAAACCAGTAGTTGAAGCTTTGAAGAATCTTGAACCCAGCGGTAGATTGGTCATCAACGCGATTCGCAAAGAAGATGTGGACAAGGATTATCTTCTAAAGTTAGACTATCCCACCCACCTGTGGCTGGAAAAGGAGATCAAGAGTGTAGCTAACGTCAGCCGAAGAGATGTGAGCGAGTTTCTGAAGCTGGCGGATGAAATGCAGATCAAGCCTGAGGTTCAGGAATTCGCATTGGAAGAGGCAAACGAGGCATTGGCTGAACTCAAGTCGAGGCAGATCCGAGGAGCAAAGGTTTTGAAAATAAGATGAACCTTGGGTAGGTCGTTTAACTGGGAATTCATGCAAAGGCGTGTTTTGTCTCGGCTCCGCCCCATATACTGGAGGAAAAACTGCCTGCCGCTTCGTCGGAATGACCCAGTTATCCGGATCCAAGATATAATGAGTACTATGGATAAATACGGACAAGCAAATGATAACCCCAATAAATGGTGGAACCGGCATTGATTAATTGTAAGGGCAGTGTTTGTGATGCGTTTCAACATAAAACTGGAAGAAGGATGTTCTCATGAACTACGAATTTATTAAATGCAGTCAAGAATTTCGGTTGCAACAAGACAACAAAAAGGATTGATAGTCCAGCACTAGAAATACTTGCTAGATTTCGGCGGCATTATATTTTCTCCCAAATATAGGCAATTAGGATTTCAATGGAAAAAGCTATTCCGATCCCGATTAAGAATAGAAGCTTAGCAGCTAATTCAAGCCGTGCAGTATCTATAAACTCGATTGCAATTTCGCGATTAGGTGGAAACTCAAACGTGATTTTACTCGGTTTTCGTGATATTTGAACAGAATCATATTCACCCCTATTTGAAACGATGCTCTCAGAATTAATAGTAAGTGAAACGACATCAGGAACAAGGGTTACAAAATCTCCGATTTTCTGGTTGTCAGCAGAACGGAGACTAAATGTATTTTGCCCACCCATAAAAGTGGATAAAAACGGGATATAAGTTCTGCTTCGGTAACTGAGCTTTACAATTGAATCGCTGAATGATGTGCTGGACAAGACCTGGCTTGAGAGAGGTACAATAATCGTTATGCCGAAGTTTTCCTCTGTGCATTTCATCAATTCTGGAGAAATAAGAATAGCAGATTTTTCCTCATATCCTACTTCGTCAATTCCTAAGACAATGCCCTCGGGCAAATAATCTTTTGCTGATAGGCCAAGAACTGGCACTTGGACTTTAGTAAATGTTATGAGGTTAGATTCTGGAGAATGGAATGTCATCGATATATTAGGAAATCCTTCTTCAACTGTACAAGACGTAAAGATCATGTAATCGTCCTCCTCAGAAAAGCATAGTGATGCACTTCTCCCATCAATGATACGATTGCAAAAATCCCACGGGATAATTATCACCAACGATTGATCTTGAGGATAAATACCTTTGAAATCCAACGAAATCTTTAATTCAGTTTCTTTAGGGGATAATCCAACGAATTGCAGAGATGGGTATAAATTCAGTATGACATTACTCAGCGAATTATTATAAGGCTCTAATTCCAGGCTTATTGACGAAAGACTAATAAGCGAACTAGATGGGTTTTCAGGATCAATTACTAAATTTGATTGTCCACCTACTCCTACCCAGAACTCACTATTTATTATATTATCAATGTAAATTGGATCGGGTTGATCTTGTGTTTTTAGACCTGTGATTAGCAGAAAGAGTGAAAAAAAAATAGCAAGAATCGCCAACAAGGATTTGGGCCATTTTGGGGCAACATGTTGCAAACCCTCTTGATACTGAACCAGGCTAGGAATGGGTGTTGGACGATGCTCCGGGCAGTCTCTCTTGGAGCATCGTCTGACAATGTGCCGTAAGCTAATAAGTATGGCAAGAATTCCTATTATCCTAGTAAGCGTTCGTTGATTCGTTAAAATTCTAAATCCCATAAATGGCACTCGAGGAAACGAAGTGTATGCAAGTAAAGTAACCTGGCAATCAGTACTTCTAATGTTGAATTTGTGAGGCTATCTTTAATGTCGAACCTACAAACTATTTAGCCTAATTGGATATTCTAGTCTCAATTGCATCAAATGTCTTACAATCAATCCAGGTTGTTGATAAAAGACGTAATTAATAAACTAGCATTTGGATTAAAAGAGAAATTAAGTTTCCAATCGACTGTGCAGTTTACTGCTTCGGCCACAGAAGCTTGTTAGTACTCGTTTTCTAAAGTAATAGCTCTGCATATGAACGGCCATCAAGAATGCCAAACTCAACCTCGGAGGGGAAAGGACTCATACCAGAGTGAGCCATAGCGACACAGTTCTCCACCCATTCACTTAACTCAACAGGCAAACGATATAATTCATCTTTGCTTTCAATATTCAGGACTATGGTAGGTAGCAGACATTTGTTACCAGGAATTTTGCGTGTTTTCATAATCCTTCCGGCGCAGTCTTTTACCGGCACCGCTAGGAACCCCACCTTTTTTACGTTGTAAATAGTCCCTTTTTCATCAGGGTCACGTAAATTTGGTAATTGTAGCTCAACCAATTCCAGCCACTCTTCAATAGAAGATATATAGTTCTGATCTTTCATCAGTCTTCACAGAAGTCTACTGATTCTACTGAAATTAATTGACATAATGTGCAAAATTGTTGACCTATAATTTATCAATATTATAACCCAATATCAGATAACGGTGAATATTATTTGACTTGTGTTCACTTGAGCAGAAAAAGAACCGACATATCAACCCTTGTTTTGTACCTGCCGAAATGCAAAAGTGTTTTGAACATCCGCATCTTCCCATTACAGATAACTAGTTCACCGGAATTAAAGGGAATGGATATTAAGTGGAGGTTAGAATTTTGAAGAGAGTAAAATGGTGGCCGCGCTCCGATCTGCTTAGGTGATCCAGATTTTGACGTCAGCGCGAAGGATATATGCGTAGAGATTTCTAAATCTTTTCTCACCACTCAATTCATTTTCTTACCTGTCTGCTTCATCAAGATTACCACAGTCGCCCAAGAAGTGGCTGGAAAGCTATCCTCAAGGGATCTTGTATTAGTTAGAAAGAAATCTCGGTTTAGAGCCTATGCCCCCTGGGCATCACTCAACTTTTTACCGCTGACCTGTGGGCCTTTCCCGTCGACTTGCGCCTGGCGGCGGAACTGGCTCATATACAAGTCATAGTAAAAACTCTTGGCCGCCAACAAGCTCTCATGGTTGCCGCGCTCAACTATCTTGCCTTGGTCCAGCACAAGCACCTGGTCTGCGTTGCGAATCGTGCTCAGGCGATGGGCGATGACAAAGCTAGTCCTGCCGGCAAATAGTTTCTCAAGCGCCGCCTGGATCAAACGCTCGGTACGCGTATCCACGCTGGATGTGGCTTCATCCAAGATGAGTATGCGCGGGTCCGCCAGAGCTGCACGCGCAATCGCCAGCAGCTGCCGCTGCCCTTGACTCAATCCTGTGCCGCGCTCTCCCAATTCAGTCTCATATTTTTGAGGTAAGCTCTCGATGAACGCATCCGCATGGGCCAGCTTTGCGGCCTCAACGACCTCATCATCTGTCGCATCTGGCCGACCAAAGCGGATATTTTCCATGACAGTATCACTGAACAGAAAACTATCTTGCAATACCACCGCGATCTGTTTACGTAAGCTGGAAGCGGTCACCTCGCGCACATCCATACCGTCAATTTTTATGGAACCTTGGGAAACATCATAAAATCGAGGGATCAGGTTGGCGATGGTTGTTTTTCCTGCCCCAGTGGGGCCGACAATTGCTACTGTATCACCAGGTTGCGTCTTAAAATCAATGCCATTTAACACTGGCTCACCAGCGACATATTCTGCCCAAACCCCTTCCAACTCAACTAAACCTTTAATTTCGGGCATCTCGGAAGCGTTTGGAGCATCTTGTACATCTGGCACCACGTCCAGCAGACCGAAAATGCGCTCACCTCCAGCAATCGCATTCTGCACATTTGTCCAAAGCACCGAGATCTGCTGAACAGGTTGGTTAAACCTTTGCACGTAGGCCACAAAAGTGATTATCAAACCAAAGGACATTGTAGTACCTAAAAGATTATTTCCGCGGAGCAAGGCAACTCCACCCACAACCGTGACGAGCATCAATGCAACATACCCTAGCGCTTCTAGCGTTGGGGCGAGTGCGGCAGTGAAAGCCACAGCACGAATATTAGCGTCCCGGTTGGCAGCATTGGTCTCGCTAAAGGCGGCGATGTTCTCATCCTCCCTCGAAAAAGCCTGGGCTTCTCGCACTCCAGAAATGCTTTCTTGCAATTCTGCATTAACAGAACCCATTTCTAGGCGAGTGACCCGAAAAGCTTTGCGAGCCTGTTTAGAAAACCAGGAGGTTGCATAGAGCATAACGGGGACAATCGAAAGGGCAACCAGAGCATAGGGAACACTAGCTCGCAGCATATTGTTGGCCACCCAGATTATCAAAACTCCGCCGCTTAGCACTTGAACCAAGGCAAATGTCATGCCCTGCTGGATGGTATCAGCATCATTGGTTACCCGGCTCATGGTGTCGCCAGCTTCGTGCTCTACGTGGTAACCGATGGATAAACGATTGATCTGTTCGAAGACCTCAACCCTAAGCGTCTTCAGCGCCTGCTGGCCAGACCAAACCATTTGGTAGAACATCAATCCAGTGGCAACCGCTCCTAAGATAAATAATCCAGCAATGAGCAGCACTAAGCTCCCCAAACCCGAAAGGTAATCTGTTTCGGACCAATCACTTTGGGGAGAAGTATATGTGCAGTTGCTTTCAACGCCCTCACCTCCTGCTCCTAAAAATGCAGCGATGTCCGCATCATCCCCCGCGATTGCCTTCGCACCTGCAGGTGTCAGAAAGCAATCTACTGCCTGCCCCATTAACTCAGGCGCTTTCACCTGTGTCCAGGTGGCAACCAACATCAATATGAGCACAAATATATAACGCGCCCAATAAGGTTTAAAATAAACAACAAAGCGTTTCAAGGTATCTGAAACTTTGGTCGCTTTAGAAGTTTCACCGCCAAAAATCCTATGAGGATCTCTAAACATATTAAACCTCCTGGCCTGTTGGAAGCGCCGGGGTCAGTGCGTCCATCGCTTCGGTATCTTCAACTAATTGTGAGTGATAGATCTCGCTGTATATCTCGCTCGATTCAAGCAATTCCTCGTGGTTCCCAGATGCCGCGATCTGGCCTTTATCCAGGACAAGGATCTGATCTGCATTCAGCACAGTACTTATCCGTTGAGCGATCACCACACTGGTGCGGCCAACCATCAAACGATCCAACGCTTGCTGAATTTCAAATTCAGTTTGCAGATCAACACTGGAGGTTGAGTCATCCAGGATCAAAATACGAGGATCCATGAGCAAAGCCCGCGCAATAGCAACGCGTTGTTTTTGTCCTCCTGATAGAGTTGAACCACGCTCTCCTACCGCTGTTTCATAACCATCCGGGAAATCCATGATGAAATCGTGAGCTGCCGCAGCTTTGGCAGCTTCAATCACCTCTTCCATCGAGGCGGTTGGGCGGCCAAAAGCAATGTTGTCCCTGATCGTGCCGCTGAACAAAGTTGTTTCTTGCAGCACAATTCCGATTTGTTCGCGCAGCGAATCCAAGGTGGTATGCCGGATATCATGTCCGTCAATCAAAACTTTTCCTTCTGTGGGGTCATAGAAGCGTGGTATCAGGTTTATAACAGTTGATTTACCAGATCCAGTCATGCCTAAAAGCGCCATGGTCCGTCCTGCTTTAACTTTAAAATTCACTTTGGTTAAAACTGGAGCATCACTCCCAAAATAGCGGAATGTGACCTCTTCAAAAGTTACATCTCCATTAATTTTAGGCAGTGGCTGGGCATCAGGTTCTTCAGCAACGTCACTCTGTGCATCCAGGATTTCAAATATACGGGATGCAGAAGCGGAAGCCTGGGCCATTTGCGTAATAATGAATCCTAGCTGACCGACAGGAATAAAGACAAATATCAAGTAGAGACTAAATTTCTGATATTCACCCAGAGTCAAGGTGCCCGCGATGATCTGGCCACCGCCATAATATAGTATTACAGCTTGTCCCAAGTTTGCCAATAAGAACAACAATGGCATCAGGAAAGTCATCATGCGCATGACTCTAATCATTCGATCCAGGAAATCATCAGCAGCTTTATCAAATCGAGCCAATTGCTGTTCCTCTCTATTGAATGCCTTTACAACTTTTATTCCGGCTAGATTTTCTTGCAATATGGAATTCATCGCGGAGAGTTTCTTTTGGACCTTCTCAAACATCGGCCGGGCCACCATTCCAAAGATCATGAACATCACAATTGCAATAGGCAAGATCGGCATAATCGCAAACGTAAGGCGCGCATTAGTAAAGAATAATATTACCAAGGTACCCGTCAACAATACGAGGGATTGAGCAGCCATCAAAAGACCTTGCCCAATAAATGTGCGCACTTTCTCGACATCGTCGGTTGCCCGGATCATCAATTGACCTGTACGATGACTATCGTGGTAGCTAAATGAGAGGCGTTGTATCTTGGCAAACAAATCATTTCTTAGGTCAAATGAAATGCTTTGCGATACCCGCTCACCCATATATGATTGGGTGAATGCAAATACACCCCGAAATATGGCAATGACGATAATTACTCCCCCTACCCAAATCAAAGCGTTCACCGCGCCATCACTATTGGCAGTAACCTCTTCCAAGGTGAGGCCGAGGCGATCGAGCGCGACGCTCTGGAACTGTGCAGGAATCGCCAAAACCCGGCCTGCCACATAACCATCCACAACAGTGTCAATCACGTTCTGAATCATTTGTGGGACTCCAACCTGAGCTAGAGTTGCGATGATTAATGCCCCGTAGGCAAATATGGCTTCTTTCCGATAATGGCCCAGGTAACGGATGGCGCGCCCCAAGCTGCCCATTGAAGGGCGCTGGCGCATACCGCCATGCCCTGCCCCCATCTCAGTTTTATTGCTGTCTCCCGTTCCCTCTTGCATTCTCTTACGCATTCCTCTTTTCATATTCACATCCTATGTCCGAATAATTCTGGAATTAATTCAGGGTCTTCCCCTAATTGATTGGCAGCCTCAACCATAGTATTTAATGATGCGGCCAAAGCTAATTGTTCATCATCTGAAAAAGTAGCAGTCAAATCATTGATCCATTCATTCTTAGCCATAAAACCTTCCTGAATCAATTCTTTACCAGCTTCGGTTAATGTCACGACTTTTACCCGCCTGTCTTCGAGGTCCTCGGATCGCTCCAGTAAATCCATTTGCACCAAGCGATCAACTAACTGGCTGGCTGCCGGGGTGGTAATTCCCAGCTCATTTCCAATGCTTGTAACCGGGCAATGCCCCTGGTTATAGATGCGCATCAATGCGCCGATCTGGGTACGAGATAAGCCTACTTCATTCATCCAGCGTGTAAAAGCCTGCATCGAGCGGCGCATAAAGACGTGCACCCATTCCGTTAACGCCTGATTGAATATTTTTGAATTTGGCATAGTTAAATATCCTTAATAGTTAACAAGGGTTAACTATATCACGTACTTTAGGATTTATCCAGGAGATCTATCTTCCAAATATCATATTATGTTTACATTCCAATTGAAGTGAAATTATCATCTATATGGTTTGTACAGTGAGAATAGCAGAAATCATAAATCTTGTTTATAATATTGAAAAATAATTCAATCATGCAGTTTAATCACTCATTACCAAGTTAGCCCAAATCAGAGAAGATGTAGACTCCTCCAATGAGAGCTTCGATAAGAAAATCCCAGAAACGATTAACTAAAAAACTCTACATCTGGCGTCACCGTTATATCGATAAATTCATCTTCATACGTATAAATAAAACAGGGGGGAGCAGTATAAAAATGGCTCTAAAACTACCCCCTGGACATAGGACTGCTTTAGATTAAATTGAAGAAATTGGCCGCCAAGAATGGGATAGGAAATTTACCTTTACAGTAGTAAGGAACCCGTGGGATAAGGTTGTTTCACATTATCACTATCGCGTGAAGACCAATCAAACAGATTTAGGGATAAAGAAAATTGGATTTAATGAATGGGTAAGATTGACTTATGGCAATCAAAACCCCATCTATTACGACAACCCTAAGATGTTTATGCCCCAGTCTGATTGGATTATTGACCGTGATGGACTAATCTTGGTGGATTATGTTGGCCGTTTCGAAAATCTTAATAATGACTTCATAAAAATATGCAAGAAATTAGGAAAGACCGCTAGACTACCGCATATCAAAACCTCCAAACATAATCACTACAGAGATTATTATGATGAAGAGATTATCGAAATAGTAGCAAGGTGGTTTAATAGAGATATTAAAAATTTTGGGTATCGTTATTAAATATATGTTTGCATCAAGTCAAGAGGAGCAATCGATCACAATTCCACTGCTCGCCTTTACCACAAGCCCACAAGAGGTCCCTATGATCTTTACACAATGGTTCTTCAGAATAACCGGTGTCAGCATGATTGCCAACGGTCTGTGGATGGTATTTTCCGCCCTACCCTGGTTTACTCACATCCCTACCGACATGGCCGCCACGGGGAATCCCAACAGCCACCTGATTCATGACGTGGGCATCGCCTACATAGTTTTTGGCGTTGGCCTGGAATGGTGCGCCAGCAATTTAGAACGCTGCCGGCCGGCATATCTCGGCATCATGTTTTTTATGAGCGGACATGCCATCGGCCATGCGGTTGAGATCTTAGCAGGAGAGCTGCCCCCTTCCCACTGGTGGATCGATTTTCCGTTGGTGTTCCTACCTGGAATAATTCTGGCAGTATTGGCGCTGCCTCAAGTATGGAAAAAGGTGAAGAATGTTAAAGGATGGTTCATTAGATGAGATAGGGGTAGATAAAAACAGATTACTAGAAATTGAAAAATTGCTGGAAAACTGGGTAAAAGCGGGCGAAACCCATACTATTCTCAGTTTGGTGGCGCATAATGGCGTGATATTCCATCACAAAGCCTATGGGCGCATGGAAAAGGAGGCTAAATCTCCCAAGACAAAAGTAAACTCGATCTTCGCACTTGTCTCCATCTCAAAAACTTTCACCGCTGTTGCTGTCATGCGGTTGTATGAAAAAGGCAAAATAGATTTAAAGTCACCAGTATGCGAGTACATCCCCGAATTTAGTAAACATGGCAAAGAGAAGATCCTAGTCCGTCACGTTCTCAATCACTCATCTGGCATGAGGGATGGTGATACAAATAAAATTGCCGATAATCAATGGGGAAAAGTTGATCTGCCTCCGTTGGAAGAAAGCATGGTCCGGCTAGATCAAGAGGGATTGCAATTCATCTATGAAACCAAACCTGATTCAGCTCCCGACAAAGTATTCATATACAACAGTTATATGTATGTTGTGTTGGGAGAACTTGTCCGGCGAGTAAGCGGCAAATCATTTGATGATTTTACCAGGTCTCAAATATTTAAACCTCTGGGGATGAAGGATACTTATTTTGCATTACCGCAGGCATTACACGATAGAGTTGCTGATCGTGTCGGAGCAAAAGAAGGCTTCCCACTAGCAGATGGCTTGAGTCACCCAGGTCCCCCGTGTTGCGCTTTCTCCACAACCTATGATATGGGGATTTTTGGGCAGATGCTTTTGCAAAATGGAATGCACGGCAGCAAACAATTCCTAAAACCTGAGACCATTGCTTTAATGAAGAATGATAACTCCGGGCATTTACCTAAGGCCGAAGGTACACCACCCCTTATAAATTATGGATATGGTCTGTTTAATACTAATTACTTGTGGGAAAAGTCGCCAGAAAGCATATCAAATAAGGTCTTTGGGAATACAGGTGGGAGCGGTTCAATATTATGGGTAGACCCAGAGAATCAAATGGTTGGCATTTTTTGGTTTCCCGAGCATGAAAAAATTCGTCCCTGGGAGATTTTTATCAGTAAAATAACGTCTTTATTTGATTGAGTTCATGATCTACGATTGAAATTCCCTTGCAAGGCGGTGAGTAGGTTTGCATTCGATAAAACCATAATACCAGACGGCTGGCTCCACAATTTTAAACTGAAAAGAGTTTTCAAGGGGAGGTCAAAATCCAATTAGATACTTATTAAAAAAAAAATTAAAGAACGGAAAAGAATGAATCATCAATCAGGAAAATTCATCAAAGCAATCCGAATTGCTTTAAAAGCAGGTTCTCTTAAGCAAACGTTCAGAGCAGAAGATGTAAAGAAAGCTGTCCCAGGTTTCGCCAACAAAACTTACAATGCATTTCTTCCCAAACATCGCCGAGGGAATCCTGGCCAAAATACTGAGTTGTTTGAACGCATAAGTCTTGGATTGTATCGGTTAATCAGATAGTTTCGTAAAGTTTCCGCATCACCCGACACCCTCAATCAATTGTCTGATTCATCCTCATTCAACCCGGCCAACTCCTTTGCCATATCCTTCTTCTCTTCCAGGTTGGCCAGCCTCGCTACCATTACCCTCTGCGCTTGGACTGGGCCTGCGCCGTGCCATGTTCCGGGTCCATGCTGACCGGCTATCCAGTGTTGAAGGAACTTTGTGATTCGCAATCTCTTTTCAGCAGGTACGGTCGTCTTAAAGAACTTCTCCATATATTCCATAGTTTCAGGGTTCTTCAACTCCCTCTCCGAAGGCATAGTTACCACCAACCCCCCTGCTAAGTCCCCTGCTATTTTCATCATCTCCCAGAATCCATTAGCAATATTAAGTTTAGCAACATTCCCAAACATATCATCCGGTAAGAAAACCCCGGATCCCTCTGGTTCTTCGGTCCCTTCCACCGCAGAGGCTAAAGTACACGCCCTCGCCGTCTCGCTAATAGCGATCATGTCTGTAATCTTCTCCCTGACGTGTGCGACTTTACTCAAACCGGCATATTCCACGAGAAGCTGGGTGGCGCCTATTAGAAGGTCGGCGAAGCCGACCTTACAAGCTCCACCGCAGTTCATGCGATGAATCTTGGCGAAACGCGCTACCAGTTGTCGAGTATATTTGACCTCTCCGCACATGAAGACTCTTTCCCAGGGAACGAAAACATCGTCAAAAACCATCAGGGCGGTTTCCCTCTGTCCGTATACAGGATTTCCCAGCTCATGGATGTCCTCGGCCATATTCCTTTCGGCTGTATACGGGGTATACTGGCAAATATAGGTGATGCCTTTAGCCCCATTAGGGACGGCGAAGGCGACGGCAAATTCCTCTTCACCCTCCCTCAAAGCTTGCCCAGGGATGACGAAAGTCTCATTGGCAGCTATCGCTCCACTTTGATTGACCTTTGCACCTCTGACAACTATCCCATCCTTCCTCTTCTCGGAAACATGGACATATACATCTGGATCCTCTTGTCCACCAGGTCTTTTGCTTCTGTCACCCTTGGCATCGGTCATTGCACCGCTGCAGGCCAAGTCATTTTTCTGGAGGTATTTCAAGTACTCGTTAAATCTTTCATTGTAGTCAGTGGAGAGATCCCTATCCATTTCCCAGGTAACACTCGCCATAGTGTTGATAGCATCACAGCCTACACACCGGTAGTTACAAGTACCCACTTTTTGGGCAGTTAATTGGGCCATATCCGCCCGTTTCCGCAAGTCAGCTATACTTCCATTTACATGTAAGGATCTATTTATTTTCTCGTCGATAAGATGAGATTGCGCCGTCATTGTGGCTTCGAATGTTGGGTCCATGGCAAGTTCATACATCTTAGCGGTGGCATCGATAACGGATTTGGTGGTCGGGTTTTTAAATAAATCCTTGATCCTCTTTCCACCTTGGTGGATTTTTGGGTCTTGGTTTTTGACGCTTTCCACGTACTCTTCAGCCGATTTAATAGCCATTTCAAAATTCTCCTTCTTGAATCAGGTTTCAAGTATGAATTCCATATTTCTCTCTTCCCACGTTTTGTAACTTACGGGGAATGTAAAGCTTTGTCCTAAGCAGCGCTTTACTTCTAAAGGCTTCGCTAGCAGCGGCCAAACGGTAAGGATAACCAGTGCTTCCTCGGAGAAAAATTAAGCAAGACATTCTACACGCTTTAACCCTTGGTCAACTTCGTTCAATTAGATTGTAATCTAATCCAGAATATATGCGCAGGTTGTTGCGAGAGTTCACATATTTGCAGGTCGACTGATTGAGAACGCTCAAACATCTTTCATCGTCTGAGAAGAATGGCTATCAAAGTACCCAGTGTAGTATAGACGAGTACGTGGACAACCAACACGCCCAGATGAAGTCCGATCAATTCTTGGTGGGCAATTCCGGCAAATAGGTCACCCCATTCCCACAGCACATTCGAAAGGAGTGGAAAAGTCAAGTCGCTATGCCAGGCGATATGAAACAAACCGCCGATTGCAGCCCCAATCAGGCCGCCGCGCACCCGCCAGGTTTTCTTAATCGTCATTGTTATTCCTTCATCACTACCTATCATCATTGAACACCAACAGATGCACCTATTCGGTTACGATGGCGACGCCTAGCATGTCCTATCTATCTCGACCGCCGTGATACACACAGTAAAAGGGATATGTTCCTACCTCATTGAAGGTAAAAGAAAAGTTATCTCCACGCCCCTGGTTGCCGCAGTCGTACGATTCATCACCGGCAGGGGGGTATGCGGGGATTGACATATATTCGTCCAGACAAGGATTATACCAAACGAGATAGTGATTGCATTACGATCAAAGGCGTTATCTTCAATGTCCATTGTAAACTCTCCGGTCAGTTCGGGTACAGCCGGAGTTCCGCCGCCACAATCACTGAGGATAAACGCTGCAAAAAAAGTGTGATTAGTAAGACTTGTGGGATTTTCATAGGATTCACCTTTGCATTGAAATCTACCAAAGACATGTACGATAGCATGTTACATGCGCATTTCAACTTGGTCCCTGCTACCGATTATACGGATAATAACATACCCGTCGTCGTATGGTATGTAACGACGGGCACTAAATCTATTCAGATTATTGGATATCTATAAGTATTCTATTATTAGAAAAGGTCAGAATGATTATAGGTAAGAATTGTAAACCAAGGCTACGACCAAGCCGAAGATTATATGTCCAACCAAGCCGCCCATAAAGGCCATCATGCCGCCATTCTTGGTCATGTAAACTCCAGGCTCTGTAACCGCACCAGATTTTATACCAGCATGCATCATGGGGACCATGCCCATTATCGGGCCAACCAGCAACCAGTGTACGGCGCCAAACAGTGCCCCGCTGGCCACGATGGAACCTTCTCCGGCAATACCACTGTTCCAAACCAATGCGTAGATGAATGCAAAGACCACACCCATCATAAAGTGGATGACCCATCCCACCATGCGGTTGCTGGGCGCACCAAACATACTCCCCAAAAGACCGACGATGTCCATCTCCGGCAACCCCATTTTTGGCGCCATCGCCAAGATCATCGAGAAAACCATAGTAGCAACAATTCCAGCAACAATAACTCCTACAATGCTCATGATAATATCTCCTTGAAAATAATATGGGTTTAGTTGATACAATTAGACGGGTTTTGAATGTGCGTTCTTACCCCTGTTTCAAATCTTGTAAGGAGACTGTAAGCACGAAAATTATCACCATGCTAAAGAGAGGATATTTCAGTAGGCTTGATGGTCACATTATCCGATACCCCAACAATTAGCGTTTAAGGCTCAAAGATCAAACTGCAGCAAGTCACTCCACCCTCCGCCTTGGCAAATTCCGCTACATCAACTAACCTGATTTCAAAACCATTATCCTGCAAGCGTTTTTGAGTGTTTGGATAAGAGGAGGGAAAAACTACCACTTCCCCCAAAAGAAGTGCATTCGCAGCAAAGGGCTCAGCGGGTTCGATTTCAATCAGGTTGAAATCCTCGAATGCTGCAGCCTCCACCCATTGTTGGTTGATTAACAAAGTATTCTCCGCCACTTGTGTCACTGCGGATTTTAGGTGTAAACAATCACCCATCTCAACGGTCTCCACCGAATAACCCAGTTTGGCTACAATATCTTCCAGCTGCTCAATCCCTCCCTGGTTGCTTCTGGTGGAATTGCCCACAAAGATAGTTTTATCGATGCGCAAAACATCTCCCCCATCAAGAGTCCCAGGCGCTGTTATATATTCCAAACTGCGGTATGGTTCCAGCGCTTTTGCAATCGATTGTGTTTCAGGTCTGCGAGATTGTGCTCCAGGCCGTGTAATTATTGCAATTTCATCTAATACGATTGCGGCGTCTTCCACGAAAACCGAATCAGGCAAGTCTGCCTCTGCGGGCAGACGTTGAATATCGCAGCCGAGCTCACTTAGACACCTTTCATACTGGCTGTGCTGATCTTTGGCGATAGCGCTGTCAATTGGCTCGCGTGCTAGATGGGTTAGTTCGCAGAGATACATATTTGGGCTCACTTCCCGAGTAATTGCGATGGGCATAATTAATTTATCGTTTTTCATGATCCAATACTATTTCCAGGTTACATCCCCCTTTAAATCTTCTGGCCAACCCCGGGCGACAAAAGCTTCAAAGGCTTCGCGTTCATCTCCTATCTTCCCATCCGGACCGTGACCTGGAAAGAACTCTGTGGCGTCAGGCCATTTGAAGACAATCTTTTGCATGGTGTTCATTGTGACACCAAAATCTTCCGGGGAACGCGTCGCGCCGGGGCCATTTACGAAAACAGTATCACCTACCACGATACGATCATCCCCCAGGTCGAAACAAACTTGCCCAGGAGTGTGCCCAGGAGCATGAATGACTTTCAGGCTTTGATGACCAACTTCAACCACTTCACCATCCTTCAATGGGACATCAAACTCAATTCCAAATCTCTCTGCATCGGCCGGATGCAGGTGAACCGGAGCTTGTGTTGCGGCCTTAACCTCGTCCAATGCCCCGACATGGTCTCCGTGCGCGTGGGTCAGTAAAATCTTATCTACACGAGTACCCTCCACTGCAGCCAGGATATCCTCCGCATCCGCGCCGGGATCGATGATCGCGCTGATTTGCGTCTCCTCGCAGATGACGACATAAGCATTCATCGGCCAGGGTCCGATGGTTAGTTTTAGTAACTTGGCTGTCACTTATTCCTCCTGCAAAACAAATTAGTATTCATGGTTTCTTTTTAGGATATTCCGACTGTTTACAATCAAACGGCTTTCAGCACAGCTTGTGATAAAAATTATACCCCTGTCTTTTCCTTACTTAATAAAAATAGCGCCATATTCCCCCCACCGACAACTATTTGTTGATTAATGACCAAGTGATGTTTCGCGATTAGCGCAGGTAAACCCTTTGCCCCCAGGAATATTCGATGATTTTTGAAATGTTCCCTGCCTGCCAGGATCTCAGAAGTTAAGATTACCAGTTTCGTAAACCAACCCTGGAATGAGTGTTTCATACCCGGGTTGAAATCTATCAACAAAATTCGACCATCCTGCTTTACCACCCGTTTCATTTCACGGAGGACTTCCTCTATAATTGTTGGTTTCATCTCATGCAGCGCGAGCATTGAAATCACCAAATCGAAATATCCAGCCTCGTATGGCATATCAGTGGCGCTGCCCTGATAAAGGTCAGCATCTGCGCCCAGTCTTTGCCTAGCAATTTCCAACATCGAGTTAGAAGGATCGATGCCGTAAACCTCGCAGCCAGCTCGTTGATATTTAGATAGGTGGATGCCTGTCCCACAACCCACGTCTAAAATCCGCATACCTACATGAGGAGGGTATATTTTCATGCCAAGGGATCTTAACCCGCTGTTCATAGGTTCAAAGAGCCTGTCATAAATATTTGCTACCCTGCGATATGGATCAGTATTCATAGCTGGTTTATCCAATTTATAGTGAGACTTATATATACGTTTACAACCCAACATCTTGGATTTGGTTGCATGGTTAATAAAGCCATTGAGGTCAATCAAACCAGCAAAATTGGAAACCCCAAGATTGTCTGGTCTCAACAGCCCGAAATCAGATAAAATAGGGTAATAATTATTTTCGAAATCATTCGCCCATTAGAAATTCCGAAAAAAAAGAATATATTAAGTGTACAATTGAGAATATATTTCTTTGCTGACAAATAACAAATAACGCAATATGGATTTCCAGTCGAAGGATCACTAAAAATATTACCTAGATATAACCAAGTCTGAGAAATGAATTCATTCCATACGCAACCTCATGTAATACTTTCAGGTTTTCTGATTAAGCGCACCGTCCTCCTCGGCGTAATATATTTGTTGACCGCTTGTTCTCCAGCGCCAGTTTCACCGACTACTAGTGCTGCTACTCAACCATCGGTTGAAACTCAATCCCCAACGGAAACAATAGAGGATGAATATACCGCAGCACGATTAACTATGGTGGATCGTCTTATCAACAACTGGGGAGTGGAGAATGAAGAAGTTCTTCAGGCAATGCGCATCGTGCCGCGCCACGAATTCGTCCCCTCAAACCTGGTAGATCTGGCTTATGCTGGTCATCCATTACCAATCGGATACGGACAAACCATTTCACAAGCTTTTATGGTTGCCTGGATGACTGATTTACTTGAATTAGAGCCAGGCGATAAGGTATTGGAGATCGGTACTGGATCCGGTTACCAGGCTGCAATACTAGCCGAATTAGGCTATGTTGAAATCTATAGTATTGAAATCATCCCGGAATTAGCCACACGCGCCGCGGAAACATTAGAAGCCTTAGGATACACACAAGTCATTCTAAAGCAGGGAGACGGTTACTTCGGTTGGGAGGAATATGCACCTTTTGATGCAATCATAGTTACCGCATCCCCAGATCACTTACCGCAGCCACTTTCGCAGCAGTTATCAGACGACGGACGACTTGTAATTCCTATTGGTCCACCGGGAAGTTACCAAACCTTATGGAAATTTGTTTTTGAACCTGGAGGTCTCAAAGCTTATAACCTTGGGTATGTAACCTTTGTGCCCCTCACCGGTCAGGGTACGGGTTTTGAGTCGCGGTGAAATATGCGGCTGCAACCCAGGCTCCAGCATAACATAGCGCGCCAATCAACAACACCACATTAAAGCCAAAAGATAACGCCAGCAAAGCTGCAAGCACGGACGACACTACCGAAGCTGCACCGTTCACCCCCCAAACCCAGGGAATTAGCCCAATTGCAGAATCTTCCAACTCTTGAATGCCCCGGGGAAAAGGTACTCCCATCAGAAAACCCAGCGGCGCTAATAAAACAATGGTCAGCGCCACCCGAACACTCAAATTTAACCCCAAAGCAAGTTCAAATAAAACCGGTAAACCTACAGGGATGGCTAGAACCACAATTACCAAGACAGCCAGAGTCCGGCGATGTGGTAAGCGGTGGGATAATCGGCTGCCTACACCAGAGAAAAGGAGCAACGCGAAAAGGACAGTCGTTAAAGCGTAAGCTGGTTGTCCTAAAAAAAGGATGAATCTTTGAATAAGAGGAATTTCAACCTGCAGAAAAGCCAAACCAATTAATCCAAAGTAAATCAGCACTGGCAGAGCCTGACCTTGTTCTGCTTTTGGAGGTAAAGACTTCCGCATGGTTGTTCGCAAACGCACGATAGCGAGAGGTAAAAGAATCAATACGCCTGCCATTACAAGAGCGAGGCCTAGAAGCACTAGCAAAACAAAATATCCAGCACCTCCAAAAGGCTGCCAGGTATTTCCCATCTCAGCCAGTAATTGACCAGCTTGTGACCATTTGAAAAAATGCCCAAAGAAAGGGCGATTATCATCTGTTGGAGTGATTTCATAAGGATAAGACGCGTACCAGTCTTCGCGATCTTGAGCTGCCAGAAGTGAAGTAAAAGCCTGAAAATAAAGCGGTTCGGCAAGTACATTGAAGCGGTTCACCTCTTGCAAATGGATATCAGGAGCGAAAACCAAATCAAAGGCGCGTGTAGAGGCAAACTCGCGGATTTCTACTAATTCCTGGGTGTTAAACGGGTTTCGTTTAATCAATAAGAGACCGACGTTAAAACTTCGCACAGCGACGATTTGTGTACTTGGGTCAAGACCTTCACTTTCTAAGGCTGAGATGGATAAAGCGAAAGCGCGCAACCACTCACTGGGCGGAACTTGCAGCCAGCGAGTGATTACAAGCAAGCCATCCGGCTCCAAACGAGCCAGCGCATCTTGGAAGGATTGGGTTGTAAAACGATAATCCTCAGCCAGGCTGTAAGCTCCAGAACGGACTGGGTGATAAGCATTGGTCAAGGAAAAAACGATCACATCAAAGCTTTCCTGGTTGTTGTGGATGAAACTTCGCCCAGCCTCAATTACCACTCGAGTACGCGGCATTGAGTAAATTGGTTTAGCCGCTTCCACGATCAAAACATTTGACTCCACAGCTGTGATCCTGGATGCGTTCTGGGCGTATGCGATCAACACATCTAACCCGCCGCGCGGTTCTAGGATAAGGGTATTTGCGTCTGGCCGTAGCTGAAAAGCAATCGAAGACAGAATGTAATCGGTGAAAATCGTGTCTGCTTCGGCAACAACAACTGGGCTGAGATCATCCCCATCTACAAATAAACCTAACTCGCGCGGGGGGGATTGGGGGAAGCGATAACTTAAACCAGGAACGGAACGTATCCCAGGGCTTTCAATTAAATCCACCCGTGAAAAGGAATTCCATTTTCGGAAGACCACATCCGCGCCAGGATACTGTAAGGCATAAGAGATTCCTTTATATGGAGAGAGCTGCAATTCAAACAGCGGAGGAGAAAAACTAGCGCTTATTCTTGCACTTAGATCGATTATTACAAAGATAAGTAACAATCCCATTAGTAAAGCCTGGAGGATGCTCCCTGGCAAGGAACGAGAGCTTGTAGGTAAGATTTCAGGTTTACCCACGTGAGCCTTAAATGGAAAGCTGACCAGACCAGCTACCACTGCTAAGCCGCTGCTGAACACTACTGTTCCCACACCACCAAGAACTTGTGGGGCCATTAAAGAACCCACACAACCCATGGCAGAACCCATTAGGTTTACTGCGTAGGTTCGGCCAGCCTCATCTGGGAATGCCGACAACAGCAGCCCAACAACCAACCCAATAAAGAAGAAGGGAGTAGCCAAGACCAGGAAATGTATAGCCAGAATAACTAACTGCCGCCCATCCCAGGTAATGCTGAAGGAATCAAATGGCAGCCAATTGGTTAACAAATAAGCTCCAAGGATACTAAATGCGGCAGCCAACGAAAGGCGGCTAATGCTGCCCTGCAGGTCTTGCTGTCCCCATCGGGGGAAAATGGACAGGGTGGTACCACTGGCGCCAAAACCCAATAAAGCCAGGCTGACGATCAGAAATGCGAAATGATAGAATTGGGATACAGAAAACAGGCGGGTCAGGTTGATCTCAAAAACCAACGTGGCTGCTGAGAGCAGCAGGAGGCTCAAAAGGATTGATCTAGTAGGAGAGGAACGGGAACTCAAAGGAATTGGTTCATCCATAAATAATATTCTCAATTGTTTACCTAAGTATACAATATCAGCGGTTGAGAATGAATCTTTAATTATTTATCCTTGTCAAGGTTTATTTTTGGGTGTTTTTTTGGTGATCACCCTTTGCACTACCTTCTTTCAAGTGTGGTTTCCAAAAGATAAAATTCATAATTTGTTTAACGACGGCTTATATCAATGCGTAGATTCAACTCATAAGTGCAACAAAGACGGTAAAAGTAGAGGCAAGCTGAGATAAGCTAAAATGCTTCTTAAACCGTCAAGCAAAAGGAGCATTTATGAGAGCCTACACTCAGCTTACCCAAGAACAAAGATACCAGATAAAAGCGTTATTGAAAATGGAACACTGTCAAACTGAAATTGCCAAAGTAATCGGTGTACACAGGTCCACAGTCAGTCGAGAGCTACGCCGTAACCGGGGGCAGCGAGGCTACCGTCCGAAGCAAGCACACCAAATAGCACTGGAGAGGCGTAAGAAAACCAAACCACGTCTTCGGCCAGAGACCTGGGTACTGGTGGAAGAGAAACTGCGTCAGGAATGGAGTCCAGAGCAGATAAGTGGTTGGTTGAAGAAATTCAAAGACGGTGGATTCAAGTAGTAAATGCGACAGTATCGTGTCCAAAGAATACCTCATAAGGGGTCTTGAAATCAAGGCATTTCCTTGGGCGTAAATTCAAACGATCCATAATCATAAATTCTTCTTGAGCAGTCACCGTTGTCAAATTACACGACTTCGGCAAATACTGCCTGATAAGTCCATTCGTGTTTTCATTGGTTCCTCTTTCCCATGATGCGTATGGGTGGGCAAAAAAGATATCAACACCTAAATGGAAACTAATCTGTAGGTGGTTGGTAAATTCTTTTCCAATAAACTACCAAAATCCTCTAAACTCCTATCCCCGCTGTAAGCAACGGGGTATTACGGAGTTTAGCCCCCACGGGTACGGATTTTGGAAAAACATGGAACCCTCGTAGCAAGCTACGGGGTATTCAGCAAGAATAAAATTCCAGCATCAGAAACCAGATAGATACCAATCGCCGTCATATAAGACATTGCGGATAGAGGTCATAAAATATAGTCGCTCTGAAAAACAAACGGCTCGACTGTCAAGTCGAAAAGTGAGGAACTATCTTCAAAAACAAGCCGATGATTTAACTAAAAAATGTGGGAAAAAGAATGATGTCACATGGAAAAAATATTTCATTTGGAAAATTATAAACAAACTATCCCGAGAACAAATCGATGCCTGTCAGGTAGCAATGTTCGCTAGTTACATCAATTTCTTGATTACGCAAAAAAGAGCACCAAATACTGTCGAAGCCACTCTGAACGATCTAATCAAGTTATCCAATCTCGTTCCCGGAAATCTCATTTTTCGACTGACACAAAATCAACTATTTCCAATTATCAAGCCATTGGATCTTTCTCCAAGTAGCATAGAAAGGTTGGGAGCATCTCTTAGGGGGCTGATGCGATTCATTGCGGACGAATATGGTGCCTACGTACCCAGAATTGAATGGTGGCGTATCTCAAAAAAGTCAAGAATTATGCAACAGCAAATACTTTTACAACCAGATTTCGAACAATTGCTTTTCGAACTACGTGGCATGGGTTCTCTTGGAAATCTAGGATTCACCGGTTCTCTCATTGGTTACTATTTTGGGCTGCGTGGGTCAGAAATCTGTGCGCTTTCTTTGGGGGATGTCTGGTTTGAAAACACCGTCACGGTCTTGATATGGGATTCTAAGAGAAATGCTTCGAGATGGGTTCAACGTGTTGACATTCCTCAGGATGTTCTAACTTTTTTACAGAATTTCAAAACGATGAGAAAACGAGAAACTGGAGATGATGCCACGGCAAAATTGTTAGGTGACACGGATCACCGAAATTTGAAGCGTCAAACCTTTGGTCGCATTATTGAAAAAGCCCTAAATCTTTGTGAATTGTCGATTGATTCTGGTGGGAAAAAATCTCTTCTTCATCTTTTTAGACATGCCTGCGCAAACCGTTGGTTGGCGTTGGGCGAGCAGATTCCAGAAATCTCACATCGATTAGGACATAAGTCGGTGGACACCACTATTCGCACTTATCTGCATTCGTTCCATTTTCTGCAGGCGGAGCAACTCGATAAATATCAAAGCACACTGTCAAAACTTACATAGTCAAGAAAGGCGGCTGCAGCCATGTTAGGTATAACACCTCGGCAGCTACGTAACCTATTGGAAAACCAAGTTGGGAAACGAATAACATATGATTGTTTGCTTGAGTTGTTTGTAAGGACAATTGATAAACATCAACCTTTATACGATTGACAAATAATACGCCAATTAATAATTAAAAAAAAGAGGTGCTTTATGAAAAGCCAAAATATAATCGGCCAACTTCCACAACGTCTACTTAAAGTTGATGAGGTTTCCGAGATTCTCAATATTAGTAGATCCCAGGTTTATAAACTGATTGCAATAAAAGAAATTCAATCGGTAAGGATCGGAAAATCTGTTCGAATCCGTCCAATAGATTTGCGCGAATTCATAGATATGAAATTGATGGGCCCCGAATAATTAGTGTTTCATATGCAAATCCTTCTCCCCTTTTCTCTGACATTGGTTCAGGTTACAATACAAGTTGTAACTTGGTACTTTAACAACTTAATATGGCAGAGTAGAGTCGCTTTTCCTTGGTCTTCCAAAATAAAAGGAGGCTAAAGGAAATGGTAAAAAGACGCGGCAATAATGAAGGGTCTCTTTTCAAGAGACCAGATGGCACCTGGCGAGCTCAAGTTACTATAGAGGGAAGAAGATTGAGTGTCAGTGCCAAAACCCGCAAAGAATGTCAAGGATGGCTCAAAGAGACTCTCAAACAGGTTGAAACTGGGTTAACCTATCAAGGGGCAAATACCAATCTGGGGGAGTTCTTATCTGAATGGCATATAAGTATGCAATCTTCATTGCGTCCCACAACATGGTACCAATACGGTCAAATCATACGAGACCACATTATTCCTATGCTTGGCAAGATAAAGCTAAAAGATTTTCGACCCGAACAGATTCAAGCACTTTACAATAAGAAAGTGCGGGATGGAATCGGACTAAGAACCATTCAAATTACCCACTCAGTCTTACATCGAGCTCTAAACCATGGGGTCAAATTAGGATTGCTCTCCCGCAATCCCTCAGATGCAACCAACCCACCTAAACCCCAGCAAAATGAATTGTTAATTTTGGATGAGAATCAGGCTCAACAATTTATCCTCAATGCTGAAGCTTGGAATGATCGGTATGCTACCCTTTACCATCTGGCAATAACGACAGGTTTTCGGCAATCCGAGATATTGGGATTACAGTGGAAGGACATTGATTGGGAGCGTCGGACGCTTCAGGTACAGCGTCAGTTGAAATGGAAGAAAGGTGGTGGGTTCTATTTCGCACAACCCAAAACAAAATCTGGGAAACGAATAATCGTCTTAGGAAAAACCGCAATTGAGAAACTACGCCAACACCGAGACCGCCAATTTGAAAAAAGACAAATTGCAGGGGATAAATGGCAAGAGATGGATTTGATCTTTCCCTCAACTGTGGGGACGCCAATAAATCAAAGCAATATGAACAAATCTTTCAAGAAACTTCTTAAACAATCTGGACTTCCAATTATTCGCTTTCATGATCTCCGACACACAGCAGCATCGCTTATGCTCAACTTTGGTATCCCATTGATTATCGTGTCTCGCCGTCTAGGACATTCCCGCCCAAGTATTACCTTGGATATCTACGGACATCTAATCCCAAGTAAACAAGAAGAAGCTGCGGAGCTGATGGATAGTTTGCTGACCCCTATCGAGGTCCAACTCCCAACATAAACTGCACCAAAATTGCACCAAAAAATAACAGCCCACGCAATCGCAGGCTTTTTACCCGAATATCTGGGGGTTAGACTACCAGCAATCTCCACAATTAGGTGACCCGTATAGGAATCGAACCTATAACCTACTGATTAAGAGTCAGTCTAAAAGTAGTCCATCCTGTATATGGGGGTAGTTCAAGTACATACAGTAGTAAATATGGGGGATAAAGTGACCATTACGTCCAAGATTTCTATAAATTCCACACAGGTTGCACCACGGTTGCACCAAATATATGAAAAGGATTGGCAGTCCGGCACATATCCCAACATCCTGATTCGAATTCAGGCGCAAAAATGTCTACCCTGTCTATGGGGTGCAGGTCATTAAGCACAGCAACGTTCGGTTGTAGGTTCGAATCCTACCGGGCCCACTCATAATATAAAAAGTTTGATTACTCATTCGGGTTATTTATCGCAAGGTATAAGAAGAATACTACACCACAATCCATCGGCGGCAATCTGTTCTAATAATTCTTCTGGTAATGTACAATCATTTTGATAGGTCATAGGCTACCCCTTGTTAATCTTTAGCAACAATAAAAATACCTAACCAATCTGTTGGGGGAAGTTACAGAAATAATGTTACACTACCAGGAAACCCCCATGCTTTCTTTGTTTATTCGAGTTTTTGAGTAAAATGAGTAATAGACCATAAGAAAATTAAGTGCTCAACTTTTAGTTCCGGTTTCAAATGGTGGATTAAACAGAAAATCGACCTGAAACCCGAAAGTCGCCATTGTAGAAAACTTAGTATGTTCTCACAAATTAACAAGCCCACATTGAAATAGACCTTTCACAGGGATTGGTAAATATAAAACAATTATTGTTCAGAAAACCTTACCAGGAAAACAGCTTTGTTGGAGATTGAAATCGATGACAAAACAAACCCAAGTAGATCAGGCGTTTCGGGGAACTGAGAATCTGTTCCTTTCCATTTTGGAAACGGCATCTGACGCCATCATTTCCATCAATGACCAAGGTAGGATTATTTTTTGGAATGATTCTGCCGAAGTACTATTCGGTTATTCGGCCGAGGAAATTGTCAAGCTCCCATTTTTAGTACCAAGTGAAAGTGGACACATTTAGGGTTTGGCCGCAGCATATTGATAAGGCGGCA
>VRUJ01000034.1 GCA_019456165.1 Chloroflexota bacterium
CCTCGTATGTGGTTTTCGGTAAACCATACTTTACTCGAAAACCATGCCGTTTTATTCAAACTGTCTGGTAGCTAATTATACATTTATATTGTACACTTTTTTCTAGGGAATAATTTCACAATTGGGGAAAGGGCGGGGATGGGGTTTAAATGCGCCATACCACCTGTCTTCCTCAAAGGGAATAGCGGATGAAGAATCCGAAAAAGACTTGACGCTTTGCCGATACTGGAGAGGCGCGAATGCACGCTGTTATCGTGAGACTCTTCGCTGCGCTCAGAGTGACACGAGTCTTTGGAGAACTATGTCGCGGTGGCGGTTGAGATAGATTACCCCTCTATTGTTCCTTATAAACGAAATCTGAACATCTTGGTGTTACGGTAAGATTTCGATGGTGATATATTCGAAGCGGGCGGCATAGTAATCTGGGTCATCGAAATACGAACTGGTTAAAAACCATAATCCGATTTGCCCGCTTTCATATCCTGGGATGGTAGCTGAAGTAACCCTTTCATTATTAATATAAGCAATGTATGTATCTCCAATTACTTCAATCCGGGATTCATGTGCCCTTTCATCCAAATCAAAACCAGAATCTCCATGATCAACCAAAGAGCTTGGCAGCAGAGTCCATTCTCTATCTGGATTTAGTATTCCAAATTGAACCCCATCTCTTTCCGGATGGATGATAAAACTAACTCCTCCTACTCCTTCCTGGTAATGCAGAATCATTGCGCCAAAACCCTTATTAGAACCATATCCCTTGAATATTGAAAGCTCAAAAGTCACTGCTATATTTCCCAAATAATTTTCCCGGAGTAGCGAAAAGTGCTCAGTTTTTATATTCTCAAATGGAGCAATCACGGTGTATTTCCCGTTTGCCATTCCTGGCTCGCCGTACTGGATCTCCCATGCTGGGTCTGGGCCAAGTTCAAAGTCATCGGTAAAAGTAGATCCGGTGGAAAGAACCGATTCTTGGGTAGGAGTTTCTGGGGGTGGTATGGGTGTAGCTGTGTCGCTGACGGGTAGCGGGGTGGTCGTGATCTCCACAACTCTTTCTTCAATAATCGTTGTGGAGGTTGCTCCTCCAGGAATAATCAATGGAATGACAATAGGTACTTCGCGAGTCACTTCCCGATCTTGAGTATCTGGTTGTTCGGTTGCATCTGGTGGGTCGTTTTCCTCTATTGGATCACTTGCAGGGGATGGTTACCACTGGGGAAGTGCCATTTGACGGGGATGTGCTCAGTGTGCTAATGCAGCATGTCAATACCCCGCCAAAAAACCCGATCATGATCAATGCTGAATTGCCTGAAAAAACGGCCAAAGTGATCTTGAAAGCGCTGGAAAAAGACCCCAATGACCGTTACGATAGTGTGGGTGAAATGGCCAAAGATTTTTGGAATAGTTTAACAGAAACGATTTCCCATGCTGAAACCATATTGTCTGAACCCAAAGAAATATCCATCCCAAAACATCCTGACGAGCCCAAGTCCAAGAAAGAGAAGACATCATCGAAACCGGTAAGCGGCAAGATGATTGGTGGGGTTGTTGGTTTTATTGTGATAGCAGTAGCTGCCTTTATGGCTTTTGGTGGTGGATTTGGCGGGGCGGCGGATGATACGTCAACTCAAACAAATACCCAAGCTTCCACCGAGGTTCAACCGGAGGACGAACCCACTGTAGTCTCCGTCGATACGACCACCCCCACCAATACACTAACTTCCACTGGGGGCATCACGGACCCAGACCTTATTGTCGACCCAGTCAGCTTACCTTTACAGCCTGTAGGTATGCCTTTCACGGATCCTGTCTTTGGCACGACCCTATTCCGCGTCTCCAATATCTCTGATGATGGCGGATTTGAAACCCAGATCTACAGCCAACTCCAAGTATTCTCTTCCGATAATCAGTATTTGCTCCTTGACAGCTCTGACGGATTTGTAATCCGCAAGTTGGAAGATCTCAACCTGGTAACTGGCCTTGATACCTATAGTTGGAATGATCCTCGCTGGCACCCTGATCAGCCACATGTCATCGTCCACTTCGACAGCAATGAGGACACGACCGTTGCATTGCAATTTACAGACATAGACACGCTAACCACCACGACCATTTTTACTTTCCCTGCCGAGTATGAGTATATCAGGGTGAGCCAATCCTTTGACGAATTATCTGAAGATGGGCGTTGGCTGTCTGGGTTACTGACGCGAAATGACGGAGTAGCTGTCATCTTTGCCCTGGATATAGATAACCGTAAACTGGGGGCAGAATTACCCATCCCTGATCTCTACGGAAGCGCCTGCGAACCGGACCCAGAATGGGGAGAGGTTGAACCGGATTGGATTGGAGTCTCGCCGCTGGGCAGGTACTTGGTGGTTCAATGGGCGCGTGATTGGAGCCCAGATACTTCAACTCCTCGGTGCAGCGGACTGGAAACCTTTGATTTGCAGACTGGCGCATTCATCGGGCGCGTCTCCCCACCCATAATCACGGAGACCTGGGTGTGGACTCTGACGGCGTTAGCGAGTTCTTTATGACGACAGAGCTCTTCTCACCAGAAGACAACAACCGTCCAGCTATTGCAATGCGTGCCCTGCCGGGAAGCGATACTGTCAGCCCACCCGTTTATTTGCAGGTTGTGGATTGGGCAGATGAAGATCACATTTCCTGCCAAGGTCCTCAAGGGGTTTGCTTAATCTCCTGGGGAATTTTTGATGAGATTTATGATTTTCCATTTGAAAACGAACTCTTCTTACTATATACCAATGGATCGGTTTTGCGCTTGACCCACCATCGTTCGAGCAAATGCGGCTACTGGGCACAGCCACGTGCCAGCATCTCCCGTGACGGTCGGTATGTAATCTTCGCATCTGATTGGGGGCAAGAAACCGGAACAGATAGCTGCGGGAGTGGCAACGACTTGGGTCTCAGCGATCCATACATCATTGATTTGGGAAGCGAGTAACCACTCGGCAGCAGCAGCTTCACCATTGTTCTTTCAGATGTGGATGTACTGGATAGGGATATTGGAAGTGCCTGCTGATTAGAAGTTTCAAAATATTTTATTCCAATTTGTCAATACTTTTCAAATATGATTACTGAATTACTTCCACCAAAAGCAAGGGACAAGGACATGCAGATTTCAGGTTTCAGTTCTTCTGATTGGGTAACGAAATAATTTAAGTCGCATTCAGGATCCGGCTCTTCATAATTCAGCATCGAAGGAACCATGCCGGAGTCAAGCGACATAACACAAGCTATTGCCTCGAAAGAAGCAGAGGCAGCTAAAGTGTGACCTAGATTTGGTTTTATTCCATTTATTGGCACTTCATATGCATAAGGACCAAAGGCAGTTTTTATTGCGTGAGTTTCTGTAGGGTCATTACTCCAAGTTCCTGTTCCGTGCGCGTTTATGTAGTCAACATCTTCTGGTGATATCTTAGCATTTTTGAGTGCCCGGCTGATTGACTTAATCATTCCTTCTGCGTGAGGAAGGGCAATATGGGAAGCATCACTTGATGCACCATACCCCTTTATTCTTGCAATTGGTTGAACCCCTCGTTTGATCGCATGTTCTTCTTCTTCTAATATTAGTATTCCTGCACCCTCTCCAAAGACAGTTCCATCTCGATTTCTACTAAATGGCTTGCATGCCTTTTCGGGGTCACTATTCTTAGTGCTAAGAACGCCAATAGTGCACCAAGATTTAAAAATAACTGGAGAAAAGGGGGTGTCAACACCTCCTACTAAGGCAATATCAACCATGCCAGATTTGATTAATTGTGTTGCAAGACCAATTGCGTGATTTGCCGAAGAACAGGCTGTATCAATAGTTAATGATGGTCCACGGATTTTATGTTTGATTGTGATGTTTGTTGCTGGCGCTGAATTCATCGGTTTAAGAATTCCAAATGGGCTTACCTTATCCATTATTAACCCTTTTTCAAAGAAGACCTCACTTTCTACAAATCCACCTTGTGAGCATCCAATTAATACTGCCGTGTTGGTAAGATACTCTGATTCATATAATTTCGCCTGCTCTAACGCTTGTCTTGCTGCCTTTAGAGCCATTAAAGATACTCGACTGGTTCGTTTTACTTCCTTACGTGTGAAGGACCCTAGCAACCATCGTGAATCGACTTCTGCCCCGATTTTTGTAGACATTGAAGAGGTATCAAGATTGGACAAACGTGTTATTCCAGATTTACCTAATAGGAGGTTGTTCCAAAAAGTGTTAGTATCATTTCCAATAGAACTAACTACTCCCATACCTGTAACCGTAATTGATCTATCCATAAAATACTCTCAAACTAAAAACTACTCAAATGAGGATTATCCTGGAATGAAAGAAACTATATGTCCTCGGACCAATTGGCACATATTGAAACATTCTGCAATGGAAACTTTCTAGCCAAGATTAGATTATACACCAACAGCTTTTATCTTTTAATCTAATTTCGGTCGAAATGTCTCTACTGTTTTTTTACTTAAAGTGTCTCCCACGGTCTGAAACGGTAAAGTGATTGCTTTAGGATAGATTCTAATGAATAGCACGAATTTCCCATAGTTGGACATTTAACTAAAATCGTGTATTATATTATTTAGTTATTAATCAGTTCTTCGCTTCGGACCAGGAAGTAGCCATTAGTACAGCTCCTGAAATTACAATTGATGGAAACGGAATTGATTGGGTAACCTTACAAGCATTGTATATAGATCCGCGCGGAGACCAAACGATTGGCTTTCCTGATATATTCGAGGTAAAGGCGTTTAATTATGCCGAGTACTTCTACATATATATTTCCGAATATTCTTCAGGAGAATTCGGTGAATATGGCATTGATATTGAGAGTGAATGCTGTTCATCCGTTATTCATTTAGGCGTTTTTCCGAATCAACCTGAATCGAGTTTTACCTACATTGATGGCGAAAATTTGGGAACAGCGGTTGAGTGGGTAGAAGCTGTATTTGGTGAAATAATTGAAATAAGAATGCCGCTTGAGGAATTCGATGGATATCCAGTAATTCTCTTCACTATTCAAGTGTGGCAATCCGAAGAATTGGGAGATGAGACTCAAAACATTCAACCATTGGTATTTGAAGATAAATAGAGATTTCATTGCCGGATAGAGGAATACTTGAGCCAGTGGACGCCAATGGGCATGGAATGTCCCAAAAACCAAGCGACGAATGTGGGCTGAGAATTGTTTGCATAAAAATTTATCATAATCCCTTTTATGTTGGATGGATGCTGAGAAGACGTTTCATAGGGTTTCCCTCCTTGGTGGGGGGTTTCAAGGCCGCGGGAGGTGGGGTCGAACCACCGCTTTCTGTTCCAGAGTTTTACATCTTTGTGTCTTTTGCGTCCATTGTGTCCAATTGATGCTTTTTCGTCCACAATTTCGGGGTTTTGAAGTCTATTACGTCTAATGTTTCCATTATTTCTATAGGGGTTGCACCACGGTTGCACCAAAAACTTTAACTGGAAAGCGACTCGAATATGGCACCTAACGGGGATATTTAATATACTTTCATTTGCTACTTGCTTTTGCAAGGAATTTTTTTATCTTGGGCAAGACCAGATCACTACGGAAGAAAAGTTCGAAATGGGAAAGTTCATTAAAATGTGCGAATTCAGCATTGGGTATCAGATCCACAGTTTTTTTCAAAAGAATGTATTCATCACTCTCTTCTGGGAGATTGCTCATCAGCACCAAACAGGGAATGTTAATTTCGCTTATGACTGAGTCAACTAGATTAATTATTAATTGATTATCTTTAACAACCCAATCGCTGATTGCATTTAAGGCTTTCAGATCATTTGATAACCATCTTTCTTTTTGTAATGCAGTCAGGCTATCAATAGAATTTATAAACTCATCAAATGCCCCCAATACTTCTCGAATTCCTTCTGGATCACCCGATCCTGGAACACCATCCGAAATTATCATTGATAGTAATATATTGGGATAGTATTTTGCTAGTCCGTAGATAATCCAGCCCCCCATTGAGTGCCCGTAAACATGGCATTTTTTGATAGCCAACTCCTTTAGAACCGCCACGATGTCTTCAACAATTAGTTTAATTGAATATTGATCAGTATCGTGAGGTTTGTCGCTTTTGCCAAAACCGCGATAGTCAATAAGGATAAGTTTGTAATCTTCTTTCAATTTTGACACATACTCAAAGTCATGCATATCTTCGACACTACCTGGAAATCCACCTAGCATCAACAATGGTGACCCTTCACCTTCCACTTGATAATAAATATTAATTCCTTGGTTTTGTGCAGATGGCATCTATTCTCCTATTATGTATTGCCAGGAAATAATCTGTCTTTCCTTAATAATTACGATCGCTTATTATGATAATCCAGGATGGGATTTTTGTGAAGTCTGGTTATGATCCCTTAACCGAACGTTGTAGAGGATCATGACGTGCACCCCAATTTATGTACCACCAGGGTTGCACCGGAACATAGCGGTTTATGGGATAGAGTGCTGTTGTAAGTGAAAAACCCCCGCAGCTGGGGGTTTTCAAGGCCGCGGGAGGTGGGGTCGAACCACCGCTTTCTGTTCCAGAGACAGACGTCCTACCACTAGACGATCCCGCAGTATGGGAGTAATTTTAGCACGCGCTGCTGCATTCGTCTAGATAAAGCTCCCAGGGAGAGGGGAATTTGACTCGAAAGTTGGTTTGGAAAAAAACCGCTTGACCAATTAGCCCTTTTTTTGTATTTTTGCCCAGGTATCACGCAGAGTCACCGTGCGGTTAAATACCAATTTTTCCGGACTCGAATCAACCGGATCAATTGCAAAATAACCCTGACGCATGAATTGGAATCTTTCCCCTGGTTTGGCATCCTTTAGGCTGGGTTCCAACAAACAGTCTTCCAAAATTTCAAGAGAGCTAGGGTTGAGATTAATGGTGAAATCCTGACCTTCTGCAACATCGTAGGGATCTTCTTTGTTGAACAGGTGGTCGTAAAGACGCACTTCGGCTTGAATTGCGTGTGGAGCAGAGACCCAATGCAGCGTCCCTTTTACTTTGCGTCCATCCGGAGCTTGCCCTCCAATTGAATCTGGGTCGTAAGTACAGCGAAGTTCTAATACATCACCGCTGTTTTCATCCTTGATGACATCAGTGCATGTGATCAGGCATGCGTTCATCAAGCGCACTTCCCTGCCAGGAGCCAGGCGGAAGAATTTTTTAACTGGTTCTTCCATAAAATCGTCGCGTTCGATGTACACTTCCCGTGTGAGAGGCACCGTTCGCATCTCGCTTCGTTCCGGGTCGTGGCGGAAATAATCAACTTCAAATTCTTCTATTTTGTCCTCGGGGAAGTTTTCGATGACAACTTTCAGGGGTCGTAACACTGCCATCACCCGAGGGGTACGTGCGTTTAGATCTTCACGGATGGTGTGGTCTAACAGGGCGATGTCGATAGTGCTGTTAGCCTTGGCCACTCCAATGCGATCGCAGAAATTTCGTATAGCATCGGGGGTATAGCCTCGCCTGCGTATCCCCGAGATAGTTGGCATGCGCGGGTCATCCCAGCCTGAAACATGCCCTTCTTCAACCAGGGTGATTAATTTGCGTTTGCTCAGAACGGTATAGTTAAGATTGAGGCGCGCAAACTCAATTTGCTGGGGGTGATGGATGTCTAATTCGTCTAGGAACCAATCGTACAAGGGGCGGTGAGCTTCAAACTCTAATGTGCAAATTGAATGGGTGATACCTTCAATTGAGTCCGATTGACCGTGAGCGAAATCATATGTGGGATAAATGCACCATTTATCCCCGGTGCGATGATGCTCGGCATGCAAGATGCGGTATAACACCGGGTCGCGCAAATTAATATTGGGTGAGGCCATGTCGATCTTTGCGCGTAGAACCCGCGAGCCTTCCTTGAATTCACCGGCGCGCATGCGCTCGAACAGGTCTAAATTTTCTTCAGCAGAACGCTCCCTGTTGGGGCTGTTTTTTCCTGGAGTTGTCAGTGAGCCGCGATGAGCGCGGATATCATCGGCGCTGAGATCGTCCACGTAAGCTTTACCTTTTTGGATCAGTTTGATTGCATAATCGTATAGTTCATCGAAATAATCTGAAGCAAAATACAAGCGTTCATCCCAATCGAATCCCAGCCATTTGATGTCTTCCTTAATAGATTCAACATATTCAATCTCTTCTTTGGTGGGATTCGTATCATCGAAGCGTAGGTTGCACAGGCCGCCGTTATAATCCTGCGCTAAACCAAAATTCAAGCATATTGATTTCGCATGCCCGATGTGCAGGTAGCCATTCGGCTCTGGAGGGAAACGCGTGTGCACGCGTCCACCGTGTTTGTTCGACTCTTGGTCAGCATCAACTATGCTGCGGATAAAGTGCTGTGACGTAGTTTGGTTGGATTCAGACATCGTTGTTTGCCAACTCCTCTAACATTTTTATTGCTTGCTCCAGGCGCGCTATGCTTGTTTCGCGCCCGATGATCTCCATACTTTCAAACAAAGGTGGGCTGACTTTCTGCCCTGTTACCGCAACTCGCAAGATGCTGAAAAGCTGTCCGGCTTTTAGTCCCAAATCATCTGCTAGAGAGCGCATTTGAGGTTCGGTGCTCTCACGGTTGATATCCGCCAAACTTTTCAGAACCTCATAGGCTCGCTTAGCAGCGGTTGCAGATTCGGCTGCGGTAGTTTTTTTGGCGATCAAGTCCTCTGGTTGGGGGGTGATGTCATCTTGGAAAAAGAACCCGGCGACTGCAGGAGCATCATTCAAAGTTGTCATTCTCACCTGGATTATTGGCGTGATTTGAGCGATTTGTTCTGTAGAGACAGAATAACCTTCAACCTCAAAATAAGGCCGTATCCGCTCGGAAAGTTCTGCGACCGATAAGTTGCGGATGTGGAGTCCGTTGAAGTGATCGAGTTTTTTGTAATCGATGGCAGCTGCTTTTGGGTTAAGTTTGCCAATCGTGAATTTTTCAATTAAATCTTGCAGCGTGAAAAATTCGGTGTGGTCGTCGTAACTCCAACCCATCAAAGCCATCCAATTGAGCACACCTTCGGGTAAATATCCCATGGCTTCAAGGTCTTTAACGAAAATGGATTTGCCGGTTAACTTCATTTGTTCTGTATCGCGCTTACTCATCTTACCTTTTCCACTGGGTTTAAGGAATACAGACAAATGTACCCATTCTGGTTCTTGCCAACCAAAAGCGCGGTAGATATGAGCATGTAAGGGTAGTGAGGGCAGCCATTCCTCACCGCGAAAGACATGCGTAATTCCCATTAGGTGATCATCCACCATTGCTGCGAGGTGATAAAGTGCGTGGCCGTCAGACT
Source organism: Chloroflexota bacterium (assembly GCA_019456165.1). Classification (GTDB taxonomy): domain Bacteria; phylum Chloroflexota; class Anaerolineae; order Anaerolineales; family UBA11579; genus VRUJ01. The sequence continues at coordinate 9,342 of VRUJ01000034.1, forward strand.
TAAGCAAGACGCTGTCATCCAAAGTACTGTTTTGTACTGTGATCTCGCCTCTTAGGCGGTCATGACCTGTGATGCTGCCTTCTTTGGGCATTTTAAAGCGTACAACGTATTCCTCACCCGCTGCTACGCGTGCTTTGGCTTCATCTTTATTATAGTTTCGGCATGGCCCAGCATATTGCGGCTGTTGTTGGTTTTTTATTTGTTCTTTGCGTACTGCCTCTAATTCTTCCCGCGTACAGAAACAATAGAATGCATGACCCTTATTTATCAATTCTTCAGCGTGCTGCTGGTAGATTTCCTTGCGTTCGGACTGGCGGTAAGGGGCAAAGGGGCCGCCAATATCTGGTCCTTCATCCCATTGTAGGCCGAGCCATTTCAAACTATCAATCAGGTCTTTTTCGGCTTCTGGGACCAGCCGTTTGCGGTCTGTGTCTTCAAATCTTAAAATGAACTGGCCGCTTGTTTGTTGCGCGAGCAGGTAGTTGTACAGGGCTGTACGAGCGCTTCCTAGATGCGTAGTTCCAGTTGGGGAGGGGGCAAAACGGACTCGCACAGGTTTAATTCGTGAGTTCGAGGAGGTAGGGGGCATTAGAATTCCAAAGTTGCATGATGTGATATTACGCTCTCAACCAGACCAATCCCAAGCATTAGGGATAGCAGTGAGCTTCCCCCGTGGCTTACAAATGGTAAGGGTAGACCGGTGACGGGTAGGAGATTTAAGTTCATGCCAATATTAACAATGGCCTGGAAAGCGATCCACGTCGCGACCCCGTAGGCGATCAAGGCGCCAACCATATCGCGGGCCAGCCTTGCGGCGCGCAAACAGCGCCAAATCACCAGGAAGATTAAGATTAATATAGCTAAATTCCCAACCAAACCGAATTCGGCCGCAATTGAAGAGAAGATGAAATCGTTATGGCGTACTTTTAAGAATCGTAACTGCACCTGGGATGATTGATCATACCCTTGCCCCAACACTCCCCCAGACCCTATAGTGATGCGCGCTTGGTTCACGTTGTAGTTCTCGCCAAAGGATGCTTCTGGGTCGGGGAAGGCAAAGTTCACTAATCGTTGTTGTTGGTAGTCCTCTAGAAAGGGGAATGTGATAATTGAAAGCAGCAATCCTAAAAAGATGAAAAAAAGCAGATGTTTGGTTTTTAGGCCGCTGGCCCATAATAAAGCGAACCATATTACCAGCAAAACGATGGAGGTGCTTAGGTCTGGTTGAAGGATTATCAATGCCACTAGAACCAAAGTTAGCAATACACTGCGCACGATCCAGACCAATTCAACGAGCTTTTCTTGGTTTCGAGCGAAGAAATCTGCCGCCAAAATGATAATAGTTAGTTTAGCCAATTCTGAGGGCTGGATTATCAAAAAACCTATATCGAGCAAGCGGGCTGCCCCAAAAGCTGTCTCGCCTGACACCAGGATCACGCTCAAGAAAATTGCCAGCATAGCATAAAGCACCCGCGCAATACTTACCCATAGATGGTAATCCATTGCCGCAGTGATCAGGATGACAATAAAACCGATAAATGCAAAAGTAATTTGCCGGCTGACAGTGTCAAGTTCTACAAGCTCAATGTTTCCGGCGATGGCAGAATTGATCATCGCGACGCCGAATATTATCAGCACCGCCACAATTCCTAAAAGCCAGAAATCAAAGTGACGCCAGATCTCAGTACGCATATTATTTTATTATCTTCTTCTATGCCGTGGAGGCTGCAGAGGGATATCTGCAATTAAACGTTGTTCTCGGCCTTCTTGAGCGATCTCGATGCTCACCGCGTCCTTGTTCACTTCTATGTGGCGGGAGATCACTTCAATCAATTCGTCTTTAAGGTCTGCCATAACACCCGGAGGCAATTTTGCACGGTCGTGGATCAAAACTAACTTGAGGCGTTCCTTCGCCTTAGGTGCGCTCTTGCGTCTACTGCGGAACATCTTCTAAGCGCCTCCAGACCTAATGATTTTAGAAATCCGCCCTAAGAAACCGCTGTCACCATCCAATTCTAAAAATGGCACATCTTCACCTGTAAGGCGAGAAGCGATGTTGCGGAAAGCTTGACCGGCTTTACTCTTTTCTTCTAATGCTATGGGTGAGCCGCGATTGGTACTCACGAGTACAGATTCGTCTTCAGGGACGACCCCGATCAGTTTAATTGCCAGGAGTTCCAGAACGTCTTCAGCTGCGATCATATCGCCCCGTTGTACCATGCTTGTGTTGAGGCGGTTAATGATTAAAGTTGGTGTTTCTTTTTCCTCAGCTTCAACTAGCCCGATGATACGGTCTGCATCACGTACAGCTGAAATCTCAGGGTTGGTGATAATGACCACCTCGTCGGCCGGCGCGATAGCATTGCGAAAACCCCGCTCTATCCCAGCTGGAGAATCGATCAGTATAAAATCATGTTCGTCACGCAACTTATCACACACGCGCACCATATCGCTGGGGGAAACTGCAGTTTTATCGCGTGTTTGTGCGGCGGGGATGAGGAATAATTCTGGTAAACGTTTGTGGCGTATCATCGCCTGCCGGAGACGACAGCGCCCTTCAACAACATCGACAAGGTCGTATACGATGCGGTTTTCTAAACCAAGGACCACATCCAGGTTGCGTAGACCGATGTCCGCATCGATGCAGACAACCTTCTTTCCCAAGGTTGCTAAGGCAGTCCCAATGTTGGCCGTAGCCGTGGTTTTACCAACCCCTCCCTTGCCTGATGTGAATGTAATTGATTTTCCGAGCATATATTTTCCTGAACTTTAATATTATCGTAATTGATCGTTAGTTATTAAGTTTTTACGCTAGCTGCCAATTGGTTTCCAAGACTCAGCTACTACCATGCCATCCTTGATCAAGGCGATTTCAGGCAGGCGTTCACCGCGCTCATCTGGGGGTACAGCTATCTGCCCAGCAATGCGCAGTTGGGTAGGTGAAAGGTCCAGCGCACAAACTACCGCGTCCTCATCCCCTTCTGCTCCAGCGTGGGCCATGCCGCGTAAGCAGCCCCAAACGACAATGTCTCCCCTGGCAATTATCTCTGCGCCAGGATTGACGTCACCGATCACAGTCATATGGCCGTGATGCTCCACTCTGTGCCCAGAACGTAGGGTACGCCTGATTAATAACGCTTCGTCACCGCTGATTGGGGTGTCAGTTGGACGTTTCTCCTCGTCCGGGTGAGGCTGGTGAATGCGAGTTGCCAAACCCAAAGTTTGGGCGGTTTGTTCAGTTGTTGGTGAATTGCTGAGCACAGCCCAGAGTGAGAGACCCTTTCCTGAGAGAGTATCACGCAGTTTGCCCAAGGTGGCCGCATTCAAGATGTGGTTCTCGACATCTAAGATCAGCTTGGCGCCGGCAAGAAAATCAGCCTGATTTTCAATTTCTTCCATTAAGGCGTGGTTAATTTCAGGCCAGTCGCCTTCACCTAATGTGACTAGCAGACCTTCACGGATTCCTTTAATTTGCACCTTTGATGGCATCATTTTGTCTTAATTTTGATTATAGCATTAAGTCTTAAGGATTGCCCAAAGCAGCATCAATGGCTTTTAACTCAAAATAAGCCTCGAGTATGGCGCGCACTACGGGCCCGGCAACACTGGCTCCCTCTCCACCATTGTAAAGGAAAGCTACCACAACGATTTCAGGATCGTCGAATGGGGCGTAGGCCACAGTCCAAGAGTGAGTCGGCCAATTGCCTGGTATGCAAAGGTTGTTTTCTAATGCAACAACGTCGCAATATTCTGCAGTGCCGGTTTTACCGGCGGCCAATATTGCGAGGCCCTCAAATTCTCTCTCCAACGTCCCATGCGTGACCGCCCTGCGCATGCCTTGCTGAATCAGTTCAAACACCCAAGGCTCAACTGTTGTGAGCTCTGGATTACCTTCTTCATCCAGGATATTCTTACAACTTCCGATGCCTTCTGGGTTTTCATATTGCTCTATCATAGGGTCTTGTGTCAGGTCCCATCTGACGTTTGGGAAAAATGGGCTGGCGGTGGTCAGATCTAAAGTCCGGCCATCTTCCAGAACTATACTGAGGATGAAGCCATCTTCGTCTGTAATAAGGCCGGTGACTCCGCGGTCCTCATCAAGAAATACTTCAAGAATGTTCCCGGATTCGTCGATGAGTGCCTCAATGACATTTGCATCTTCATCCACAATCACTTGCACAACGTTTCCTTCGCCATCTAACACCTCGCGCACAATGGTTGGCTGCATAAAGACACCGCTATTAGCGATAATAGCGGCTGAGTTCAAGATCTGCAGGGGTGTAGCGATCATAAAGCCCTGACCAACGCTGGCGATATACGTATCCCCGGTTGACCAGTTTTCACCCTGATTCCTGCGCTTCCATGTGGGGTCTGGGATAAGGCCGTCGGCTTCATCCGGCAGCTCAATGCCCAATTCTTCGTCAAATCCCATAGCTCGGGCATATGTGCCCAAACGACATATGCCCAGACCTGGCTCAACTTCACCCGGGTATCCGCCGCCAAGTTTGTAAAAATATACATTGCTGGAATTAGAGATGCCGCCAATAAAATCTAGACTACCGAATCCGGCCTCATTCCAGTCCACGAACTCCCTTGTGTTACCCGGGTCGTTAGCGAAGTATTGTTCCGTGATGGTGATCAATGGGGGTGTATCAATGATTTGATCAGGGGTAACAACTACTTCGTTGAGTGCACCCACGGATGTGACGATCTTGAAAACCGAACCTGCCGGCAGCTCTGCTCCGACTGCGTTGTTTAGCAGTGGTTGGGTTGAATCGGCAATCAACTGCTCGTAATAATATGTCGGTATAAAACGCGCTAGACGATTATTTTCGTAAGATGGGAAGGATACCATCGCTAAGATTTCACCAGTCCGGGGATCCATTGCGATCGCGACGCCGCTGGAGATGCGCAGCTCCCCGAACCATGTATTCCAGAAATTTACTTCACCTCTTACGATTGCATCTGCTGCCTGTTGCAAGCGGGTGTCTATCGTTAGTACGAGGTTTAGCCCTGGTTCTGGGAGCGCTGGTGCTTCAATATCTCGGAGTATTTGCCCGGCGACGTCGATTTCTACTACCCGTTGCCCGGTTGTGCCTCGCAGGATGTCGTCGAAGGAGAATTCCACTCCTGCATAACCGACCTTGTCCCTCCCCGGCAGGAAACCTAAGGATCGAAGTTCATCCGCTTGGATTGCTGGAATAGGTCCTAGAAAACCTACAAATGTAGAGGTCAATTCCCCGGTCGGATAATCACGGATCGGTTCAATAATTATACTCACGCCAGACCAGTCCACCGATTTCTCCTGCACCACCAATGCTATTTCGCGGGGGATGTCGCACCTGATCAACACAGGTTGGAAGGGGGCGAAAGTTTCACCTATTTCGACCATTTCGCTAATACCTAAATTCTCACCGCACGGGATTAGCGGTTCATCAATCGACCCTTTATTCACCGGTACATTTATGAGTTCCGATAATCCCCGGAAGATTTCTTGGATCTCACCATCATCGTCTGGTAAGGATGCTGGCGTAATCACAACATTGTAAGAGGCGATATTTTGGGCCAGAATGATCCCGTTTCTATCAAAAATCACCCCGCGTTGAGTGGGTGTACTGATCGTATTGGTACGGTTCTCCTCGGCTGCCTCCAACCATTCTTCGTATTCCAAAACTTGGAAAGTTATTAAGCGGGAGAGATAGACTAAAAAGATCACCGCGACAATAAAGATGAATGCATTGATCCTCAGTGGATTAACTCCTGGTGGGGTTTCGTCAAACTGACTGCGGTTCACGATTCTTCCTCAATTGGGTAAAACCAGTTGGTGATCTCACCGATCAATCCAAAAACGGGTAAAGTTAGGAAAAGATTTAAGATAGTGGTTGGCAATATTACCAGGTTGAATGCTTCTCCGAAATCTAGAGGAGTTCCGATGACAGTGAGGTAGAAAAGACTCAACCCCCGAATTATAATACTGCCGATAAATGTAAGCGTAAAGAGTGTTAACCATGGTACCTGCCATACTTGCCCCTGGAACATGTGCGCCAGACCAGCGATAAGCAGATAGCCGACAATTGGAAGCCAAATAGGTAATGCAGACGCCAGACCCACCATCAGGCCAGCGATAAGAGCCGCTTGCCAGTCAGCCTCTCTGCGTTCCCGCAGTATCCAGGCCAGTAGAACCAATAATACCAAATCAGCTGTTCCTTGAAGCAAAGTTATTCTGCCGATGATAGTGGTTTGAAATATTAGCGCAATCGCGAGGAGGAAAAATCCTAATAGATTTCTCATATCTTTATGGGACTGGAGAATCCTCGGGAATGAGGGGTTCTATGTCTATAGGTTGGAAGTTAATGATTATGAGAACGATTTCGAGCCTGGAGAAATCCACAACGGGTTGAACAGAAGCTGTTTGGAAAAGGGCTGTAGCTTCCTGCCTGACGCTTGCTAATTGTCCAATGAGGAGATTTGGAGGGTAATTACCTCCTAATCCGGAAGTAAGTACCAAATCGCCAGGTTCCACATCCGCGTCTTGGGATATCAAGTCTAGGGAAATTTCTCCGGTGATGCTGCCAAGCATCACCGCATCAGCTTCGGCTGGTTGAATGCGCACATTGATGGAAGCGGCTGGGTCAGTGATCAACTGGACCCGAGCTGCTGTCGCGGTCACTGCAGATATACGACCTGCCAACCCTTGGGCTGTAACAATTGGCATGCCGCGCCGTAAGCCATCATCTGAACCAGAATTGATGATTACATATTTCAAGAAAGGACTGGGATCCACCGCGATCACTGCTGCGGCTTTGGTTTCAATCTCTGGCTGGGCGCGGGAAAAATCAACAAGCCCTGATAAAATATCTATTTCAGCTACCTGCTGCTGTAAGCCTATGATCTCGGTTTGTAGATTAGCGAGCTCTGCTTCTAGCTCTGAATTCCGTTGACGTAAAATGGCGAGATCCTGAGGAGCGTTGAAAAAATCCTGAAATGCAATAAAGCGGGTGGAAATCCAGTTTTGAACTGTTAGGATTGGTTCAAGCACAGTTCCGGAAAGCGGTGTGAGATATCCCCCTAGCGCCAGAGCGAGAACACCAATGACGATAAGAACCACTGTAAGATTTTGCCAGGAGCGAGGAGAGAAATTCATGATTTGCTCTACTACTAGACTTTTCTGCTTGGAAAAGTCGATTGTGATTAACGGGCCCCATCTACGCTAATGAGCAGATTCTTTAATTCTTCCATGTTTTCGAGGTATAAGCCTGCTCCCCGAGCGACGCATGTCATGGGATCTTCTGCAATCCAAGAACGAATCCGCAGCTCATCCGTTAGACGATCTGCTAAACCTAGAAGCTGAGAGCCGCCACCGCACATGCATATGCCTGTATCCATTAAATCAGCCAATATTTCGGGGGGCGCCTCATCCAAAGCATCTTTGACAGTGTCAATTATCGTTTGCATCGAACCGGATATGGCTTCCCGAATTTCCACCGAAGATAATTCTAAGGTTTCCGGCAGCCCCGAAACAAGATTCCGGCCGCGGACGGTTGTAGTCTTTTCTTCAGGAAGGGGATATGCTGAACCAATGGAGATCTTTACAAGCTCAGCCATGCCCTCCCCAACAAGTAAATTATATTTGTTGCGAATGTATTGTAAGATGTCCTGATCTAATTCATCCCCTGCAACCCTTAAAGAGCGCGAAGTGATAATTCCGCCCATTGAATATATAGTCACTTCAGAGGTGCCGCCGCCAATATCAACGATCATACTGCCTCCGAGTTCGTTGATCGGTAAGCCTGCTGCTAAAGCGGAGGCAGTCGGCTCTTCTAACAGATGGACTTCTCGAGCGCCAGCAAGCATGGCAGCATCAAAGACAGCTCGTTTTTCGACTTCGGTTACTCCTGAGGGAATACCAATTGCAACGCGCGGCCTTGGCACCGGGACGATACTTTGCTCGTGGGCGCGGCCGATAAAATACTCCAGCATAGCTTCGGTGATCTCAAACTCTGAAATTACACCATCCCGTAACGGACGTACCGCGATGATATTGGCAGGTGTTCTGCCGATCATCTCTTTTGCCTGTGCGCCGATTGCCATTGGCCTGCGGGTTCGTTTTTCTATTGCCACATAGGAAGGTTCATTAATCACGATACCTTTACCTTTGACATGTACCAAAGTATTGGCCGTTCCCAAATCAATGCCAATATCCAATGAGAAAAACCCTAAGATCCAATTTAGGGGGTTGAATGCCAATGCCTGCTCCTAGAAGGATTTGATGTCAATAAAACAAACAATTATATCATTTATTAGGTTAATGCATTATGAGCAGGAAGCTTCAAAAATCCCAATCCGATCTGATGTTGGGTGACTTTACAATTTCAGTAAATTGCCTCAGACCCCTTTTGATATATCAATCATATATTCACCATCTAGCTTTGATAAGCTTCGGTAAGCAGTGCGACCTTACCCTTTGCCTTACCATCCCGTAAATATTCTAAAGCCAGTTTCCCTTCTTCCGAGGGAAAGGTGTTATCAAGCAATGGTTTAGGTACTGTGGATGTTAATTTGGACGGATATCGCCTTTGATTAATAAGTAGAGGGTGAGGCTGTTCTCCCTAGACTCTGGTTTTTTAATGGCTGGTTATCCTTTTCTGTGGTATTCTCTATAACGTGTCATGGATTTTACCCTGATTTTGGTTTCTAAGGGGATTAATTCTACACTCTCAAATCCAAACTAGCCTGCACCTTACCTGCCTTTGGCAGAGCGCACCGAAACTTAGAAAAACAAATCAAGGGATATGTTCGAGGTGCTGATATGAAAAACATAAGGTTGTTATTTCTTCCAGTTATTTTCACTTCAGTTGTAGGTTGTAAAGCTGATAGCGCTGCTACCGTTATCCAGCCTTCATTGACGCCAATAGCATCCCCACGTGTAACTTCCACCTTTACACCATCCCCGACTGTTTCCCCTACATTAACACTTACTCCTACACCAACACTTACACCAACACTTACTCCAACACCTACTCCTATATTGCCGGTGCAATTAGGTACATCACTGCCAGATGTGTCAGCGACATTAAGTTTGCAAAATATTATGGATATCGAAGAACTTGGCAGGTATTCAGGAAATACTGCCGTAATCACACGCGTGTCGAAGGATAATCGTTTTCTTGTTACCGGTTCAACAGCTGGAGTTGATGTTTTTGATTTACAGGATAATAGCTTGATACAACATATTGATACCTATATCCCAGATATATATTTTTCCAGCTATGACATATATAAACTAGGGATTGATGAGAATGCTAATCTAATCCTGGTGGTCAATGACGATAACATTGAAGTTTATTCGCGTGATGGAGATTTAGTTTATCTGTATCCAATTCCGTCTGAAATTTGTAGTGGCGAAGATTATTGGATGCTCGGACCAGGCGACCGAGCAGATGCCGCCATCTCGCCTGATGGAAACCTCTTGGTGGTTGACCTATGTGAAGGACCATTTGAAATTATCAGCCTAACAGAAGAACAGGTAATTTATTCATGGGACGGGAAAAATTTATCGCTGCATGGTAAACCATTGGGGTTTTCACCAGATGGTTCGCTTCTAGCTACGGCGTTTGACTCCCGTTTATGGATCTGGCAGGTTGCCGATTTTGAAAACATATCTAAATTTCCTTATGAAAGCTATTGGGATAGATTAGATTGGGCATTTTCACCTGATAGTACGTTTATTGCCTTTTCTCAAGAGGGCACACATATATGGAACATCCGGGAAAACCAGCTAGTTCGAATGCTCGATGGGGGCGGCGAAGTGAAATTTTCAGATGATTCGACAAAGGTAGGGAATTGGTATTGTAATGATGTTTCATTTGCGGTAGGATTCTTGAATAATGATTGTTCAATTAATGTATGGGATTTGGACAGCGGGATATTAATTTCTGAACACATAGCAAATATCAAAGATGTACATATGTCACTTGTTCAGATCGCAAACGACGGGGAAATATTAATAAACGATATTTTGGACAGCGACGAATTACTATGGGAAAGGGGGGGATCATATATTAATTTTCTTGAAAATCAGCAAAGTTTGTACATCCAAGCAGGTTCATTTAGTTGCCTACTATCTTTAGACTCACAACTGGATAACACATTTTGCTTGCAACGAACATCAACATCCGGTGGATTGGAACAACAACTTTATTTTTGGAATGGTGAAAAGTTCTTTCTTGCGGAGATGTACGGATCCACTGTAGAAATTTTTGATGAAGGTGATTCTTTGGTGTCGTTTACAACGAACGGAAATTGGGGCTTTTCGCCTCTGTATTTTGGAACCACTCAAAATGTTCTTTTCTATGCAGTAGCTGAAACTCCACACGTTTCAAAATTCTATATCCGCGATGTGGAAAGAAACAGAATTCTCGAGGAATGGACGGGATATGTAGACTATATAGTTATATCACCGGACAATCGCCTGGCAGCGTTCTTTATTGGGCACAATCCGAGAGCTGAGCTTATCATCTACGACTTGGTTAATAGACAAATTGTGCATCGGGAGTTATTCCCGTGGGCATATAGATCCGCAATCGGTTTTTCTCCGGATAGCCAGCATTTAGTTTATTCAGCTATAACTAGCGAATATGAAAGCCAACCTGCAGCGGATCAATACGTATATCCAATTTATCTTATGAGTATTAGTGATCCAGATGATTATTCGCGATACGAGCTTGAGACAAATCAATATAGTATTAATACCCTTGCGTTTTCAGCAGATGGAAGTTTTATAGCTGTTTCCCACTCAAATGGTATGATTAGCATAATAAATGCCAACAATGGCGAATTAGTTCACCAATGGCGAGCTCATCATGCTCCAGTCCATGGGTTGTCTTTTTCTGATGATGGTCGATTTCTTGCATCTATTTCAGAAAGTGGTTTTATATCCATTTGGGGAATTTGGCCTTAGTTGGGTGGGAGCTATTTTCGTGTAAAAAAGCACGCTAAGAGGGGTTTTATGTGGAAAAATGAATGGATAATGAGGGTTTAGGTGCAAAACCCCTCTTTGGATATTTCCTTTGATTCTTCATTAAATCAGAAAATCAAAATTATATTCCTTGACTAGCTTTGATAGGCTTCGGTAAGCAGCACTACCTTGCCCTTTGCCTTACCATCCCGCAAATATTCTAAAGCCAGTTTCCCGTCTTCCAAAGGAAAAGTTTTATCAAGAGCCGGTTTAAGATCACCAGCTGAAAGGCGAGCGATTAAAAATGCTAGATCTTGAGAATACAGCCCAGGATTCTTTTTATAGAACGGTGTGACATCAAATAACTGTGCTGATCGATTATTCGGGAATAGATTCCAAAACTGCAACCTGAGTAATCCGCTTACTGTCTCCATCATCCCAGATTGCCCTAAAGCCGCAGCATACGAACTGGTGGAAACCAGAGTCCCGCCTGGGCGTAAGCAACTAAACGAGCTTGCCAAGTGATTGCCGCCAATGTGATCGACGACCATATCAACACCGTCTTCCTTGGAAATCACTTCGACAAAATCTTCATTTTTATAATCGATGGGAATTCCGCCAAATTCCTCTACCAAGCTATGTTTCCCCTTAGATGCAGTCCCAAAAGTTTTTATTTCCATCATCCGGCAAAGGTCTAACATAGCAGTGCCCATGCCGCCACCTGCTCCATGCACCAGAACGCTCTGCCCGGCTTTTAACTTTCCAACCCGAGTGATCATGCAATAGGCCGCAGTGTAGTTCAAGGTCAGACAAATCACTTGAGTTGGGTCCAAGGCATTGTTGATAATCGTAAGTGCATCACGCGGCCAGCAGCTGTATTCGGCATAACCACCAGTTTTAACCAGGGCGGCTACTTGCTGCCCGATTGATATATTTGTTACATCGCTGCCTATTTTGTCCACAATCCCCACGAAATCATATCCCGGAGAAAAAGGTGGTTGTGGGCTACCAGGTACAACCCCTGACATCCATAAAATATCGCCGAAAGCTACCCCGGAAACTAGAACTTTTACCCGTACTTCGCCAGGGCCAGGCTCTGGAATTTCTTCTTCCACGAGGTTAAGAACTTCCAGTCCACCGGATTGTTCAGCTATGATGCGTTTCATTTTTTTCTCCTATTGGAATCAGCTGCGAATTCAGAGAAATCAGGTTTTGTTCAAGTCAGTTTCGGCCGTTTCATCCTCAGGAGTATACCCCAATTGCCCTTTGACAGCGATCACGATGACATGACCAGCAAAAGTAAATTCTTCGGTATTAGTGAAGTGAAGCCGTAAATCATTCTGCGGAATATCAGCTACCTAAGATTGGAGATTATTTCCATAAAAAGGGTTTTTCTCCAGCGGGTAGTAGCGTTTACGCAGGATCTTTCGTAGCCAGAGAGGCAGCAACCTGTTAAGCAAGGAACGAATGATCCGCCCTAGGTAGACAATCAAGGCAAAAGGTAATACCCGCCAATGTCGTTCAAGGTAAGCCTGGCGGACGACGAAGAGAGGGATGACGGAATGTGGATCGATGATCAACGCCCAACGGAGAAATTTTCTGGCGGTAAATGGTTCCTTGAAGGTATTGAACTTGTGCAGCGATTTTTCCATATCCAGGATTGACATTGTCCCCAGACATTTATTACAGCGTGAGCAGTTGACATCCACTTCACTATCAAGACTTGAGCAAACTCGCAAATGTTCTTGTACTGTTTCCCAATTAGCGATGGCTTTGATCTTTTCCGTCCTTCGGTAGCTAGCACCATAATGGATGATATCCAGACTTTCTGTTGAGAACCAGTTATCAATCAGGGGTGAAGAGCCCCAAGGAGTCAGGTTTCGGTAGTTGAAAGAAGATGCAATATAAAGGCGTTTGAGCAACCCGGATAAAACCAATCCGCAAGCAAGCATACCCGCCCCGTGGGTGTAATCCCATTTTAACAGGCCTTCGGTCATGGCGCGCACGTTTGTGGCACATGGGATAAGGTTCACCCCAATGTGATCTAATGAGTTTGAAAATAACTCTGTCAGGAAATTGAAGCGTTCCGTCTGACTGAATGGGATATCAGCGCCATGCATGAATAGGCTGTGTTTGATCTGAAAATCCTCTAATGGTTGCTGTGGGGGAATGTTAGCCCATAGAATGAATGAAGAATCGACTCCACCTGAGAATAATGAGGCTACCTCGCGTTTTGTTTTAGTTGGAGAGGGCGCTTCTAGATTAGGGCAGAGGATCTTTATCGGGGTGATATTATCTGGAAGCCAGATATTGAAAATCTTCTGAATTTCGGCTAATCCATTGACCAACTTAGGAGAAACCGGCGCTTTGACCTCTATATCCTCACCGAGAAGTGAAGCAGCCAAGAAAGCTCCGGACAGAAAAGCATCCCCGCGTAATGGTATATCAGTTTCATATTTTTGGGGGAAACTGAACCAAAGGGTTTTTGGGAGATGGTGTAGATTTGCTTTGGATTCTATCCGCGCACTCAGGATCGACTGACCATTTATTATCTCAAGTTCTGGGAAATGTATGATCATTATTTAGAAAGTCAAACTTACATTGTCTTACTTGGTGGCTAAAATATTCACATACTCCGTTTCAAACAGGTTGGTAACAGCTTCTGAGCTTTGGTCACATTTTCAATCAAGAGTAGAGTCTGCTATATAACCCAGTCGCCCTTTCGTGGCTATCACAAGAACGAGAGCTGCAATTGCGAATACAAAAATGTTAATGGAGAGCAGCCGTAAATCAAGCTGCGGAATTCCCTCAGTCATCCCCGACATTGAAAAGTCAGCCAGCATCGTCGCCGATGAGATGTCGATCATCAGGTGATAGATCACCCCACTTACCAGCACGCTGCCTCCGGTCTTATTGTATAACCAGGTCATGATCACAGAATGAGCGATCCACATTATCGTCATGGGCAAGATGAAACCTAAACCAATAGCGTATTGTGTGGATGAGGGATTATAAAATTCAGGCAAATGCCAGACTGCCCAGGCAATACCAATAATTAAACTGATTATCAATGGGCTCCACTTCCCCCAAGTTTTTTCCAAATGAGGCTGCACGTACCCCCGCCATCCAAAAGGTTCCTCCCCACCTGGACCGCCCATAGGGGAGAGCAGGACAAGCATTAGAAATGGGGCCATTAGAGCTTCTTTCTTCCAGAAAATAAAACTAGGCGCATCCCCTCCGGTGAGGACATGCGCGCCAATGCTCAGGAGTACCAGGATTGGTGGGCCAGACAAAGCAATCGCCCACCAGACACCGCCTACGCGCCAGTGAACTAGGCGTCGGAGCATATCTTTGATTCTATCCCAGTAGCTCACAACCGCGACCAATATCATCCTGGCATGGGACGGTCCCGCGGCGTTAAACCCATAGCCGCCAGTAAACCAGGATTCCCAAATGAAGATTAACCTCAAGGCGTAATAGATGTGCAATTGGTTGGGGCATATTAAAGTTTTCATAGAAATTATCTACTTTGATTAAATAAAATTAACCCACACAGGGTTGACTCTTATTTTTTCCTTTACCTCTAATTTGCCACATCTATCCTTATCATTCATCCTGCAATTTATACTGGTACACCTTATCCCCCGCGAGCACAAATAGATCATTTTGTTCATTAATTGCCAGATCCCGGACAACTCCATTTACTACGATACGCGCCAGGGAGGTCCCATCTGGCGCAAACACCTCGATCCCCCAATAAGCAGCCACATATACCCTGTCCTGGTTATCTACAGCAATGGCTCTGGCCGTCAACCCCCGGAATTGACCCTGATCATCTCCACTGCTGCCGTACCGAGTCACAAAATTGCCGTCTGAGTTGAATTTGAAAACGGCATCATTGAATACACCTAATGCATAAATATTGTTCATCCCGTCTGTGGTAACTAATGTGGTCAGTTCGCTATCCCCGCTTACGCTTTGGACGGCTTCAGGGATGGTTAGAACTACATTGCCGCGGTTATCAAATAGGACAATGTCATCATCCCAGACTGTGACTAGACTGCCATCCGCAGATATTGCGACATCTTCAAAACCCCACCCTCCGTCATAGGAATATTCACCCAGGCTCTCTCCCGTGATTCCATCATACTTAAATATCAAGGCTGAATGGATAAGATAAACAATTCCCTCAGTGTCCACTGCCAGCCCAGCGGGAACGAAATCCACCACGGGAGACCATTCAGAAATATATGCACCAGCAGGATCAAACACCTGGACACGCCCTTCCCATTCGAGTACATAAATATTCCCGTCAAACCCCGTTGCGATTTGGTTGGCCCAATTATTCTCTCCAATCCCCTGAATATCAAATGTATTCACCACCTTGGCGAAGGATGGAAAGGGATTCAACCGTGATAGAAAGAAAGCGATCGGGCTATTAGGGAGCGTCTTAACAATAATAATGATGGGAAGCAAAGCTAGCAGGAGGGTCAAGATCAAAGAAACGATACAACTTAACCTGGCTTTGGCGGGAGCCTTGCCCATCGGCGTGGAGATCTTTTCAATCGCTTCCTTGGCGTCTTTTAGACCGACGCCATAAACCTGGCGATACATTTTGATTCCATCAATTTTCTTGCCCTGGAGAAGAAGCTCATTGATCGCTTTGAGGTCAGTAGTTTGCTCAAACGCATCCGGCTGGAAAGTCCCTCCGGATAAATCTGTCTGCGAGCTGGTTACCGAGGTATGCCGGAGTATCACACTTTCGCCGCGGGCCATTTTTTCAACCGTATCTTTTGCTTCTTTAAGGCCAACCCCGGAAACTTCCCGGAACAGCTTGATGGCGTCAATCTTCCGGCCTTCAGCAATTAGGCGCCCCATTTCAGCCAATTTTTCCAGGTCTAACGCATTGGCAATATCCTGCACTTCAGCAACCGGGACGTTCCCTTCCTGCATGAGTCGGTCGACCGCCTGGGAAGCCTCGGAATATCCGGCATCATAAAGTTCGCGATAAACGTGAATTGCCTTGGTCTTTCTGTTTTGAGCCACCAACTCTTTCAGCTTCTCAAGTTTTTCTGGTTGCTGCGAAGAGAGAAGCGAGGCAGAGATTTCTCTCGGCGAATCATTCGAATCTTGGCGAAGAAGGTTGGGGACGATCACCGATGAATCACAATATGAACACTGAATTACGGCTTCATGCGGTTGATGTTTTAGATTTGCCCCACAATTTGGACATTTAAATGATTGAATATCCATTAGAATTCTTCCTTCTCAAAGCTGATCGTAAAATTATATTTTTAGAGGTTCTCTTTTATTCTCTGACCCTAACCGTTTGTATTTGGAGTTTCTATTAGCAGCTTCAAAACGGTTAGTTCTTGAGACTAAAGTTTCTTGGGAAATGCACTTTTCGCTAGTTTTATTCTAAAATCATTTGGGCATTTACCTTGTATATTGTCTCCTTAGGTTAAATAAAAAATTAACCCACGCAGGGGTGACTCTCTTTTCGACAACTCTTGGAAAAATAATGAATATGCACTTTGTTTCGTGTTGCAAAGCGTCTTACTCGGATAACGAAATTCATTGCTGAGTAAAGGTGATTTATTTATAGCATAATCTTGGATTAATAACAAACCAATACTCCCGACATGAGTTAAGAAGATTCAAGTGTTTTTGCAAACTTTACGTGATATTGGCTTTTACGGTATAATACCACCAATCTAAGGAAGATGGAGGCACATACATATTAACCTAAACCGGAAAAGATAGCGCATGGCCCTGGGAAGCATTCTACACGTAAGCTGAACAGGGTGACGAGGATGAGGGTTCCTCACCGCAAGGTGAGGTTAACCGGTTTTCCACAAGTAATAGTTTGTGGGCCGGGAAAATCGAAAGATCAGCGGAAGCCCTCCGGGTGTGCCAACACCCGATATCTTTTCCCTCCAAATTTAAGCTTCATCATAACACTGTGCGGGTAACCGGGCAGACAAAGGACGAGGTTTGACGGCAAACTAAATTGAAAAATGTATACAAAACCGCAATTTAAATTGCGTAAACATATACGAGCATGATGTATGCTTTTTCGACTAAAACCTAAATTGGTTCGGAGGGAACCCTAAATGTGTGGAATAGTTGGTTATATCGGTCCGCGGGATGCCACTCCGATAATTCTAAGTGGATTGAAGCGCTTGGAATATCGCGGTTATGATTCTGCTGGGCTGGCTGTAATACAAAATTCGAGTATTGAAGTACGCCGTGATGCAGGCAAACTAGAACGCCTGGTGTCGCTGGTTGAAAAAGAACCGGTCCAGGGCAAGTTAGGTATCGGGCATACGCGCTGGGCAACGCACGGCGAGCCAAATGCGCGTAACGCTCACCCGCATATGGGCACGACAGGCGAAGTAGTCTTGGTGCATAATGGTATCGTTGAGAATTTCTTGGAATTACGCGATGAACTGGCTACCGAGGGGGTCGAATTTCACTCGGATACTGACACAGAAGTAATCGTACATTTAGTAGAACGCTATCTTTCAACCGAAATTGGATTAGAAGAAGCAGCCCGTAAAGCTCTCCGGCATCTGCGCGGCCATCATGGTATTGTATTAATTTCCTCTAAGGAACCAGATAAAATCGTCGCAGCAAGAATTGGGAATGCTGGTGGGGTGGTTGTCGGTTTTGGAGAAGGGGAAATGTTTTTAGCCTCTGATCTCCCCGCGATTTTGGAACACACACGCGACGTGGTGTTCCTCGAATCTCGCCAAATGGCTGTTATCACGGAAGACGGCATGGATCTGCAAACTCTGAATGGAGAAAAGTTGGAGCATGAAATTCATACTGTTGCCTGGGATCCCGTTGCCGCGGAAAAAGGGGAGTACCGCCATTTTATGCACAAGGAGATCCATGAACAAGTACGCTCAACGACAGATACCATCGCTGGGCGGGTTGATTTTGAATCCGGTGAAGTTAGGCTGCCGCATTTGAACTTGAGTAAAGAATTTGCCCAGCAGATAGAGAAAATTGTGGTCATTGCTTGCGGGACAGCGAGTTATGCGGCCATGGTGGGAAAAATCTTAATCGAACGCATAGTCAGGCTGCCAACAGAGGTTGATATCGCCTCAGAGTTCCGTTACCGGGATCCTATCGTGGATGAGAATACAGTCGTCCTGGCGATCAGCCAATCTGGAGAGACGGCTGATACTCTGGCCGCTATGGCAGCAGGGAGAGAGCGTGGTGCGAAGTTGTGGTCCATCGTCAATGCAATTGGTTCGCAAGCGATGCGCATTTCGGATGGTTATATTTCCATGCAGACTGGCCCTGAAATCGGTGTTGCCTCGACCAAGGCTTATACCGCTCCCCTGATCGACCTCTACATGTTAGCAGTTTTGCTCGCAGACCTGCGGGGAGTAATAGATAAAAAACAACGGCGTGAATTGGTGGCCGAACTTAGACACGTCCCGGATCTAGTTGGGCAGTGTTTGCAGCGTGAACCTGATATCCAAAAGGTTGCTGAAGTGCTTAGAGATACCTCTCATTGTTTGTATCTCGGACGGGGGATCAATATGCCCACAGCTTACGAAGGGGCATTAAAACTCAAAGAATTATCCTACATACATGCAGAAGGTTACCCGGCTGGTGAAATGAAACACGGTCCAATTGCTTTAGTAGAGGAAGATATGCCTGTAGTAGCGATTGCTCCCAAAGATCCCTGGTATGAAAAAATGATCAGCCAAATCGAACAGACCAAAGCGCGCGGCGGCATGGTGGTCGCAGTGGCAACCGACGGAGACGAGCTAATTTCCACATTGGCAGACCTTGTGCTCTGGGTCCCGCAAGTAAATTGGATGCTTAGCCCGGCAATCACTGTGATACCTTTGCAAATTTTAGCTTACCAGATTGCTGTTATGCGCGGTCTTGACGTTGACCAGCCACGTAATCTGGCCAAATCTGTGACCGTTGAATAAGGTGCGTTTTCAGAGTAGTAATGCATTTGGCATACATTACATATATGTTAGCATAGAATAATCGAGGAAATTTATGCTAAACTAAGTCAACAGAAAAACACGAGAGAATTTGTATCTATTCTCTGGTTGCCTCACCTATCACCGCACTGTTTATTCGCTGAACACAATTTATAAAAAGATAGTATGGCCTGGCAGCATATAGTTTTTATTCCTCTATTGGCAATTGCTGGGGTATTATGCGCTGCACTTTCAATTTTTTCCTGGTCCCGCCGCTCAGCCCCTGGTGCAATCCCTTTCGCAATCACCATGTTTGCTGTTGCCTGGTGGACCTTGGGGTATACACTACAGTTAATCCATCCAACTTTGGAGGGTAAGTTATTTTGGGTTAGTTTTGAATTTTTTGGGGTGGTTACCACTCCAGTAGCCTGGTTAGTTTTCGCGCTGCAGTATACAGAAAAAAATGCCTGGCTTAAAGGCCGCAATATTCTTGCACTATCGATAATTCCTGCCCTGATTATCATGATGGTTATAACAAACAACACCTATGGCTTGATCTGGCCTGCTGTGGAGCTAGTAGAGAGTGGTGATTTTCCAATCTTGAGCTTCACGTATGGCCCGGGATATTGGAGTAATGTTGTTTATGCATATTCCCTTCTCATGATAGGAGCTGTGCTTTTTATTCGTTCGTTGATCCAATCAACCAAATTGCAGCGCGGCCAAATATGGGTTCTGCTAATGGGCACAGCAGCACCCTGGCTGGCGAATATAGTGACCGTTATTAACCCGAGTTCCTTGGGTGGACTAGATCTTACTCCATTTGCATTCACCATTACCGGACTCGCATTGAGTTGGGGATTGTATGGTTTCCGTTTATTTGACATCGTACCAGTGGCGCGGCATGCTCTCATAGAAAACATGTCCGATGGAGTAATTGTGTTAGATACATCTAATCGCTTAGTGGATATTAATCCCACCACTGAACGCATTCTCAATCGTCCCGCGAGTGAAATTCTGGGCCAACCTGCTGAGGTAGTTTTTGCGGAATCACCTGATTTGCTGGAGCGTTTTCTACATGTTGAAAAGGTGGAAACAGAAGTTGTATATGGATCTGGAGAGAGGCAGTTCACCTATAATTTACGCATATCTCCGCTCTATGACCGCCGCAGTCAAATGGTTGGTCGGTTAGTGATTTGGCGTAATATCACCGAACGCAAAATCGCTGAGATTAAGCTTCAGCGGCAGCTAAAAGAACTTACAGTGCTGCATGCGCTTGCTTCCGCGGGAGCCGAAGCAACCAGCGAGGATGACCTGATTGCGCAGGCTACAAATACTGTGGGTACAGCGCTCTTTCCCAACAATTTTGGTGTCTTACTGCTGGATGAAAAATCCAACGTATTACGTGAACATATTTCTTACCAAAGGGAGCGAGTTGAAGGGGATCTATTGGTAATCCCGCTGGGGGAGGGGGTTGCAGGGACAGTGGCTGAAACAGGAGAACCGTGGTGTATTGGCGAGGTTAGTGATACTCCGATCTATATGCGCGTTTATGCAGACATTCATTCAGAATTGTGTGTGCCTATTAAGGTTGGACGGGAAGTTATTGGGGTGATTAATGCTGAAAGTTCTCAGGTAAATGCTTATACACAGGCAGATGAACGGCTATTATTGACTTTAGCTGGGCAATTAGCAACAGCAATTGAAAAAGTGCGCTTGTTTGAGGAAGTGCAGCATTTGGCTGTTACCGACTCGTTAACCAATATTCATAACCGCCGGCACTTCTTTGATTTGGCCGAGAAAGAATTTGAGCGCGCCAAAAGATACCACAAGAAATTGGCGGCGATCATGATAGATTTGGATAACTTCAAGAAAATTAATGATACCTTCGGGCACGCCGTAGGCGATCATGTTCTTAGGGTTGTAGCTGATCGCTTTGGGGAAGAACTGCGTGAGGTAGATGTTTTGGGGCGTTATGGGGGTGAAGAGTTTTCCATAATTCTCCCGGAGACAGATCTTAACGGCGCCCAACAGTTGGGAGAGCGTATATGTCAAAAAATAGCAAATTCAACGATAGAAACAGATAAAGGCGCGGTATCCCTCACCCTAAGTATCGGAATTGCTTCTCTGGATGAAAATTGTATTAGTTTGGAAGCCTTGCTCAACCGTGCTGACCAGGCTTTATACACAGCTAAAGGTTCTGGGCGGAATTGCGTCGGTGTTTGGAAGATATGATTTGCCTCCTCCCCCAAAAAAAATATAATAAATGACACTCCGAGTACTGTGAAGCATCCCTAAATACCTCTCTAGCCACTCTAAATTGCAGGTATAATATTTCCAGCCGAACACCACAACACTCATGCCGCTATGTTATGGAGGGCATATATGATAAGAAAGAAAATTCCAGTCTTATACTTATTTGTGGGATTAATTATCACATCTTGTTCCTCGCTCGGTGGCGTTGGCGGTGTGATCGCATTTGTATCTGATCGGGACGGCAACGATGATATCTACGTGATAAACGTGGATGGCAGTGGACAGAGGAAAATTATGGAGCATGCGGCTTCAAATTTATATCCAGCCTGGTCGCCTGATGGGGAACTGATCGCTTTTGTATCTGATCGAGATGGCAACGATGAAATCTACGTGATGGACATGGGTGTAGGGGATATGGAGAACCTGACTGGCAATCCTGCTGGTGATGCTGCTCCTGCTTGGTCACCTGATGGAGGGCAAATCGCTTTTGCATCCGATCGGGATGGCAATTATGATATCTACATAATGAACGCGGATGGTAGTAATGTGAGGGCATTGACTGGCAACTCGGCCCATGACTGGGGCCCAGCCTGGTCTCCAGATGGGGAGCAGATCACTTTTTTTACCAACCGCGATGGCAACTATGAAATATACGTTATTAATTCAGATGGTAGTGAACTAAGAAATTTGACAGACAATCGGGCTACTGATTTTTACCCTGCTTGGTCGCCGGATGGGGAGCAGATCGCATTTGTATCCTATCACGAAGGTAACTGGGATATCTACGTAATGAACGCGGATGGGAGTGATGTGCGAAGACTGACTGAGCACTCAGCTAGTGATAGCCAACCGTCTTGGTCACCTGATGGGGAGCAGATCGTTTTTGTTTCCAATCGCGAGCTTTACTTTGAACTTTATGTAATTAACTCGGATGGCGTGAGAAGGCTAACCGACAACCAGAATGACGTCAAGGACCCAGCCTGGCAGCCCTAAAGTCAATGATAGTTGATTAGTAATATCTTTTAACCTTCTGCCCAAATATCTTATTCTGAGCGCACCAATGAATCCCTCTCGTGGTATTTCTATTAGCGTTGTTTTGTAAGCTAATAGCAGCAGTTAAAACTGTAGCAACCAGATTTCATTATCTCACCTGACTGGGACTCAGTCTGCCGCAGGCCAGACTTCCCAGCTGTAGCTGCGACTTTAGTCGCCAGCAACCCCAGGCTCCAATCGAACAGGATTTTCTCATTCCAAATGCAGCGAGGAAGCCCTGATCTCACTTCTTCCCACCCCTGATTGCATGTATAATAATTCAAGCCGGACTTTCTAACCAATCCAATAAAAGTGAAAGGGAGGGCTATCTTGAAGAATAAATTTTTTCTAAGTTTATACATGCTTTTGGTATTTATTATCGCATCTTGTTCCTCACAGCAAGAGGATGGCTATACATCTCAGGCTACCTCTAATCCCTCACTTTCGCCCAGCTCTACGCTCACGGCGATGGGATTACCCACGCATACACCCACATCCACAAGATATCCCACGCTGACTCCAAGCCCAACTCGGACTCCTAGCCCGACACCAACCCAATTTTCAGGCGGAAGTGAATTGATTGCATTTGTCTCTATTCGCGATTCGAGAAGGGGGATCTATCTGATGAACTTGGATGGGAGGCTTCGGAGGCCTCTGACTAGCGACCTAAGTGATGACTTTTACCCTGCCTGGTCACCAGATGGTGAACAGATCGCATATGTATCCTGGCGAGATGGTAACGCGGAAATCTATGTGATGAATGCGGATGGCAGTGATCTAAGGAATTTGACTGACAACTCAGGGGATGATTACGAGCCAGCTTGGTCACCAGATGGGGAGCAGATAGCGTTTAGATCCCAGCGCGATGGAAATGGGGAAATATACGTGATAAACGCGGATGGAACTGATGCCAGAAGACTGACTAACAATTCTGGTACTGACAAGGTACCAGTATGGTCGCCGGATGGGATGCAGATCGTTTTTGGTTCCAATCGCGATGGCAACTATGATATCTACGTGGTGAACGCGGATGGCAGTAATTTGATCAGACTGACATACAGCCTGGCAAGAGACATAGAACCAGCCTGGTCTCCGGATGGTGAGAGGATCGTTTTTGTTTCCGGTCGGGATACTCTCTATATGGATATCTACGTGGTAAACGCGGATGGCAGTAATTTGACCAGACTGACGGACGACCTGGCATGGGACGGAGACCCAGCCTGGTCTCCGGATGGGGAACAGATCGCTTTTGCTTTCCGCCTTGATGACAACACTGAGATCTACGTAATGAATGCGGATGGGAGTGGACAGCGGAATATTTCTAACAATCCGGATAGTGACTGGTATCCAGTCTGGTCTCCAGATGGGCAGCAGATCGCGTTTATTTCACATCGCGATGGCAACTATGAAATCTACGTGATGAACGCAGATGGAGGTGAACAGAGGAATTTAACTAACAGCCCGGAGACTGACGACCACCCAGTTTGGCAGCCGTAAAATTTGTGAAATGTGAATAGTATGACCTTTCCAACGTACACCTAAGACGGTATTATCGCTCTATAGTACATCTATCCAGCCTGGATTGCGGGTATAATATTTCCAGCCGGGCCATGCAGATCGGCAGGTGGGACCCAACAGGTAAATGCCGAGGGTTGCTGCTTGCCCAACTGTGAAAAGGGTATAACATACTGAATTTGAAGGTGGACATATGCGAAATAGAATGTTGCTAGTTTTGGGATGTTTAGGGATTAGTTTACTTGTTGCCTGTATGCTTATTATTAGCGGGTGGTTTGTTAATCAGGGGATGTCTGGTGAAGGCCCCTTGGCCATGTTGGCTACGGCGACCAAAACCCCAAGACCTACCCGTACACCAGAACCAACTTATACATTAACATCAACGCCCACAACCACCAACACTTCTACTCCTACACACACCCACAGCAACCCCAACATTTACTCCCACCCCGACTCCTACAAGCATATCAACCGAAATCTGCACACTCGAAGGACCGATCGCACGCGTCAACCAGGATCAGATCCAGATCTATGTGCGCAGCGGCCCTGGTACTGATTATCCTGTAATTGGAGTGCTTCTCTCAGGCCAGGAAGTACCTGTCCTGGGGAAATCCTCTGCTGGTGGTTTGTGGATCCAGATTACCTACGCGGGTGTAGAAGGGTGTGTAGCCTGGATTTATGCACCTTTGGTTACAATAACACGGGCTGATGAACTACCTATTATTGAATTTCCAACTCTACCTTCGCCGTCGGTAACATCCACGATAACTCCACCCCAACTTGGCGAAGCTGGTGGCCAGATTGCTTTCGGGTCCGATCGAAACAGCAGTTGGGAAATCTACGTGATGAACGCGGACGGTAGTGAAGTGAGGCGACTTACAGATACCCCAGCTCGAGAAAATGCTCCAGCCTGGCAGCCATAAAAACTATGAATTGATATTAGTAATGTCTTTAATACTTACACCTACGATGGAGACTACAACATGGCTTGCCGCGTTTGATCTGATCACAGTTTAATTTTCTCCCCCTTTTTCTAATAGATTACTTACATTTTCCACCCATCCAATCACGTATAATAGCCCGTGATTAGTACTATTTATTCTTGCTGAATACCCCGTAGCTTGCTACGAGGGTTCCATGTTTTTCCAAAATCCGTACCCGTGGGGGCTAAACTCCGTAATACCCCGTTGCTTGCAGCGGGGATAGGAGTTTAGAGGATTTTGGTAGTTTATTACAAAAGGCAAAACTAGATGACAGAATCTATACAATTCAAAGATATTTTAGAAATCAGCGCATCCGCCAGGGATAAAATAGTGGAATTGATGCAAGGCCGCGATGGGGGAGACCTGGTGGTGCGCGTGTTGGTTACCGGACGTCTGCCAGGGGGTGGCTACCAGACGGAATTCCAATTTGTCGGCAGGGACGAGCGCCAAGATACAGATGCGGTGCAAGACGCCGGAGGCTTCCTTTTGTATTTCGATCCCAGCTGTGCGGCCAGCTTGCGCGGCGCCAAGGTGAATTATGACGCCTCTAAATATAACGCAGGTTTCAATATCGATTATCCACAAACCCCGACCGTACTTCCACCCGGTGTAGAACAACGCAGAGACTGGACTGAACTGACCGCCATTGCAGTGCAGAAAGTGGTTGATGAGCACATCAACCCAGGCGTATCTGTACACGATGGCTGGGTGCTGCTCCTGGACGTGAAGGATGAGGCCGCATACATAGAAATGGGCGGCGGCTGCCAGGGTTGCGGCATGGCTTTCGTAACTCTAAAACAGGGCATCGAGCAGATGATCATGCAAAACGTGCCGCAAATTAAGCAGGTGATCGATATTACCGAACACGCCGATGGCACCAACCCGTATTACAGTCCTGCGGCCGGGGGTGACTCGCCGTTTGGGTAAACTGGTTGCATTCTACGCTTTTCTAAATTAACCGCGGATACACGTAGATGACCGCGGATTTATATAATATCGCTTGACTAGGATAAACAATCGCCTTCCTATCACAACATCACATGTCACTCTGAGCGCAGCGAAGAGTCTCGCGAAAAGGTGTTTCGTTGCGACAAAGAAAATGATGGAGAATACGCGTACATTTCGAGATTCTTCACCCCATGCGGGGGCTCAGAATGACATGATAAATTCTGAAAATTGTTTATTTATTTTTTTCTATAGACTAACATAATCGCTTGACCACGCTAAGTAAATTTGTCATAATGGGGGCATATTCGCAATATTGAGGATAATTATTTATGAGTGATGGCAAGAAATCTTGTTTAGGATTTATATTTCTAATCGGGGCTTTGGTGATAGCGGTATCGGCCGTATTAGTAGGGGGAATCGGCGAGGCGATCAAATATCTAGGCGGGAATACATTCGGGATTAGCTTAAAGAGCGGGTTGATCATTGGCGTTGGAGCGCTTGTTTTCTTCTTCGTGCTGGCTGTATATATGTTCATAACCATTCGGAATTATGCCTGGTTCCCAGCTATCGCGGCTGGGGTTTATACTGTCCTCCCAGATCTGATCATCGGCCCGGAGGATGACATCGTTGTGTTGTTATTGGGCGGGCTTATTTCGGGATTGCTTGCCTGGCGGCAAAGTCAGGGAGCTGGGGTGGAAAAGTTGGACGCGGGGGAGGAATAGATTACAGCAGTCACCAGTAAATATTTCTATAGTGGAAAGCTTTTATAAATATTCGCGTAATTGGCGCGAGCGCATTGGATGGCGTAAACGGCGCAGGGCTTTGCCTTCTATCTGACGGATACGCTCACGTGTGAGACCAAATTTCTCACCTACTTCTTCCAACGTATAAGTGGTTCCATTTTCCAGGCCAAAGCGAAGGCGTAATATCCTCGCCTCTCGGGGTGAGAGCGTTGCTAAAACTTCTTCAACCTTAGCGGAGAGCAAATTGTGGTATGCAGTCTGGCCTGGGCTGGGAGTGTTTTTATCCTCGACGAACATGCCTAGCTCAGAGTCTTCATCGTCACCGATAGGGCTTTCGAGGGAGAGAGGCAGCCAAGATACACGCAGCATCCACTGCACTTTTCTGGTATTCAGGCTCATTGCTTCAGCAAGCTCTTCTACGGAAGGGGGCTGCCCCAGGCGTTGTTCTAGCCTGTGCGCAGTCTTGTAAAGCAATCGGATGCGGTCGATCATATGCACTGGCACCCGAATCGTGCGTCCTTGGTCTGCGATAGAGCGGGTGATAGTTTGGCGGATCCACCAGGTAGCATATGTGGAGAAGCGGAAGCCGCGAGTGTAATCGTACTTTTTGACCGCTTTCATCAAACCTAGATTGCCCTCTTGAATCAAATCGAGGAATGGCACGCCGCGTCCGAGGTATTTCTTGGCAATACTGACAACCAAACGAGTATTAGCATTTATCAAATGTGCGCGCGCTGAGAGCCCATCCTCGATTTGGTTTGTAAATTTTTCGCGTAATTTAGCGCTAGAACGGCCGTTTAATTTACCTAATTTTTTCTTTGCCTTTTTAGCGCTTTCAATGCGTTTGGCGATACTGATCTCCTCTTCATTGGTCAATAAGGGGACGCGAGACATTTCTTTGAGATATAAGCCCACGGCATCTACGCTTTCGCCGCGTGCAGCAGCTAGTGCAGATTTTCCATTTGTGGGTTTTATTTTGGGTTTTGGCGCAGCGGGGGATGGGGAAATCTCATTGTCAGCGACTTCATTTTGGTTTTCCCTAACTTCGAAATAATACATCCGCAAGTTTTTTAGGGGCTCATCGCCGCTTCCAAATAACTCAGACAGGTCTTCTTTGTTGATAAATTCTTCCGCGTTATCTTTCCCCAATAAAAGGGTTAGGTTTTCTCTCTCATCAATTTTGTTAGCGGTATAAGCCATGATATCTACTCCTAGTTAGCGCCGTGATCAAAACCTGGCGCGGGTAGGTGGTATCTAATCGTCATCTAACAGGTTTTTTAATTTGGAAAGACGCGGATCTATGTTGTCTTTTTCGTGAGTGTGTTCGGAATCGTTTAAGTTCTCACCGCATTCAAGGCACAGGCCGAGGCAGTTTGGCCTACAAAGTGGATTGATGGGCATTTCCAAGAGTAAGTATTCGCGTAGTATTGGAGCGAGGTCAATCTTGCCGTTTTCGGGCAGGATTAAACCCGACTCGGTCACCGATTTCTCGTTGAATGCATAAAGCTCGGTAAAATTGGTTTCTAAAGATTGAGTGACCTCATCCAGGCAACGTCCACACTCACTTTGTGTGACAGCAGAAAAATTCACGTCGAGTAACAAACCTGTGGATGTGCGTGAGAAACGTGCTGAACCATTAACATCATCTAAATCCAGGCCTGGGGATAAGTGCAGTTTGGGAAATTCAAAATCAAATTCGCGTAAGTACCCAACATCTTCGTGTGCGATAAAGCCAACGTTAAGCCGTAAAAGGTTATCTTGCTTGCTCATAGTGGGTGAGTGGAAAATAGGATAAGAAGTAGTCAATGGTAGTATAATATTGCAATAGATTCTACTAAATAGTGATGATATTATAACAAATATTGCAATATGGGTCAAGTTTTAATGGGAATAACTTTACATAACGCGCGCACCCAAAGGTACTTGTTCCATCATATATGTAGGGAATCTACTATTCTTACCCCCAGATATGGCGGTGGAGTACTATTCGTATAGGGTACGAGACCAAAAGAGATATTATGCAAAATCAATTGCAAGGTAAATTGCTGCTTGCAACAAACAACCCGGGAAAGCTGATTGAACTGCGCAGTTTACTCGCTGAATTGCCAAAAGTTGAGCTTTTCAGCCCAGAAGAATTGAATATTAAGCTGCAAGTAGATGAGACTGGGGTGGATTATGCAGAGAACGCAGTCCTAAAAGCACGCGCTTTTGCGCTTGCTAGTGGTATGGCAGCATTGGCGGATGACAGCGGTTTGGAGGTCGATGCACTTGAGGGTGCCCCGGGTTTATTTTCAGCGCGTTATGCTCCCCAACCTGGCGCGACGGACGCGGATAGGCGCGCTTACCTACTTAAAAACCTGGCTGGGATGGACCTTCCGTGGCCGGCCCGCTTCCGAGCGGTGATCGCTGTAGCCCAGCCAAACGGTATAGTGCAGGTGGCAGAGGGAGTATGCGAAGGCGAGATCATCCCAGAAGAGCGGGGGACCGGCGGCTTCGGTTATGACCCCATATTTTTATTGCAAGGGGGTGACAAGACTATGGCAGAATTGAGCGAGACTGAAAAGAACCTGGTGAGTCACCGGGCACGGGCTGTGCAAGCTGCAATGCCGGTACTGAAAAATATATTTGGTATTTAGTTACCCAATCCATGGGGTGTATAATTGGATTTCAGCACAATTAACTACAGGAGCAGACATTATGATCGATAAGGAAATTATGCGTGAGGCATTTAGCCGCAATATGCGCATCATCCAAATGCAGACAGACGGTCTGACGCATGCAGATACACTTTTACAACCGCCTGCGCGGGGAAACTGCCTTAACTGGGTATTGGGGCATATCATGGGTAACCGCGACAGTATTCTAAAATTGTTGGATGAACAACCTTTGTTGACCGAGGCAGAAAAGGAAAAGTACGCTCGAGAATCTGAACCAGTTATCCTGGAAGACCCAGATGTTATCCCGCTCGAGCGTTTCTTAGAATTGCTGCCCAAATCCCAGGAAATGATTGAAAATGCATTTGAGAAGATGGAAACTGAGGATTTTGAGAAAGAAATTGGCAGCGGGGAGCGGACTTCAAAGTTGGGCAACCGCTTACATTTCTTCTATTTTCACGAGACGTACCATTGCGGCCAAACTGAATTTTTGCGCCAACTGGCTGGAACGGACGATAAAGTGATCTGATATTCCCCGGTCAAAATCAATTCCCCTAGAACGAAGCACTACTTCACCCATGTAAATAAGAAACGGTCAGCGAACTCGCTGACCGTTTCTGTTGTACTTTGATAATAGCGGGTGATCTAGCAGCCGCAGCCACCGCCATCATCTTCATCGCAACAGCCTGGTTCTGTGAAGAATAGCTTGTCCATCAAATTATCTCCTTTCTTGCATACCAAATTCTGTGCGCGGGCTTCATTTGTATGCAAAGAATAATATAGATAGCTATCTATGTATAATTATATTCTAATAGATGAGTATCGATGTGTCAAGGGGTGAAAAGTGAGGTTGTTAGCCTGCAATTTTCAATAGAAAAAACCATATCATGCTATTAAGGTTTTACTTCTAGTTATTACTTATTCGAAACTGAAGTTAATTTTCTGATAAAATATTATTCTCACTGAATACCCTGTTGCTTGCAGCGGGGATAGGAGTTTAGATAATTTTGGTAGTTATTGTTTAAGGCGGTTCATTAATTACCCCAACGAATCTAATACTATCGATATAAAAAAGAGGATGGTAATTACCGGTGTATTCTTGGATAGTCATCCCTCCAACCAATCTCTCAAAAGCACCCAAATCCTCTAATGGAATACGGACAAGTTGCCATTGATTTGGTAAAATTATTTCCCCTTCAACATATGATCGATTGAATAGATTAACTCCTTCATTAATCTGGATACCCATGATGTCATTAATATAAACTTGGAACCTCCGTTCCGTATCTTCACCGACAAAAATGTGGAATTCCAACCATTGATAGCCTGTTGTATCTAGCCCAGGAGGGTATTGGAGAACTAATCCACCCCATGGATCAAGCGACAATTCAATTGCAGCTGTCCCATTTTGTATTTCTACATCGTTATGGAGTACATCAATAGTAGAATCCCAAGACCAATCCTCCCAACCCGGTTCGAGGCGATCAATATAAATATCATTAAAAATATTGTATAGAATTTGAGAGCTCCTAAGCTCCAATGGCACAACTCCCCATATACTGGCTTCCCCATCTGCGGTTCGCGATAACCAGCGGCCATCCGGAGAAAATGCAATGCTGACACTATATTGTTTATCTGGGAGTAATGTGAGGTCGTTGAATTGCTCATAGAGTTGAGTTTGGTATGGATTTTCTAATAGACGAATTATCAAATCACTTGTTTCTACATTCCAGAGTCTGATGCCACCAGATCTACCGGTTATCGCTAATATTGAACTATCTGGCGAAAAAGCCATATTTAATCCTCTATCCGGTATTGTTTGAATAATTTGATTCGTTTGGAGTTTGACTATTACTGTTTGACAATCTTCACCCCCTGTATACGCTACTAGATTACCATTTGTTGAGATTGCAAGGCCAATATCGATAGGTCTTTCACAAGAAAATACTCTAGAGGTTACAACCGCTCCGTCAATGATTTCCCATCCGATAAACAAACGTGGGGAATATCCTGTTTCCGCAGTTGCAAATAAGCGATTCCCATCGCTGGAAAATGCCATTGCATGAATTTCATCACCTACTCTAAATGATTGCACGATTGTCTCGTCTTCGAGATTCCATATAGAAATGTCACCATTTGTTTGGGCCACAGCTAAGTGGGTTCCCTCTGGGCTTATTACCGTGAAGATGTGTTCCCCTGTGATTAAAGTGTGTAGGATGGAATCATCAGAAGTAGCTCGTACTTCAATGGAAGTCGGATAGGAAATAAAATAATAATCCCCATTTTCAAATAGCTCTGCTCCCTTAGCCAATAATGCTGATTGGTTTAAATTCGGAACATCTAGTAATCGTGTTCCAGTTAGTGATTCCTCAACCAGCTGATTTCCTCCATTGATAAAGTGTAAAGATCGAATTGATAGTTGCAAATCAATTGATGAGGATAGATCGAGATTTGGTAATTCCCATTTATTAATCTTTTCATTTTTGAAAGTGAACAAAAATTGACTATCAGGGCTAAATTGTGGCCAATTCCCCTCTATAGAGCCTATAAGTGCAACCAGAGGCAACCTATAAACCTTTATTCTATCACCAGTAACAGTTGCGAGAAAACCTCCATCTTGTGAGAATCGAGGATCAACCTCTCCCTCTAATGTTTGTAAAATCGTTCCATCACTGACCAAAATAACCAAGGGGGGAAGATAATCTCCTGCCCGAGAAATTAATGAAACAATAAGCAAATCACCTGAAGGTGAAAAGCGAGCCTGGTTATAACCAAAATAATTACCAAGTTTAACCTGGTTTTCAATATCCCAAAGTTCCACACCAATAAGATCTCTTCGGTTATCCACAAGAGGAGTGTATCGGACTCCTGCAGCGTGAGAATTATCGCTTGAGAGTAACGGGGCACTCAGTGATAAAGGTAAACTTAATTGATTTCCATTTATAATATCCCATGCAGTAGAACCATTATCACTAACCATCAACATAATATTGCCATCCTGACTAAAATTGGGACGACCGTTTATAAATTGATCTGCAATTTGCCAATTTGTTGTGTCCCATAATAATAAGCCTTCGTAATATGAAGTAGCCACAAAATCACCTGAAGGAGAGAAGGAAACACAAACAGTCTCATTGCCCAATGGATTTACTCGAGGCCAAAGTCTTTCTGGATAATAACGATATGTTCTTGGACATCTGATCCACACTAAACTTCCACCTTCTAGTACATCTACAATTTGACCTGTATAGGTATCCCGGACAAGTATTGCATCTAAATCTCTAGAGAGTCCATACGTTAAGATGAGATTACCATCAGGTGAAAAAACACCAAGCCCTGAAGCATCACCCTCTTCAATGGCAATTAATTCCCCATCATTGATTCGTATTAGTACAAAGCGGCTTGCTGAGAATAATCCGTTGCATTGACCAAAGATCGCAATTGACGAAGCATTAGAAGCAAATTCTAAATCACCTGACGAACCAAAGCAACCTAAATCACTAGAATCAAATTCTCTCTGCCATAACTGTTGTCCATCACTTGTTCGCCAAAGTGTAATCTTAGATCGATCCTCGAGATAAGCAAGAAATTGCCCATCTGGTGAAACTGCCCAAAGACTAGGATAATTTTGGAGCAAGGATGCAGTGACAGAACCAACCACTGAAAAAGAATCGATATCAATAATTTGGACTCCTTGGGATGTTACTGCTACTAGTCGTTCGGAATCAGAAGTAGGAAATATCGAGTAAAACACTCCTCCACCCCAATGAGCAAATTCCTCAAGATCAGCCGCGTTATCAGGTAGTATCACTTCGGGAATGATTGGAATTGCAGTCCCTGATTGAACAGGTAGATTGGGAGTTGGTGTAATAGTTGCGGTAGCAGTTGGCTCAGGCGTGGCAGTGGAGGTAGCTGTAGCCGTGGGCGCGGGGGTGTTGGTTGCAGTGAGGGAGGGTAAGGCCGTGGGCGATGGGGTAGCTGGAGGGGCTCCACAGGTTGCCAATAAGATTGTGATTACAGTGAGAAGTGCGATTTTTTTCATGATAAATTTCTCCCTATTTCCCTAGATTATTGGAAGTTAGTGAGATGTGTATGCCTTGTTACGGCCAAGGTATGGTTACCGGTGAAGAATAGCCCAGTTTGTTCTTGCCGTACAGCTTGCCAAATGAAGGTCCCCCGCAGTTGTCGTCATCTTGCAGGGTGATGGATGTGTTGGTCGTAGCGTAGGCGTTGTCGAACAAGAAGCCATTTATGCAAGTGCGCACTTCGATAAGATATCCCAGCTCGAGGGCAGGGGGAATAGGATTCCAGCTGATGGTTACCATGTTGCTGTTGCGCACCCCGCTCACGCCTGCGGGTGCAGAAACGTCGTTTGTGGTGGGTACATTTGTGATCATGTAATCCACAAGATTCACATCCCCACTGAGGGTTTGGGTTGACGTAGCAACCCAGCAATCCCATCCCAATCCGAAAGGTTCCACCCAGATCCAGGAACCGTCATAAGTGCGCCCGTGAACTTCTGAAACCTCACCTTCTGATAAGTTGTATGGCGCGAGATAAGCAGTATTTGGACCCCAACGACAGTATGCAAAACCGTTAGATGTGGCAGTAAGTGCCTCTGGTGTTGAGGTTTGCGTTGCGGTGGGCGTAAGGGTTTCAGTTGGAGTGTTTGCAGGTGTAGGGGTGTTAGTGTTGGTTGGTGTAATAGTAGGAGTGTCAGTCCAGGTGGCGGTTGGTGTGCGCGTGGATGTAAAAGTGGGCGTAACAGTAGGTGTGGTGGTTGGGGTAAACGTGGGTGTGGAGGTCGGTGTGATCGTTGGGGCAAAAGCAGCCAGCAGTCGGCCTCCGCCGCCTAGCAAGAAGAAAGCGATGCAAGAAAGTGAGATGAAAACCAAGAATATACCCATTTCTTTATTAAGCCACCAGCGGCGTTTCGTTGGTTTGGGAGCATCAGATCGTTTTGATTTTGTAGATCGAAGGGGTGTTGATGGGGGTTCCGGTGGTGCGGGTGCAGTCGAAGCTGTGGAGTCTGCGGGGGTGATCGGTTCGGGAGCGCGTACTTCCAAGACGACATTGTTTCCAATTTTCAGACGGTCGCCAGGTTTTAATTTTGTGCGATCGGTAATGGGTTCATCGTTTACAAAAATTCCGTTTGTAGAAACCAAATCGTAAATCGTCACCTCACCTGAGCGCAGTTCTATCTGGGCATGCTGGCCGGAAATAGTGTCGTCTTCAATAATTATTGGATTTACTGCAGAGCGACCTATGGTTTGGGCGCCTTCGTAGAAGGGGAATTCTTGTCCCTCCCCAGGACCTTCGATTATGATCAATTTCCAAGACGAAAGTTGATTACTCATGGGTTTTACCTTCTCAGGATTGCGCTGCCAGAAGATCCAAGTATGCTCCCTGGTGAGGGATATATATTTAATACAAAGTATTACATTGGAACGTTCAAGAGTAAATCACTATTCTAACGCAGTTCGCGGCCAAAGGGGAATAAAGCTAATGGAATAAGTTTGAAATGTTGTTTGGCAAATGGAATACCAATTATAGTAATCGCCAGGATAATGCCGAGAACGAGGTGCGCCGCGGCAATTTCCCATCCAAAAAACACTGCCCAAAATAAATTAAAGATTGCTTGCAGGCTTCCCCCTGAATCTTTTGAGACTACAATTTCCCTACCAAAGGGCGCCAAGGTAGCAATCCCCAATTTGATAGATTGCACACCAAAGGGGATACCAATTATCGTAATGCACACCAGCAGCCCGGCAAGGATATAACCAGCTCCAGCTAAAAGGCCGCCGAAGACCAACCAAATGATATTACCCAATAGATTCATGATATTTAGCCTTTTTTGTTCTAAATGTTATTTTTTCAGAAGTGATTGCCCAAATGTTTTTAGAAAATATATCATGCTTGTGGGCATTCACCATAGAATTAATCGAAATATCCTGAGCTTTAATCCTAAAATCAAGTGGTAAGTTACAAGTAGTGAATGCCCAAGCGTTTTTAGAAATACATTTCATTGTTGTGGGCATTCGCTTAAGGAACTAACCGTAAACATTCTGAACTCTAGTATTAAAGCAAACGGTTAGTTCCCAAGATAATATACAATATCTTTTAGTCAAATGCAATGCATAATTGGTTAAAAGTAAACTTCACCACGATTTGCAGGGCAGCTTACTTTGAGGATTAGGAAAACGAGGGTTAACAAATCTGTCTCGTCAAACAAAAAGATTGTATAATTTTCTTACCCCTCAAAAGAAATCGGTGCCCGGAAAGATGAATCCTGGCGCGCTTCTTCCAAAGCAGCATCCAGGGCGAGTGTAAGGGCTTGGATAGCTTCCGCTAAATCCATTTGCGGGACAGGGTTTGGTAAAGATGGATAGTTGGAGGTCTGATTAGCACCATACCTACTGATGAAGATGATGTCTCTCCATCGTCGTAGAATTCGATTGGGAGGTGTGGTCTGGTTTTCTTGCATGATGTTGTACCTTCTAGATGTAATATCAATGATCGACAATCTGATATTCTTATGTTGCAATAAATATACCTACACCAACAATTAGGAACGATTCAAGAGTGTGACGTTTGCATAAGAAGGGTTGGAATAACCCGAAATCCTTATCCTCAGCTATTTGAGTGAAATTAGCTTGACGCTTGCGATGTGCCCGGTATAATGCCCTTTATGGGTACACCTGCACTTCCCCAACGTTTGATACTACTGGCGTCCGCGCAATCTTACCGCAGCGCGCCTTTTGAAGTGGCCGCGGCGCGTTTAGGGCTGGAGGTGGTGAAGGGAAAAGATGTACCTCAGCCGATGCTGGAGGCAATAGCTGGCGAAAACACGCTCCCATTGGATTACCATGATATTGAGAAGGCTGCCCGTGCAATTGTGGAGTATGCGCGCCAAAACCCGGTGGGGGCTTTGATCGGGCTGGATGATTCGGGTACCATGTTGGCCGCGGCAGCCAGCAGCCAATTAGAGCTGGCGCACAACTCACCCCAGGCGGCTAAAGCAGCACGCAACAAGCATGTCATGCGGCAAAGTTTTGCTGAAGCCGGAGTGCCCTCGCCGAAATTCATGCATTTTCACTTTGACGTTGACCCCGCGCAGATCGCAGATCTTGTCGATTACCCCTGTGTGATCAAACCGGTGACTCTGGCCGGCAGCCGGGGGGTGATGCGCGCGGATAACCCCCAAGAATTTATACGGAGCGTAGCACGCTTGAGGAAAATCTTGCTGGCTGAACGCTGTGAGGAATTCCTGGTGGAGGATTACATCCCGGGGGTTGAGGTGGCTCTGGAAGGGTTGCTGGATGACGGCGAACTGCACGTGCTGGCCTTGTTCGATAAACCTGACCCGTTGGAGGGACCCTTCTTCGAGGAAACCATTTATGTGACGCCCTCTCGCCTGCCGGATGAAACCCAGCAAGAGGTTATCGCAACGGCTGGGCAAGCGGCCGCCGCGCTGGGTTTGCGTAATGGACCCCTGCACGCTGAACTGCGCGTTAATCAGCAGGGCGCCTGGATGGTGGAGATGGCTTCACGTTCTATCGGCGGGATGTGCTCGCAGAGTCTGCATTTCAATATGGATATGACCCTCGAAGAATTGATCCTGCGGCAGGCTTTTGGGCTGGATTTCTCGGAAGCGAGGCAGGTGGATAAAGCCGAGGGTGTGATGATGATTCCTATCCCGGAGGCCGGTTTGCTGAAGGGTGTCAGCGGAGTTGAAGAAGCCAGGGCGGTAGCAGGTGTGGATGGTGTGGAGATCACCGCCAGCCTAGGTCACTCATTAGTACCGCTGCCGGAAGGCAACAGCTATTTGGGCTTCATCTTTGCCAGCGGGGAAAATCCTGCTGAGGTTGAGGCTGCCTTACGCGCCGCGCATGGCAAGCTGCGTTTCAAGATCGCGCCCGAGATTGAGTTGAGCGTGGTTTGAGGGGGGAGACGGGTGGAAATTTCCCTGAGAAGCAAAAAACAAGTGGTTGTTAAAAAATTAGGTTTGTTTCGTTAGAGTATTATTTCTGGGTAGCTGTTTCCCGAACGCTTTCGAGAATTATTTTTTGGTTTTGGGTTCATATTGAAGGAAGAAAACATTTTGACAACTTAATATGGGAAATATTAATGATAAAATGTCTATATCATATTTTTAGATTGTGCAACATCTTTTCTGTAAAATAGTCAGGCCCTTTTTAGTCGGGCAAGCTTTAGCCTGATTTGAAGTTC
>VRUJ01000035.1 GCA_019456165.1 Chloroflexota bacterium
AATTCCCTCAAGGAGGTGCAAGCGATCACAGAAGATTGGCTAGAAGAATATAATGCGATTCGTCCCCATGATGCCCTTGGAGGCTTGCCGCCTTATCAATACGCATCAATCAACGCTTGATTTTCCACTTTCACCCTGCGCGAAAAATGGGGGCTTGACACCATCTTGATAAATATAACAAATCAGACCGTAATATCCAAAGTTAGAATCTGTCTTATTCTTCCGTTTAATTCTTGTCTGCCAAATCCTTGCGCGTTTGTGTTAAATCCAATGTAACAGACTATAATTCCAGAAGGCTTTACAAACCTATTAGAACTAACCGTTTGTTATTAAAAATTAAAACTTAGGTATTTAACAGTTAGCTGTCGGTGAATCCCCACAAGTATGAATAATATATCTAAAATAACTTGGGCACTCACTTAAGTTTATAATAGATTATTTGGGAGTAAATCGGTTGCGAGTCTGGATGTAAAATTAGAAGATATGCAAAGAGTTTTGGCATGAAAGGTCTGCGCTTCTGTATGTTGACGACTTTCTATCCGCCCTATAATTTTGGCGGCGATGGAGTGGCCGCCCAACGATTATCCCAAGCACTCGTGCGCCGCGGGCACCACGTTACAGTTCTGCAAGACATAGATGCTTATAACTTATTGAGCCGAGGAGCGAAAGGGCCAAGTGAAGATCCCCCAGACGGTGTTGAGGTAGTGCGCCTAAAAAGCGGTATCGGTGGCATGTCTGTGTTATTCACACAGCAAAGTGGGCGGCCGCTTATTAACGGTCGAAAGATTCAAAAGATTATCAAAAAGGGAAATTTCGATGTCATTATTTTTCACAACATTTCTTTATTAGGGGGACCAAAGCTGCTGGCTGTTGGTGATGCCCTCAAGCTTTATATGGCTCATGAACACTGGTTAATTTGCCCGTCCCACGTCCTTTGGCGGCATAATCGCGAAGCTTGCACCGGGCGGGAGTGTCTGCGCTGCGTGATCCACTACCGCCGTCCGCCCCAATATTGGAGGTACACGCAATTCCTGGAAAATCAACTCCAGCACGTGGATACTTTTATCGCCATGAGCGAATTCAGCCGGGATAAGCACCATGAGTTCGGTTTTTCTAAGGATATGGAAGTCATCAATAATTTCCTGCCAGAAGCCCCCAAAACGAACCTTTCGAGAGATAATGATTCTCCTCATACACGGCCATATTTCTTTTTCGCAGGCAGGTTGGAGCGCATCAAAGGGTTGGGGGAGGTAATCCCCATATTTAAGAATTACACCAACGCAGACCTGCTGATAGCCGGGGAAGGCGAATACGGCTCACAATTGAGGAAGCTTTCAAATGGAAATCCTAGGGTCAAATTCTTGGGTTCAATCACGCAGAATGAGCTAACCCGGCACTATAAACACGCCATTGCCTTGATCGCTCCTTCGGTTGGTTATGAGACTTTCGGCATCGCTCTTATCGAAGCTTTTAGACAAGCAACACCCGTAATTGCCCGGCGGATCGGACCATTCCCGGAAATTGTGGAGCGCTGCGCAGGAGGAGTGTTGTTTGATGGTCCCGAAGAATTATTCCAAGCAATGCAGCAAATACAAGGAGATACAGAATTAAGAAACAAGATGGCTCAGGACGCTTTCGCAGGCTTCCTGAAGTATTGGTCTGAAGATTTCGTTTTAGAGCAATTTCTCGAACTTATCCGAAAAACCGCTGCGTTAAAAGGGAGAATGGAAATTGTCACAAAACTTCTCTCTGAGACCGGGATTGATAAATAGTAAATGGTTCTAGCGCTCAAGGAACACCACTCATGAGGTGTTAGCGCAGGAAAAATGACTAAACATATTCAAGAGAAATTTACCACATGACGAATACGCCTAAGCGCTTTATTGGGGAGGCAATCCAAGTTGATTTCAATAAGCCCCCCACCCTAGAGAAAAAGCCCGGCTGCCCGGACAGTTTTACCTGGCAAGGCCAAGATTACGGCATTATCGCATTACTCAAAGAATGGCACGACTACAAACGCAAAGGAGAGATGAGGCGTAATATTAAACCCAACCGTATTGAGAACGCAGAACGTCGTGGTTCCTGGGGTGTGGGGCGCGACTATTACCGGGTGCAAACAGATAACGGCCAGATCTTCGATATTTACTACGACCGCGCTCCCCAAAACGTTGACCAACGCAAGGGAGGCTGGTTTTTATTCCGCGAGCTAACAGGAGGGCGACAACCAGAATGAAAATTAAGCAGCAAGGTATAATTAGCAGCTCCATACAATCCCATCTTAGGGTAACCTGTGATTCAAGAAAACCAAAAATCCATCCAAAAAGTAATTAACCTAGTTCGAACTCCCGAATTTCAAATCAAAGCGCTTATCGGTGCGGCCATCGTCCTGCGCGTCGTATGGATCGCCTATACCAATTTCACCTATGAAGACGCCTTCATCACCTTCCGCTACTCCCGCCAATTGGCAGAAGGAAATGGGTTTGTCTACAACATTGGGGAACGTGTTTACGGAACCACCACACCTCTTTTTACGATATTGACCTCAATATGGCTGCTGATTACAAGAAGTGATGTGGTCCTGGGGGGGCGCATACTGAATCTGGCTGCAACACTGGGGGCATTTATCTTGCTGGCAAAAACGCTCCGTAATGCTGGAAGCAGCCATGTACAGAGCTTCCTAGCTATATTTCTGCTGTCTTTCACATCCAAGCTTTGGATTATAGATACCGGGGGGATGGAAACATCCTTGGTGATCTTTTTTATGGCGGCTTCCTGGTACACTTATGTTAAAGGGGAAATTAGATGGACTGGGATACTTTTGGGGTTTCTATTACTAACCAGGCCAGATACTTTCCTTTGGCCAGTTTCCCTAGGAATCATCGAACTATTCTCGAAACCCAAAAACGCCTTCCGTATGGCCTTGGCAGCTGGCTTGACTTATCTTCCCTGGGCGATTTTCGCTACACTATACTTTGGCTCTCCCATACCTCACACAGTCATCGCCAAATGGGTGGCATACGTTGAGCTAGATCAGAATCCATATTCCTATAAGCTAGCTATTATCACTGGTTGGCTGGGGCCATTGGACATACCCGGAGAATTCTACAAAGTCAAAATCTGGTTGGAACGAATTGTTATGGGGTTTGGGGCCATTCAAATCATCTACATTTTCAAGAATAAAAAACTGGCTGTTCTACCTCTCTTTGGTATCCTTGAACTAATCCGCATCGTTTTTACACGTACCACTTTTTTCCACCGTTATTTCATCCCATTATTCTGGGTTGGGATGATCTTATTCGGATTAGGTTTGGGCTATATTTGGAATTTCGTGCGCATCTCGCCAAGGTTTAAAAAATTATTGGGCGCGGCAATATTGCTGGCGGGAGTTTACGTAAGCTTTGATTGGGGATTTCAAAAAGCTCTGGCTGTAAAAGACTTGCAGATATATCGGCAGGAAGCCTCACTGCAGGCAATTGGATTGTGGCTAAATGCAAACACCCCTCCAGATTCACGCGTCCAGCTAGAACCCTTAGGGTACGTGGGTTATTATTCTGACAGAACGATGCTAGATGAAGTAGGGCTGGTTACTCCGAGGATGGTTGAATATAAACAGGCGGGGATACTGGATTTGCATGAATACCTGCGGGCTTTCGATCCGGATTATTACGTGATCCATTGTGACGATTCTGCATACATGCGCGCTAGAGTTATCGACCCAGTTAACCTCTTGGTAACGAATTACGACCTTAGGGTAACATTCAACCCCCTGAATTTCAATGCGGGTGAGGAAGCATACTCAGGCGGTCTGCCGCGTTTATCTTGTTACGAAATATGGGGGAAAATTGATCGCGAATCTTGATTTCTACTAAAACCTAAGAAAACTTTCAATATGCATTAGGGCAGATCAACAGAGTTGAGAATAGCATCTAGTGTTTGAAGCCCCGTAATGCGTTTGACCGGGTAGGCTTCCCCCAGGATATGGATACCGAGTGAGTCATTAGGATCCATCCCATTATTAGGCAATCCCTGAACGGCAGCCCAATAATTTGTGAGTGGGATATCGAAATCGTAAGCAACTTGAGCCATGATGCGGTTGAGAGGGTAATTTGGTCCCGTTGCATCAGCTTTGTTTACAATTATAGGCAGTACATTCCGATCGATCAGGTACTGTACGGTAGAACGCAGCCTAGAATCAAATTCGGCATCATTGCCTGCACCCCAATTTGTACCCAGCATAATGAGAGCAACATTGGGGTTATTAACACGCAACTCACAATCCATTGGGGATTCGCCAGATTCGCAGCGAGTACG
This sequence comes from Chloroflexota bacterium, assembly GCA_019456165.1. Lineage (GTDB taxonomy): Bacteria > Chloroflexota > Anaerolineae > Anaerolineales > UBA11579 > VRUJ01. Next base: position 4,312 of record VRUJ01000035.1, read on the forward strand.
GTCTGCCCAATAAACTGAATATAAAGAAGCGACGGTATTACCAAAAGCAACCGTAACACTCTCTCGCCCCCAATTTCCAGCGTATTGATCTACAGCAGATTGCAAGTAGCTTAATTCCTCCTGTAGTTCAAACGTATCCCAATCGTAGCGGCCAAACAAAAGCCATTGAGGTGCTTGGCAATCTCCCATTACGGATAAATGATTTGGATTATTGCCTGCGGCAACTCCACGGAGGTAGATCTCTTCGGCATTTTTGCTGATCGGAGGGATAACCGGCCAGTTCTGCCAGTCGTTGGGATCCATACGTACGTCCACCGGCTCCCAAACACCGCTCTCCTGCTCCATAGCAATATCCTGGCCCACAAGGAAAAAACCCGCGCAGGCAAAATTCGGACCGCTATCAATTGCCTCAGCAAACCCCCATTCGAGAAACTGGTAATTAATAAAATACTCGCCGATAAAAACGTAACGCAATAATCTGCCCTGTTCATCCGCATCGCTCTTATCTTTTACCAGGATGACATATTGACCTTCCAGGGTGCGGTTGATATCAAAAGCTTGAGCCCCATATGGCTGGTCAAGCTCGGGGGCATCTATACCAATGTAGCGGATCGTGACCAGTTGCCCGTTGAGTTCCACATGAAGACTTTCGGAATCAGTGACTGTAACAACTTGCGCGACCTCGCGCGGCGATTCCGTCGGGACACAGTAGGCAGATGGGATATTGGCAAGCGGGTCAACCGTTGGTTCCAACTCAATTTGACTGGGAATTTCGATCACGGTTGTAGGTTCTGCTAGGATAAAACTATTTACCTGATCTTCTTCCTGAGGAGCGCTAGTAATAACATATTCTGTCTGGGTTGGCAGCGGTTCGGACACCATATCAAGTATTGATGCCAAGGTTTGCCCATCTGACCCGAAGTAAAAACCCAAAAACGAAATCGTTGTTACCGGTAGAACCAGGCTAAAAACCAATATCCCTCGTACAAGTCTACGGCGCAGCTTTTTAGAACGGATTTTTTCTTTTTGTAATATTAACCGCTGAATGCCTTTACGGGCTTTTTCGTTCTTAGGATCGATCTCCAATACTTTTTTAAGGCATCCCTTCTGCTTGGCAGGATCGTCCAAACACTTGGAGAGTAGCAACCAGGCTTGTTTATCCTTGGGATAGTCTTTAAGATGCGAGACAAGTAAAGCGGCGGCTTGCTCTTTTTTACCAGCGCGAATATGCGCTTTTAATTTCTTCATTAAATGGTCGGCCATATGCCATCCGTTGCAGTTTTCGGGCCAGGATTTACCTGGATTATACAAGGCTTTGGTGAGTTAAACATTAATTGTTAATGGTTGATTCGTACTCTTTTAGTTGAAAAACCTAGAAAAAAGTATCATTTATCCTTGCATTCCCCCCGTCAATGACTAGACATTCATTCTTATTATCCCGGGTAGAAGATAATCCTTGGTACTATTTTACCATCTCTGAGAATAGGACGGCAATAACTGAAATCAAAAAAACGAATTCAAGCAAACAGGAGATCCAGAGGTCAATCAGGTGAGGACGAAAGTTTGCTGGAGCTTCTTACAAAGCTTTTATTGGAAATGCAAGGTGGGGAATCGAAAAAAAGAGAAGACGGGGAAAACCTCTCCGATTCGCAATCCACAAATGAGACCACCGAAGATAAAACTACGAACTCTTCTAGCCAGGCTGCGCTGCGTCTTCTAGATCTGGTGATTAAGGAAAAAGAAAGCAGGTTGCGGGCAAAAAGGGAAAAACAGCGTCAGGAAGAAGCTGAGTTAAGGAGGTTAGTGCTAAGCTGCATACGGGAGAATGGGAAAATTGGCTGGAAGGATATTGCCCACATGACCGACGAAAACACAGCCGAAGATATCAAAAGAGCAATACGAGCTTTGCGCCGCAAAGGTTTAATTGAACGCGTGGATGGTGGGGGAAAAGGGGTTAGTGCAGTTTATGATATTTGTTCGAGATAAGGTTAAGTTTTAGTAATAATCCAACAAATATCCCCAGTCTAGAGTGCGTTCACAATAAATCTGCAATCAATTCTCTTAACTGTTTAACTTTAACCGGTTTGATAATTACGGTCTCGACGGCATCTTCGAGATCGTCTGCCAGCTTTGAATATGCGGTAATGATTATTACGCGAGTGTCTGTCAACCGTTCGTCACTACGAATTTCGTGGAGTATTTCCGCTCCGGAATCATCATCGTCGAGCCTAAGATCCAATAAGACAAAATCCGGAACAGATTTCTCCAACCAGTTTAAGGCTGTATCTGAGGAATATACAATTTCCGAATCGACCCCGGTAGGTTCTAGGATGCGGCGGTAAAGCCTCGCCGAATCACGGTCGTCTTCAACAATCAGAGCAAGTGGGTTACTCATCCCTGTCCTTTCGCGGCCTGCCACCTTTATTCTTGGGTGCGGTTTTGTAAGCTTCTATGGATCCAGTATCAATCAAGTAATAGGGCACGGGGACAGCTTCTATCGCCGCTTCTAATACACCTCTGCTTATTAGCCTAGTGATTTGCCGTTTACTCACTTCTAAGTAATCGGATGCTTCTCTAGCTGTCATATCGTACATAGAGACATAGTAGCATTAAAACTGGGTCTGGGCAAGGACATAGTTTAGAGAGGAGTTTACAATTTCGAAAGGGTTGTGAAGAAACACGCAGTAAGCCGTGGTGAATGCTGGCATTCTCTATAATATTTCCCAGAATTAAATAATCAAAGTTCATATAATGATGCCATTGAGAAGATCATAAAAAAAAGTCTCCCCTCAAGGACAACTCTTGAGAGGAGACAGGTATGCAAGTAAATTAGTCGCAGAAAATTATTCTATGGGATCTCAAATACTACGGATTTTTCTACACATGTGCCGCCTAAATTATCCTCCGAGCACAATTTCAACGTGAAACGGGCATCATTGCCGCTAATCGGTGCAGCGATGGTTGCGTGGATGTAATATGTCAATCCGGGATCAGCATCTGAATCACCAATTGCACAACTAGCAGCATTGGTTCTAAATGGTGTATTACTTGTAAACGGCCCATACAAGGTGCCTGACGCAGTTATGTCGTCAATCGTAATCTGGGAGGACTGCAGAAATTCACTACCAGTGTTAATTATTTTTACGTTTGGAAACACAGCGCCACCACAGTCATGAGTATTTACATACTCCATACTAAAATTATATGGCGATGAAACAACGATCTCTACATAGAAAGGTGCTCCACTGGCCCCCAAGCCAAAGACCACATTTGATGAATTGCGCAGCTTCCAATCCCCACGGTACTCGCCCGGTGAATTCGGCGCGGTCAAATCAACCGACACATCAACTGTCTGGTTGGGAGCAACTGTGCTGTTGGTCAACTGTACCGAAGCAGGCCCTCCCATGGCATCTTGTCCAAAGAAATACAAATCATAGCCCGAAGTCCATGTGCAAGAACCGGTGTTCTTTAACCGCCAGGTCTTGGTGAAGTTTTCTCCAGGATCCATCTCAGTGCCATCGGGAATAGTTACATCTGAAACGAAGGCTGCCCTATCACAAGGTATAGCCTCCGTCGGGACGAGCGTTCTTGTGGGTATATTTGTCGGCGTACGCGTGGCGGTAGGTTGTACAGGGCCAACAGAGGGCTGGGTTGGTGTTGCCGTTGAAGGTAATGGTTGGCCGCCCGGGACAGCGCTCTGGGTTAATCGCGCAGCTACCGTTAGAACCGTGGCGTTATTGACCGCGTCTGGATCCGAAATTTCTGGAGTTGAGGTAGATCTGGGCCAATTGCAACCCCCGAGTATTACTAGTGATGTTAGTAAAATAGCGATAAGAATTTTTCTCCCGTACATGCTTCTTCTCCTTGAGGTAAAAAACCTCGATCCTGACTGAATTTTGTTCAGCACTGTTTGCAAACCTGGGTATATAACTCTGCCCAGAGACACATTTTCAGGATAATGTGCACAAATAATCATACAACATATTAAACGATTAAGCAATTTAAATAGTTCCCACCAATCTTATACAGAAATCTTCTGTGATAATTACATTTAAATTTCAACCGACAGATATTAGATTTTTACCAAGATTCAATTTGAAAATCACCTGATTGATACTTTTTCCTGCCCTCCTAACCCTACTCTAGCTCGTAAAGGAATATCCTAAGGTTATTTAATTATTACGAAGGTGTGTACGGCTTAACAATTCCGAGACTCTGGGTTGCTGCACTCCTCAGAAAGTCATTCCTAGAAACCGGATCCCTTACATGTCACTCTGAGCACAGCGAAGAGTCTAGCGAAGAATCTGGGTTTTACACTTTCAACTCAAGGACTGGCACCCATGAAATCCAAAGCGTAGCTAGCGTCAGGAGAGAGAGGGTTAACCCAATATGCCTCCTGGAAATTCTCTATCGCGCCAGCATCATCACCTTGACGGTATAGCCCCCACCCATTCCACAGCAAAGCCTCTTCAGAATTGGGCGTGACGCGCAGAGCAAATGCAGTGAGGGCGAGTAATTCTTCTGTGCGTAGAGAGTGAAAATAAGCGAAGAAAGGTCCAAACTGGTAACGCAGCATGCGTTGGGGCAGGCCTAAGTTCCGGGCTGTGTCATAGGCTTGCGCGGCCTCTGCATAGCGCTCGAAATAGACCAGGTTGGATCCCACGTTGAACCAGGCGTAAGCGTCTCCACTGTTAGCATCCGCTTCTGCCTGGGCAGATTCGAGGGCTGCTTGTCGGTTGTAATCCTCATCCCAATGAAGCCCCAGGATCGACTTGACCAATTCCTCCTGGGAGGGTTGAAAAACCAGGATGTATACCCGGTTGAAGGCCTTCCAGCCATCGTCGAGCTGTTGGTAGGTTAGCTGTTGGTCTGGGCCTTTAAATGTGTCCTGAGCGGTGAAAGTTCCGGCTGCATCATCGTATGCGGTTAATAGCAGATAATGTCCCGCCCAGCGGTCATCGGTCAGCCCGTTGAGATAATATGACTCCTCCAACATGTAGCCTTCTTCAACCATTACCGGGATACCAGCTGCCAGGAACTGCTTCAATAGCTGGATATCCCCGCTGACTCGGAACTCGAAACGCAGCCAGCCCGCGTAATTACGCGCAAAATGACTCAACTCTTCAACATTTACGTTTCGGTCGGCGCGCTCTGGTTTGATCTGCTGGGAGATGTCAAATTGGTCGCCATCCCAACCGTAATAGCGCAGGTAAAGGCTCAGGGTGGCTGGGCCGCAGTTATTTATATCTTGCTTTTCCCATTCTGGGGCGGGCAGAGATGCGGATGACGGAAGCGGAGTGGGGCTTGGAATTAGCGTTGCTGTCGGGCCAGGTGTTTGGGTGGGGATTGGAGTGGGGGTTGCCGTCGGTACTGATGTCAGTGTTGGATATGAGATTGGAGTGGGCAATTCACCCACAGGATTGAGCACACCGCGCATGAATGTGCTCGCTACCTCCAGACGCCAAGACCAGCGCGTTTTAACCGCCGGAATCTGGTATACCAGCACTGCTAAGACCATCAAACCAGCTAATACAAAGATCACTTTCCTTATACGCATAGCTGGAATTGTAACATCAGACCTGGGACTCCCAATTTGGGCAAATTAGAAAAAAATAATAATTTTTTTACGAGAGGATTGTTCAAAATTACCAGCGGCACCGAAAATTTGGTACCGCTGGAAAATTAGCAAATGAAAAGTGTAGTCGGTTACTTGGTTAAATAATCATGAATTGAACAGGCTGCCTTACGACCCGTCACCATAGCCGTAACCACAAGGTCTGGGCCGGTGACGGCATCTCCGCCAGCATAAACTCCGGGGCGAGAGGTTGCACCAGTTTCCTCATCGGTGAGGATAAGCCCCCATCTCTCAACATCCAGATCTGGCGTGGTTTTCCCGATGATCGGGTCCGGCCAATAGCCCACCGCTAATATCGCGGTATCTGCCTCGATGATAAAGTTGGAATCTTCGATCGCTACCGGGCGGCGGCCGCTATCATCCGGTTCTCCCAATTCCATCTTTATGCATTCTATCTTATCCAATTTTCCATCTTCATCTGCGATAAAACGCACAGGTTGTGTAAGGAATTGGTATTGAGCGCCTTCTTGGCGGGCAAGTTCGCGGTCTTTTTTGCCTCCGGGCATTTCTTTCTCTGTGCGCCGGTAAACACAAGTCACTTCTTCCGCACCCAGACGCAGAGCAGAGCGTAGACAATCCGAGGCCGAGTCACCCCCGCCGATCACTACCACTTTTCGGCCTGTGCCAAATGCAGCATCGAAGTCTTTAGGCCAGAATTTGGGGTCAACATTAGCCTGGATCAGGTATTCGGTGCCCTTATAAACGCCAGGTAATTCTTCCCCAGAGATGTCCATACCCGCGTCAATACCTGTACCAATAGCAACGTAAACCGCCTCAAAGCCTTCTGCAAATAGATCATCAATGCTTTTGTCTTTACCGATAAATGTATTACCCACAAACTCTATGCCTCCCGCAGACTGATCTTCCCAAAGCGAGGAAAGCACCTCTTTTGGCAGCTTAAAGTTAGGGATGCCGTAAAGCAGCAAGCCGCCCGGCTCAGGTTTGGCATCAAAGATCGTCGGAGAATGACCATATTCAACAAGTTGTTGTGCACAAGCCAAACCGCTCGGTCCGGCGCCTACTACAGCCACTTTCTTGCCACTCGATTCGGCCTGGATATTCTCAGTTTTAGCGTTCTTCCTTTGATAATCTGCAGCGAAGAATTCCAGTGCTCCTGTGAGCACCGGATCATCGTGCTTACTGCGCACGCAAGACCCCTGGCAGAGCTGTTCGTGGGGGCAAACCCGGCCGCAAATCTCAGGCATAGTGCTTGTCTGACGGTAAAGTTCAGCCGCCTCAAGAAATTCCCCTTGTTCGATAAGCCACATCGCGGATGGGATGTCGTTATCCGCTGGGCAGGCAACCACGCAAGGGGCTGGGTCTGGGCAGTGTATACAGCGAGAGGCCTCATATCTGGCACGCTGTTCATCAAAAGGTATTAAAGTTTCGGCAAAGTCCCCCACTCGTTCCTGAGCTGGACGAAGATCTATGTCATCTGTAAGTAAAGATAGGCGTTCTTTACGGTTAATTTCGAGAAATTCTCCCAGGATAGCCTGCATTTAAAAGACTCCTTCTACAATATAAATTGTGCACATATTAAAATCTATTCTGTATACGTAGAGCAGTTGCAGATGTCACCTAATTTTAGGGCATTTGTCCTATTAATTTTGGATGGCAACATTTCGACACCGGGCGGAATTTTACCACTATTTAAGTGGATAACCTCACAACCCATCTTTCCCTGCTATAATTGTACACATGAACTATCATATTTGGACTGCTGGCTGCCAGATGAATGTAGCAGATTCGCAGCGCGTAGCCTCCGCATTAGAAATATTAGGTTACCGCGCCACCCGGCGTGCCGAAGAAGCCCAGGTTATCGTGCTCAACACCTGCGTAGTGCGCCAGAGCGCCGAGGACAAAGCTAATGGCCGTCTGAGTTCACTGAAACCCTTGAAAGAGAAAAACCCCAGCCTGACCATCAACCTGATGGGCTGCATGGTAGGCGTGAAGGGCCAAGAACGCTTAGGTGAAGTATTTCCTTTCGTAGACGTGTTTTCCCCCCCCTCCGACCCAGGCCCGCTCGTTTCCTACCTGACACAGGACGAGAGCCGCAGCATAGAATTGAGCGAAACCCAAAATCGCCACGGGCTGATGGATGCAGGTTTAGTATTACCGGAAAATGAACGCGGCTCATTGGTTTCCGCACATGTGCCGGTGGTCTACGGCTGCTCACACGCCTGCACCTTCTGCATAATCCCATACCGGCGCGGCATAGAACGCAGCCGGCCTGTTGGCGAGATCGTTTCCGAGGTACGCTCGCTAGTCTCTCAAGGCATCAGGGAGGTTACCCTGCTTGGCCAAATCGTTGACCGTTATGGAAAAGACATCCCCGACGGTCCTGATTTGGCTGGATTACTGCGTATCGTAAACGAAGTGGATGGCTTAGCCCGGGTGCGCTTCTTAACGTCTCACCCCAATTGGATGACGAGTGAATTGCTCGAAACGATCGCTGAACTACCTAAAGTGTGCGCGAATATCGAGGTGCCTATCCAGGCAGGGGATGATCAAGTCTTGGCAAATATGAAACGCAATTACACTTCAGATGATTACCGTCGGCTTATACATAAGATCCGCGAGATAATTCCTGATGTGTCCATCGCCACCGATATAATTGTGGGCTTCCCAGGCGAAACCGAAGCACAATTCCAGAAGAGTTATGACATTCTGGCAGAACTCAAATTGGACGTAGCCCACCTGGCGCGCTTCTCGCCGCGTCCGGGAACTGTCGCCCACCGCCGTATGCAGGACGACGTTCCGGACGAAGAAAAATTACACCGCTTCCGCGCCTTAGAGGATTTGCAAGAAGGCATCGCCACACAGATCAACGCTGCTTATCTAGGGAAAACTGTGCAAGTATTGTTCGAAGAAAAAATTAAAAATCGCTGGAAGGGGCGCACGGAAACCAACAAACTTGTTTTCGTTGAAAGCCAGAAGAGCTTAAAAGGCCAACTGCTGCCCACCCAGATCAGCTGGACTGGACCCTGGTCGATGCAAGGGCGCTTGCCAACTTCATTAAAAGACTCATCAGCTTCATTAGAATTAGCTTCTATTGACGTATGAGATATATTCATTTTTTTAGTCCCTACAAAATTTTGGAGGAGTTATGAAAAGTACACACAAACGCTTGTACTTGTTCACGATTATTGTGTTGGCCATAATATTGTCCTGCGGACCCAGCAGCGGGACAGCGACGCCAATATCAGCCTCGGCCACCCCGGGAGCAGGACAAATTGAGGATCCCACCGCCACTGCCACCTCAACCCAGATACCACCCCCTGAAAATACAGCAACCTCAACAACCGCCCCACCCACCGCGACGATTGTACCCACCAGCGAACCGCCGACATTTACCGTAAGCGTGAACACCAACTGCCGCACGGGCCCAGGAGCAGTAGCCAATTTCCCAATTGTTGGATCAATACTCATTGGAGAAGTGGGTGATGTAGTCGGGATCGGTCCAGATGACGAGCATGCCATCATGAACAACTTAGATGCGGCTGGAACTTGCTGGGCCTGGTTGTTTTATGCCACAAGGGCAGGAGACTGGTCTGGTTTACCTGTCATACCAATTCCACCTCTTCCGCCCGCTTCAATTGGAGGTATTTTCTGGCATGACCTATGTGCGGTTCCTTTCGGTCCCCCGCCTCCTAATCCACCTGAGGGTTGCATTGACTTTGGAGGTTTTAGTTACGGAGCAAACGGTATTCTTGAATCTGGCGAACCGGGTATTCAAGGTGTGACGCTCCATCTAGGTTCAGGAGCGTGCCCATCTACTGGACTCGAAACTGCGATAACGGATGCGAACGGCCTATATTCCTTCAGCCCGCAACCAGCTGGGACGTACTGCGTTTCAATCACACCTCTTGCAGATGGCAATGATCTAGTCTTGATCCCTGGAGGCTTTTCATTTCCATCCGCGGGTGGAGTAAGCCAAACTGTAACTGTCACCACCCTCGCAGGGGTAGATGTCACCGACGTGAACTTCGGTTGGGATTTCCAATTCCTCCCATAGGATTAAACTCAAGACATAACGCAAAAAACCTCCCGGAATTCTTACCGGGATGTTTTGCATTGTCTAACATTTACTGATGCAGATCTCGTAAGTGAATGCCCAAATGTTTTTAGAAATATATTTCATGCTTGTGGGCATTCACCAAAGGAACTAACCGTTAATGAAACCTCCCCGCAGCAAGCTGCGGGGTATCCAGCAGCTATCCAGTCTTATGAAAATAACTTGAGTTGCTGTTCATGTAGTTGCTGATACTCTTCATCCTTTCCTTGATCCTGTACATATTTTTGTATCGTTTCTTCACTCCCGTGTCGTCCGACTGTTGTCACATAGTACCCATCCGACCAAAATTCTCCACCCCACAACTTCCTTTTCACCTCTGGCACTTGTTTGAATATTTCTCGCGCTGTCAAACTTTTCACCGTCTGGATTATTTTTGTGGGGCTATACGTCGGTACCGACTGGATTAGAAAATGTACATGATCCTTATCTGTTCCTATCTCGATGAACTCGATTTGGTATCGTTTTGCTATCTCCAGACATACTTCTTTCAGTAGTTCATCGACTTTTTGATCTATTACTACACTTCGATATTTTGCAGGGCAGACGTAATGATATATCAATACTGATACATTATGGCTGTTCCTCACCAGCTTGCTCATCCCCTTATCTTACCCTATTGTTTGCGCAGCAAGCTGCGGGGAAATGCCCTCTTTAGATTATACACCTGGTGTCCCGATAGCCTGATTGTGAGCATGCTAATTCCCAAAAATGTAACGTTATTATAATTCGGAGGACATCAAAAAAATAAAGGGAAATTCTTAAGCACAAAGACGTTTGTTAGATGGAGCTATCCTCAAATCATCCGGGGGCCATATAGCGCTAATTTAAGATAGCTGATATATGCTGGACCAAATTATCAATATCCAGAGGTTTGTTTAGAACCACGAGCGCACCCTCCCTCAAACCCTCTTGCACGAGATCACCAGTGGAATAGGCTGTCATCAATACAACTGGAATATCGAGCTGGATTTGTTTCAGCGCTCTGTACAACTCAACACCATTCATACAGGGCATGATAATATCTGTCAACACACAATCAATATTCTCTGCAGAGAATACATCCAGAGCTTCCGTTCCAGAATAGGCAATCTCGACTTCATAACCTTTTGCTATGAAAATATCCTTCAGAGTTGTGCAGATATTAGGATTATCATCAACTATCAAAATGCTCAAATTCGCTTTCTCCAGTTAGAATGTAGATATCGACGCATTTCCCGGGATTTTACGAGTTTATTCATATAATTGTGATCAAATTCCAAGAAGGATTAATCTTCCCATAACAAATAGCTCTTTCGTAAATAGCAATAAGTGCCTAATAACGTTCACTCTTTTATCTTCCATAAAAAATGTTTTCTAATTCGTAACGCAAGGATGAAACCCTGTATAAAATTACAGGGTTTCATCCACGGAAAAAGCATCACCAAGCGACTCCTCCTGCCCATATTCGATTTGCACCCTATGGCTGCTCTAGCCCTGGTGAGTATAGGCTTTTTCCATTAGCAATGTAGATATTCAATATCTACAGCAGACCTAAGAGCTATCACCCATTAGATTAGGTCTTAGAATACACGAACCACTTCGGGGGCAAAAACCTAGTCAGGATACCAAACCTGGGTCTAATATCAGATCACCTAACTGGTGAATGAATTGATCCAGGTCGGTAGCGTCAATGGCCAGTACCGTTGCCACTTGTTTATCGTTGAGGTCAAATTCCTTTAATTTCTCTTTTCGTTGACCATTCATGATGGCTGCCTTAAATTCGCTATCCAGTAAAGCGCGCGTTGCGATAGCATTTATTTTAGTTTTGAACATAGACTGCTCCTATAATAAAAAAACCGCTCTCCCTGACCCTTTATTTGGTCTAGATTCGAGTCGGGAGAACGGCCGCACAACGGAAATCTATTTTACTTCCGAGTTATAGTCCTTCTTTATCCGCCAGGGCTTCCACCGGCAAAACCCGCAAAAGCAGCTCCGGGAAGCAGAAGGCTGATAACCAAGATGGTGACAATAATGGTTAATCTAATTAATTGTGGATTTTTGAAAAGGTTGATCGCCGAAAATAATCTATAGAAAGTGTGCTTGTTCATTTTACAACTCCTCGTTGGTCTAATTGGATTTAGCTAATCTTAGACCAACCCATATGAACAAACCTATGAACGAAAAACCCCGGACTACTCCTAATGGAAAACAATCCTGGGATCAAAGAACTGAGCTAATAATTAATATTGATCAATCTTCAGTAGATAATCCATCCATAATCGCTTGAAGTTCAGGCGTAGGATCAATTTTTAGCTCTCTTTTAAGGAGGTCTTCGTACTCTTTAAAATGTGCAATGGCCGCAGAAGGTGCGCCTTTCTTAACCAAGCAGTTCATTAGCATGAGATGAACGGGATCACGGTATGGCTCAATGCTAAGGATATTCTCACACAAGGTAATGGCTTCATTAAAATTGCTACTCAATATTTCATGATCCGCTAAATTCGACATCATAAGTAAATAATTATCCTGCAATTCCTGCCGCCGCCTATCGGCCCAATCCATAAATATAGACTTGAGGTAAGCCCCCTCATAGAGCGCGATCGCCCGCCGCCAATTTTCAACTCTCTCACTCTGAGAAGTTGTTTCAAAACCCGCTTCCCGGAAATAACGGTCAAATTCATCTACATCGTACCAGATTGACACACCGGGATGTAATAAATAATATCCGTCCTCAAAAATTACCAAATCCTTCCCTCCGATCGCATTCCGCACTCTCCAAAGCGTAGCATGGAAATTACTGCTCACCTTGGCTGGGCTAAACTCCGGCCAAAAATCGAGCGCCAATTCTTCCTTTCGGATTCGCTGGCTATCCACCATATTAAAGAACAAAGCACGGGCCCTAGTAGAGCGCCATTCTGATCTGGGAATACGTTCCCCATTACGTTTTACTTCTCCGGAGCCAAATGCGTAAATTTCCAGATGCGCTGAAGGGGCTTGCGTTACGCTTACTGCAACTTCTAATTGCATCATTCCGGTTTGGAAATTCTCGGCACGTGTGGCAATCGTATCCAAATGAGGATTCGGCCAAGTCTTTCTTGCAAAGCTAAGTAATTTTTGAGCGCGACGGCCAGCATCCACTAGAAATTGATCGTGGCCTAAACGCGCCGTTAGATTTAAAGACAGAGATAGATATTCTCCAACCTCCCTAGTTGAAGCCTCATCCTTTGCAGAATCCTCGAACAAAACTCTGCTGAGTAAGAAAGCAGCCAACGCTTGTTCTTGACTAGGATGCTGATTATTTTCCCAAGTTTGTAGAGCAGACCTGAATGCATTTGCTGCTAAATCTAATTGCCCCATTTCGAGATAGATTCCTCCAATCTCAGTTTGGCATATAGGAGATTCCAGCCCTTCAGGTTGCAGAGCAGCAGCTTCCCGGAGCCAATAAAAAGCCTCGTTATAATTACCGCGAAATCTTTCTATGCGGGATAATCCAAGATAAGTTTCATCCAGCCCAACAACCTGTTCCTGGATACTTTCAGCCACCTTCAAGGCAGCTTCAAATTCCTTTTCGGCAGCCTCCCACTCATCCAGATCACACAGCAAATCACCTCGGCTGTTTAAAATAATTACAATGATCCTTTTCCATTGAACCGATTGAGCTTCCTCGAGAGCTTGTTCAGTTTCTCTCCAAGCTTCACGGTATCTCCCCATTTTATAAAAAAGATAGGCCACATTATTACGAGCGGTTGCTAATGAACCACGATTGCTTTTTATCTTGCGCCTGATTTCCAATGCTTCCAAGAAGATTGACTGCGCCTCATAAATATGATTATTCTGAAAATACACAATGCCTAAATCAGTTAATGTTTCAACCAGGTCATGAGCTAGATTCTGTTGCTGGGTATTTTCTTTGAATAATTTGCGAATTCCATCAACAGCAATTTTTAGATGCAATATTGACTCGTCTGGTTTATTTAAGAAACCTAATGAGATCCCTTTCAATCGTTCGGCTTGAAACCAACGATAGCCCTTCTCTTTCCCCTTTTTTTGTTTAGTTATGGATTTCTGCGCAACTTCAGCCAGTTCAACTGCTGCATTGAAATCACCTTGGTAGCGCCGCAGCATACCGCGTGTTACTATCGCGTTTGCACTGAGATCCTCATCCGGCTGCTCTTGCAACGCGGCTTCAATAATATCCAACAGCTCTTCAGCCTTTTCGTATTCACCTTCATTGAGCAAGGATTTCGCTCGATCAACCATGAAATGGGGTGCATGTTGACGCAAATTTGGGTCTTCGTTAAAAATTTCATACCAACGAGACAAAATAATATGGCGACCGGCTACATACATCTCGTTTGAGGCTAAATCTATCCACCTAGCAGCCTCAAGCCGATCTTGAGCAGCCAATTTATGGTGAATAGCTAATTCCCAAGATTTGAGATTCTCAAACCAATTTGCCGCCCGGTTATGGAAAGCAGCCTTCATAGTTGAATCAGATTTAGAAAACTCCTCACGCAAAAAATCGGCGAATAAATGATGATAACGATAAGAAAACCCTTGAGCAGTTTCAATCCGTGTCACAAATAAATTTCGCGCCTCGATCTCCTTAATATTTTCACCCGCAGATGAAATTTCTAGTAAATGATTACACAAAGGCTCATCAAATTCATTCAAGATTGAGGTCGCAACTAAGAATTCTTTCAAGTGTTTGGGCAACATATCAACCACTTCCTTAGCCAGGAAGGAGTAAACTTGCTCTGTCGCCCCCTCAAATTTAGGTAAAGCGCCATGTTCCCACGACCGCATGGCTAGTAAGATGGCCACAATCCAGCCATCTGAGCGCTTAGCTAAATCGGCAGCTTGCTTATCTGACAACTTTAATTGGTAGTTAGTGCGAATAAGGGTTTGCAATTCATCTGCCCGAAAACGCAGATCATCGGTGGAAAGAGTGCCTAAATCCTCACGCACGTATAGGCTTGCCGTTGGAATTCCATAGATACTGCGTGAACCGATCACTAAACGGATTTGATCAGGCAGGTATTCAAGTAGGGCCTCAATAAAATCTACGATTTGAGGTTTTTCATCCACAAGATGGTAGTCATCGATTATGAGAATAAAAAAATCATCAAGCTGATTTTCGACTTCGTTGATGAATTCTGAAGCCAGGCTCCGCGGTTCAGGATGCCCGACAGGAGCATTAAGTATTTGGGCGATCTCTTTTCCGAAATCTGGTACTTTTTGTTGAAATGCTGCAATCAGGTGTTGTGCAAAGGGAACCAAATCGACATCCTCAACACCAACGCTATACCAGCAAACCTTCACCCCCACATCGCTTGCGAAATCAACCAACAGCGTGGTTTTACCAAATCCGGCTGGAGCAGACACGAAGGTGAGTTTACGATGCAGGTTTTTGTGCAGGGCATCTATCAGCCTCCCGCGCCTGAGGATGTCCTTTCGTGGTTTTGGTAAACGGACTTTTGTAAGTATTACATTCATTCCTTTTTCCAATTTATGCCTTGCAAGAAGTTCAATTATAGCCCAATAACTTTTCAATATAATAAGAAACTTTCACTCTCAAACTAGGGAAGGGGTGATCGTGAGATATTTATATCGGGTTTGACTATATCATTGCCGCCCACAACTACCAAAAATGCTGGGTTTTCCACATAATATAGAGTATTGTATAATGAGAGTGATTAGAATCATTATCATTCGCGCAGATTAATAATGGAAGCACTAGATTTTTATTCGAATTAGGAGGTAATCCGTGGCCGAAGAATATGATAAAAGGCAGAAGCACGAACAGGAGCAATCAAAGGGGCCATTCTGGTGGCGCTGGCCATCTTGGACCGGGGTCAATGCTTATGAAGCGAATGGGAAATACCACCGTGGTAAAACCCTTTGGGATTTCCTTCAATTACTCATCATACCGCTGTTCCTATTCGGTGTAGCCACTCTTTTCAATGTCACACAGTCACAGTACGAGCGAGCTTTGGAGGAAGAAAGACGCAGAGAATCCACCCTGCAGGCCTACCTTGATGACATGGAGGAGCTATTATTAGATAGGAATTTGGATGTGGCCGAACTCAATACTGAAGCATGGGCCGTGGCGCGCGCCCGTACCCAAACAGCCTTACGTGCATTGGATGGAACCAGGAAAGGTATCCTGATAAAGTTCCTTTATGCATCTCAACTACTTCAAATTTCCGGAGACATCAACCTATTGAGCGATGCCGATTTGAGCACAGCAGACATGGTCAATGCTAACTTAGACGGAGCAGATCTTTCCGGCGCAAACTTGAATAATGTCAACCTGGCGGGGGCCCACTTAGCCCAAGCTGCCCTTAGTGGTGCTGACCTGCAAGCGGCCAACTTGAGAGGCGCATTCCTTAGCAATGCTAATTTCTCTGATTCCAATCTGTCAAACGCAGATCTAACCGATGCAGATTTGACTGGAGCAAACCTAAATGGGACGAACTTGAATCTAACGATTCTGTTTGAAGCAGACCTTACCGGTGCAGATCTACGCCAGGCGAACCTGGTTGGTACTCTGCTGGATATCACTACTCAGATTGATGATAAGTGGCGCCTGGTTTGGGATGTGCTTAACAAAGATATTAGTGGTGTTGACCTAATCGGCGTAGATCTACAAAACGCCGACTTGAGTGGGGTCAACCTAACCGGGGTGAATTTGAGTGATGCAAACCTGAGCGGCTCTGACCTAAGCGGAACAGACCTTACGAACAGCAATATTATAGGCGCTGAACTGATTGGCGCGAACCTATCGGGAGCAATCCTGAATGGAACCAACTTGAGCCAGGCAAACCTACAATCTGCTGACTTAAGCCTGGCAGACTTGAGCGGAGCAACCTTAGATGACGCTACCGAAATAGACGAAAAGTGGCGTTTGGTTTGGGAGATCCTCAATACAGATGAAGTTGGGCGCGATCTACGCGAAAAAGACCTTAGTAATGCCTTCCTCCAGGAGGCAAATTTACTTCAAGCTGACCTATACACAACTAATCTGTCGGGTGCTGACCTGACAGGTGCGAATCTCACGGGCGCAATCCTGACCCTAGCAAACCTTTCCAATGTAACTCTGGACGACACAACACAAATCGAACCTAAGTGGCATTTGGTTTGGGAAATCCTCAACCAGGCAGTTTCTGGACGTGATCTACGAGAAGCCGATCTAAGTTCAGCAAATCTCAGAGGAGCAAATCTTGACGGAGCAGACCTCACAGGCGCTGACCTGAGCTATACAGATCTAACCGGCGCAGACCTGAGCAGGTCCGATTTGTCTGGGGCTATCCGGGAAGGCACGTTATTTGATAAAAAGTGGGACCTAGTTTGGGAAATCTTGGATGGGAACGCAGTTGAGCTCATACTTAGCGGAGAAGATCTAAGCGAGAGCTTCCTCGTTGGCGCTAATTTATACAATATCAATCTGAGCGGAGCAGACTTAAGCGATGCGGACTTAAGGGGTGCAAACTTGGAAATCGCTGACCTCACTCAAACCGACTTAACCGCTGCAGATTTAAGAGGCGCAAACCTGGAAGGAGCCACACTTGATCTTGCGGTCTTGCAGGATGCCGTCCTGGACGACACAACACTGATAGATGCGAAATGGCGCTTGGTTTGGGAGGTCCTAAATATAGAAGAAACCGAACGGGATCTCAGCGAAGAAGATCTTAGTAATTCCTTCCTTCATGAAGCAAATTTAAGCTTTAGCGACCTTACCGCAACAAACTTAACTGGCGCTAATTTGACAGGCGCGAACCTCATTGGGGCCATCCTGAACATGTCTGACCTTTCAGGCACGATTCTGGATGACACAACCCAAATCGAGGAAAGGTGGCGATTGGTCTGGGAAATAATCAATCAACCCGTTTCTGGGCGCGACCTCAGCGGAGCAGATCTTAGCTCCGCAAACCTGAAAGGAGCCAACTTGGACAGGGCAGATCTAACGGGCGCAAACCTCTCAGGCGCTGATCTAAGTACCACAAATCTACACTTGGCTAATTTATCTGGCGCCGTTCTGGATGATAATCCCATGATTGAAAACAAATGGCTGATTGTTTGGAATATCCTCAATGGGAATGCTTCGGCTTACAGATTAAGTGAATTGGACTTGAGCCGGGCTTACCTCGTGGGTGTAAACCTCAGCGGAGCTGACCTTTTCGGAACAAACTTTAACGGAGCAGATCTCAGCTCTGCAAACTTGCAAGGGGCCAACCTGGATAGGGCAGATCTCACGGGCGCAAACTTGTCAGGTACTGATCTGAGTGACACAGATCTACACAGGGCTAATTTATCTGGAGCCATTCTAGACGAGAATACAGTGATTGAGAACAAGGGGCTGATTGTTTGGGAAATCCTAAATGGGAACGTTTCAACCCTCAATATAAGTGGAATGGACTTGAGCGGAGCATTCCTCGTGGGTGTAAACCTCAGCGGAGCTGACCTTCTCGGAACAAATTTAAGCGGAGCAGATATATCAGAGGCAAACTTATCTGGAGCTGACTTGCGATTGGTAAATTTATCCGGAACCGTACTGGATCTGAACACGCAGCTAGACGCAAAGTGGCTGTTGGTTTGGGAGATTTTCAACCAAAGCGTAAACCACCGCGATCTCAGTAATCAAGATTTAAGTGAGGCCTATCTAGCAGGTGCAGACCTTACCCAGGCAAATATGGGCCGCGCAGATCTATCAGGAGCCGACCTTACTGGAGCAATCCTCGATGGAGCAGACTTAAGCGGAGCGATCTTGCAGGGTGCTCAAGTAACCCCTACGGAGCTAGCTGAGGCAGCTTCCCTCGTGGGGGCAACAATGCCGGACGGAAGCTTATTTGAAGAAGGTGTTTTTATGGATATCGGAGGGTAATCAGCGAGTTATATTCCCAACTTTCTTTTACGACTAGGGTGTTTTCAACCACTTTCGATTTCATATTCAGCCCTATTTTCCGATTTTTCCAAATTTAATGGAAATCCGTCCTCTGGCTCCTCACATGGTTCCCAGATATTGTGAATATGCCGCGGCGATTTTGATCTATGTAATTATTAATTCTCCTCTTACATTACCAGATTGGGTGAATCCCTGATTCAAAACCTCAACAACCATTAAAATCGTCCCCCTTTGGTGAAATGTGATTAAGTAATATTTCATTCCGCCCCCTTTTGAACGCAATAAGCACTTAAAATAGTTTTAAATAACCAAAAATATATTATAATAGTTACTGTTTATTTTTATATATCAGTATTAATAATCATTTTTTTAGACGAAAAGTCATAAAACTAATACATATCTTGACATAATATGATTATATCAAGGCTTTTCATCAATATTTAACTGTAAAAGGAAAAATGATCAGGAACCTTCCTGCAAATAAAAAATACCCCAGCATCAGCCTTGAAAAACTGAGCAATCAAACCCCACCCACTCAGATTTTTGAGGCTTATCGCAATAACAAGGCTGTTAACACTCTCAGACGTCAAGATGCCGACCTGAACTTGTTTACAAGCTATGTTATCAAAAAAGGAATCCTCAGCTTAGAAACCTTATCTTTACGGCCATTCGTCTGGGAAAACGTGACTTGGCAACTAGTAGCTGGTTTTCAGCGTTGGCAAGTTGCTTCTGGGTATGCAATTTCAAGTATTAATGTGAGGCTCAGCACCCTAAAGACCTACGCCAGGTTGGCAACCAAAGCTGGTGTTATGGATGTAGGAGAATTTGCGCTGATAAATGCGATTAGAGGCTTCAACCCTCAAGAAGGAGAAAAAATTAATGATGCGCGGGGTTTTCATGGCGAGGGTACAAGACTTGGGGCAAAAAAAGCCGTTCCGATAGCACTCAGTTACGAGCAAGCGCAAAGTCTTAAGCAGTGGTCGGATATGCCTAGGGGCCGCAGGGACACGCTGTTAATGTGTCTCCTGATAGATCAAGGATTAAGATGCGGAGAGGTGGTTGGACTGAAAGTAGAAAATTTCAGTCTACGGGATGGATTATTTAATTTCCGCAGGAAAAATTTGAGGGAAGAACAAACCATACAAATGACTTGGGATACGCAAGCCGCTGCTACTGCATATCTTATCGATGACGCCGACGATTATGGCTCTCTGTTCAAAGGTAGTCTCAAAGACGGAGAGCTAGGCGGTACTTTTAGCAGCCGAGCAGTGTCAAAGAGAGTACGCTACCTTGGCAATAAAATTGGCATAAAAACGCTCAGCCCTAACGATTGCCGCTTTTATTGGATCACACAACAAATCCAGACCGGGATGCCAATTGAACAACTCCGCATTGAAGGTGGTTGGTCTGGACTGGCAATGCCAGAACGATATATTCGCGCAGTTTCAGGGGATCCTCTGAGGAAATAATGCTTTCATTTGCTTGTCTTTTGGATAAACTCAGATAAAATTGAGCGCGAGTTCTAAAGGGCAAATGAAAACCAACCCAACCCAAACGAAAACTTGGAAAACGGAAAGTTTACACATTGTATTCCCTTTCGGTGGCACTCTTCTTAGAGCATTAATTGCCTTAGGTTTAATCTTGTTTGCCTTAGAAGGTTTAGCGCGCATAAGGGTAACCGGGAATTTAATTCCAGTTGAATCATTAGGCCTGAATCATCAACATTTCGATATCAAGTGGACGAAATTACGCCAATTCGTACAAGAATAT
Source organism: Chloroflexota bacterium (assembly GCA_019456165.1). Classification (GTDB taxonomy): domain Bacteria; phylum Chloroflexota; class Anaerolineae; order Anaerolineales; family UBA11579; genus VRUJ01. The sequence continues at coordinate 24,676 of VRUJ01000035.1, forward strand.
GGTGGTGTCGATGTAATTATTATGGGCAGTTCCGAAGTAAACGTAGGTATCATTCCGGATGAATTGGTCAAGGCGATTTATGATCATACCGGACAAAGCCTGAGGATTTTTAACCTTGGAACAGAAGGGTTTGCAGTCAATATCAACGCTCTTATCATTGACTCTATAATCAAAAAATTTCATCCTAAATTGATCGTAATTGGAACAGAGATTCGGGAATTTAGCGCTAGGACTGGAATTGAAACCACTGCAAATATCTCAACGCGACCGTGGATACGGTATATAAATGGAGATTTTAACCTTGAAGGGTGGTTTATTGAACACTCACAAGCATTTAGATATTTTCTCACTTACCGAAATTGGACTACTATCGAGTTTATAGCTCAACATGGAATTACTTTGAGACGATTACCAAATATTTGGGAAAATGGCTATGACCCAGATATTCTTATTTCTTACGACTACTGGGAGCGCCCAGAGCCCAGCAATGAAGATGATCGCGTAAAATTTGAGGCCTACAGAGATTTTGAAGTTGACCCACAACGGCTAGCGGCCTTAAATTTGATTCTTATGTCCGGCACGCAGATCGTAGTTGTTGAAATGCCTGTCTACCCAACCCTTTATGATTATTTCGGGAATGGTTATGCCGATTATGAGACATATTTTAGTGTTGTCTCTGAAACAACCTTGTCTTCGGGAAATTTCTTTATACCCAGCTTTCCGATAGAAGAAATCCCGACGAATGGTTGGTCAAACCGTACGCATCTCAACAGATTTGGCGCGCCGGTTTTTAGCAGCTATTTGGGAGAGCAGCTTGCCAATATCATAATCTCGGAAGGGTTGTCTATCGGCCCAAATATTAACGAAGGTACTCGTTAATAATGAGTATATCCACAACTTCATTTGCAACCTTCGTTGTTCTGGTCTTTATCGTTTTCCATCTTATCCCCACCAAATTCAAAAAATACTGGTTGTTGTTCACATCTCTAGTGTTTTACTCCACCTGGGCATGGGAATTTACGTTGATAATTACCATTCTCAGCCTGGTCAATTTTTTTATCGGGAAAATACTGGGCGCTTCGAGTAGCGTCCGGCCTTGGTGGTTAAGGGCAGGCATCGTAATAAATGTATTCGCCTTACTAGTGTTCAAGTATACGGACTACTTTTTACCCAACCTGACATCCTTTATAGAGGCTTTAGGTATTCAAACCAATGCAGGGGGCCTCCAAATTTTGTTACCAGTCGGTTTATCGTTCTTCGTGATCCAGGCCATATCATATCTTGTAGATGTAAAGCGCCAAAGAATGCCAGCGGAAGAAGATCTAGTCAATTTCACTTTGTACCTGGTGTATTTCCCCAAAATGATCTCCGGTCCAATCGAACGCGCCAAAACATTTATTCCCAAGTTAACCCACCCGCAAGTAGTGGATAATCAATTATTAACGCGCAGTTTCAGCTTGATCATCTTAGGCGTAATTCGTAAGGTAGTAATAGCAGATACTCTTACATCAACGATTCCCGAAAATGTTTTTGTAAACCCTTGGGATTTTGCCGGCCAATTTTTGTTCATTTGGATAATTGTTTACGCTTTTTCACTATACAACGATTTTGCGGGCTACACAAGCATCATACGCGGAGTTAGCGGGTTATTTGGAATAGAGTTATCCAGTAATTTTATGAGACCTTACTTTTCACGAAATTTCTCGGAATTTTGGAAGCGTTGGCACATTAGCCTTTCTGAGTGGCTGCGCGATTATATCTTTTTCCCAACAACTCGAACCCTGCTAAGAATATTTCCTAACCGGCAGCACGTCATAAACCTAATCCTGCCTCCGATGGTAACCATGCTAGTTAGCGGATTGTGGCACGGCATTTCTTGGCACATGCTGCTCTGGGGAGGATTGCACGGTGTATTCCAAGTGGTGGAGCGCCTATTTTCGATTTTCCGGCCTGCTAAAGCAGACGAAAGTTCAAAGTGGGGGCGAAATTTGGCAGCGCTGTTCGTATTCTCTCTTTCTGTGGCCGCATGGATTCCATTCAGAATGGAACTAGAAGTAGCAGTGAAATATGTAAAAGGGTTTTTAGGCTACTCTTTTTGGGAACTCCCAAATCCCGGCGTTTCTATTCAAATTGAACGTCTAATTACAGGCAAGGGGTTGGTAGAATGGCAGCAATGGCTCTTTCCAGACCTAAGAATTCCCATAATTCTCATCCCTGCCTTATGGTTGGATTGGGTTCAAGAACGTCACCAGGACGAGTTGGTATTTTTACGATGGAAGAAGTGGAGGCAGGCATTTATTTTAGCCATCGCTATTTTTGTGTTAATGCTAGTCTCAGGCGCCAACAACCAAACACCTTTTATTTATCAAGGGTTTTAAGTAGTGGTATCTTCAGCAGGATCTCTTCAAGAGGGTTTTTCTTTTCCAATCTAAAATCTTAAGTGCTATAATTTTGACCGTGAAGAAATACTATTTACTAATCCCACTAATCATTATGATTAGTGGATGCAGTTTACAATTTGGGGGAAACGGAGACGTTCCGGAACCTGTTGAGGTCGAATCTTATATTGAGAACAAAGGCTCAGACACGATCGTCAATCTTGCGTTAGCCTGGGCAGAGGAGTACCAAAAATTACACCCTGAGGTACGCATTGCCGTTACTGGAGGCGGGTCTGGCACTGGCATCGCCGCCCTAATCAACAATACGGTTGATATCGCCAACGCCTCCCGGCAAATAAAAGAACAGGAAATTGAGAATGCACGTGAGAACGGAAACGACCCCACACAATTCATTATCGCTAGAGACGCGATTGCTGTAATCGTCAACCCGAATAATCCTGTAGACCAGCTCACTTTGGAACAAATTTCGGCAATCTATTCCGGTGAAATCAGTAATTGGAGCCAGGTGGGGGGTGAAGACCGACCCATAGTGCGTTTATCGCGCGAGACCAATTCGGGTACCCACGTTTATTTTCTCGAAAACGTGATCCGTTTAGGAGAAAAGGAGAGCGAAAGGTTATTTTCCAGGGATACGTTACTGCTTCCATCTTCGGAGGGCATCACCTCTGAGGTTAGCCAAAACCCCAATGCAATCGGTTACGACGGGCTAGGCTATGTCACCGATGAGGTTAAAATAATCGCAGTTGCTCGCGAAGTAGGGGGGATATACGTCTACCCATCTCCGGAATCTGTGAATAGCGAAGAATATCCCATTGCAAGAGACTTGTACATGTATACCATCGGAGAACCTCAAGGCGCGGTAAAAGAATACCTGGATTGGATCCTTTCCCCAGAAGCACAGGCTATCGTAACTGAACTGGGCTTTGTGCCCATCATCAACCCATAAGAATGGATACATACTTGTGAACAAAAAATCAACTCTAAGTTGGAAAGAATACGTAATCACTCGTTTGATCAAGGCTTCAGGATATTCAGCCATTATTTTCGTTGGGATGATTTTATATTTTCTTCTTAGCCAAGGATTGCCAGCTCTCCAAGAAGTCCCCTTAAGCTCTTTGATTGCAGATCGCTGGTACCCCATTGAAGACTATTACGGTATCCTGCCTCTCCTGGGGGGTTCTTTGGTAGTTACTATCGGGGCAACACTAATAGCAGTGCCTTTTGGATTAGCCAGCGCGATATACATCGCAGAGATCGCACCACGCTGGGCACGGGAGATCCTCAAACCTATCGTTGAGATCTTGGGTGGTTTGCCATCGGTAGTTTTAGGCTTTCTGGGTATCATGGTTCTTTCACCAACCTTGCAAGTATGGTTAGACTTGCCTACGGGGCTATCGGCATTCACCGGGTCGCTTTTGTTAGGCGGTATTGCCATCCCCACGATCGTTTCCGTTGCCGAGGATGCTTTAGACGCAGTGCCGCGTTCATATCGTGAGGCTGCCCTCGCTCTGGGAGCTACTCATTGGCAAACAATCTGGACGGTGACTTTACCAGCCGCACGAAGTGGAGTGTTGACGGCTATCATGTTAGGGATCGCGCGTGCCATCGGTGAAACCATGACAGTGATGATGGTGACAGGCAATGCTCCGGTAATGCCAAACGGACCAGGCGCTTTATTCGCGCCGGTACGAACAATGACAGCTACAATCGCTGCCGAAATGGGCGAAGTCGCCAGCGGCAGCACTCACTACCACGTGCTATTTTTTATTGGGATCGTACTCTTCTTGATCTCCTTAGCGGTAAATGTTACCGCTTCAGCGGTGATTTTCAGGCAAGTTAAACGTACGGAGAAACTGCTTTCATGATCCGCTCCCAATTTACACGCAAACGCCATCGCACTCAAAGAATCGGTTTTATTGGATTAGCCATACTGACCTTGTTGACCATTACACCAATATTGATGGTGGTTGCCTATATTCTTTGGCAGGGTATTGATGCGATCTCTTGGGAATTCCTAAGCGCTATGCCGCGGGATGGCATGCGCGCTGGAGGCATCCTTCCGGCAATAGTCGGCACCGTTTATTTGACGATAGGAACAGCGTTATTTTCCGTCCCTGTTGGTATCGGAGCCGCTATCTTCCTCTCAGAATATGCTCCGGACAACAATTGGACGCGCCTGATTCGCATTTCAATCATCAACCTGGCCGGGATTCCTTCTGTGGTTTATGGTCTTTTTGGTTTCGGTTTATTTGTACTCTTTTTGCAGTTCGGCACAAGTATACTGGCAGGGTCTTTGACTCTGGCTATCATGACTCTTCCTGTAATCATTAGCACTACCGAAGAGGCCCTGCGTGCCGTACCGCAAGCCTTCCGCATTGTCAGCCTATCGCTGGGAGGCACAAAATGGCAAACCGTACGCCGCATCGTGGTACCACAAGCGCTCCCTGGAATCTTGACCGGTGTGATCCTCGGTCTGGAACGTGCCGCCGGAGAAACTGCACCCATATTGTTCACCGTGGCCGCGTTCTTCCTGCCACAATTACCCTCATCAGCTTTTGACGCGACGATGGCACTACCCTACCACTTATTCGTAATCTCAACCCAGGTGCCTGGTATGCCGGTGCAAATCCAATTTGGCACAGCCTTAGTGCTGCTGACTTTTATACTATCAATGAATCTTATTGCAACCGTGATCCGTTCTCGTGCCAGGGCAAAAAGGCAATGGTAAAACCAGCTTCTGAATCTGAAAATTAAATTATTGAAATGCCAAATAAAAATGATAGTGTGAAAGAAAACAAAGTAGTACTTGAAAACGTAAATCTGAGCTACTCTGATGGAACCGAGTCGCTTAAGAATGTAAGCATGCCATTCGTGGCTAATAGCACTAACGTTGTATTTGGTCCCGCAGGCAGCGGAAAGTCCAGCCTTCTGCGCCTTTTCAACCGCTTGAACGATTTGGCCGACGTTACCCTTTTAGAAGGGCAAGTCCTGTTGGATGGCGAAAATATTTTGGACCCAAATACAGACGTGATAGCATTACGTCGTAAGGTGGGTATGGTTTTCGCGCGCCCAGTAGTGCTGCCCATGAGCATACGAAAAAACCTGACTTACGGTTTGGAATTAGCCGGGGAGAAAAATAAAACTGTGCTAAATGAAAGCGTTGAACGCAGCCTGAACCAGGCAGCATTATGGGATGAAGTTAAAGACCGCCTGGACGACCCTGCCATTGCTCTATCGGGTGGGCAGCAACAGCGCTTGTGTTTAGCCCGTTCTCTAGCAAATGAACCAGAAATTGTGCTGCTAGATGAACCCACTTCGGGGCTAGATCCTATCTCAACCAATAAGATCGAGGAGTCGCTTCAAATCTTAAAGAAGGACTACACCATAATCTTGGTACCTCATTCTGTACATCAAGCAGCCAGGACAGCAGATTACAGCGCTTTCTTTTTGCAAGGCAAATTAATTGAGTACTCGGCAGGAAAAACGATTTACACCAACCCTCAAGACGAGCGTACCAGGGATTACGTTGAAGGCCGCTTCGGATAAGCTATCTTCGAGGAGAATATATATATGAGAATCCTGATATGTGTCAATTGCTGAGGAGATCACAGAAATAGAAACGCTCATTTCGCAGGACTACCCCGCCGACTTCATGAACTACAGGATTTTTGAAAAGTGGGCCATCATAAACGAAGGTGTGAAACTCGCCATTCTCCCCGCAAGGGTCCACCCCCTCCGGAAGGTCGTTGAGCAACCCGAAATCATAGGACCGGCCCGCGAATGATTCTCCCAAGACTTGCGAATCCACAACTGCAATGCGCGCTTTGAACCCTAGAGAAATAAAATTCTCGACGAGCTGCTCGCTAGGTTTTCCCCACAGCGGGAAGACACCCTGCATGCCAACCCTTTCAAGCATTGCTAAACGATATTCACGCACGTCCTCTAAAAAGATATCTCCGAAGAGCACATAATTAACCCCTTCGGAAAGGTATTCGCCCAGCTTGGCTTCAAACTTTTTCTCGTATTCATAGTTGGAAGCATTTTTTGATAAGACGACCTCATCGAGTGGAAACCCCAATGCCTCAGCTTGCCCCTGGATCAACTCTCTGCGTACACCGTGGATGTTTACGCGCTCATAACCTTGTGTAATGGTGGTGAGTAAGGCGGCTATCTCGTAGTCTCCTGTTTGCAAGATTTCGTGGAGCGCCAAGGTGCAGTCCTTGCCCCCGCTCCAAGCGACTACTATTTTTTCTACCAAACTAATTCAAACCTCGTTGGTCTGGAAAGATTAAGGGGAATTTGTGCTTGGGGTGTGAGAATACTTGCACAGGAGTTTGGTAGACATCACTTATCATCTCTTCTGTGAGCACTTCCTGGGGTGTTCCCACAGCCTTCATTTGGCCTTCGAGCAATAATGCTACTCTATCAGCATAGATAGATACTTGGTTAAGATCGTGGAGAGCCATCAGGACTGTGAGGTCATTTTCTCGAGTGAGTTGGTGAACCAAAGAAAGAAATGATGTTTGGTGCTTAAGATCAAGGTGAGTGGTAGGTTCATCCAACAAAAGGGCTGGCGTATCTTGTGCCAGAGCACGCGCCAGAAAGACACGCTGCTGCTCCCCGCCGGATAATTCCGCTATGCGTCTATTTGCCAGGTGGGAGGTGTTTGTCTTTTCCATCGCAAAACGAACCTGTTCATGATCTTCTTCTCCCGCTTGGCCCAGCCAATTCATGTAGGCAGTTCTGCCCATTAAAACAGTTTGTTCTACGCTGAAAGCACCACCCAATTGCCTTGCTTGAGGTACAACCGCCAATATGCGCGCTCTTTGATAGGGTGACAACTTCGATAGGTCGCGATCGCCCATAAAAATACTGCCTTGCCTTTTTGTGATCACGCCGCTTACTGCTCGGATGAGTGTAGTTTTGCCTGCCCCATTGGGTCCGATCAACGCGACAACCTCGCCAGGTTTAACTGAGAGGGATATATCCCGCAAGACAACATTTCGGCCATACGCGACTGACAAATCTCTAATATCCAGCACGGCTACCAAAAGACCTCACTTTTCGCCCGGCGTAAGATCCACAAGAAAAAGGGTGCTCCAGCTAATGCAGTAACAATTCCCACCGGTAAAGATTGTGGGGCCAGCAATACACGTGCTAAAGTATCCGCCAACAAAAGAGCAGTAGCTCCTCCAATGATAGACAACCTGATCAAACGTTTGTAATCTGCTCCCCAAATTATACGCATGACATGCGGGACGATCAAACCAATAAAACCGATCACGCCAGAAAAGGAAACCGCGATCGCGGTGGTGAGAGATGCTGTGATCACGATATATACTTTGGCTTTGTTTACCGCCAATCCAAGCTGTTTTGCCTGCTCTTCACCGAATTGGAGTACGTTCAGCATGTGTCCGGATGCAGCTAACAAACTCATTCCCACGATGAGGTACGGCAGGATGCCCAAGATAGGTTTCCAACCAGCCACGGGAGATCCGCCCAATAAAAATGAGATCGCCCGGTAGATCTCATCTTCCGAGCGCAGCATTAAATAAGAAGTAAGTGCAGAGGCAAAAGCGCCCACCGCAACCCCGGCAAGTATCAAAGTTGTCAGAGGCACCGTGCGGCCAACCCGCGCCAGACTGTACACCAGAATCACGGTTAGGATCGCGCCCACGAACGCTCCTGCGGGTATGAAATAAAAACCCAAGAGATCTTCCGGCCAAGAAATGGCCATAGTGAATATGGCTCCCAACCCAGCACCAGAAGCCACACCTATGAGATAAGGATCTGCTAATGGATTTCGGAAAAGTCCCTGGTATGCCGCGCCGCTGCCTGCCAGCGAGGCTCCTGTTATGGCTATGAGGATTGTATGCGGTAGGCGAATTTCTCGGACTATTACAGTAAAAGAATTAGTCCAGGTGGCTGCAATATCAACCCCCGGAATGAGATTTAGTAAGATCTTGGTGATCGTTCCAGGTGGGATGAACACTGCCCCTGCTGCCACACTGAGGATCAGAGCTAGCAGCAGTAGGGGCAGGTTCACGATGTAAGGAGGCAGCTTAGCTTTCAACACAAGGATATGCCTGAGAACTTCAAGTTGCTTTTTCTCCCGAATCTATTCAAACAAATCTGGGTGGAACAGCCGGGCCATTTCTTCCAAACCATCTACCAAGCGTGGACCGGGGACGCTCACCAAGAATGGGTCAAATGGCAGCACCTGCCCATTTACCACTGCCGCGATAACATCCCAGCCTGGGCGTGCGGCCACGCTTTCGGGTGTGATGCCATAAGGTGCATCTGAAAGCAAGATGACATCCGGATTCTGGACTATGACCTCTTCCGAACTGATCATAGCATACTCGCCATCTAATACTGCACCGATGTTTACGCCACCGGCCATAGTTATAAGAGTATCAATAAAAGTGCCCGAACCGACTGTGTATGGATTTCCGGGATCAGTGGCATCAAGTTCATAGAATACAGCTGGTTTTTCTGAAACGGTTTCAATCACTGCTGTAACCGCGGCGACGCGTTCTGAAATAGATTGAATCAATTCCTCGGCTTCACTCTCGTGGCCGCTCAATTCTGCCAGCTCTCTGAGGTTGACATATAAACCCTCAAAGTCAATTGGGTTCGCCTGCCAGAACACAAACAAGCCCAAATCCTCTAGAGCAGCGACTTGCTCAGGTGAGATTATCTCAGCAGCGATAACGAGGTCTGGCTCCAAGGCTACGATGGCTTCAGCAGGTAAGTCACCCCATAAGCTGCCCACACTGGGTACTTCAAGAGCCTCTTCAGGGTAGGTGGAAAATTCCTCTCTGCCAACAACCTGGTCACCGGCTCCAATTGCGAAGAGGCTCTCCAAAACAGACGACCCGAGGGTGACGATTTGTGTGGCTGGTGCTTCGAGTGTGATGCTGCGGCCTGAGCCGTCGGTGAACTCTTTCGGCCAGGGATCCGGCTCTTCAGTGGGTACAGGTTCTTGTGTTTCTTCAGGAACCACTTCCGGTTCATCGGTTTCGACTTGGACCAATTCAGTTTCAACCTGCATAGGCTCGGTAGCCACATCCACAGTGGCAGGATCATCGCTCTGCCCATCGCAGGCAGCCAACGAAAACATTATCGCTATCGTCAGGCCAAGGTATATTAATAATCTTCTATTGTACATGGTGTAACACCTCCATAGTGTTTAAAATAAAAAAACCTGTTCTCGTGGACAGGTCATTTTTCTAAGCCAGGGAGTTTCCCAGGTTCCAAATGCCTTGCCGCGAGGTATCTTAGGAACGTGGCCGAGGAGGGCGACCTGGCTTACCACTTGGGGTGGTTTACAGTTGCGGGACAGCGCCGGACTTTAACCGGCTTCGCCATTATGCCTACCCATCCGGGGGTGAAGGCACCTTGACCAACATGTATTAATTTATTAAAGAATAAGCATGCGAACTTATGACTATTCTATCAGATTTTCAATAATTCGGGTATCGGGAATTAGCTATCCTTTCGAACGAATTCCATTGACCATAATGATGATACAAAGCACCCTACCACTTTTACCGTTTCAACCTCATTTGCTGCTCACCTGTGCTGCGGTGTCTCCAATCGTGATGGCCAGTTTGCAGGAGAGTTGACAAGGCCAAATTGTGATTTTTATATAGCCACCATTCTGGTGAATATGGTAATCAAGCTATATATGATTAATCTAACCACGCAAATGTAGCTACGATTTGTTCGAAGATCTCACTTTCGGCGACCATATCAAACTCATCGATTGGCGGGGAGTAGTTTCCTGGGTTTCCCGAATGTAAGGTGAAATAAAGGCTGACACAAGCCCTACCATTCGTAACTGAATAGCTCAAAGTCTGGTAGACATTCCCAACAGCACCTTCACTGCTCAACTCTACTAGGAATTCGATTCCACCTATGGTCTCAATCGAAACATCATCTCCACTTCTATTCGAAAAGTTACAGCCATCGACCGAGTCCATCGAAACAATGATATCGAGGAATTTTTCCATCAGGTTGGTACCTGCTCTAATAGGTAATGCTATGCGAGTCGAATCGTCGCCTGCATATTCCAAGTTTCCATCTGGTGGATATTGGATCTGAAAGCCCCCGGCCCCATTCGTGTATGTGAGCCAGTCACTTCTGTCACCGGCTGCTGGGGAAATCTCTTCTCCCGATTCAGCTGCTGGTGGGGCATCTCTCTCTTGGTCTGTTAATGGTACTGAGGTCGCTTGTGAAGAAAGTGTGTTGCAGCTTATTGATACAATCAAAAGTAGAATGATAATAAAATCTTTTCGATTCTTCTTCCCTCTTCTATTGTCGTCTTCATTTTTGCCTCCTTCTTGTCACTTGAGGTTCCTCATTGTCCGATGAAGGTGGCATGCCCAGAAACCAATAGGTGTCGAAAATATCTGGTGATTTAATTATTCTACTATTAATTTATACAATTTACGCTTCTTATTATACATCCAGTTTAGCAGACCATTTTGAGGACTGCATGGGAAATGCTTATATTTACAATCAACCGCCCTCCAATTTGTTTTTCAAAGCCATAGTGACCAGAAATACACCGCGTTATAAGATATTAGTTTTACCCTAATCAATTGAAGATCTCCCACCCCTACCACCTCTCCACCTCAACCCTCATGTGCTCCCCATCAGTGCTCAGGTGTATTCAGCCGTTTTGGTCGGTGAGCAGCAGAGTGTAGCCTTCCAAAGCAGCGAGCGTTTCGGGGGAGGGGAGACCGTCGTAATTCCCTGCGGCCACACTGAGAAGCACCAGCTAAAGTTCCCACCCAAATGCGCAATTCTACCTTGACATTATCCTCCCATTTTGCGGATGATGGCGAATGGTGCAGCTTGGGCAGCTTCTTCTGTTATGAAAATATAGATTACAAACGCAGCCGTATCGGGGGTGCTGATGAAGAGACCGTTGACAGTGTAGGTGACATCGGCCCAGAGATCTTGCTGACCAGTGACTGGATCTATGCGGTAGACGCGGGCTTGACTAAGATCTGGGATTGTTGGATCTGCCAGGCTGGCATCTGTGCCTGCTCCCATGACGATATAATTCTGAGCGATATTTTCTTCTTGCGGGTCAAACTGATCGCCGGGAAGGAACTGGTCGCCAGGGAGAAACTGGTCACCCGGTAGGAATTGGTCGCCTGGGAGAAACTGGTCGCCAGGGAGAAACTGGTCACCCGGTAGGAATTGGTCGCCTGGGAGAAACTGGTCGCCGGGGAGGAACTGATCTCCGGGGAGGAACTGATCTCCGGGGAGGAATTGATCACCGGGGAGAAACTGGTCGCCAGGGAGGAACTGGTCACCAGGAAGGAATTGATCCCCAGGGAGATATTGATCCATCCCCAGAACCGGTAATATCGCGGTGTAGATCAAGGCGGGGCCGGTTGTAGAGATCTGGCTGGGATCGAGCTGCTCGGTAGTAAATTCTGTATCGCAGGTTGCGCCGGTATTGCAAATACTATCTTCAGCTGGTTCCAGCATATACAAAACGAACGCTCCGTTCATGGTGCAGGTAACTTCATCTGCAGCGATCTGACCGGAAAAGTAAGTGTAGATTAGGGTGGGGGATTGGATATCCGCGTAGTAAACTATTTCGTTGGGGTTTCCTGTACTAGTATCTACGAATATGCCTTGAAATTGGTTTGGACTTACTCGATAAAAGATAATCTCGCTTTCTACCCCATAAAAGCTGTCATCGGCGCTGAATTGGTTACCATCTTCAGAGACGATGAAATTGCCGCTTGATGCATTATTTCCAGGGAAGGTTTGGCTTAAGCCGTTGCTGCAAGTCATTTTGGAGGCGCTGTTTTTACCCTCCCATACTCCAGATGCAGGGGTAATCACTTGTGCACTCGCGGCTATGCTGGGAAAGAGGCTATCTGCGGGGAAAAGGACTTGGTCATCCTGCCCTAAGATGTAAATCGGCGCACCAGGTTGGTTTGAGAATTGGTAGGTACCGGGGCCGCCAAGCAGGCTGGCGTTGAAATCGGTTACTCCCGGTGGGGAGCCGCCAGCTGCGGAAATCATCACAGCAGCCTGTTCGGGGATCAGCGGCATCGAGATTGGAATGGCCGCTTCGCTGCCCGTCAGGTTCAGTGCATCACTAGCGGATATGGCGCATAAACTGCCTTCTGGAGCGGTTTTGCAAATTGGCTCGGCTATTTCTAGGCTTGGAGTCTCCTCATCAACGCTAACTTCAATTACTTCTGGGGTTGGAGTGACCTCTTCAACGCTTACTTCACTATTAGAATCGGCTTGACCCTCCGTAATTGATTCTGGTGAAGAATTGCAGGCAGTTAACAAAACTAGGCCAATAACAGGTAGTAATGTTCTCATAAGAATATTCTTATGCTTCATGGTTATTTTCCTCGCTGGATTCAGGTAAGGTTTGTCGGAATAATAAGCAAGGATTATACCAGTATTTTAATTTTCCAACGATTATGATCATCGATTATCGATGGACAGCCACGGTGGAAAAACCTCTTTCTCCCCAAGTACCTTTAAATATCGTTCTTCATCAGCAGCATCAATCTTGCGCCTCCCTTTTTGCTGTGGGAAGGGAATCTTGATCCCTGTTTGGTTGAGTGGGATCTTACCACCCCTACCACCTCTCCACCTCAACCCACATCTATTCCCCATCCGTGCTCAAATATATCCAGCCATTTTGGTCGGTGCACAGGAGAGTGGTATCCTAAGGCAGCGAGCATTTCGGGGGAGAGCAGGCCGTCGAAGTCCCCCGATCAACACGAATTCACACTGGATTGGGTCCCCGATCCGCCAACTTACGCTTAAGGAGGTTTGTCCATCCCGTATAACTGTGTCCAAAGTGTCTACAGAGAGGGGAAAAAGTATTCCTAGTTTCCAAGGGGTTTGTATTAAAATTACTGTAAGTTAGACAATTTCCCAAACCAGGAAAGGGAGCTCATCTTATGTACTAGCTTACGTAGAGATCAGCCCCTCTTTAATGGCATACAACGCTGCTTGAGTGCGATTCTCCAAATTTAGCTTCGCGAGAATATTCGATACGTGGAACCGCACTGTTGCCTCGCTAATCACCAGCTTATCTGCAACCTCTTTATTTGAAAAACCCTGTGCCACCAAAACAAGTACATCTATTTCTCGATTAGTAATGGGGTCTACTAAGATTTGCTCATCTTTCCCCTGAGCAACATCTTGCATCAGGATTCTTGCAATTGAGTTATGTAAAGAAGGTTTTCCTTGGTTGACATCGTGGATTGCTTTAACTAATTCTTCGGGAGAAGAATCTTTTAATATATACCCTAGTGCCCCAGCTTTGATTGCCGGGATAACCTTGTTCTCTTCAGAAAAACTGGATAATACGAGAATGCTGGCATCTGGATCGTCGTCTCTAATTTTTTGAATCGCTTCTATACCTCCCATTTTAGGCATGATTAAATCCATTAAAACAACATCTGGTTTGATTTTATTGAATTCCTCTATAGCCTCGAAACCATTTGCCGCCTGCCCAACAAGCTCAAGATCAGATTCTGCTTCTATTAGGGCTGATAATCCAGTTCGGACGATGGCGTGATCGTCTACAATTAGTATGCGGATAGACTCACTCATTTAAATACCTCCATAAGTGTAACCTGAATCGTTGTTCCTTCCCCACTCCTTGAAGTGATATTGAACACACCCCCAAGTCTTTCAGCCCTTTCTTTCATGCTATTCAAACCTATCCCCGCGCTTACTTTTTCGGGGTCGAAACCTTGTCCATCATCAATAATTTCTAGTTCAACCAATTTTCCATCTGAATTTAGACGAATTGTGACTGATGTGGCATCGGCGTGTTTCAGTGCGTTATTTAATGCTTCTTGGCCTATCCGGTAAAGTCCAACTTGCACATCAATGGTAGGCTCAACAAACTTCTCCAATATTAGATCTTAGATCAGTCTCTATCCCAGCACGATTCTCTACGGTTTCCAAGCGCTGCCGTAGAGCCTCAACCAGGCCTTCACGTTCCAAAGCCGCGGGTCTTAATTCATAAACCAATAAACGCATCTCCTTGAGCACTTGTTGAGCTGTGCTGCTGACCATTCTCAAATAATGCTCAGATCGCGCCCACTTTTTATCATCGGAGAGTTTTTGGGCAGCATCTGCCAACAGGGTTAGACTATATAGGGATTGGGTCACTGCATCGTGTAAATCGCGAGCCAAGCGTTGGCGTTCTCCAGTAAGGATAGCTTCTTCAGCCTGTTCACGTAATTGTGCTCCCTCGACAATGATTGCTAGCTGATCAGCGATGATGGTGAGCAAATTGATTTCATCCATCGTAAACCCTTGAGGCGTTTCCCAAAAAACGCTGATTACTCCAATAACTTGCTCTCTGATTTTGATTGGAACCCCGATATAAACTTGTGACTCCAACGAGAGAAATGCTTCTGGCATACGCTCATCCTTTTGCATATCCAATACAATCAAAAGATCACCTATTTGGATTGCCCTTCCAAACGATGAATCTTCGTCAGCCAGATATTCAATCTGCTTTGTAATATCTTGGGAAATCCCTTTAATAGCCATCAAATTTAGAATTGATTGTTTTTTTTCAAAAAGGTGGATACATCCCACATTGCTACTGACTGCTCCTAATATCTTTTTTAATGCTTGTTCTAATGTGGTGTCTAAATCCCGGTAGGCGCTTGCTATCGAGGTTACTTCATACAATGTAGTTAATTGTTTGGTGCGGTCGGCCACCTGTAGTTCCAGCGTTTCCAAAACCCGGGCTCTACCCAACGCATTACCTACGATATCAGCGAATGCCGTGATCAAACGGCGTTCTTCATCTGAAAATTTGTTAGGTTCAATCCAAACTAATAATCCCACCCCAAAGACACCTTCACTAGTTTGTAACGGAAAAATCGCCATCGAAGACATTTTCTCATCATACCTAGAGTCCACCGGGATTTCAGTGACGAATTGTGATTGGCCTGTACGAATCACATCCCAACAATAGTCATTTGTTGGTTTGTGAGTTTGGATGATACGCTTGGAGACTTTAGGCCCTCGAAAATCGGCCACAATTAATTGGTTGTCCTTTATTAATAAAACTGCCCGGGTATCTGCTCCAAATAATTCCACTCTTTCCATTAAAGTGAATAACATATCCTCCTGGTTACTACTAGCTCTCAAGCTGTTCGATACCTGTGTGAGAGTTTCCAGCTCCTCCGTACGGCGGCTAGTTTGCTCATATAGAAGAGCATTTTGTATCGCGATTGTCGCCTGGTTTGCAAATGCTGTGAGTAACTCTAAATCTGATGGAACAAAAGGGTGCCCAATATCTGGCCTTAAAACAGTCAAAACTCCAATAACTTTGTCCTGTTGTTTTAGAGGTGCAAGAGCAAGACAATGATCTTCTGATGAGCTACCAGGTACTTGTACACCTCCTGGTTCATTTACGACTCCGTTGATTAATTCCCCGATGCCATTTTGTGCAACACGCCCGGTAAAACCCTCTCCCACTGATAACTTTAATTCCTTGAAAGCAAAATCCACATCGGGGTTCTCCTGGCGGGAAACAACACAGGTTAGCGTCTTGGCATCTGGTTCCAGGAGGTGTATCACACCGGAATCTCCTTCAAGCAGGTTTTTTGCTTCATCCGCAATGATTTCTAGCACTTTAATGGTATCGAGCGTTTTTGACACTCCTTTACCGGTGGCTACCAAAGCAGTAGTTTCGCGGGCACTTCTCTGCGCTTCTTCGAATAATCGCGCATTTTGGAGTGCAACGGCTGCCTGCGCGGCCAAAGCCTCTGCTGTTTGCAAATGCTCCTCCGTAAAGAAATTTGGCTCAGCCTTATCTAAGGAATACTGTCCGATAACCTCATCCCCTACAACCAGGGGGATGCCGATCCAACTGCGTACATAATCCACACCGGGAACATCTACCCAACCAGGATAATTTTCAGTATCAGGGATCAACATCCCTTTTTTCGTTTTTAGTAACTTTTTGAGCACCGGGTTAGTCTTTGCATCGAAGGTAATTCTCCTCAACTCCTCAATGTCGGCTCGTTGCTCGTGACCTCGGAGAGCTCTTTTAGTTGCGATAGATTCGGTTTCCATAAAAAATACTGCGGCGCTATCAAATGGAACTAATTTACTCAAATAATCTAAAAGTGTTTCGAGCACGTTGTCGGTATCTAGCTCCTGAGCCAACGCTTTATTGGCCGCTTGCATTGTTTCAGCAATCTGACGAGCTTTATGCTCTGCTTCAAATAATTGCAATTTCTCTATCGTAGTTCCCAACTGGTCTGCGATTGTGGTTAAAAAACGTTCATCAGTCTCATTGAAGCCCGCTATCTGATAGCTTTCAACATCGATTACATCAATTATTTTGGCTCCAATTTTTAGAGGGACACACAATTCTGAACGTATTTCAGGATCTTCACCTAAGTATGATTTCTCTAACCGGACATCTGTAATTATCAATGCTTCACCAGATTCAATTACCTGGCTAGTAATCCCTGCGCCCAATGGCAGTGATTCGAAATACGGGTATCCTTTTTTGGTCTTTTTCGGACTGTAAAAGCGGATAGTGGCGCCATCTTCATCGAGTAATCCAATTGCCATAGCATCTTTGTAAAGATTTTTTGAAAGGAAATCTGTGGTCTTGCCCAGCAATTTATCCACACTCGCTGCTTCTGCTCCAGCTGAAGCAATCTGATGCAATACTTTTAGTTCTTCCAATTGGCGCTGAGTGGAATCGAATAACCGTGCTTGTTGCAAGGCAATCACCATCAGAGAAGCAACCTCAGAAGCGATTTTCGCTTGTTCAGAGTTGAATGCTCCAATTTCGGTTGCTTCAAGTTGTAAAAAACCAAACGGTTCATCTTTTGTTGCTAAAGTAGCCACCAACACGGATTGCATGCCATGATCTAAAGACATCTTGGTTGCTGGAGTGTGTTCTAATTTTGATAGATCATCAATGATTGTAGTATTCCCCGGCGAGAAATCCTTCATCATATCAGGAGATTCCCCGAAGACCTCAAAAGGAATGAGCTCCCCTGGCGCCCAGGGAAGAAATGCTTCCTCTACATTAATGGCTAATTGAATTACTCCTTTTCTTGCCGAATCCAGGAACCAAACAATAGCGCCATAGCAGGGAATCAATTTTCGAATATGGTCTACCGCGATTTGAGAAATCTCTTCAAGCGATTGAGCAGCCAGGATCGCTTGGTCTATCTCTCGGAGAATATTCAGCCGGTTTGCATAACTTCGCAAATCATCCTCCGCCTGTTTTCGTTTAGTAATCTCATTGATCGCCGTAACACGCATTGACCGCCCCTCAACTTCCAGAGGTCTTCCGTGCACTTCAACATAGATTATCGATCCATCTTTACGAATTGCACGATGCTCATCGGTGCCATCAGGTCCTGCAACTCCAACAGTCGCGATTTCATAATCTTCAGGATGAATCACTTTTGCAATCTCTATTCCGATCAGCTCTTTTTGTTCATAGCCTAATATTGTTGCCAATTGTTGATTAGCATCCACAATGATGCCATCTTCATGGAAAGCGATTCCCTCAAATGTGGATTCGGCCAAGATACGGAAGCGTTCTTCGCTTTCTTGCAGAGCTTCGACTGCTTGCATCCTGTCCGTGACGTCTTGTTTTATGGCCACGAAATTACGGATCTTGCCTTTTTCATCATGTAAAGGCGTAATGATCTGTTCTTCAGTATACAGGCTTCCATCTTTACGCCTATTGACTAACTCACCATGCTATACCTTCTCAGAGGTTATAGTTTTCCATAGATCCTTATACAAAGCTGGGTCGTTTGAATCGGATTTTATCAAACTGGGTTTTTGACCTACGGCTTCTTTGAAGGAATACCCAGTCATCGTAGTAAAAGCCGGATTGACCCATAGGATAGTCCCCTCGCGATCAGTTATGATGATACCATTAGCGGCAGCATCCAAAGCCTGTGTTTGTAACAAGATTTGTTCTTGCGCGTCCTTGCGATCGGTGACGTCATTGAAAAAAGCGAGCATAGCAGGTTTTCCATCCCAGGAAATCAATTCTGCTCTAGTTTCTACCCAGCGGATGGTCTCATCTTTATGGATCATCCTGAAAGTGAAATCTTCGGATATTTTTTCACCCTTAAGCCTTTTTCGGTTACGGTCAACTAGAACATCGTGGTCATCGAGGTGTGCGATTTCAAGAAAAGTGGTTGAGGCTAATTCTTCAGGCGAATAACCTGATATTTCGAGAGCTTTCGGATTTGAAAATTTGAACTTTCCATTCTGAATAACAGTAATGCCCTCGTGGGCATTTTCCACAACTTGGCGATATTTTTTTTCTGATAAATGTAATTCTGCTGTTCGCTCTTCAACTCGCCTTTCCAATTCTTCCTTTGCGTTTTTAAGAATTCTCTCCGCTTCTTTTCGTTCAGTAATATTCCGGGTAATAACCAGACTACCTTCATTCTGACCTTGAGGGTTTCGCAAGGGGATGATAGAAAAATCAAAGTAACTTAAACCATCAATGCCTTCCATTTCTAACGAGAACTCGGTGTGAATTTCATCGTCACCCTGAAATTGTGCCAAAAGGTTAGGAAAAGCAGAAAAAACTTCAGAAGCGTTTCTCCCGATGGCCTGGGAGGTGGACCATCCCGTGTTCTCCACTGCAGCAGAGTTTATATCGATAATGCGATTCTGGTTATCTAATACAACTACAGAATCAGCTAATGTTGCTACCAGGGTATCTCGTGCAATGGGTAAAAGATCGAATAGACGGAAACGGAAAAGGCCAAACCCAACCACGAGAGCGCTAATAGCGAAAGTGAGCGGTGTGGTATCGCGTTGGAAGGTGAGGGTTACTCCTGCCAGGGTTAACATGGTACCAACTATCGGAATGATCGTCCCGACGATAATCACCCCGGTCTGAGATTTTTTATTAGGTTTAGAACGGAAATAATGTTTAATGAGGATATATAAACTCGCCAATATCAAAAGATAAACATAGATTGAAAAAATCAAAACAGCGGGAGTGAAGTCATAATCCAATGCAGAGAATGGCTCTCCAGTAATTAGCCGGCTATCGCCACGGTATAACCCATGCAGATCATTTGTAGTAATTAGAAGCAAGAGAGCAGCAGGCATAATGGATAGCAATCCCCAAGTGCGCTTTGGATTTTGGAGCATCCCGCCGGTGAAAGTTAGTGAAAAAGCCAGGAATCCAAAATAATATCCGACTGCCCCCAACCATTGAAAATCATCCCAGAAAATCTTGTTTTCCAGGTCAGGACTAACTAACTCAAAAACATAACCAAAAGTCCAGAGCGCCTGGCTAAAAACCACCCAAGCGTATGCGCCAGCGCCAGCTACTTTTCGCCTTTGAAAGGTGAGCAGCCCGACAATCATAGAAATTATGAACGAGGCTATGTAGGGAATCAGATAGGGAAAGGTTTGCCAACTCATTGGTTTACTCTTGTTTACGTAGGAGAGTGGAAAACAATTGTTTGAATATCATATCATGTTAATAATAAGCAGATTCACCTCTAATTTGCCTAGTCTTTAAGCTAGTTTACGACCTAGATAAAAATATTGGGCAACCTCAGCGCTTTGAGTGGCTAAATTAGACTAAAAAGACTAGTACTCAGTCAGGGTGAATAAGATGGAATAAAACTTGCATCCATGAGAACTAAAAAGCAGGAGGTTCTGAAGA
>VRUJ01000036.1 GCA_019456165.1 Chloroflexota bacterium
TTCATTCGGAATTCTCCTTGCTATATTTTGCCAGAAAATTCCACTTCCGTTTGGTATTATTTTAGGGGATGCTTACCACCAGATTGGTTAAATTATTCTGTAATGTATCTAATTGCTGAACAGCAATTTGTACTATTTCCTTTAGTATTTTGGGTACTGGCCAACGATGTATTTAAAATATCACAATCCAAGCGTTTATTTCCCCTAATTTCAGGTTGGAGTTTTGTGGGTAAATTAGTTGGAATTGGGATAGCTGCAGTTTCTCCAGCACTTTTTTTACGACTAAATATTCAACCGGAAGAAATATTAACCTTCAATATACTGATTTATATGGTCTCTTATATGGTCGTATTGATTGGTCTACGAAACGTCACTGTACGGAAAACTGTCCAGAAAACTGAAACTGTCAGAGAAACTCTCCAAGAAGGATTCGATTTTATTCGTGAAGTGGCCTCATTTAAATTCCTAATGATCGCGATAGCGTTGCTTGCTTTTGCCGACACGATTATAGAATTTAGATTTTTAGTTGCCACGGACAGTGAATTTACGAGCCAAGCAACATACCAACAATTTTTTAGTTTATATCGGCTAGGCACTACTTTAGCCGCCTTGTTTATACAGGCAATGCTTACCGGCCGAATAATCAAATCCATGCAGTTGAAGAATACTTTTTTGATTCTTCCCATTACTGTTTTAGTTAGTTTGGTAGGTATGATGCTTGTTCCCGGAATGCCTATGGCAATTGCCGGAATGGTATTGGTAAAACTTGTACGAGATACATTGAACGAATCTGGCAGGAAATCATTCCAGGGACTCGTTCCAGAAGAGCGTAGGGGTCGGGTGAGTACCGTCATGGAAACTTACCTGCCATCGATTGGTACAATTATGGCCTGTATTATCGCCGGAGGAATTGTAATAATTGGAATTTGGCAAAATGTAGACGTATATTTATATTATCTATCTGCAGCAGTACTTGGCGGAGTTACTGGATTCTGGGCGATTTTGAAAATGCGATCGCATTACGATAGCAGCTTGCTCAATTGGCGCATGAAACGCCGCCAGCGGAAAGGGAGTACAATGCTCTTGAAAAAACTGGATAAATTATCTGATTAGAGACAAACATTAATATTTGTAAGTATGATTAAGGAGAATAAAGATGGGCCAACAGCCTGTTGATAATAACGAAAAAAAAGTTGTATTTATTAGTGTTCGGTGGAAATTATTGATCGGATTCACAGTCCTATTCAGTCTGGTTTTCGCTTTAGCTTTTTATTGGTTCTTTAATACTGCCACGGATTTGGCTTTGCAACGTATTCAAGAAGACTTGAAAGATACAGTTCAAGCAGCAGTGATGGATGTGAATGTAGATGAATTACTAGCTTTGGCTGATGAAGGTTTAGAGAATCCAGATCTAATTAATACGGATGGCTTTTCTGATGACCTCCGTTTCGATAATCAATTAGATTGGCTAGAGACAGTCCACCAGATTGAACCGCGCGCCTGGCCTTACGTTTATATTCCTGACGAAGGGGAAAACGATGTGTTTTTTGTTACAGACCTGCTAGCGCGTTACGATGTCAGTAGGTCTGCTGGGTTTCTGGAGCCCTATCAAAGCACAGGCCCAATGATATCAGGCCTGGATGAATTAACTTTTCGTCTTGTAAACGTTGGCCCAGTGAAAGTGCTCGAAAATTTTCTTGATTGGTTGGAAGAAAGAAATGCCCCGGCGGGTTTGATTTCTTTTGTTGATTCTATTCAAGATTGGTTGTCTAATTATTTCCCGAAAAAATTTGGGATGTATGAAGATAAATTTGGCCGCTGGGTTTCCGCCTATACTCCAATTACGAATTCTGATGGCGAGCTGGTAGCAGCAATGGGAATAGATTTTGAGGCTGACTATGTTGAAACCGTGCGCCAATCCATTTTGGATAGGGTGGCAGGAGCTTTTACGATCACCTACATTATACTTTTTATTCTGGTTTATATTATCTCGGATGTATTCACCCGCCCAATCTTGGGATTAACTCAGGCCGCTGAACTTATTGGTGAGGGCAATTATGAGACCGATTTATCCGAGGCAGCTTCGGGCCGATATAGAGATGAAATCGGAATGCTCGCGGAAGTTTTCACGATAATGGTAGGGAAAGTCCACAAACGTGAGCAGACGTTGCTCCGTCAGGTTGCAAAATTGAAGATCGAAATTGATGAATCCAAGCAACAAGAAGAAGTGAGCGACATAGTAGATTCGGACTTCTTCCGGGATCTTCAATCCAGAGCAAACGATCTTCGCAAGCGTCGTGGAAAAACAAAAAAGAAATAATTCGCCATCGGGATTCAGACTTTGGGTTAAGCTAATAAAAACGAATTTCCTTAATTGAATACTCGTCCATGCGGGGTGGTTATTAATAACCGCCCCAATTTTCTTAAGAAAAATGGATACTCTGGAAATACCCACAATTGTAGTCCACAATTATCTCGAATCATTCCGCAGTTTTTTAACCAGAACGGGAGATGATGCGGATCTAATGGGCAGACGCTATAATGGCGATCATGCCTTATTTTGGCTGGGTGATCCGAAATTGGTGCTTTCATCAGCTCCGATAGCTGATGCGGGCTACCTCTGTAATAAATGGGGATACACTGGAACTCAGACAGGAACACCGATTAATCCAACATCTCAACTAAGTTTAGATATTTTGCGGGAAAAACCTCTAATTGAAAGTTTGGTATCTTATTCGGACCCACAAAAAACCTTACGCTTAATCCCTTATGCAACCACTCCCGAATTTTTGAGCCTCACAGACTCCCTTCGGCGAGATTATGGACTAACTGTTGTTTTACCCGAAAGCCCAACCTTGAATAATTTATGGCTGGTGAATTATTTGGATTCGAAAGTTGGCTTTCGAACTCTTGTATCTCAATGGCTCCAGAAACCGGACTTGTTGCCTTTTGGAATAGTCTGCCGCGACATAAAACATGCTGGACAGGTAGTGGCTTGGTTCAGGGATAATGAGCAGGCATGTGTGGTGAAAGCTGATCAGGGCGGTAGTGGGGTAGGGAATTTGTTCCTGGGTATTGAAGAATTGAAGTCAAATCCAGATCCAATGGAATTGCTCAGCCAAAATTCATTTTTTCGAGATGACCTGTTTGTCGTAGAAGAAATTATTACTTCATCGAAGATGCTCTCGCCGTCACTAGAATTTTATGTTCCACCAATAGGTGGAGGAGAACCAGAAATCACTTATTTGAGCAATCAACATTTTGAGCATTCCGGCAGGTTCGCCGGTATATTTATAGATAAGGATTTGCAGGAAGAGCCATGGTATGCTGACTTTGAGAAGAGCGGATTAACTATCTCAAAACGGATTCAAAATATGGGATACGTCGGCCATTTCGACCTGGATTCAATTGTTGACGATGATAACAATTTGTATTTGGTTGAGATCAATGCTCGCAGGACTGGAGGAACTTATGCGCATGAATTCATGGAATTTGTTTTAGGAAAAAATTATCGAGATGAAATGATTGTGTTTAGCCAAAACAAGAGATCCAGCGGAAATATTGACAGCTTAGAAGAATTGACTGTGAAAATCGAAGAAATTCTCTACCCAATAAATTCCGAAAAGCGCGGAATAATACCGACTCTAACTTCAGCCCTGCATTTAGGCTATTTTGGTTATTTGGCTGTGGCAAAGTCGCACGAGGAGATTCAAGCTCTTAGAAACTCTCTTGCCGAAATGATTGACCCAAAAGATTAAGATTCGGGATTTTGCGCATAGCCACAATAATCTAAAAAAAGAATATTTTTTAGATGGCTTTAATCATTCTAAATTATCAACTCTCAGCATTTTTATAGACAGCTTCTGTAACCATATTCCCAACTTGCGTCGTACTTAATCCGCTGCGTGCATCCGCAGATGGAATAACGCCGCTTGAAAGAAGGTTGGCAACGGCATCCTCAATTCTCTTGCCCCCATTTTTTTCACCCAAGAAATCAAGCATCATGCCTGCGGCCATAATCGCACCTAATGGACAAGCCACGTTTTTCCCTGCGTATTTAGGCGCTGAGCCGTGAATGGGTTCAAACATAGATGTTTTTCCTGGGTGTATGTTTCCGGATGCTGCAATACCCATCCCTCCTTGTAATATTGCTCCTAGGTCTGTAATAATATCCCCGAATAGATTGTTGGTTACAATGACATCAAACCACTCCGGGTTTTTAATCATCCACATTGTGCAGGCATCCACGTAAGCGTGATCTTGCTCAGTATCTTTATATTCTTCGCCTACCTCTGCGAAAGTACGTGCCCAAAGGTCGTGGCTGCGGATTGCATTCGCTTTATCGACCATAGTAACGCTAGGCGGGGTGCTTTTTTCTTTTGATCTCTCTTTAGCTAATTCAAAAGCGTAACGCACTGCTCGTTCTACACCTTTGCGGGTATAAACTCCAGTAACTATAGAAGTTTCGTCCGGTGTGCCTTGCTTCAGGAACCCTCCGATTTGAGAATATAATCCCTCTGTGTTTTCGCGCACGATCACAAAATCGATATCTTCTGGACCCTTCTCTTTGATTGGACACATATGTTTGGCGTAGAGTTTTATTGGCCGCAGATTGATGTATAAGTCTAACCCAAAACGGAGACCGAGAATAACGGATCTTTCGACTAATCCAACTTCAACATCTGGATGCCCAATGGCGCCCAAGAAGACGGCATCCAAATTACTCCACTCGTCAATTAAATTATCTGTGGCCAACTCTTTGGTTTTTAAATAATGTGCCCCAGAGTGAGGGTAAGTAATTATATTGCAATCGAAACCTTCGATTTTCATAACAGCTCTCAGAACCTTCAGCCCCTCATCTATTACTTCAGGTCCAATTCCATCTCCCGGAATCACGCCTATATCATACGTTTTCATTAATTCTCCTAGTTGTTATTTTGCTCACTTAATGGCAAATTATCTAATTATCGTGTAGCTGCCGGGAAATAATCAAGCGTTGGATTTGGGCAGTGCCTTCATAGATTTGCATTATCTTAGCATCCCGCATCCATTTTTCGACCGGATAATCACGGCTGTAACCGTAACCACCCAAGATCTGAACGGCATCCGTGGTAACTTTCATAGCAACGTCCGCCGAAAAAACTTTAGCCATACTGGCTTCTTTAGTGCACGGTTTGCCTTGATCTGCAAGAAATGCCGCTTGCCAGCAAAGCAAGCGAGCCGCCTCAATCTGGGTTGCCATATCTGCTAACATAAATGCCACTGCTTGGTGATGGATGATAGGCTTCCCGAATTGGATGCGTTCTTTGGCGTAACTAAGGGCATATTCATACGCGGCACGGGCTAAACCCACAGCCGAGATTGCTACGTGGGTGCGGGTATGCTCAAACGTCTGCATGGCAATTTTGAATCCTTCCCCTTCTTCACCTAATCGATTTTTAACAGGAACGCGCATATCTTCGAATGCAACTGTTGCAGTATGAGATGCACGGATACCCATTTTTTTCTCTTTCTTCCCAGAAACCAACCCAGGAGTATCCTTTTCTACGATGAATGCAGTTATTCCTTTAGCTCCACGACTTATATCTACTGTAGCAAAGACGATATATATTCCAGCAATCCCACCATTGGTGATAAAAGATTTGGAGCCATTTATGATGTAATGGTTTCCATCTAGTCGTGCTTCGGTGGCGATGCTTGCAGAGTCGGAGCCTGCAGATGGTTCCGTGAGAGCAAATGCACCCAGAACAGGTTCGGTAGGGTTGCAAAAACGTGTGAGAAATTCAATTTTTTGATCTTCGTTGCCTGCCAAAATTATTGGTGTGGCACACAGCCCTAAACCGCCTAATATTGAATAAATGCCTGCGCAACCCCAAGAGATTTCTTCAGCCACAATGCAATAATCAAGCACATCTGAGTAACCCCCTCCGCCGTATTTTTCAGGAATGAAATAGGTTGTTAGCCCAGTTTGGGCGGCTTTATTTATAACATCCCATGGAACTTCTTCAAGTTCGTCATATTCGGGGGCAATAGAGCGAATTTCATTCTCGGCGAAATTATGCGCTAATGTTTGTAATTCGCCTTGTTCTTCAGTTAGTTCAAAGTTTATCATGAATCATCCTTGCCATTATTAGTTGCCAGCCTAGTTTCAACATAAGCTGATAATCCCCCGAGATCAATGATTTGTTGCAGAAAATCTGGGAAGGGTACAGCTTGGTAGCTTTCTGAACGAGTTAAATTACGAATTATACCTTTAGGGGTATTGACATCTATCTCATCGCCCTCTTGGATGCTGGCAACTGCTTCCGGACATTCCAATATTGGCAGACCAATATTAATTGAGTTGCGGAAGAAGATTCTTGCGAAGGATTTGGCAATTACTGCGGAAACCCCAGCGGATTTAATTGCGAGGGGCGCTACCTCGCGTGATGAGCCGCAGCCGAAATTTGAGTCCGCAACTATCAAGTCGCCTGGAGTCATTTTCTTTACAAAATCCTTATCTGCATCTTCCATGCAATACTTCGCCAGTTCTTTCGGATCCGATGTATTGCACCGACGTGCTGGAATAATGGCGTCGGTATCAATATTTTTTCCAAATTTCCAAGCCTTCCCACGAATAGCTTGGCTCTCTTGTTTTTTTAATTGGGGCATATCTTTTCCTAGTCCGAAATTTCAGGAATAAAATTAATTCACAACCTCGTTGGGCGAGGTAATGTGACCGGCTAAAGCTGTTGCGGCTGCGACATACGGATTGGCTAAGTAAACTTCGCTGTTGGGGTGACCCATTCTGCCACGAAAATTTCGATTGCTAGTGGAAAGGCAGCGTTCACCCTCGGCAAGGACGCCCATATGTCCTCCTAAACATGGGCCGCAAGTTGGAGTGCTTACAGAGCAATTAGCCTCGATAAAAATTTCGATCAAACCTTCGTTTAGAGCATCCAAGTACACCTTTTGCGTGCCTGGGATAATCACTGCACGGAGATCTGGATGAATTTTCTTACCTTTTAATATCTCTGCTGCAGCCCTCAGGTCCTCGAGATTTCCATTGGTACACATGCCAATCAGAACTTGGTCGATTTCTTGCCCAGCGATTTCGGAAACTGACTTTACGTTCTCCGGGAGGTAAGGGAGGGCAACGAATGGCTCCATTTGAGACGTGTCGAATTCATAGGTCTCGGCAAATTCTGCATTTTCATCACTCTGCCAATATTTCCCTTCACGTTGGCTGCGTTTTTCAACGAAGGCGCGTGTGGTTTCGTCCGCTGCAAATACGCCTGCCATTGCACCGGCCTCAATTGCCATGTTTGCCATAGAAAAACGATCTGCCATGCCAAGACTCACAACCGCTTCGCCTGTAAATTCCATCGCCTGATACATCGCGCCATCAACGCCGATTTGGCCGATTGTGTGGAGGATAAGGTCTTTGCCACCAACCCATTTGGGAGGTTTTCCATGATAGATAAATTTGATCGTCTCCGGAACTTTTAACCACACCTCGCCGAGTATCATTGCGGCAGCAGCATCTGTAGAACCAATTCCGGTACCGAAGGCGCCCAAGAACCCATATGTACAAGTGTGAGAATCTGCTCCTGCGATCAAATCACCGGGGACAACCAGGCCTTGTTCTGGAAGGAGAATGTGCTGAATACCTGCACGCCCAACATCGTAAAAACGTATGCCATTTTCACGGGCAAATTCTCTACAGCGCTTGACGATCTCTGCGCTATTAATATCTTTGGCAGGCGTAAAGTGATCCATTACAAAGACAATTTTTTCGGGATCAAAAACGCGTGCACCTTTAATCTTTTCGAACTCGTCAACAGCTAAGACACCTGATAATTCTGATGCTAATACCATGTCAACTTTGGCATTAATGAATTCACCAGGGAAGACTTCATCTTTGCCGCATTTATCTGCGAGTATTTTTTCTGCAAGGGTATGGCTCATTTTTTCCTTCTGGATTGATTATTTAGTTATACCAATTTGATTCAAGCACCTAAAAGTGAAATTAAGTGGTCAATTTCCTGGCTAGATTCTAGCGATACTTGACCGTCTTGGTCCCAGCCGCGTTCATAATAATATTCATCAAGCATTATTTGAAACTTTCCACGGTCTATCTTGTGGCCCTTTGTTTTACGCGCTGGCATGGGATCGTCAAAATAGCGTTTTGGAAGCGTATCGTCTGTGCGGGTTAGGCCGAAATCTGCATTAATTAGCCTCTCGGTGTCGATGACTCTCGCACCTAACCGACGTAAAGCTTCTGGAGAAATATCAAACCCTGTTGCAGCAGAGATTAGGTCGCTAAAATGATCATAACCCAACAAGTGGGGACTATTGAAGCCATGTGTGACGAATTTGCAAATTCCCAAAGAATCGGTTACTGCATAAATATCATCGCTCCAGGCAACAATTAAACCTTTGTCCTTGTAACCTTCAGGATTGGGGTCGTTTGCACGTCCGTATATTTTTTCACGCACATCTTCGGGGAGCTTGAAAACTTCTAGTGTAGGGCGGTTGCGTAAATGGTCTGCTCCTCTACTGGCCACAGCAATCCCAAGGGCGAAACCTTTAAAATACCGCACGTCGTGGGGGTCCGATTGCGGCAAGTTTTTTACAGCAATTAGGTAATCGCGAGCTACTGGGGGAAACTGTGAGGCTGCTTGTGTACTCTCGGCCAGCACATCCCCGAATCCACGACGATAAGCGATATCATCAATCAATTCATGAACTGTTTCGAAGTCACCCCATTCAATTGGATTCCCAATGTCTTCGGCAGTGATTATACCACGCTGGTAAAGTTCCATCGCCCACCCGATTATTGTGCCTGTTGAAGATGCATCCAAGCCAAGGTCATTTACTTGATTGTTTAACTCAATCACTTGATCGGTTGGGGCAATTCCAAGATTGGCCCCCAGTAAACCAATCGTGGAGTATTCTGGTCCTTCGCCTCCCAGAGTATTTCGATGCCGACAATGTACTATGCATGATGTGCAAGCCAACATTTTATCTACGTAATGTTCAATTTCTTCTGCGTTTAGTGTATCTTCAAAAAAGTTCTTCTGGCTGTTGTGCGTGCGGATAGCTCCTAATCGATTGCTGACTTCGTATAATAAGGGTGTACCTACTTTCCCCAATACCTGCACGATTTTGGAATCTTTGAGATATTTTTGCTGCTGCAAACGCACTGCGCGCAAGGTATCTTTTTGAGCGATGGAAATTGGAGCGCCACCACGGGCTACCACAGCTTTAAGATTCTTGCTGCCCATTACCGCTCCCATACCTCCACGTCCAGCGGCGTTTTTTTTGCCAGTCATAACAGCAGCCATGCGTACCAAGTTTTCGCCGGCCGGGCCAATTACAGCTGAAATTGTGCCCGGCCCATGTTTCTCTTTTAGCAAATCCTGTGCTTTGATTACCTTTGTGCCCCACATATTCTCTGCCAAAAGTATTATGATTTCACCATCTTCAAGAAGGATGTAGGAGGGGTGATCGGCTCTACCTAAGATCACTAATCTATCAAAACCAGCTTTGCGCATGGCCGCCGCAAAAAAGCCTCCGCAATTAGAGTCGCCAAGAATTCCACTTTCGGGTGATTTAGCGGAGATGTTAAAACGTGCTGCATTAGGTGCAATCGTACCGGTAAGAGTCCCGGCTCCAAAAATAAGAGGGTTTTCTGGACTTAAAGGATCGATTTCTTTGGGATCACCGGCGATCAAGAGGTAGTGACGTAAATAAGCCATGTTTAATCCCCGCCCGCCTAGATATGCATGTAGTAATTCGGTAGGGGTATTAGTGATTTGGCTTTCGCCAGTGGTTAGATTTATTATGGCTACGGTTGATTTGAATTCCATATTAACCTCCGGCAAGCGGCCAAACAAAGTGTATTTGGCAGTCCTCAGTTAAAAAGGTTTCGCGATCAACCTCTTCGTCTCCCAGAAATATTACCGGAGGAGCTTCATTGAATTCTTGGCCTAACGAAGAGTATCGTTGTGTAAGCAATCCAATCAGATCACCTACAAGCGTATTTGAATCCAACTCAATTTCAATTTCTCTTTCACCTATTGAGCGCCAGAAAGGCTCGGCGAATCGTACGCGGACTTGCATATGTTTAACCAACTATTGAAAGTTTTTAGTTTTCGAATGAAAGCAATTCAGATATATCTTCTTCTTGAATATCCTTGCCGGTATCTAAACGCGCTTCCATGATTGCTACCATGCGGAGAATATCATCATGATTGAGAAGTTTGCTGGATCGTTTTGCTGCTGCTAGAATCTTCTCGAGGTAAATTGGTTTATCCTCGATATTATGTTGTTGAAGGTAATAACGTACATTATGAATTCCTGACATTGGGCCAATCTCTATGCTGTGCTTGCGGCCAACCATGTCGGCTGGAACCCCGCAATACACACAATTTGTTAACCAGTGATCATCCATTTCGATTGCTTTGACTATTGCGGCCGCGTGGACTCCTGTGGATGTACGGAATGCATCCGCCCCGGTTATCGGCCAGTTAAAAGATATGGGAGCGCCAAATTTATCGCTGATCAATTGGCAGTAGTCAGGTAACTTTGTCAGATCGCGGTCTGCCCAGCCAAGCAAATTCAAGTTCACCAACAGTAGTTCCATCGGCGTATTACCGCTGCGTTCTCCAATGCCTAAGCCGCAAGCATGAATGCGGTCGGCACCGGCCTCGATGGCTACTAAAGAATTACTGATATCCAACCCCCGATCGCGGTGGCCGTGCCAATCGATACCCACCTCCGGGTTGATTTCATCAACCATGTTTCTTAAATAGTGGATCAAGGAGCGGACGCCGCCGGGTGTTGCATGTCCAACTGTATCAGCTGCACAGATGCGCTGGGCTCCAGCCTCAATGGCTGTTAAATATACTCGTTTGAGCGTTTCTGGGTCCGCCCGCGTAGTATCTTCGGTAACGAACATTACTGGTAGTCCATTGCTAACAGCATACTCCACCGATTCTTGAGTCTGTTTTATTAAAAAGTTTAGATCCCAGCCCTCAGTGTATTGGCGGATTGGGCTTGTGCCTAAAAATATTGCAGCCTCAATTGGGATACCTGCCTCTTCGGAAGCATCAACTATTGGTTTGATATCAGTGATGATAGAACGGGCTGCACTCTGTGGTTGTATAGACATTTTTTGATTGACGATTTCACGCGCCAGAACCACAACATCTTTTTTAAAGCGCTCGCCGGCCCCACAAAGGCCGAGGTCGGCGATTTCGATTCCCAAATCATTCATGAGATAGAGCAAGAAAACTTTATCTTTAATATCAGGTTGAGTAATCGAAGGCGACTGTAAGCCATCGCGCAAGGATTCGTCCGATACCATTATCGGTCGCCTGGGTTTTGGAAGCTCTTCGAGCAGATTCCAATCATAAATTAACTTATGTGTTGAGTAGGCTTTTTCCGCCATAATGTTTTCCTCAGAAATAAAACCTGAAAATGTTATACGGCTGCATTTTCTTTGCGTACCATTTGTTCGCCGGCAGCGAAGGCTTTTAGATTGCCATCAAGATAACGGGTTGGTAGGCGCAGTTTCAAAGCCTTCTGCCAGGATTGGCTAGGTATATCAATCAAAGTAGACAATGCTCCCAACATAACTACATTTGCTATACGGCCATCACCCAATTCATGCGCTTTCTGTGTGGCTTTTAAGGTTATGACGTTCATTTTTTTGTCTCTTAAGAAGGCTTTTGCATTGTGAGGGTACATATCCTCAGCTCCGGAAACTGATCCTGGAATGATTTCATGATCATTTACAAGGATTATACCCTTGCCTGGATAGGCATAATGGGCAAAGCGGAGTGCCTCTAATAACTCAAGAGCCAAAACAACATCTGCCTCACCAGGGGTAACGATGGGCGAATAGATCTTCTTGCCGAATCTGACATGTGTCTCCACACTACCGCCGCGTTGAGAAACACCATGTACCTCCGTTTGTTTTACGTCATAACCGGCGTCAGCCGCAGCCATTGAAGTAAGCTCAGCTATAAGCAACGAGCCTTGCCCTCCAACTCCTGCAAACATTAAATTGTGTAATTTGTCCATATTAAAATTTATAATTTGACTGCAAAAGGTTTCTCGGCTAATCGTATTGCTTCTGGAGGGCAGACTTGTGCACACACTGTACATGCCGTGCATTCTGCTGTATTAATAATCGGAAAGCCATGCTCAGTACGAGTAATCGCGGGACACCAGACTTTAAAACATGCATCACATTGCGTGCACAATTCTTCTTCGACCACGAATGGTAGAAAATCCCTGCGCTTCATATCAGGCAGTTGCTGGCAAGGCCCTTGGGCTATGACCACTGCAGGACCGTCATGGGCTAAAGCTTTACTGATAACACGCCGCACATCTTTGCGCTGCCAAGTATCGACAACCTCGACCATTTCAACTCCCGTTGCTTCAACCAATTTTACGAGGTCTAGCTTGGGGGCATCCTCTCCAAGAGCATTCTTCCCTGCTGCTGGATGAGGTTGTGCTCCTGTCATTCCCGTGGCTGAATTATCCAAAATTACGAGTGTCAATTTACTGCCATTATAAACCGCATCGATTAATGGCGGTATACCAGCATGGATGAAAGTTGCATCTCCAATGATAGCAATCACTCGGTCTTGACCTGCTCGCTCTAAGCCCACCGCAGTACCGATGCTGGCTCCCATCGCGAAAGTAGTATGCTCAGCTTCATAGGGGGGTAAAGCACCCATTGTGTAACAACCAATGTCTCCAGCAACGATGGTTTTTAGCTGGCGTAAAGTCGCGAATACCGTACGGTGCCCACAACCCACGCACATCATCGGAGGGCGGGGTAGTATTGTGATTTCTTCTGTGAAAGGTGTTGGAACTTTACTGATTTCTAACGCTTCTCGCAGTCTGCCGGGAGAATATTCACCGATCACACCGAATAATTCTTTGCCTATTAGATTACTAATTCCTATGCTTCGCATGTATTCCTCAATGAATGGTTCTCCCTCTTCAATAACATAGACGGTCTCATAGCGGCTGCAAAAATCCTTCAGCAATTTCGGCGGCAGGGGGTTGCTCATGCCTAATCTGAGAACTCCTGCCTCCGGTAATACTTCCTTGACATATTGGTATGAAATTCCTGATGTAACGACTCCGATAGAATTATCTGAGTTTTCAATTCGATTCAGGGGAGATGTTTCTGCATAATCTCTTAGGGCTTCGATGGTTTGCTCCACTATCGGACGCCGTAAATGACGGTATATAGGTACCGAAAAACGTTTTGGGTCTGGTATAAATTCGCGCTGCGGAACTTCTTCCCGCTGGCCGACTTCTACCAGGCCTTTGTGGTGTGCCAAACGTGTAGTTGTGCGTAACATTATTGGAGCATTGAATTGTTCAGATAGTTTAAAGGCTTCAATCACAAAATCTCTGCACTCTTGAGCCTCACTAGGCTCTAAAACTGAGACTTTTCCCATGCGGGCCAGATAACGATTGTCCTGCTCATTTTGAGATGAGTGCATCCCTGGATCGTCCGCAGAGATTACGACAAAACCACCGTTTGTGCCTGCATATGGGAAAACCATGAAGGCATCTGCGGCGACGTTCAAGCCTACATGTTTCATAGTGACAAGGACACGTAAACCTCCAATCGCAGCCCCCATGCCTTCCTCGAAGGCGACTTTCTCATTTGCGGACCAGCGCGGATTTGTCTCTGGGTAGCGGGCAGCTAAAGTTTCTATGATTTCTGTGCTAGGAGTACCAGGATACCCAGAAGCGAAAGTTACACCAGCCTCCCACGCTCCTCGGGCGATTGCTTGGTTTCCTAGTAATAATTCGGACATTATATTACCTTTATTCCTTATCTCATCAACTACGGATTTTCACTTAATAATTTTGATGCATTATCGAATAAAATATCATTTTTTGCTTTCTCAGAGATTGGTAAAGCTTGTATTGCCCGGATGTTTCGTTGAATGTCTGGATTCCCAGGCCAATCTGAACCATACACCACTTTGTTTGAGAGTTCTTCAAGGCGGGGGAAATATTCGAGTAATTTTTTCCCAGGTAACCCAGAAACCTCCATATAAACATTAGGGTGTCGGCGTGCCATCCAAAAGGCTTGTTCGTACCAGAATGGTCTACCGGAATGAGCCATCAAGATTGTTAAACCCGGAAAATCGATGGCTACGTCATCCAAGAGAAGGGGATCTGCATATTTAATGCGCGCGCCCTTAAAAACTGATGAGCCTGTGTGCACCAACATCGGTAAACCCATTTCCTCTGCTTTTGCGTAAAGTGGGTACATGCGAGAATCGTTGGCATAATGGTGTTGGTAGGGAGGGTAGAGTTTAATGCCGCGGAAATCAAAATCGTTTACCAATCTTTCCAACTCTTTACCCATTTCATTAACTATATAAGGATTTATGCTGGCGAAAGGGATCAACCTGCCGCGTGAGCCGGATTTTGGATCGGGCAGGGCGTTGGCTTCAGCGCAAAATTCACCCACATATTCGTTGCTGGCCCAACCAGTAGTGATCGGGGTAACTTCCGCTAATCCCACAGCCAGATCGATAGCATTTTCTTGGAAGAAATTTCTGATACCCTTTGGAGTGAGAATGTCTTCCATCCAGGCTTCCAAATCCATATCTGCTGGAAAATTCCCGCGTGCCCATTCTAGCACCCAGGGATGCTCATGTTCTGGGCGGCTGAGATGAATATGGAAATCAATTATCACGGCACTATTACCGAGCGAATACCTTCACCAGTTCTGAGGGTTTCGAAAGCGGTATTTATCTCATCTAAAGGAAAATGTGCGGTTACTAAATCTTTAACTTTTATTTTCCCTTGACGGGCCATTTCAATTACACGTGGATAGTCAACTGAGCGACATCCTAAAGAGCCAATAATTTCCATTTCGCGGTACATTAGGCGCCCGATATTGAGAGTCATCGGTTTTGCAGAGTACCCTACAGCTACAAACCGACCCCCAGTGCGTAAGGAGTCAAAAGTTTGTGTCTGAGTGATTGGGTTGCCAATCGCTTCGAATCCGATGTCAGCGCCCCCATTGGTCAATTTCCGCACTTCTTTATCAATTCGTACATGGTTTTTTGAATTCAAGGTTTCTTGGGCGCCAAATTTGCTGGCCCAATCAAGTTTTTGATCAACAATATCTACAGCAATGACTTGAGCGCCAAGCGCTGCAGCTAATTGCACGATATTTAAGCCAATTCCGCCGCAGCCGAACACAACAACACTATCACCTGGTTTTACCTGGCCGCGGTTAACTACCGCATGGTATGGTGTGGTTATAGCATCCGCGATAATTGCACCTTCGACTAATGGGATCTCTTCTGGCAGAGAAAATATATCTTTTGCTGGGGCTAAAACAAATTCCGCATATCCGCCATCTATATTATTGCCAAACATGACCATGTTGTCACACACATTCTCACGCCCCGTGCGGCACATAGCGCACTCCCCGCAACCATAAACTGCTGGTAGAAGGACTCTGTCGCCTTCTTTCCAATTATTGACACCTTCACCCAGACCTGAAATCGTTCCTGAGATTTCATGCCCAAGGATTAAGGGGGGTTTTTTAAAGGTCGCTACGCCGTGATCTGTATAATGCAGGTCAGTATGGCAAAGCCCACAGGCAGCCACTTTTACCAGAACTTCTCCAATCCCTGGGTTGGGATTGGGAGTCTCTTCGATTACTAATGGTTCTTTTGCAGCATTAAATACTGCAGCTTTCATAGAGTGTGCCTCCGAAAGTTAATTTACAGCCGCTTGTCGAATAGTCTCGGGAACGCGCAATTTCTTCCATGTGCCATGTTCTGCGGTTACAGCGCTAATTTCACCTGTTGCAATCAAGCGGTCATCGTAATCAGAAAAGATTTGAATATCATATCGAAGGCTGGTGTTGCCTACTTTTCCAATTCGGCAATGCAGGCGTATGATCTCATCAAATTGTGCTGGAGAATGATATGTCGTGTGAGCATCCACATATAGCATATCAACTCCCTCTGCGAGCATTTGGGGATAATCGTAGTCTAAAGAACGCATATACTCAACTATTGCTAAGTCGAAAAAGTTTAAGTATTGCGCAAAGTTCACATGGCCCTGGAGATCGGTCTCGTTAAAACGCACCCGAATTTTGGTGTGGAAATCATACGGGTCTGTCATGCCACACTCACTTTTAGGACAATTGCAGCTGCGGTATCTCCTGCGGCACATCCTGTGAATAAGCCGTAACCTCCGCCTAATAAAACCAACTCTTCGATCAATTCAATGACCAAGCGCATACCGGTCGGTCCTTGAGGATGGCCCCAAATTAGGGATGAACCATAATTATTCATAACATCCAAAGGAATATCAAATTCTTTACTTAGGATATAATCGTTTACCGCAAAGGGGTTATGAGTTTTTATTGCTTTGATATCTTTTAGCTTTAGATTTGCCCTTTCCATTACCTTATGAACTGCTGGAGCGTTTGCTGCTGGCATAAACCCTTTCTTCGTCCGTCCTTCAGCGAAAGCCAATAATTGAATTTCAATACTGGAATCACGGCTGAGTTCGCGGGCTTTATTTTGGGTGGTGACTACCATCCCCGCGTTTCCGTCCGCAGGGAATGTCTGCCCACCGAAAGTGACCGTGCCGTCTGGCAATACTGGTTTTAATTTTGCAAGCCCAGCCGATGTGGTAGGAAATATGCCTTCATCGTTGTCAACTACGGCAGTAACCTTGCGGCCTGTCGGGTTAATATCAATCGGGCTAATCATAAAGCGTTTGTGGAATGCGGCATCATTTTCTAAGGCTTTCTTGTATTGGGCGTGTCTTATCAAAACGACTTCGTGCTGCTCTTCAGTAGTGATCTCGTGTAGTTTTGCCACATTCTCTGCTGTGTGGATCATACTGTTCTTTGCATATGGATCTAAGTTGAAATTATCCCAAACCCAGTCTTCAGATTCTCCGCGGCCACCAGGAGCAAGCGGGTTGGGATAGAGCATATGAGGCCCATTGGAGGTGCGGTCGGCGGTGATGCACAGGATTGTGGGGTCTTCTCCATCAGCCGATTCGACCTCAAAGGCAGCGCTTCCAATAACGCGTGCAGAAGTTGCGCAGGCCTGCGAGAACATCGGTCCTGTAATATCAGGTGCACCAATTATTCCCGCTAACCAGGGTGCTCCGTAGAAGGAGTGTTTGGAAGGAACCGTTGTCCCAAGGAAAAGGGATGTAAAAGATTGGGCTTGGATTTCTCTTTCTTCTAAGGCCCTGATAGCAATTTCGCCGGCAAATTTAATCGGATGTAAATTGGCGAAATTTCCCTGCCACTTTACGAATGGCGTACTCCAATAAGCGCCGTAGGGTATAAATGTCTTTGTGTATGTCATCAAATCTTCTCACGCTCCAGCAGTCAGGCCACCATCGATGAAAATGACTTGCCCAGTAATATACGCGGCTTCATCGCTGGCAAGAAAAGCATGCAATGCAGCCACTTCCTCTGGCTCTGCCATGCGTCCAAATGGGATATGCTGCAATAGACCTTGCATAACTTTATCTGGTATTGCAGCGGTCATTTGCGTCTTTACTCCACCCGGCGCCACAGCATTTACTGCGATGCCATAACGCGCCCACTCCAGCGCAAGAGTTTTCGTGATTCCAATCACTCCTGCTTTGGAGGCAGAGTAGTTCGCCTGCCCAATATTGCCAAGCGCGCCGACCGAAGATGTGTTGTTGATGCGGCCGTATTTTTGTTTAATCATCTGTTCGCCCGCAATCTGCGCAGCCATCCAGGTGCCTTTGAGATTGACATTGATGACTTGATCCCATTTTTCATCAGACATAAATTTCGTTTCTTCATCTTTGATACGCGTAGTGAGACCATCGCGCGTAATACCTGCATTGTTAATCAGAATATCTAATCGGTCATATTTTTCCACGGCAGTAGATACCATCCGGGTTACATCTTCACGCGATGTAACATCGCCCTCAACAAGCTCGCGCTCTGCTCCCGCCTGCTCGATTTCTTTACCTACGGCCTCAAGGCTGTCCTTGTCAAAGTCAGAAAGTATAAGTTTTGCGCCTTCCTTTGCGAAACGAATGGCAGTTGCTCTACCAATCCCGTTTCCAGCTCCCGTGATTAAAGCTACTTTGTCTTTTAGCAACATATCTCCTCACTCTCGTAATTTGTTATTATTTTTCATTAAAAGAGTCCATTCTCCGTCTTGGACTACCTCATCGTTTTGGTTCAGAACACGAGTCGCAAATTTGACCACGCCGCGTTCAGGTTTCGAAGTAGGTTTCTTCTCCACAACCTCCATTTCTAAGTGCACGGTATCGCCAAATTTAACTGCTCCTTTGTATCGTACAATTTGCTCCATCAAGGCCAGGGTAGTGCCTTCAAAGATTCCTGTCCAGTTCGCCATGCCGGTTGCGAAAGAAAAAACAAGTAAGCCATGGGCAATACGCTCCCCGAAGGGAGTGTTTTTTGCAAACTCAGCGTCGGTATGTAATGGATTGAAATCCCCAGAAATTCCTGCAAAAGCGACAACATCAGCCTCTGTGACTGTGCGCGCTTGAGAAATGAAGGTTGCTCCAATTTCAAAATCGTCGAAAAACATTCCTCTGGAATTTGTCATAAGTTATTGTTCTTGATCTAATTATGCTTCCACGTTGGCGGGCGTTTTTCCATGAAGGCGTTTAACCCTTCTTCGGAATCGGGTGTATTCATAAGCTCTTCGAGATAAATGCTTTCAACCTCACCGAGTTGTTTGGCCCAATGCCCATAACCGATTAATAATGCACGTTTGTTTATTTGTTGTGCAGCCCGACTTAAACTTGAGATTTGTTCTGCTTTTTCGAGGACCAGACCTCTGACTTGCTGAGCTGGAGCGATCGTGTTCATAAGTCCTATACGTAAGGCTTCTTGAGCCGAAATGTTGTAGCCAGTGAATAAAAGTTCAGCCGCTGAGCGGTAGCCAACCATGTATGATAAGCGCAAGGCTGCAATCGGGGCGATGGCCGCAAGATGGATTTCTGGTTGACCAATTTTGGCATCCTCTGACATAACAGCCAAATCGCAACATAAAACCAGCTCACAACCTCCACCAAGCGCATTGCCATGAATAGAAGCGATTGTTGGCGCCGGGAAATTAGCTAAATCCTGACAGACTTTATTAAATAAGGGAATCATTTCCCCAACTTTTTCTTGGGTGTGGTCTGCGACGTCAACACCAGCTGAGAACATTTCCCCCTCCGCTTCGAGTACTAAGCAGCGCACGTTTTTATCCCCAGAAACTTCGGAAATCGCGCTTCTCATTTGTTCTAACATAGGAATGTTCAAAACGTTTAATGGAGCGCGGTCGAGTGTTAGGAACGCAATTCCATCCTGAATATTTCGCTTTACGAAGATTTCTTTATTTGCTGACATGGTATTACCTTGTTGTTTCCCAGAAATACAATCAGGAATTTTCAACAGGATAGATTATTTTTCCTTCTCGGTAACTAATTCTGTACTGCAAACACCACAAAATTTGAAATCTTCTGGGATACCTTGCGACCCACAAGACGGGCAAGTTTGAGTGTAAGCTCCCCACATGAAAGAACTGCTTTTTCCCTCAACATTACGCTCTCGCAACATTCTGTAGCGTGGGGGGCGTTTTTCAACGAATGCAGTCATGCCTTCGTGGGGTTCCCAAGACGCATAATGGACAGAAAGCCAATCGCGGGCGTGCCCAATGGTTTGGTGCCAAGCAAAATTCTTCCAAAAATTAGTTTGTTCTTTTGTGTAACGAGTACATTCAGGGAATTTGTCAATTAATTCCTCAGCTAATGCGTCTACTTTTTCATCCAACTTTGATAAATCAATGCTGAAACCATCTTTGCCTTTCTTGGCTTTAGATATCTGTTCGGAATCGGCATGCTCAACGAATTTGCCATCCTTTTTTACAGAAGGGGCTACGTCATTCACTAAACCCCAATCGAGGGCCTGGTAGGCAGGGATGCGGCGGTTGGTCATCAGCATCATACGAGCACGTCTATCCCCAACTATCATGGGAAGCCATTGGGTTGCCCCACCTGCTGCCACGCTCCCAACCCCGCTGCCTACCTGCCCAATCCAGGCATGTTCAGCAATTATTCCGAGGTCGCAAGCCAATTGAGATTCGTTACCTCCGCCAGCAGCCATGCCGTTTAGGCGGGCAATAACTGGTTTTCCAGAATTTACAATACTTTCGATGTAGGCCCCAAATAGCCGCATGTATTTCCAATAGTCGTTCGGTGAGCGGGTGTAACGTTCCTGGTATTCCTTAACATCTCCTCCCGTACAAAATGCTTGTTCG
Source organism: Chloroflexota bacterium (assembly GCA_019456165.1). Taxonomy (GTDB): domain Bacteria; phylum Chloroflexota; class Anaerolineae; order Anaerolineales; family UBA11579; genus VRUJ01. Next base: position 20,331 of record VRUJ01000036.1, read on the forward strand.
CCAACTCCAGTGAAGACAATTACAGCAACCTCATCATCAAAACTAGCCTGTCGAAACGCTACAGCTAATTCTTCTAGGCAATTGGTGCTGTAGGCATTATAGGATTGCGGGCGATTAATTGTAATTCTAGCTATCCAATCTTTCTTGGAGTAGAAAATCTCCTCAAACTTCTTTTCTTGTTTCGTCAGCACATCCATGGTGTACTCCTGGATAAATAAATTTTCTAAATAATTTTTAGATCAATATCAGTTTTGAAGCTAGATTCGTTTAATCAAGTTCTTTTTTTCATCAGTTTTAGACATGATACCATCACCTGACATTACATCATCAACGAACTTTCCCGCAAATCTACCTAAAAGTGAATGGTACTCCTCAAAAAAATTTCGAGCAGTTCTCCCTATCCAATCTGAAGGCAGGAGATCGGTAGGTAAGTTGGGATCCTTTAAAGGAAATGATTGATAATTATATGTCAGCCAAAATCGACGAATAAAACACTCCTCAAGATTTAATGATTGACCTTCCTGGATCTCGGCTAGGCAGATATTATAATCATTCTGGAATTGTTGGATGAAATCTTCGTATTGGGCGGTAAGGCCTTCTAAGTCCCAACAACGGTCGGCTAAGTCTCTGGCGGATGAAGGTCCTAGGAAAACGCCAGCAAATAATTCTACATAGGACTCTACACCCAGATCTGAAAACGTGGCCTGAAGATACGAGGTTGGATCGTGTGGGGAAATCCAAGTGCCGGGAGCCAAGGAGCCAAAGCCAAGCCAGGATAATTGAGTGCGTAACGCGTGTCTTATATCACGTTTTTTTTCTGGCAAAGAATACACTACCAGGTGCCATTTTTGATCCCAATCGGTAATCTCAGATGAGAAAATACGTTGCTGCCCTCTTTCCATTAGGGCAAGTCCCCGTGTAGTTAACGAATATTGGCTGCGACGTCCATGTTTTTGGGTTGATAACCACCCTTTTTGTGTCATTCGAGACAAGGCTGACCGAACGGCGCGTTCGCTCATACCCAATCTTTCCATCAAGTAAAGCAAGCTGCTGGTCCATATTTCGCCCCCCCTTTTCCAGACAAAATCTCCAAACAACGTAAAGATTAAGAATTGTGTTCTTACAGGAGGGTTCTCGATTTCAACTTTATTGGCTGCCTGTTTTGGCGATTTTGAACTCATTTAGGTATTTGGTAAGCTATGTAGATCTCATACTTTGCGAGTGTAAATTGTTGTATAAGCTTGACAAACCGCCACTCGACAATCGCCACACGCCTCACTCAACTCCGAGGGTTTAATTGGCACCGAACGGACTTCGAATCCTAACTCTCGATAAAGGTCGAGGGATTCTTTTTCTCGGACAGGATCGGCCATAAAACGTCTCTCCCAACCTTGAGATACTAATTCTGGATCTGGAGCGATTTCAGAATTTGGGAGTAATGATTTTTCCAATGGTTCGTCATTGATCTGCAGATAAGGTGGGCAAACGGATGATGTTCGACCCTGTTGTGAATCATTAGTCATTATGCAACTCCAGGAGATGCTTGCATGTTTGACGAACTTTTTGAACCCTTCAACTTTTTCAACCTGACATGTCCTAAGCTAGCTGCCCCTAGAGCGGAAACGAATTGTGCCATCTCACCTGGTGGAACATTTACTTCTGAATCAAGATGATCCTGCATCACTTTTCCCATGATATCGAATCTTAGAATTCCGCCAATTAATGTAAATTCAGGTTCCATTTTTACTCGTTTCATCAATTGAACGGACCTTCCAACCAGAGAGATAAACGCACCATACATTATATCTGCTGGTGCGCTGCCGTGGGAGAGGTGATTAATGACTTCAGATTCAGCAAAAACGGCACATACACCTGAGATGGACATCGGTTCTTTTGAAGTGGCAACCAGAGGTCCGATTTCGTGGGTAGTATAACCCATGTAAAATGCAGTTTTTTCAAGGAATGCCCCTGTGCCAGCAGCGCATTTATCATTTAAACGGAAGGATTTAACTTTGGCCCTATTATCTAAACGGCTGGCTTTCATAGTCTGTCCGCCAATATCTAGTACAGTGCCAGTATTTGGGAAAAGGTGAGCAGCACCTCTTGCACTAGCTGTGAGATCTGTGACTGCAATATCGCTGAAAGGAATTTGGTGTCTGCCAAAACCTGTGGATATCACGTAACCAATATCCTTTTCTTTTAGGCCACTATTTGATATTGCTTTATCGTAGGCCTCTCTGGCGGCTTCAGCTAACTTAAATCCAGTTTTATTCATGTCTTTTCCGACGACTTGATTGTCAGAATCAAGAATTACTGCTTTGGTATAAGTTGTTCCGATATCGATTCCGGCGGTAAAGATCATGATTGCAGCTCCTTTGATGATGAAGGAATTCTGCTGGCCATAATGTGATCCAGAGCAAATAATGCAGCACCTAAAGCCCCCATATAATGAGATTCTTCATTCACATTCAATTTGAGTCCAAGATTCTCTTCCAGCGCTTTTATCATACCGATATTCTTGGCTACGCCACCGGTAAAAGTAACCTGTTCATCAACTCCCACCCGGCGCATTAAGCCGATCGACCTGGATGCGATTGATTTATGCACGCCCCAAAGTATGTCTTCGATCTTTTTTCCTTTTCCTAGCCAGGAAAGCACTTCTGATTCGGCAAAAACCGTGCAAGTTGTACTAATACGAACATCGCTTTCAGATTTTAGAGCAGTTTCTCCCAATTTATCGAGAGGAATGTCGAGGGCGGATGAGGCGGCTCCCAAAAATCGCCCGGTTCCAGCCGCACACTTATCGTTCATGCAGAAATCAAGTATCTCGCCTTCAGGACTAACGCTAATTGCCTTTGTATCTTGTCCTCCCATGTCCAATACTGTGCGGGTTTTGGGGAACATATGCGCTGCACCTCGGGCGTGGCAGCTGATTTCTGTAACTTGAGTGTTGCCGAAAGTAACCCTATAACGCCCGTAACCTGTTCCGATGATGTATTCCACCTCTTCTTCGCGAATATCACTTTCGTCTAGAGCTGTACTGTAGGCAGATTCGGCTGCTAGAATTACGTTTGCGCCGGTATCCACAAGGCTGTGGCTGATTATCTCTCGATCTTCATTGATGATAACTGCTTTTGTTTGTGTAGATCCTACATCTACACCGGCTGCGTAGGCCATCAGAGTAACTCCTTATGATTATGCAGTGATAGATTCACGTTGTTTGCGAACTGCTAAACCTTCAAAAAAAGCATCGATACGATTTTTTAGCTGCGCTTCTGAAACTACACGCTTGTCCATCATGTCTGATTCAATAAATAAACTTGGAATATCACGTTTGGTCATTAATGATCTACGGCTGTCTGCTAGTCCAGTAGAAACCGTTCGGCAGCTTTTGATTGGATGAAAAACCATACCATCCACAAATTGATTGTCTATCATGTCGATTAGAGCATTTTCATGGTAAAACATGCTGTCCATTGCACCCCGCACATTTAGTAATATGCCTTCTGCGAGGCTTTCAATTGGATTTGTTAGATCGTATTCAAAACCATGATTTGTACCACCAGAAGCAAACCAAAGATATGTTGAATTGACAAAAGTGCCGCCCCAATCTGTAAAAAATTCGTTGAAATGCCGGAAAATTGGATAACAAGGAACACCTACAAAACCAAGACGGTATTTTTCATCTGTGAGAGTTCCGATTCCTTGTGCAGCTTTATATTCCATTTCTTCTACAAGGTCTGAGAAGAATTTGCTTCCGATTTCTGTACCTCTAAAACAATTTGCTACACCCAAATAAACGGTTCCATCTGTTAAAGCATTAAATAGAGAGGGGCGGTTAGAGTTCAGTTCTAAAACTTTTTTCCAGCCTCTACTCATATCATTTGAATACCCCAAGACTTCGCGCAATCGATCTGGATCAAATTTGATGCCGGTAATTTCCTCGCATTTGGAAATTAATTCCTGTAATTGAATCTCTACATAGCGCAGATCATTTTTGTAGTTCGATTCATTTTGGGGGTTCAAGCTTCCTGCCTCGCGGGATCCCGGGACATCGATCGTAAATATTGGGGTTTGATACATACGCTCCCAGATCTCCGCCCATTTGATGTAGGTATTACAAGCGTTAGTTAATACTCCTATTGTCGGTTTGGGTATTCGGCCCATAGGATGCTCTCCCCCTCGTAATTGGACGGCTACATCAGCTTTTACATAACCACAAATGTCTGGAGAATATCCCTGATCTTCAGCCTCATCTAAATATTCATCAGAGACTCGTCGTATAGCTGTTTGTAGCGAGTTGATTTCGGGGAAAACCATCGTGAAATCGAAAGTGCGCAAAATTTCTGAGATGCTTCCCATTACAAAAACGTAGGCAGCGTTCTGTTCTTTTTCCGCTGTTTGAGTGATTTTTTCAAACCATTGCCGGAAAAGTGCAGCCCCATCTCGATTTCCGCGACCTACTATACTTTCTGGTGCTGTTGTCATTTATTAATTCCTCAATCGAAGAGAAGATTTTCGACGAATGTTTCCAATTGGATTTCTGTATGATCGAAACTCGTCATATTCTCTTCAAATTCACCTATAAAAAACGGAATGTTTTCTTCCTCTAATGCAATGGTATAGGTTACCTGGTCTTCTAATCCTGGCTCACACATTTTTGCAGCAGTTACTATGGCCGCTTCAGCTTTTGATTTTTTGATCCGATCAACAAGCATTTTTTCTTTTGGTTTGCGAAGGTCGTGTTGCACTGGACTGTATGATGATTTCTCTAAATACGCTTCTGCTAAATTGAACATTGGATCCCCATCTAGAGAAATATCTTCTAAGATCCATCGTAAACCGATCAAAAGATCATCATCAACTACATAACAATAGCGATCAACTGTTCGTAGAAAATCCAGTGGGGGCTGTTCGCAGAAGCCGCCTTCAATAACAATGCGCATTTTATCTTGACTTTTGACATCCCTGGATTTTATCAGCGGAATTGTATGACTCAAAAGCTCGTTGTGCTCCTCGCGGGGTATCATGCCGCCAATCGCCATAAGTATGTAAGCTTCTGTGGCTGTGATTTTCCAAGGAGAATCTCTTTTTATTGCATACAATTCTCGGAGTAATTTGCGGTTTTCATTGAATACTGCAAGTGAGGCGCGTAAATCATCATCTGTAATCTTTTTCCCTGCAATGGTTTCAATCTCCTTTTTTAAGCGATCGTATTCATCTTTTAGGTAATTTATAGAATGACTGGAATTGGCGTTTTGGGGAAGATATAGGATTTGGCATGGGTAATCGAAATTACGTCCCCATATAGCAGCCAAATTCCTAGCAGCGTCGCAGATAGGATGCGAAACAAACATTTCTAATTCCAAACGATCACTCATGGCGAGCTCAAGGGACGTTTTTAGGATTGAGCATAAATATGAGCCGAATCTAGAGTCGGAATGAGTAGCGTCGACAGATGCGCCACGAACTTTGAAGGGTAACATTCCGGCTGCATGAACTATCTCCTCCGGAAAATAAACCTGAAAATGGCCGACTATTTTCCCGCCGTCTTCTCGCCAACGCTTCACTGCATTGTAATCGGTATCCTCCACCAGTATTTGACATTGCTCCAGAATTCCGTCTAGGGGAAGGCCTTGCCAAGCATCAAAGATCTTTATTGTCATCTAAATACTCCAATAAAATTAGCGTCGTCAAAATAATGAGATGTAATAAGTATACCTTATTATTTTTTTATGTCAATCGGATATCTTGTTTTATTTTTTTGTTTCTCGATAATCGAAGAGACAAAAATCATCGCCGTCTGCGATGCATTTTGTTTCTTGGGCGTCAATTTCTGTTCCAAAAATCCAAGTGCATAGACCGCCAAAAACTCCCCGGATGAGGTGACAAACATGATTGGCTTTCCCGAGGTACGCCTCTGCGAAAGGGGAGTGAGTAACTTTTAGAGTTAATCGTTTCTTGCTGCTATCCAAATGTTGGATTTTCATCGCTCCCCAGCCGATTTCTCCACCCATGCGGCACATAAATTCAACCGCTTCTTTATCGCTTAGGTTATACGACTCTTTATATTTTTGGCCTGAAAGTTTGCCGCCTGTAAAACCACCCGTGTAAAGTATTTCCCCGGCACGTTCAAATCCAATTTCGGTTTCAAGCATATCTTGGAATGCTGCCAGTGTTTCGGGGCGGATTAGTAAATAGCGTACATCCGAAAATAATAAAGCTCCTTGTTCAGGAACAGAGGTGAGTTGGGATAGAATGCTATTATCAGACATTGATCTTCCCTTATTTAATCCAAATCGGCCAGCATTTTGGGGGTGACATTAATTCCGTAATCACTTTTTGCGAGCTCGATCGAAACCTTTCCATCACGTATGTCTTTTAACAGTGAGTGCAAATCTCGATCTTTGGGATCCCCATACCCTCCTGCACCCGGCATGCGTAGGGAAACCACGTCCTCAGCGTTTAGATGATCTAAGCCTTTTGATTTTGCTATTTGCTCTTCGGGTGTCCCTGGGTTGAGTATAAATTGACCTTTACCTCCACCTTTGCCGCCGTGCAGGCCAAATGGCTCGAATTTCTGACGATCGCCATAACGTGCCCAGCTGACATCGTCAATTAAAACTCGAATGTCTCGCCTTAGACCCAATGCTCCTCGAAATTTTCCAGCCCCGCCTGTATCTGGTATGAACTCGTATCGCTCGATGCGAATAGGATATTCCATTTCTGCAGCTTCGATAGGTGTATTTTTAAACCTTGCTAAGTGCGAATCCTGCCCATCACGCCCATCTTTTGTTGGCCGGGCGCCTGCCCCGCCGCCTTGAATATCAATGTAAACGAACCTCTTCCTGGTGCCAGGTTGGTAGCCTGAAAACCCACAATTTGTAATTTGCCCATGACTGCCAGCCATCACCTTTTCAGGCAATACATCGGACATAGCTAACATCATAGCTTCGGTAATTTTTTGGGAGGTATTGGTACGCGCTCCGACAGCACCAGGCATGATCGGATTAACAATTGTGCCTGGTTCAGCTTGGATAGTGAAAGGTCTGTAGCAGCCGGAGTTAGGTGGCACGTGTGGATCTATCACCGCGATCAGGGCGTAATATACCGCAGCGTGAACAGTTGCAATTGGGCAGTTTATATTGCCGGTAACTTGTTTAGCTGTACCCTCAAAATCAACAACCACAGAATCTCCTTGCTTATGAATATTGACCTGTAATTTTATCGGTTCATCGCTAAAACCATCATCGTCAACCCAATCTACTCCAGAGTAAGTGCCGTCTGGGATATTCTGGAGGCCACTGCGGATGCGATTTTCGGAACCATCCAAGAGCATTTTCAAACAAGCCTGGACCACTTGTGGGCTATATTTTTCTAAGATTTCTTTCATCTTGCGAATGCCAACGAAATTGGCCGAGGCTTGAGCCCGAATATCTCCTAGAGTTTTATCCGGAACACGAATATTATTTTCCAATATTCCGAAAAGCTCACGGTCTTCCTCTCCCTTTTTATATAATTTAATAAATGGCAAGCGCAGACCCTCGAGATATATTTCTGTTAAACCCCCAGCTGTACCTCCTGGGGCAGCGCCACCCATGTCGGTGTGGTGGGCAATACTGCCAACAAAACCAAGGATTTCGCCTTTATATTTTACTGGAGCGAACGTAACCAGGTCCATTACGTGTTGTCCGCCAGAGTATGGATCATTAAAAACGATCACATCGCCGTCCTCTAGCTCACTATCAGAATAATGTTTTCTTAATGCACGCATGCCTAATTCAAAACCGGTAAGCAACATGGGTGCGTGATGTGCCTGAGCCACAGTATTACCTTGGGCATCGAACACCGCGCAGGATATATCTTTAATTTCTTTGATGATCGTGGAGCGTGCCGTGCGTACAAGGGTGTATCCCATTTCATCCGCAATTTGCTCCATTGCATAACGAATCACCTGCATGGTTATTGGATCGGCTTCAAATTTCATGGATTAGTTCTCCGAATCAGATTAATTCCTAGAAACAACAAGATTAGTGTAAACATCTACTTTGGCGGTCCATTCTGGGGGAATGACAGACGTAGATGTAGTTTCTTCAACCAAAGATGGGCCGTTAAAACTCATCCCCGGGCTAAGGTCTTCGCGTTCAAATATTTTTGTCTCGACAAACCCACTTCCAGGGAAATATACTCGGCGTTCAGCTTTTTGGAGTGGGGCGCTGGTTTCTTTAGAATCTTCTTTAAGAAGTTCTATTTTTGGAACTTGCCCTATTCCAACCAATCTTAAGCTGATGAACTCTACCAGTTCCGAAGGATCGCCATAAGCATAGATGCGTTTGTGGAGAGAATGGAAATCCGCAATGATTTTATCAATATCTTTCTGTTCTAACTTCCCAATATTTTTTATGGGGATGGTAAGTTCATATGATTGGCCCTCATAACGCAAATCAATTAATCGCTCGAGGTGAACACTTCCCGGAGAAACATTTTCGTTTTTAAATAATTGATCCGCTTGTGCTGCTAGTTCGTCGAAGTGCGCCTGAAGTTTCTCTGGAGTCGCATCAGACTGTGAATACGCAATGGTTTGAACGTAATCGTGACGAATGTCTGATACTACACCTCCGAAAGCAGAAAAAACAGCACAGTATGGGGGAATAATTACTCGACTTATTCCGGTCTCCTCGGCCAATTCTACAGCATGCAGAGGCCCTGCCCCGCCAAATGCCAAAAGCGAAAACTCGCGCACATCGTAACCAGATTGAGTTGAATTTGCGCTAATTCCCCGAACCATGTTCGCATTGACTACGCGTATTATTCCAGCTGCAGCATCTTCCACGGAGAGGTTTAAGGGTTCAGCGACGAAAGACCGGATTGCATCTTCGGCTAGATTTCGGGACAATTTCATCTCAGACCCCAAGAAGTAATCTGGGTTCAACCTTCCTAAAACGAGGTTGGCATCGGTTACAGTTGGTAATTCTCCGCCGTTTCCATAGCAAGCTGGTCCTGGATCGGCTCCGGCTGACTGGGGACCAACATTCAATGCTCCACCTGCATCAACCCAAGCAATGCTGCCGCCACCCGCGCCAAACCCCTCTACATCAATCATCGGAATTTTTACTGGGTAGCCTTCGAACTCTCCTTCGGATTTTATGCGTGGTTGACCATTTACAATTAGGCCGACGTCGAAACTAGTGCCTCCCATGTCCATGCTAATGATGCTGTCTTCCCCCGCAAGCCTCCCAAAGAGTCCGGTAGCTAAGGCGCCGCCTGCTGGGCCAGAATTGACCATGTGTACTGCATGAGATTTTGCTACTTCAGCGGTCATAGCCCCACCAGAAGCTTGCATTATGCGTAAATCCATTTCACCGAATTTTTCACCCAATCGATCTTGAAGAGACTTGATATACTGTCTGGTAACCGGCAACAAATATGCGTTGATTACAGTTGTGGAAGTACGTTCAAATTCACGGAATTCTGGCGCAATTTCGGATGAAATTGTGACATCTGCTTGAGGGAATACTTCCTGGCAAATTTCTCGGACACGATTCTCATGAGTTGAGTTTCGGAAAGAAAATAATAAACAGACCGCGATAGCTTCCACTCCTTCTTTTTTAAACTTTTCGACGGTGTTAATTACCGAATTATCATCTAAGGGTTTAACGATTTCTCCATCAGCGCCAATCCTTTCTTCAGCTTCCAAACGAAGATACCTAGGCACAAGAGGTTCGGGTAGGTCGACGAAAATATCATAAAGACCCGCATCTGGCCTTTCGATTCGGGCAATTTCTAATATATCCCGAAACCCTGCAGTTGTGATCAATCCAACTTTGGCACCTTTACGCTCGATTAGGGCGTTGGTTCCGATCGTGGTTCCGTGAGCAATATATTCCAGATCATCAGAACTAGAATTTGATATCTTAAGGATTTTCTCAATCCCGTTCATTACGCCTTGAGCGAGATCTTTCGGTGTGGTCAAGGTTTTTGTAAAATGAATATTTCCGGTTTTATCGTCGATGAGAACTAGATCCGTAAAAGTTCCACCAACATCAATTCCCAACCGCATAAATGTCTCCTAATTGCCAAGCTGTTTGAGAGTTTATAAACGAACAGGTTCCTTGAATTCTCCAAAAACTTCTTTTAATACATTTGTAATTTCACCAAGAGTAGCATGGGCTTTCACAGCCTCCATCATTGATGGCATGATATTTTCTGTTGAATCGGCGACCTCCCGGATTCTTTTTAGGCTTGCTGCAACTGCCTCTTGGTCGCGATTTGCTTTGAGCTGTTCTGTCCTGCGTATTGAACTTTCAGCGGTTTCGGGTTTGTATGGATGGAGAGCGACTTGATGCTCCTCTTCTTCAATTTGATAAATGTTAGCTCCAACTTTGGGAATCTCTCCATTCTGGATACCTTGTTCGTTCTCGTAAGCTTGATGTGCCACCTCTCGCTGAAGGATGCCCTCACTTACAGCTTCAACAATGCCTCCCCATTCCTGGTCTACGCGCTCGATTTCTGCAGATATTCTTTTTTCAATTTCACTTGTCAGAGTCTCAACATAGTAGGAGCCGCCTAATGGATCAACCGTATCCCCGATTCCCATTTCCTCAATGAGTATCTGCATCGTTCTTAGCGAAATTAAAGCCGCCTTTTCGGTTGGTATGGTGTAAGCTTCATCATAGGAGCACAATGCCATCGTTTGAGTGCCAGAGAGAGCGGATAAGAGGGCGTAATATGCTCCACGGACGATATTGTTTTCAGGTTGTTGGATTGTTAAACCGCCGCCGCCGCCACCAGCGATCATTTTCATTTTCATAGTGCGAGCATCTTTAGCTCCAAATTTATCACGCGTGATTCTTGCCCATAATCGCCGGGCTGCCCGGAATTTGGCAATTTGCTCAAAGAAATTCCCAAAAATATCAAAATTAAACGATATCCGTCCAGCGAAATCATCAATATCTAAATCTCGTTCGAGGCCGATTTTTATATATGCTTGGGCGATACTGAACGCGTACGCTATTTCTTGCACTGGATTTGCTCCAGACTCACGTATGTGATACCCGCATACTGAAACTGGATAATAGTTGGGAGCGTTGCGGGCACAGAATTCAATCGTGTCACCGATCAAGCGGACGGCAGGCTCTACAGGAAAGATCCACGCGCCCCTACCGATATACTCCTTCAAAATGTCATTTTGAGCTGTACCCCGAACCTCCTCAAGTGGGATACCATGCTTTTCTGCGATAACAAAATACATTGCCATGATTGGCGCAGCAACAGCATTTACAGTTAGGGAAACGCTTATCTTGTCGATTGGAATGCCTTCAAATGCCGTTTCCATATCCGCTAGAGTGTCAATGGCCATCCCGACGCGGCCTACTTCTCCTTCAGCTAATGGATCGTTAGAATCTAGCCCCATTTGGGTGGGGAGGTCAAATGCCACATTCAAAGCATTTTGGCCATTTTCGATGAGGAATTTAAAGCGTTTGTTGGTTTCTTCAGGAGTCCCAAAACCAGCGTATTGCCGCATGGTAAAAGGGCGTTTTCGGTACATCATAGAATGGATGCCGCGTGTGAATGGGAATTCTCCCGGCAAGCCTATTTCGTCATTGGGATTGATCTCAGCTAAATCGTCTGAGGTATATAAAGGCTTTACAGGAATCCCAGATTCTAAAATTACCTTATTTGAAATTTCGGCCATTTATTCTCCACATATGTAAATAATATTAGCAGCGTTAGGACCTATAAATTAATATTTGATAGAATGAATTTTTCGACGTCATCAAAATTACTTCCAGTCGGGAAGATGCCGCCAACGCCTAGCGCTTTCAGGGTTTCAAAATCTTGCTTGGGAATATTTCCGCCAATTAAGACTAATTTTTCATCGATACCAATTTTCTTCATCTTTGCTATCAATTTTTTGGAAATTGGAATATGCGCCCCGGATAATATTGATAGTCCAACAACATCTACATCCTCCTGTACTGCAGCCTCAATAATCTGATCAATCGTCTGATGCAAGCCTGTATAAATCACTTCAAAGCCGGCATTGCGCATAGCCAATGATATTACTTTTGCACCTCTATCATGCCCGTCAAGACCCGGTTTTGCAATCAATATTCTAATCGGCTTTTTCATATTCCAATCTCTCAGCAGGTAACTTATTTTCCACGTTGTTTTGGAACTCCCATTTCTCGAGCGATAATAGTTCGAAGGATTTCTGAGGTTCCACCACCATATAACAAGAAACGTGCATCCCGGAAATATCTTTGTGCTTCGTATTCCATAGCAAAGCCATAACTGCCAAAAATTCTTGTGCACTCATCAGCAATCGTGTTGGCCGCTTCAGTTGCGAATAGTTTCGCCATTGAGGCAAGCTGCATATCGCTGTTTCCTTGATCAATATTCCAGGCGGCCTTGTACACCAATCCTCTCGCGGCCTCTAAGCGGGTCCCCATATTAGCAATTTTGTGGGAAATCGCTTGGAAGGCACCGATAGGTTTTCGGAACTGGATGCGTTCGTTTGCATATTTAATCGAGCTGTCTAAGGATGCCTGAGCTAAACCTAATCCCAGCGCGCCAGTCATTATACGAATCTCTGCAAGGATCTCCCCGAGATTTTTAAACCCAGTCCCTTCCTCGCCGAGCAGGTTATCTGAGGGCACCTTAACATCATCCAAGATCAATTCTGAAGTTTCGGATCCACGCACCCCGAGTTTGTCAATTTGTCTGCCAACCTTCAGGCCTGGCATATTTTTCTCGACCAGGAACAAGTCAATTCCCTTGAAACCAGCATCGAGATTTGTCTTTGCTGCTACTGTAAAGAAATCTGCAATCGTTGCAGATGTTATCCACATCTTGCGCCCTGAAATTATCCAGCCACCTTGATTGCGTTTGGCTGTGGTCGTGATTGAACCCAAATCAGATCCAAAATCCGGTTCAGTCATGGCGATGGTGCCAATCTTTTTACCCATCAGAGCCGGTTTCACCAAGCGTTCCCTGTGCTCGTCAGTACCGAAGCGGTAGACCAAATCGGTGCCCATCAAGCTTTGCATGGCTACAGCTGCTGCGAGCGATAATGAACCGCGGGCTATCTCCTCGATCATAAGGCAATAGGTTAGGAAATCTGCGCCCATTCCATCGATGGTTTCAGGATATCGCAAACCAAAATAACCGTTTTCTGCGCACTTAGCAAATAATTCTTTAGGAAATTTTGCCTGTTCGTCAATTTCGCGAGCAGCAGGCAAAACTTCTTTTTCAACAAACCCGCGCACAGACCTGCGAAAGCTTTGCTGCTCTTCGGTAAAAGAAAAATTCATATTATGCCTCTCGATTCGAGTTCTTGAACATCAATACCAATTTCCCCAAAAACTAATTCATTGTGTTCACCTAACCGGGGAGGAAAATCAAGAGAAAACTTTTCCTTGTGGAGGAAATCTGGAATGACAGGTGGGGGAGGGATGGAGATCTTAATTTCAGATATTGGGTCGCGGGCAGTCACCATATAATCCCTAATTAATGGGTCTTCACAAACATCCTTAAAACTATTTACTTTAGAAATGGGCACGCCAATTGCCGTGAACTCCTTTAATAGTTCATCAGTGTTTTTTCTTTTTGTGATCTCTGTTATCTTTTGGTTGAGAAAATTGGCGTCATTAATCCTCCCAGCATTATTTTCATATTTACTATTGGCCAAGGATTCAAAATCTTCTAACTGCATTATCGCATCCCATTGCCGATCATTGCCTACTGCAAAATATACTGCTCCATCTGACGTCGGAAAAACAGAAACGGGAGCGAAGAAACGGTGAGTGTTCCCACGCCGTTCGATTGGTATTTTGAAACTCGTGGATAACATGGCTGGTGATAATGTCCATGAAACTGCGGATTGGAACATTGATATATCAATCCTTGATCCTTCTCCAGTTGCACTGCGACGATACAGGGCTTTCATAATTTGCCCATACGCATGTTCGCCAGCGCCTAAGTCTACAATGGGCAATCCAAATACCATAGGGTCTCCGGCTGCTTCACCAGTTATATCCATAAATCCAGCACGGGCTTGCAATATTGGGTCGTAAGCCGCCTCATTAATCTGAGGCCCAAATCCTGTAATACTCAACCATATCAAATCAGGCTTTATCGCAATCAGGGTATTGTAATCGACGCCAAGCTTCTGCATTGATTTAGGACGCTGATTGGTTGCGAAAATATCAACAGATAATTCGTTGATCAACCGGTGAAGAAGATCCCTACCTTTTGCCTCGCCCAAATTTAGGGTGATAGATTGTTTCCCCAAATTGTTCGGGAGGAAATATGCATTCATGCCCTCCTCGTAATCCGAAGATCCTACGGAGGTAGGTATTACTTTCGGACCTACCCAACGGTTTGGGTCTCCATGCGGAGGATTCTCGATGCGAATAACCCTTGCGCCTTCCTGGGCGAGGCGTAATGTAAAATAAGGCAGGGTGGTGGCTTGCTCAATTGAAAGAATTGTGAGCGAGCTAAACAATGATACTTGAGACATCAATATACCAAAATTTCCTCTTAATCTTAAATAGGCTTTTTTTCGGCCAGGTGGATTAGCACACCAAATGCGTCTTTGGGATGGATAAAGGCTTCGCGCCAAACGAAGCCCTCAAATGTTACATCCTCTTTGTAAGTGTGCCTGGAGGCAATTCGGCCGCCACGTTTCTCGAGTTCTTCTAGAGCGGCATCTAAATCTTCGACTTCAAAGGTTATGTGGTGAACCCCAGGCCCATTATTTGATTTGAGGAATTTCGCGACCGGACTATCCTCATGCGTGGGGTTAAGTAGTTCCATTCTACTGTCTCCCACTGTGAAAGGGCGGTAGCGAATACCCATATCTTCGATATATTCTTCGGGTTCAAATATTGCACCAAACCAACTTTCAAAGAAATCTTGGGCAGTATCAATATCTGGGACAGCTAGGGCGATACGTTCGATATGTTTAATATATTCCATAAATTCCTTTTTTGATTATGAATTCAATTAAATAGACATTAAATTTCTTTTATTCTCACGATCTCTTCCAAGGTAGTTAAGAGCATATCATTTTCTTTCTTCGAACCTACAGTGATCCGGATAGCGTTTGGAATACCAAAACCTTCCATTGCACGGACTATGACTCCACGCTGCAATAAAGCTTCTGTAAGACCATTAGCGCCTAATGGGGGTGAGTCTATGGTAACAAAGTTAGCCTGGCTGGGTAAGCAATTCAGCCCCAGTTCACAAATTTTTTCCTGTATATACTCTCGTCCATCAATCACAGCTTCGACGTTGTTTTTTCGAAAACCTTTATCCTTGAGGCTGCCATTTGCTGCCGCGAGTGCAATCGCGCCCGTATGGAAGGGCATCTTTACGCGACTGACATATTCAACCAAATCCTCAGGTCCAATCATATAACCAACTCGCAAGTTCGCCAGTCCTGCACTTTTTGAAAACGTGCGTACAACGAGAATATTTCGACCTTCAAATATATATTGCAGGCTGTTTACGCGTGATTCTTCGGTTATGTAATCATGATAAGCCTCATCAATAACAACTACAACATTATCAGGTACTTTGGAAAGGAATTCGTCTGCCTCGGATTGAGTGATAATATTCCCACTAGGGTTGTTGGGCGAACACAAAAAAACAATGCGAGTGTCCTCATCGATCAGTTTGGACATTTCATCTAAATCATGTTTGTAACCCAAGGTTGGAGGAACACGCTTGGGTTTTCCTCCAAATGCAGTTGTAAAGATGTGATACATAGGAAATGTCGCCTGGCTCATGACTGTATTACCACCGTCAAAAACAAAAGCTTGAATGATCATTCGAATTACATCAGTACCCCCGTTTCCGATCAAGAAATTTCTTTCAGTTAATCCAGGATCGGTGTATTCAGCAAGACTCTGCCTTAGATCGCGCTCAATAACACCCGGGTAACGGAAAGCCTCATCTAAAAAATTTCTAGCCGCTTCCACTGCTAGCGGGGATGAGCCGGTCGGGCTTTCATTCGAGGCAAGTTTAATTACTTCAACTAAGTTATTTTCTTTTTTTACCTCTTCTATTGATTTTCCTTCTTTGTAAATTGGAATTTTCAGTAGGTCTGGGTTCAAACGGGGGTTGCTCATTTATATCCTTTTTAATTGTTATCCAAAGCTGCAAGTAATCGCTCTGGTGTGATTGGAAGTTCTGTAATTCTAACGCCGACCGCATCAAAAACTGCGTTTGCGATTGCTGCCGCAGTAGGCGTACCTCCCATTTCTCCGACTCCCTTTGCCCCAAATGGGCCCTCAGGATCATCGGTTTCTACAATTATTGTCTCAATATCAGGCATATCAGCAGATGTGAAAAGTCGGTAATCGGAAAAATGCGGGTTGAGCACTTCACCATCTTTAACGATCAGTTCTTCGGTTAGCGCGTACCCCAATCCCATTTGGGCGCCACCCTCAATTTGCCCTTCAACAGCCATCGGATTAATTGCTAGTCCTACATCATTAGCACATACTAAACGAATTACTCTCACCATCCCCGTCTCGATATCAACTTCGACTTCAGCCATCTGAGCGCCAAAACCATAGGCTGCAGAAATATTACCTTTGTAGGTGTTTTTATCAACTTGTTCGGTTGGAGGATCGTACCAACCTTCGCCGATAACAACTTTTCCACCCTCCTGAAAGTGCCGTCTGCGCACAACACGTTCAAGACTTTCAGAACGTTGTTCATTCTCCCGAATCATAATGAGTCCTTCACGGGAGACAAGTTCGCTAGGATTGGTTTCGAGAATTTCCGCAGCGGTTTCAAAAATTTGATCTCGGGCATCTAATGAGGCTATTCTAGCAGCATTCCCCGCAATGAAAGTCGTTCGACTTGCATGGACACCTACATCCCACGGTTTTACATCGGTGTCCGAGTTAATTACCGCGACATCACCGAATTTCACTCCCAATGTTTTTGCCACAATTTGGGCCAACACTGTTTCGGACCCTTGTCCAATTTCGGTCGCACCAGTAATTAATGTGACATGGCCGAAATCATCTACCTTCACAGTTGCTCCACAACCATCGCTGCGATAGATCCGTGCACCACCACCGACATTGAGCGTTGTTGCAAAACCGATTCCTCGTTTTAAATAATTATCTTTTGTGGAATCATGGATGCCTTTATTCCGTAAATTAAGATCCTTGTAGATATGATTTTTGGCATCACTTTCTTTATCTGCCCTAGCAAAGACAGCTTCTAAACATTCTTGCATTCCGCATGATGTAATAATTAGCCCTTGAGGTGTCTCCGTATTTGGAAGGTTAGAATTGCGCAAGCGGAATTCCACCGGATCGATGTCAAGTTCGACTGCTAGTTGATCCATGACCGTTTCGACGAAAAAGGTGGATTGGGGATTGCCATAACCCCGGACTGCTCCGGTCACTGGGTTATTCGTATAAACACAGTCAGCTTTGAAATTGACGTGGGGAATACGATATAACGATGCAGTTGTTTCCATCATAACAAGAGGAGTTACCGAACCCCAAGAAACGTAGGCACCAATATCCAGTGTTGCATTTACATCTCGAAATGTTAAAATGCCTGCCTGATTTGCTCCAGCTCGAACCGAAACTTCGACTGGTTGGCGTACCGGCGCAGCCAGGAATTCCTCTTGGCGGGAGAAAGCTATCCGAACAGGCTTCCCCACTTTAAGTGCCATTAGAGCTGCGATGGGTTCATAAGGATAAATATCCAAACCGCGCCCGAATGCCCCACCTATGGTTGTCTGGATTATTCTAATTTTATTTCCTGGAATTCCGAGAGCCTCGGAAAGATCGCGCTGCAACAGGGATGGAATTTGGGTGGTACTCCATAATGTAAGCTGTCCACGATGGTCGAATTGAGCTATTATTACGCTCGTTTCCATACATGCATGAGATACATAAGGTAATCTGAAGCTTGTTTCCACGACCACATCCGATTCTGCCAGACCCTTTTCGATATCTCCATGATTGTAGTTGTATGCATGGAAAAGGTTACTACCATGTTCAGGGTGGATTAAAGGGGCGCCTTCTTCCATGGCAGCTTTTGCAGTGAATATTGATAATAATGGTTCGTAATCAACTTTTATCAAACTTAGGGCTTCTTCTGCGGCATATTGATCTACAGCTACTACTCCTGCCACTTCATCACGCATACTGCGCACAACCTGGCCTTTAAATGGAGTATTATCCTTTCCGTAGCCAAAACGGGTGGGGGGGTTGTCTTCAGCGGTTAGTATGGCTTTTACACCGGTAACTTTTATTGCCCGCGTGATGTCAATATTTATTATCCGCGCGCTTGGATAATCTGAATACAAAATGCGGCCTTGAAGCATGCCAGGTAGGCGCACGTCATGCCCGTAGGTGGCTTCCCCCAAGGCCTTGCTGGGTGCATCCAACTTGGGTAATCGTTCTCCGATAATTGATGAAGTGATTTTTGTCATTAATTGTTTCTTGAAGCTGCTGCATTCATTACAGCTTCAACGATCTTTACATATCCAGTGCAGCGGCACAGATTTCCTGAGAGGTGAGCGCGCACTTGACTCTCACTCGGGTTTGGAATTTCATCCAACAATGCAAATGTGTTCATAATTATTCCAGGAGTACAAAAACCACATTGAATACCTCCATCCTTTACAAGTGCTCCTTGGATAGTATGCAGCGCACCATTTAAAGTGATTCCTTCTACGGTTGTTATTTCAGCGGCATCCCAGGCAACTGTCCAAAGTAAGCAAGATGTCATTGGGAGACCATTTACGATGATAGTGCAAGCCCCACAATCCCCGGCATCACAACCTCGATGCGCTCCTTTTAGATCGAGATCATCTCGGATCGTGTCCAACAAGGTTTGACGAGTATCAACTAGTAATTCGTGGATATCGCCATTTACTTTAAGCGTTATAGGTTTTTTCAAAGAATTCTACACCTTTGAATAATTTTCATTTAGAGAACTCAGTCCCCTGCGAACCAGAACTTCAATCATGCGCCTTCTATATGCAGCAGTACCCCGGATATCGTTGATAGGGGAACATTCCTCTGCTGCTATCTGGGCGGCTCGAGAAATATTATTAGAGCTGAAAGGTTGCGCGGCTAACTCGGCTTCAGCATTGACTGCGCGTAGCGGCACGGGTGCTACCGCTCCAAGGGCTATCCTAATTTCGTTGCAAATGCCGTTGTTCATAAGCAAACGGATTGCGATACAGACTACCGAAATATCCATAAACATCCGGGGAGTATGTTTTATGAAGAGTGTTTCTCCGTTTGGTGGTGGCACAGTGATTTGCATGAGGATTTCTCCTTCCTCTAAAACCGTTTCTCCAGGCCCTAAGAAAAAATCTTCGATTGGAACTTTATGCTCGCCAAATTTGGAACTAATAGTTGCAATCGCGCCTAATGCGATCAGGGGAGGGGCTAAATCGGCAGATGGGGCAGCATTACATAGGTTTCCGCCAAGTGTTGCAAAGCTGCGAATTTGCTCAGAAGCCATTAGGCCAGCAGCTTGTGATAAAGCTGGATAATGATTATATATCGTTTTAGTCCGCTGGAGTTCACGTAGTGTTGTTAAAGCCCCCAGCTTTAAGCCATTGTTTTCTTTGTATTCAATCCCTTTTAGTTCCGATAGATTTTTCAGGCTGATTAAACTTTCGGCTGCCAATATCCCCGATTTAAGTTGTAAATTTATATCCGTTCCACCAGCGTAATAATAACTGTTGTTATCATCCTGGGTGATTAGATCGAACGCCTGCTCAAGCGAATTCGGTGAATGGTGCTCAAAAGGTTTCATCGCATAGTATCCGTCATTTAGAATTCTTGCTTGGTGAATAAATATATTCCAAATATTTCTCTTTGCCAGAATTGAAACCGGCCTCAAAGGCTTTTATATTCAGCTCTTTTCCATTTGATCCAATAATATCGATTGCAACTAAGATTGATTCATAATTAAGTTCGAATAATGGATTTGCGGTGGTTAAACCGAGCATAATAACGTTTGCTACTGCGGGGGAGCCTAGCTCAATTGCCATGCGATTTGCCGGAAGGCTAAAAACTTGTATTTCTAAGCGAGTGATCTGCTCCGAAACTTCTTGCATAAGGCCGTCTTCTGAATTTACCAGGACTGTTGCACCTCGTCGCAAGAATGGTAGATTGCGGACTGCTTCATCTGGATCAAGGCTGATGAGAAGATCTGCGGTCCCCCGCTGTATTAGTGGAGCCTTGTTTCCGCCTACTTTTAGATGGGAAACTACAGATCCACCGCGTTGACTCATACCATGAGATTCGGATACCATCAAGGAGTGCTTATCGATAATCGCGGCCTTGGCAAGCAATCTTGTCAGGTAAATCACTCCCTGGCCACCCAGGCCAGCGACAATAATATTCATTTTCATACCAGTATTAATCTGACCTCGTGAGACTAGGAACCTCTTGTTTATTTATTATTGAAGTCAGGTCGGGCAAGATGAAGCCTTTATAACAAGAATCCAAGCATTGGCCGCAATCCACGCAGATCTTTTGGTTGATATCCACTCGACTCTTGTCTGAGCTGAGCGACATAGCAGGACATTCGAACACCTCAAGGCAATATCTGCACCCATCGCATTCTTCGGTTATTACAACCGGTATCGGATTTTCGTTTAAGGGAGTTGGGTCGTATAGAACGCAAGGACGATCTGCGATAACTACAGCGACACTCCCGCTGAGCGATTGAGAATATTCAAATGCAGCTTGTAATAATTCCTGAAATTCATCTTGATTGTAAGGGTCAACCTCTTTGACGTAATCAACTCCACATGCACGAACTAGATCAACAATGGATACATTTTGAGCCGCATCAGATCCATCTGCTAATTCTGTATTGGCCGGTGTAGGTTGAAATCCCGTCATTGCGGTAGTGCGATTGTCAAGAATGACGAGGACAAAACGCGCTCCAGTGTGGACAGCATTAATTAAAGAAGGAATTCCCGAGTGTAAAAATGTTGAGTCTCCGATAGTTGCTATTATTGGGCGTTTGTCATTTAAAATTTGGTTTGCTTGGTAAAAGCCATTGGCCATAGTTATCGAAGCGCCCATATCAACAAATGTGTCAACCGCGCGCAAATTCATGCCCAGAGTGTAGCAACCTATATCTCCTGGATAAATCCCCTTAGAACCAAATTCCTTTTTTATGGTGTAAAAGGCAGAGCGGTGTGAACAACCGGGGCACAATCTTGGGCGGCGAATTGGAAGTGGAAGGGATGAAACCAAATCTTCAAGTTCAACATCATTTGGAGGTGAATTCACAGTAATGCCGGCTTTATTGAATATTGTATGAAGTATTGAAGTGACCACTTCAGGAGTTAACTCTCCGGCCTTTGGAAATGTTTCGTCAAATCTGCCATGCACTTTTTCTCGGGAATTTAGTTGGATCTCGATACAAACATCAGGCTCTTCAATCACCAGTACTTTGTCGAATCGAGCTGAGAATTCTTCAACTATTTTTCTAGGAAGAGGATGGGGGGTTCCAATTTTTAGGATCGGGATCTGATTTCCAAGTTCGGCGAGTGATTGCTCGACTGTGTGGAAAGCTACCCCAGAAGCAATAATTCCAATCGAGGAATTAATATCATCATATAAAACAAAATTTAATGTGGATTTGTTAAATTCCTCCTCAATTTCAAGGAGTTTGTTATTAAGTTCTTTATGCAAAAGGTTACGGAATTTTGGGGTAGCTGTCCAACGTTTAGGATCTTTACGAAATTTAACTTCAGGTATAGCATTCTCGGGTGGAATGAGATCATCAATCTCAAGGCTCTGGACAGCGTGGCACAGTCTTGTAGTTGGGCGTAATATAACAGGGGTGCGGTAGCGTTCAGATAATTCGAGAGCCAGGCCAACCATTTCGCGTGCTTCTTCTGGGGAAGATGGATCAAAAACCGGTACCTTTGCGGTCAGGGCTAATAAACGCGAATCTTGTTCGGTTTGGGAGGAGTGGGGGCCTGGGTCGTCTGCTGGGATAATCAAAAACCCACCTTTCACTCCTGTGTAAGCTGAGCTGAAAAGTGGGTCGGAGGCAACATTTAACCCGACTTGCTTCATTGCAACCGCGGCACGCAAACCAGACCAGCTTGCAGCTAAAGCTACCTCGAAAGCAACCTTTTCATTGGTTGACCATTCAGTATAAATATTGCGATTGAGTTGTTTTTTGAATTTCACGACTCCTGAAAGAATTTCAGAACTCGGTGTCCCTGGGTAGGCTGTGACAACGCGGCAGCCTTGCTCAACTACTCCTAAAGCTATAGCCTCATTCCCCAATATGGTTTGAATACTCATGCTACCTCGTTAATAATTCTTGTGTTTTACGCTTGATTTAGGTGGAAAAATCAATCAGCGATGGGTGTAAATACCTTAGTGATTTTCCTCCTACCCTCCATAAGCACACAGGAGGATAGGAGGAAAAAAGATTTAACCTAACTGCACCTCAGGAAGATCTGCTGTTGCTTTTTCAATTTCTGCTTGAGGATATTCATAAATAACCAAATTATCGTGCAAATATTCGTCATATGCAGCCAGATCGAAGAACCCATGACCGGAAAGGTTGAACGCGATCACTTTGCTGGTTCCTTCTTCCTTGCATTTCAACGCCTCATCGATTGTAGCTTTGACCGCGTGAGAAGATTCTGGCGCTGGGACTATTCCTTCAGCGCGGGCAAATTGTAATGCTCCTTCAAACGTGGATACTTGATCTAATGCAATTGCTTCGATGTCTCCATTGTCGTGGAGCGAGGAAATGTGGGGGGCCATGCCATGATAGCGCAAACCGCCAGCATGAATCCCAGGGGGTACAAAAGAGTGGCCCAAGGTGTGCATTTTAACGATTGGAGCGGATTTTGCCGAATCGCCGTAATCGAAGGCGTATTTACCTTTAGTCAGAGTTGGGCATGCAGTAGGCTCTACGGCTACAAACCGTGTTTTGGTGCCTTCGGTAAAGTTCTTGTGCAAGAAGGGGAATGCAAAACCGCCAAAATTACTGCCTCCTCCAACGCATCCAATTACTACATCTGGATATTCGTCGGCTTTCTCGAACTGTTTGAGGGCCTCTAGGCCGACAACTGTTTGATGCATGAGAACTGGACCAAGTACAGAACCAAGAGAGTATTTGTACTTGCCATCAGATGTGACTGCGGCTTCAACAGCTTCAGAGATCGCAATACCTAGTGATCCCGGTGAATCTGGGTTTTCAGCCAATACGCTCTGTCCATACTGGGTTTTATCAGATGGGCTTGGGGTGACCTCGGCGCCATAGGTTTCCATCATGACGCGGCGATAAGGTTTTTGTTCGTAGGAAACCTTCACCATGTAGACATGGCAGTCTATGTCAAAAAAGTTACACGCCATGGCGAGGGCTGAGCCCCATTGGCCTGCACCGGTCTCAGTTGTGAAAGCCTTAACTCCTTCTTCCTTGGCATAAAAAGCTTGGGCGATGGCGGTATTGGGTTTGTGAGAGCCTACTGGTGAAACACCTTCATACTTGTAATAAATGTGTGCAGGTGTGTCCAATGCCTTTTCTAACCGTCGGGCACGTATCAATGGCGAAGGACGCCACAATTTGTAGATATCTCTTACAGGTTCTGGTATCTCTATCCAGCGGTCCATACTTACTGCTTCCATTATGAACTTCATTGGAAACAGCACTGACAGAAATTCCGGTGTGGCCGGTTCTTGGGTTCCGGGGTGTAAAACCGCGTTCCAAGCCGTTTCTGCGGGATTAACAGGCATGTCCGGGTTGATGTTATACCAGGATGTTGGAATTTCGCTCTCCTCTAATGTAAATTTATATTGGTCGCTCATAGGTTTCTCCTGTAGTAGTTTCTGATGTGGATAATTATGGGGCTCCATTGGTAAACATCATAGGCAATCTCCTTCTTCCTGATCCTAAGAATATTTCCTCGACAGTGGTAGGTATTTAGACTCAGTATAATTTGTTTTAGTTGGAATCATAATTTAATTCTGAAGAGGTACAGATATTATAATATATTGTTTACAGGAGGGTTTCACCAAAAAATAATCGGTGAAAATATGATTGCTGTCTTCGGTAAAATATATTTGCAACGCACTTTCAAATGCATCTCGTTATTTGGAGGGTCGTTATTATTGTGCGACATAACAAGTATACCTTATGTATAGTTTTTGTCAATTAGGTTAATCGAATAATACTAATATCAATCTTTGTTTTTCGTCAAAAAAACAGGCAATGAGTTTATAGAACAACAACATATTAACATATTGACCCCAGAATATTGTTAGTGTAACATTGTTTCTGTAATTTCCAAAAAATGATAGGTCAGGTATCCTTTTAGTTGCAAAAATAAAAAAG
>VRUJ01000037.1 GCA_019456165.1 Chloroflexota bacterium
CAACATCACCGTCTCCGACGACCAGGCCACCGACGAGAGCTGCCCGGATACTTCCGGCGGGCTGGCTCCTGGCGCTTTCATAACTTGCACCGCTTCGTACACCGTCACGCAGGCTGATTTGGATGCTGGTTCGGTTGTCAATATCGCCTCAGCTTCTGACGACGATGTCACCACCAGCCCGACAGACACCGAGACGGCCACTGCCACTCAATCTCCCGCACTCACGTTGGTCAAGTCCATCACAGCCAACGCTACATACTCGACTGTCGGTCAGGTGATCGCATACGAGTTCCTGGTGACCAACACCGGTAATGTCACCCTCTTCAACATCACTGTCTCCGACGACCAGGCCACCGACGAGAGCTGCCCGGATACTTCCGGCGGGCTGGCTCCTGGCGCTTCCATAACTTGCACCGCTTCGTACACCGTCACCCAGGCTGATCTGGATGCTGGTTCGGTTGTCAACATTGCCTCGGCTTCTGACGACGATGTCACCACCAGCCCAACAGACACCGAGACGGCCACTGCCACTCAATCTCCCGCGCTCACCCTGGTCAAGTCCATCACCGCCAACGCCACATACTCCACTGTCGGTCAGGTGATCGCATACGAATTCCTGGTGACCAACACCGGCAATATCACTCTCTTCAACATCACCGTCTCCGACGACCAGGCCACAGACGAGAGCTGCCCGGATACTTCCGGCGGGCTGGCTCCTGGCGCTTCGATAACCTGCACCGCTTCGTACACCGTCACGCAGGCTGATTTGGATGCTGGTTCGGTGGTCAATATCGCCTCAGCTTCTGACGACGATGTCACCACCAGCCCCACAGACACCGAGACGGCCACGGCCACTCAATCTCCCGCGCTCACGCTGGTCAAGTCCATCACCGCCAACGCCACGTACTCCAGTGTCGGTCAGGTGATCGCATACGAGTTCCTGGTGACCAACACAGGCAATGTCACCCTGTTCAACATCACCGTCTCCGACGACCAGGCCACCGACGAGAGCTGCCCGGATACTTCCGGCGGGCTGGCTCCAGGTGCTTTCATAACTTGCACCGCTTCGTACACCGTCACGCAGGCTGATCTGGATGCAGGCAGTGTGGTCAACATCGCCTCAGCTTCTGACGACGATGTCACTACAAGTCCCACAGACACAGAGACGGCCACAGCCACCCAATCTCCCGCACTCACCCTCGTCAAGTCCATCACCGCCAACGCCACATACTCCAGTGTCGGTCAGGTGATCGCATACGAGTTCCTGGTGACTAACACCGGCAATATCACTCTCTTCAACATCACCGTCTCCGACGACCAGGCCACAGACGAGAGCTGCCCGGATACTTCCGGCGGGCTGGCTCCTGGCGCTTCGATAACCTGCACCGCTTCGTACACCGTCACGCAGGCTGATTTGGATGCTGGTTCGGTGGTCAATATCGCCTCAGCTTCTGACGACGATGTCACCACCAGCCCCACAGACACCGAGACGGCCACGGCCACTCAATCTCCCGCGCTCACGCTGGTCAAGTCCATCACCGCCAACGCCACGTACTCCAGTGTCGGTCAGGTGATCGCATACGAGTTCCTGGTGACCAACACAGGCAATGTCACCCTGTTCAACATCACCGTCTCCGACGACCAGGCCACCGACGAGAGCTGCCCGGATACTTCCGGCGGGCTGGCTCCTGGCGCTTCCATAACTTGCACCGCTTCGTACACCGTCACGCAGCCAGATATCGACAACGGTTCTATTACTAACGTTGCGTTCGCCAGTTCGCAAAATGGTACAACCTCACCTACGTATACGGAGACAGCTACGGAAGCTAGTACTCCATTAATAGATCTATCTATAATCAAGGGGGTAGACAATAGTACCCCCAATGTAGGCAGCAATGTGATCTTCACAATCACAGTAAGCAATGCGGCTGGTTTTTCAGATGCAACAGGTGTATCAGTAGAGGACATTCTTCCATCCGGCTACACCTACGTCTCCGACGACAGCGGCGGAGCTTATACGGCCAACATCTGGACCATCGGAGACCTGGCTGCCGGCTCATCTGCCACTCTCAATATCACCGCTACAGTGATGGCCACAGGTCCATACGACAACTATACCCAGGTAGAAACTGCTAATGAGATCGATACCGACTCTGAGCCGGGAGATAATTCCACCACAGATGATGATGACGATACAGTCATAGTCATTCCTAATTCCGAACCAATAATAATTGATCCTGCCGTAACAAAATCCGGCGATCCAGAGTTAGCAGAAGTTGGTGATATCGTGGTCTATACCATTACAGTAGAAAATAATGGGAATACCGATGCTTTAAATGTCCAGGTAATTGATACAAAACCTGATTTCTTGGATGTCCTCTCGGTTACAATTTCCCCAGATTTGGGTCAAACCATAACCATTTTGGCTAACATTATTACAGTAGATATTGGAACGTTATCTCCCAGCGACTTTTTCACGATCACGATTACCACACAGGTAAACGCTTTAGGGCAACCACCAGGGGGCACGAATACAGTTGAAATATTTACATCCTCCATTGACAGCGTCCTGGAAAATAATATCGCGGGTTCTCCTCTCCAGATTGTTGTACGGAGTGAAGAAGGATTCGCATTACCCGAAACGGGATTTGCGCCTGGTAGAGTTACTCAATTACCAACTCAACCAGAAAAATTGAGCTACACGAGCAATGACGGGATGTTCCTGGAAATTCCGGCTCTGGGTGTTGAGATGCAAATTGAAGGCATACCCATAACCGATGAAGGTTGGGATGTTACCTGGCTGGGTGAAAATGCAGGTTACTTAGAAAGCACAGCCTTCCCAACATGGGCTGGTAACACAGGTATTGCCGGTCACGTAACCCTTCCAAATGGTTTTCCTGGGCCATTTGCCAACCTCGACCAACTGCAATTTGGCGATGAAATTATTATTCATGCCTGGGGGTCAAAATACACGTACGAAATTCGCAATGTTGATGAAGTAAATCCAAACGATTTCTCAATTCTCGAACACCAAGAATACGATTGGATCACATTAATCACATGCAAAGAATTTAACGATACCCTGGATATATATGAAGTGCGTTTAATAGCTCAGGCTGTGTTAATTTCAGTTGAAAGTGAAACGAGCGCCCTAAACTCTGATTTTTCAATGAGCTGGCTGCCGTTATTCATTGACAATCGTTTAGTGAGGGCTCTTTTATATACGATCGTACGATTTTAGGTTAATTATTAGATAACCCGGGTTTGAAAAACCAACCAGGAAAACTTCCTTTCTGGTTGGTTTTTCCTTTCTAGGGAGAGGCTGGGGCAGAAAGTTAGGACCACCATTTTTTTCTATACGAGTCTGTTGCAGAAATTAATTTTTTAGAATAAAATACCTGGAACAATGAGCAATCGAGTGGGAACTCGCACAATTATTGAAATGATTATATATTTGAAAAGAGTTCATAACTGATGAAAAACATAGGTATTATGAATGCACTCGTCAAACCGTATGGCACATCGGGGTTAAAATATATTACAGACGCTGTCATTCCAACTATTGGCCCGGAAGATGTATTAATAAAAGTGATAACTGCTTCTGTGTGCGGCACTGATTTACATATTTATAAATCTGATCCATCTATCAAAGATAGAGTGGCAGACAACCAGATAATCGGACACGAATTTTGTGGGGAAGTTATTGAAGTCGGAGAACGGGTCACTTTGTTGACCGAAGGCGATTTAGTTGCCAGCGAGAGTCATATAATCGATAACACCTGTTTTCAATGTCTAAACGGCCAAAAGCATTTGTGTCAAAACATTTCCTTGATTGGCATCGACCGCCCAGGAGGTTTAGCTCAATATGTCGCCATCCCAGCTGCCAATGCGATTAAATTTACCGATGAGATTAAAAATGGCAAAATTTCTCATGAAATCGCAAGTTTCATGGATGCATACGGAAATGCGGTGGATACAGCTATGGTAGTGCCACTCACCGCAAAAACCGTTCTGATCACGGGATGTGGTCCCCAAGGTTTGATGGCTATCGCGATTGCATTAGCTTCTGGTGCAAAGCAGGTTATCGCTACAGAGGTTGCTGAGCAGCGTATCAGTATGGCGCGTGAAATCATCAAAATCCACTCCCCTAATAAGAATAGAAATGATTTGATCCTAAATGGAAAAGATAGCGAGTTGGTAAATAAAATCTACCAGGCCACGGATGGTTTGGGTATTGATGTTTTATTAGAAATGTCTGGGCATCCCACAGCGATCAGCGATGGTTTGGCAACCCTTAGGAATGGTGGTCATGCGGTGATCTTAGGGGTTTCCTCAGGAAATATCGAACTAGATTGGCCAGACTTGATATTTAAGGGCATTACGATGCATTTCAGGTATGGCCGGAAGCTGTATCAAACCTGGACGGATGGGCGCAGGTTATTGGAATCTGGTGCGGTAAATCTTGAAACACTGGTATTTAAAAAAACTTTCAAACTGGAAGAATTTGAGGAGGCCTTCGAGGGATTATTCAAGGGAGAAGCAGCGAAGATCATTTTTTCCCCCAACGATAGATAGGTATATTCACACTAGCTTCGGAAATTGATCTCTTATATCATTCAGACCAGAAATACTTTCAATCGCGCATAAGTTTTGAAAGGGCGCTTCAGATTTGAAGCGCCCTTTTTCATCATGTTAATTGATTTTAGTGTTTCCTATCTACTCCACAATTACTACTCAGTAACAATCACAACTCCTGACATTCCCGATCCATTCGGACCTCCATGATATGCGCAGTAATAAGGGAATGTCCCTACTTCATTGTATGTGATGGAAAATGCATTTCCACTAGCCATATTACCACTATCAAATGAGCTATCATCAGCAGTCACGGTGTGGGGAAAATTGCCAGAGTGAGTCCACACAACAGTTGTACCTACAGAAACTGTAATTTCTCGACCTTCAAAAGCGCTATCCACTACCCTCACAGATCGAGTTGGTCCTGTTTCAGGTTCCGGCTCAGATAGCTCAGTCTCTTCTAACTCTGGGGCTTCAGTAGCTTCTGAGGTAATTTCTCCTCCACTCCCACAGGCACTTAGGAATAATGCTAAAATAATAAACAATAATAACGACCAGCGAATTTTTTTCATCTTTCTCTCCTTATTCGAATAAGTGTTTTATCTACAAATATGACATCAATTATCTGCTATTCAGATTATATACAGCAAATATTAAAATGATTGCTATCTTCATTAAGAAAGCATTAGAATTACATTATTCTCGAATAGGTAAATTGTAATAATAATTCCTATATTTTCTCAAAACCCCCAAACGAAAATCACGGTGCTGCTTCTGGAGTTATCTGGCGTAAATCTTGATAACCAAGATCTATCATCCAACGGCACAGGATCGGACCCCCGTGGCGATCTGGTAAAGGGATGCCGTCTTCTGTTGGGACTCCCGTATAACCCCGAAAATACCCATATTGACCGGTGAGTTGTTCCCTCGCGGCATAAGAAAGTTCCGCGTCGCCGATAGCAATTGCATGGATGTGTATCGGAGAACCAGGATTCAATTCACCATATTCACGCAGCCAGGCGGCAAAGCCTGCAATTCGCAATGCCCGTATTAGGGGGTCAATTTCATCGTACAAAATTTCCCAATGCGTGCGATCCAACACAGATATATCAACCGCGCCGCCCCCAGCGTGGGTGCCAAAACTGAGCGGCTCCGAATCAGTATAATTTCCCTGGGTTAGAGCATTCCCGCTCACATCGATCACGCCATTATAAATACCCGCCGCGTGCTGCAGCATCGCATAGGTGCGTTGGTTCAACCAGTGACCATCTACCTGCAAGCGAGAGTAATCTTCGGGTGGTTGTAAGCATCCTTTGGGTTCGGGGAATAGTGTGGGGCTGGGGGTGAAAGTAATAGTTGCTGTTGAGGTGGTTGTGCCGGTGCTGGTCGTTGTGGGTGTATCTGTCGTGGTGACGGTGAGGGTTCTCGTAGCCAGGGCGGTTTGTGTAGGTGTGGGGGTGGGAGATAGCAGCACAATCACTATGACGCCAAAGAGTAGTACCAGGATGAGGAGAAAAATAATCAGGATAAGGGATGACCGCCGCTTGTTCATGAAGAAATTATACTCAATTCAATGTAATTATAGGAGATCACAGTTTTTCCAAACATTACCTTTCAATATTTTGATAGCTTGGCTAGATTGACAAACGCAAAAATATGATATAATATATATAAAATTTAGTCTAACCTAAATTTTATTTAAGGAATTGATTATGCGTGATAAATTGACTCAAGCAATTGAAGATTATCTAAAAGCCATCTTCGAGTTAACCCGCAACGAAGGGCGCGCCTCCACAAACCAACTGGCCGAGTATCTTGAGGTATCACCGGCTTCCATCACCGGCATGATCCAGAAACTGGCAACAACCGACCCACCCTTGGTCCAGTACCTCAAACACCATGGTGTAACCCTTACTGCTCAGGGTGAAAAAGTAGCGTTGGAAATCGTGCGTCACCACCGCCTGCTGGAAATGTACTTGCACCAAACATTGGGCTACCCCTGGGACGAGGTCCACGAGGAAGCAGACCGCTTAGAGCACGTAATCTCTGAACAGTTTGAAGAGAAGATCGCAGTTGCTCTAGGGGATCCCCGTCACGACCCACACGGCGACCCGATCCCACGGAAAGATCTCAGCATGCCGAATGCACCTGAGACTCGCTTATTTGAGCTTCGTCCCAAGCAATTGGCAACGATCATGCGAGTGAGAGATACAGATCCTAATCTATTGAGGTATTTAAGCTCCTTAGGAGTAACCCCTGGTGCAACGGTAAAGGTTGTGGGTTTTTCTGAATTTGATAGCAATCTTCACTTGATCGTTGGCGAGGGAGGCGAAACAATAGTCTTAGGACCCCAAATCACTGAACAAATCTTCGTAAATCAAATCTCATAATAATTTTTCCCTATTCTATAGTCGTATATAAACCAGATGAGTAATTCAGACAATAAAGGTGAAAGTAATGCAAATTAATTTATCCAGAAGAGAATTTCTGAAGGCTGGGATTCTGAGTCTCTTGGCTCCAGCAGGCGCAGCCGCGCTGGCCAAAATCGCTCCAGAACACCAAACAACTTTAACCCCTCCCCCGATATTGCAAGACCATGACCACTCTAGCCACGAATCTATGGGTACAGTTGGTAAGGTGAACCACGCAGCCAACCAATACCATCCAGCAGAAATGTTGAAGGAGTTCGATTACGGTAAGGTCAGCCAACTTGATAACGGCCAAACCCTTCGGGAGTATTTATTCATGGCGGAAGATAGGGAGATTGAAATCGCACCGGGGGTGTATTTCCCCGCCTGGGTTTACGGCAGCCCCAGCTCACCTGAATCAATTCGAGCTGGGAAAATAGTTGGGCGGGTTCCAGGCCCCTCCATCCGCTGTGTGGAAGGCGACCGCATACGCATAACTTTTGTCAATGCGGGCAGCCACCCACACACCATCCATTTTCATGGAATCCATGGGGCATCCATGGATGGTGTTCCTGGGAACGGAGATGGGTCGATATTCCCAGGGCAGAGCACAATTTATGAATTTGATGCTGCCCCTTTCGGCTGCCACTTGTACCACTGCCATGCCCTCCCGCTTAAACGTCACGTGCATAAAGGTCTTTATGGCGCCTTTATCGTCGATCCCGACCCTGAAAAATATAGCGGTAGAGAGAAGGAGATCGCCAAAACACGCAATCACCTTTACACTGAAAATGAAAGTGTAAATGAGATGATGATGCTCATGAACGGATTCGATACAAACTTCGACGGTGATAATGAGGTCTATGCAGTTAATTCTGTCGCCTTCGCCTTCATGAATGAGCCTATCAAAATAAAACACGATCAACTTCAAAGGATATATCTCATCAATGTAACCGAGTTTGATCCCATCAACTCGCTGCACATCCATGCGAATTTCTTCGATTACTACGACCATGGGACAACCTTGCAACCCACCTTAAAAACTGTAGATACTATCATGCAATGCCAGGCCCAACGCGGCATAGTCGAAATCTCTTTTAAGGATTTTGAACCTGGACGCTATATGTTTCACGCTCATCAAAGCGAATTTGCAGAACTTGGTTGGATGGGCTTCTTTGAGGTCGAGGCATAGGAAAAAATAATGGATACTAAAAAAGATACTAACACACAAAACTTTCCTGTACGGAAAATACCTACCTGGGTAATTGCAGTATTCCCATTAGTATTACTAGCCGGGCTAATCGCGTTGTTCGTCAATACCAATCCTATCCAGGTGACCACATCTGAACTGCCCCCCATCGAAGACCTGAGCTTTCAACGAGTAAACTTAACCAGAGACCATATAGAAATAAAAGTGACCAATTCGGGCCCAGACCAGGTGGTTATTGCACAGATAATTATTGACGAAGCCTACTGGAATTTCGAGATCGATCCTTATAACTCCCTGGGGCGCCTTGAGAGCGCCACAATCCACATGGACTATCCCTGGGTAGAGACCGAACCATTTGAAATTGTGATCATAACATCCAGCGGAACAACCTTTGCCCATGAGGTTGAATTGGCTACAGAATCCCCAACTGCAAACGCTCAACAGTTCTTGGCTTACGGACTGGTAGGCCTTTATGTCGGCATTATTCCGGTCGGATTGGGATTGCTGTGGTTCCCAGCTTTGCGCCGTATGAGCCAAAAGGGAATAGGATTTGTCCTGGCGCTCACTGTCGGCCTTTTGGTTTTCTTGCTGGTTGATACCTTCCTGGAAGCCATTGAAGTCGCCCATCTTCTCCCCGGTGTGTTTCAAGGCATCCCTCTGACCCTTTTTGCCGCCATTCTGACCTGGCTAATTATCACAGCCATCGGGAGCCAACAAACTATTGCCGAGCGCAGCAGCCCGCGAGGCCGTAAATTCATTGCATCTTTAATCGCTACCGGTATCGGCTTTCATAACCTGGGTGAAGGGCTGGTGGTTGGGGCTGCTTTTGCCTTGGGTGAAGCCGCGCTTGGCTCATTTCTTGTGATCGGTTTCATTTTGCACAACATCACTGAAGGCATCGGCATTGCTGCTCCCGTCACTCGCGATAAACCTGGCTTAAGCTGGTTTACCCTAATGTTATTTATTGCAGGCGGCCCGGCGATATTGGGTACCTGGATCGGTGGATTTGCTTTTTCCCCGCTATTGGCAGTAATTTTCTTAGGCGTTGGATTGGGCGCCATCTGGCAGGTGATTTTCGAAGTCGGCTTACTGATGCAGCGAGATGCCCAGAAGGAAAACATCTCAGTAGTTAATTGGGTAAATGTTTTAGGGTTAGCCATAGGTATCGCGTTGATGTATTTCACCGCCTTCTTGGTAAAGTTTTAGATGTAATAGTCCGCCACTGAGTATCCTAAACTCGTAGACCATGCTAAAATCCATAAACTTGCTTGGTTAATCATCTTACAGTTTTTGACTTGATTAATAATGGATTGATTTGAAAAAACATTATAGCATCCGAGTACGGATTTCACCGCAAAAAGGATACAGATTATGACTGAAGACATCCACGTTCTAATTATGGAAGACGACCCATATTCCCGCGATTTGATGACTCTAATGCTAACCAGAGATTGGCGAACCAGGGTAATTGGAGAAGTGGATGACGATCATGGTCTGCGCCGCTTATTGGCCGAAAACATCAAACCTATCGACGTCATAATCTTAGATACCGAGATTCCCGGAGATCCAGAGTGGCCAGATAGGGCCATAGATAAGATCAGGCAAATTCAAGACCCTCCAGCAGTCCTCTACCTTGGCACCAGCACCAATCCGGAGCTATTGAAACTGATCGTTAAAGATGAAGATTTTGGTGGATATGCAATTAAGAGCGAAATCCTGTATGGGCTGGGGGCTGGAATCTCCTATATTGCTAGCGGAAAGCACGTGGTCACTTCTAGCATTCTTAAGACTGCTCTTGATCAACGCATCACCCTTCCGGATGACACCCTGGTCCTGGACGGCACCAAAATTCTAGAGCACTTCACCTCCCGCGAATCCCAGATAGTGCGCTTGGGAGTTCTGTTGAACCAGGCTCAACGGGATGTTGCGGATGAGTTGGTGGTCAGCCCGGAATGGGTATCGGAAGTGGTCAGCAAAGCCTACGGCAAACTTGGAATGCACGAAATTCTATCAGGCGAGGTTACCTTAGAGACCTACTTTGATGATCCCGCCATTTTAGAACGTTGGGGATCGGTCTTGCACACCCATGACGGCAAAAAAGGGGACGGGCATACTCGCAAGACTCCCTGGATGTCCACCTTAGCCTACCATTTACTAACCATACCAGATGTTGACGAATTATAGAAAGGAAATTACTTCAAATAAACTACCAAAATCCTCTAAACTCCTATCCCCGCTGCAAGCAACGGGGTATTACGGAGTTTAGCCCCCACGGGTACGGATTTTGGAAAAACATGGAACCCTCGTAGCAAGCTACGGGGTATTCAGCAAGAATAAATTTACTTATTATTGTTAAGGCAATAATATATATTTATAAAATTTCTATTCCTAAGAATATCGTAAGCCAGTCCCCTATATGATATAGGTATAAAATTTATAAATGCTCTCTATAATCTTGGAAGTTACAAGGAGAAGCATTTAAGCTCACATTTTAGAAACGAGGTGAATTATGAGTGAAACATTTGCAATTAAAACAGAAGGATTAATAAAGTCTTATGGCAGTTTCCAGGCTCTATATGGCGTAGACTTGGAAGTTCAAAAAGGTGAAATATTCGGTTTCCTAGGACCTAACGGTGCCGGTAAAACCACAACGATCCGCTGTTTGTTAGATACCATCCACCGCAACGGTGGTTCAGTGAGTGTTATGGGGATAGACCCACTCAAAGATCCTGTTGCAGTGCGTGCCCTCGTGGGCTACCTGCCTGGCGAGTTATCCATGGAAGCCAATCAAACCGGTGAAAAATTATTTCGCTACTTTAACCAATTGCGCGGCGGCAAAGCAGAATGGGATTATATCCGCGAGATGGCGAAAAGATTGGACCTGGATATTAAACGGCCGGTTAAAACCCTTTCTCACGGAAACAAACAAAAGATTGGAGTTATCCAAGCTTTTATGCACCGCCCAGAATTACTAATATTGGATGAACCCACCTCCGGACTTGACCCATTAATGCAGCAAGAAGTATTAAGATTAGTTGAAGAAGCTCAATCCGATGGCGCCACAATATTCTTTTCTTCGCATATTATGGGAGAAATTCAAGCAGTGGCTGATAAGGTTGGCATTATTCGGGCTGGCAGGATTATCGAAGTTGCTGAGACTTCCTCTCTTATCGGTCGTTCATTGAACCGAGCTACCGTGCGCTTCAAGCAAAGCGTGGACGTTGCCTCGCTCGCGAACGTGCAAGGCGTAACTGTCCTCGGGCACGATGATGGCACCAGTGTGACGGTTCAAGTTGAGGGCGAAATGGACGGCCTGATCAAAGCTTTGGCTGGCTTCCCTGTACTTGATTTTGAGACCCAACGCCCATCACTTGAAGAAATCTTCCTCGCCTACTACAAAGACGGCACTGATTAATATTCAGAAAACCATTATTAGGAGATTATAAAATGAACACAATATTTCGATACACTCTCTCCCGTTCTCGAGGCGGTATTCTTGGATGGGGTATTGGCATGTTCCTTTTAGGATTAATGATCGTACCAGTTTACTCCTCTTTTGAAGGTCAAGGCGAAATGATGGAGCAGCTCTTAGATGCTTTCCCTCCAGAAATGATGGCATTTTTTGGAGAAATGTCGAGTTTGGACACGATCGAAGGCTTTCTAGAGATTGAGTATTTCGCAATATTGCCCCTCATTCTAGGAATTTATGCCATTACCTCTGGCGGTGGCATGATTGCCAACGATGAAGAAAATGGTACACTCGATCTCGTTGCGGCACATCCTATCAGCCGCAGCAGCCTTTTCTTTGGCCGTTTTCTCTCCATTTTGACTGGCATTCTAGCTATACTCGTATTATCTTGGTTGGGGCTGGTTGTTCCTGCGCAGGCGATGGAAAATGTAAGCCTAGCTGGAATAGGAACACCCTTCCTTTCACTCTTTTCATATATACTTCTGTTCACTACTCTTGCTTTAGCTCTAAGCTTGCTGCTGCCCTCCAAACGTATAACGTCAATGGTTGTTGGGATCTTCATGGTTGCAGATTTCTTCATACAAGGATTTGCCCGATTAAATACCGATCTTGAAGCAATTGCAGATGTCTTACCGCTAAAGTTTTACCAGGGAACAGGGTGGGTAACTGATAGATTAAATACATCTTGGTTCTTTGGTGAAATTGCAGTTGCAGTATTATTGCTTCTATTTGCTTGGTGGCGTTTCGCGCGACGGGATATCCGCGTGGGCGGCGAAGGCACCTGGGAATTTCCTCTTATTAGTAAACTTAGGAGGGGTAAAGTTGAAGTCAGTGGGGATTAATTACTTTATGCGAAATAAGAAAGTTAATAAGAGCGGTTCACAATATTGTGCGCCGCTCTTTTGATTTTGAAGAAACCCAGCGACTTGTTAAATATCTAGTATACTGAAAGCCCTATGCCATTCACCACGATCTTCTTCGATTTAGATGGCACTCTATATCCCAACGGAATCGGACTCTGGGAGGAAATTTCCGTACGCATTGATGAATATATGCATTCCCGCTTAGGCATATCTGAAAAGCTAATCCCAAACCTTCGGCAGAAATACTTTTTAGAGTATGGTACAACCTTGAGGGGATTACAGGCCAAACAACACGTTGACGGTCAGGACTACCTGGAGTTCGTCCACAATATTCCATACGAGAAATATTTGAATGTAGACCCTCCTCTAAGAGAAATGCTGCTTCAATTAAATCAGAAAAAATGGGTGTTTACCAATTCTAGTGAGAAGCATGCACGCAGAGTTTTAAAACATTTAGGTATCGAGGACTGTTTTGCAGGCATCCTGGATGTGGTTGAAATGGATTTTAACAACAAACCAGATCGGGCAGTTTTCAAAAAGGCGCTGCAGATTTCAGGAGAAAACCAAGCAGAAAACTGCATACTGTTGGACGACCTTCCACAAAACCTGGCGCCTGCTCGGGAACTGGGTTTCTTCACCGTACTGGTTGGGTCAGATGAACCTAACGAGTCCGCAAATATCAGTATCGCCAATCCCAACGAGCTGACAAAAGTTATGCCCGAATTGGTAGAATAGCTCGCTGGAGGTTACGCTATGGATGCAGATGTTTTGATCGTAGTTTGTTTACTAATATTCATAGTGGTTGGAGTTAACGCTACACTTTTTACGATGCTTAGGCGCAAGAACACTACTGGTCAGATTGAGCTTCTTCAACGCGCAGCACGGGCAGCACGTAATCCATGGAAACAGGGGGATGAACAGATAAAAGAATTATCACGTCTTGTTTCAGAACTTGATAACAATGAAACCGACGAAGATTAACCCACTCCCAATCTCAAACTTATCCTGTTCTAATCAATTTATGATAAGCTAAGGAGGCTTGGATGATGGACGATATCACCTTATCACAGGCATACATATTTAGCTCATCGAGCTAAAGCGGAGAAGTTGATGAAGCCCAATATCCTACCAAAAATAAGCGCCTTAATTATCATTCTACTGATATTGGTCACTGGTGTTGCCTCGGCATCGTACCTCGTTTACCAAGGCATTAATAATCTCAATTTGCCAGAAATTGTTGACCTTCCAGTTAATCCCTCTACAGGATCAGAAGGAGAATCCACTTCACCTGGGGAAACTATAAAAGCCTCTGACCCCCAGACACCAATCAACATAGATATGGATCTAGCGCCGCTTTTCGTTCCATTCTGGGAAAGCTGGGAAATCCTGCACGAGAATTATTATGACCAACCTATTGACAATCAGGTTTTAGCTCAAGGAGCGATTGACGGCATCAATATCGCGCTCGAAGAGGCGGGCATTAATATTGAGGAAATCACCGTTCTTGAAGATTCTCCACCATACACGGATCTGTCCCAGGAAGCTAACACACCGGCAGAAGCTGAAGAAGCTTTTGCCCCATTCTGGCAGGCATGGCAAGCAGCTGAACATGCCGAGCTTGGAGAAGACTTCACCTACGAAGGTTTGATGGAACACGCCTTGCGCAGTATGGTTGATTCCCTCGGCGATCCTCTCACATCCTATCTAGACCCCGATGAGTTCCGTGAACTAAACACCCCCCTGGAGGGTGAATATGAGGGAATTGGCGCCTGGGTGGACCCTTCTGGAGAATATTTAACTATCATTTCTCCCATGGATGGCTCACCAGCAGAAGCCGCTGGTCTCAGAGCAGGAGATGAAGTTATTGCTGTCGATGGCGAAGACATGACAGGAATAGAAGGAGATATCGTAATCCGCCATGTCCTTGGGCCAGCAGGTTCCCAAGTAACTCTGACCATCCGTCGAGAGGGCTTAGATGAACCATTCGATGTCTCAATTACTCGCAGTCGTATCGTTATCCCCAGCGTGGAAGGTGAAATCCTCGATAACGGAATTGCTTACGTGAATTTATTCACCTTCGGAGAAAATACCGGTCGGGACCTGCACGCTCTCCTAGAAGATTTAATGGCTCAAGAACCGGTGGGCTTGATCCTGGATTTGCGTAACAACGGGGGAGGCTTCCTGCACACCACTATTGATGTGGCTTCAGAATTCATGAGTGAAGGTGTCGTTTTGTACGAAGAATACGGTGACGGCAGCCGAGATATTTACGAAGTTCGTCCCGGCGGCCTTGCCACCGAAATTCCAATCGTAGTCCTGATAAACGGCGGATCAGCTTCAGCCTCAGAAATTCTTGCTGGGATGATTCAAGACTATGATCGCGGCATACTGTTAGGCACAGTCTCTTACGGGAAAGGATCTGTGCAACTTCCCATCGTTTTAGCAAACGAATGGGGAGCATTGCGAGTGACAATCGCCCGCTGGCTAACTCCAAACGAGACCCATATCCAAGGAGTTGGCCTGACGCCCGATATCATTGTTCCAGACTTGACTGATGAAGACATCGAAACCGAAAACGACCCGCAACTTGATAGAGCAATTGAGATTTTACTTGAGTTATAATAGCTAAAAGATTATCTAAATAGGACTTACGCATTTGAGTAGTTTTCTGTCATAGACAAGGGGTTTAAACCCCTTGTTATATACGAAAAAAACCTAAATGCACAAAATTCCTGTTATTTTCCGTAAGTCCTACTAAAACAAGGAGTGTATATGGGATTCTTCTTCTTCAACCCCACTTATATGTTATTCATGGCCCCTGCAATCATCCTCATGTTGATAACGCAGTGGTACGTGAGTTCTGCATATAAAAAATGGAGCAAGGTGCCCAGCCGAAACCGCATCACCGGAGCCGAAGCTGCGGAACGCTTGATGAGATCGGGAGGTTTGTACGATGTAAAACTCGAGCAAGCTCGCGGCCGCCTCAGCGACCATTATGATCCGCGCAGTAAAACCCTGCGTTTGTCCGCAGGCGTTGCCCAGGGCAGTTCAGTAGCCGCCTTGGCTATTGCCGCCCATGAGTTGGGGCATGCCATGCAAGATAATGATGGCTACATGCCGCTTCGTTTGCGAGCTGCCATCGTCCCCGCAGTCAATATCGGTTCGTATTTGGGATGGATCTTACTGATGATCGGCATATTCTTGCAGGTCACAGAATTGGCATGGCTAGGTGTGTTCGTTTTCAGCGGGGGCGCAATCTTCTCATTAGCTACACTACCGGTCGAGCTTAATGCTTCTGCGCGTGCAAGAAGATTGTTGGCGGATACTGGGCTTGTCGTAGGTGAGAATGAACGCCGCGGTGTTAACACTGTTCTAAATGCTGCAGCACTGACGTACGTCGCCGCATTGATCGCCGCAGTAATGCAATTACTGTACTATGCCTCAATCGTTTTAGGCATGGGAGGACGCAGGCGCTGACATTTTCCCAGCCAACGTTAAGGAACGATAATCTGGGGGCAAGTTGATCTAAACATAATACCTTACTATGAGGTCGATACCTGATGGGTTTCACCTTCCGTTTAATTAATGAATCCGATGTACGCGCCATCTTAAATTGGCACTACGAGGTGCCCTATGATATTTATGACCCTGGTATTGGTGATCCAATAAAAATTAAACAAGCATACCTGGACCTACAATTCGCGTATCACGTAATTACGAACCAGCATAATGAACTGGATGCATATTGCTGCTTTGGCTTGGATGCGACCGTCCCGGGAGGAAATTACAAATCTCCCGCTTTAGACATTGGACTTAGTGTGAGACCTGACCTAACCGGCCAAGGTAAGGGAGATAGGTTTATCGAGTCTGTAATAGATTTCGCGGTAAATAATTATACTCCCGAAAAGTTGCGGGTGACGATTGCAGAATTCAACGCCCGCGCCAGAAGAGTATGGGGGAAAGCTGGCTTTAAGGAAACTAGTGCGTTTCAACGAAAATCAGACAGTTTGCCCTTTGTGATCTTGACTCTCGCGACTCCGGAAGTTTGATATCTTATGAGGAATATTATCCCCTAAGCTCTAAGGATGAAAACATGAACGATATTGCTACCGATCGAAGGATCACGCTTCCGAAGATTATACTAGGGATTTCACTTGCCCTCGCCCTTACAAGCTGTCTGGGAAATTTACCAACACAATTACCTTCTCCAATCCCAACAAACACTCCTCTCCCGACCAACACACTACAACCAACAGATACTCTAACCCCAACAAATACCTTACTCCCTACAAACACGCCAACCCAGATGCCAACCCCAACAGCCACGTTCACCTCCCTGCCCCCTTCCGAATACGCATACATTGTTTACAGCTTTACAGAGAACATTTGCGCAGCCGTGTGGACCAACAGTGGTGAAACGCTGCCTTGCCCGGGTGAAAACAGCCACATCATCGGACCAGGATATGCAGGATTATGGCTGGATCCAGTAGTAGAGGATGTTAACACTTTTTCTGGGCCAGGTTTGTTCACCCATCCGGCCGTGAGTGGTAATTATTACGGGATTTTTGGCGCTTATCCACCTTTTGAAGTCCGTGCTGGAGACCAATTTCGCGCAAACCTGGGCTGCTTGAGTGGAATTGAAGCCCAAACTTGTGATGTAGAATTTTCACTAGAGTTTTACGATGCAAACGGGAATTATCACGACAATAGGGAGTTGGGCACCGCCTGGAATGAAACGTATGATGGCGTATCTACAATCGTAATTGTGGACCTGACCCCCCTGGCTGGACAATGGGTCCGCTTTATTCTAGTCGTGCGCGATAACGGAAACCCGGTCGGTGATTATGCTGTTTGGGTTCAACCCCACATCTGGAGGAATGAGGTTGGACAGTGATTTATGAAACCAAACAAATATTTTCCGATGTTCGCACTCAGGTAGAGGGGATTATTTATATTGTTGTAAATATCCATTTCTTGGTAAAATCTAAGCTATATGACCACTCAATCGATGGTAAGACCTCCCTTTAAAGACCAAGATTCTTCTATAAAGACCAAAGTTGCGATCTCATTGGTCAGTGGGATAGTATTATTTTTGGTAATAACAATCATCGCGGTCCTAGTTTTTGAATTCCTGTATTTAGGCTACATTTTTCCGGGTGTGACTGTAGCCAACGTGGATCTATCCAACATCCGCCGCACCCAAGCCCCAGGCTGGATTGAACAACATTTGAGCTACCCGAACACCGGGTTAATCGTTTTCCGAGATGGTGAAAGCATTTGGACCTTTACCCCTGCTCAGTTAGGATTGGTTCTTGATTCAGCAGCCAGCGGAGAAGAAGCCTTTAAGATTGGGCGCAGCGGATGGCCCTGGACGCGGTTGAATCAACAGTTGCAAGTTTGGCGCAATGGAATTGATCTACCCCCTAAATTCACCTTCGATGGTCAAGTTGCCCAATCTGTACTTGAGGGAATTGCCGCTCAGATCAATCAAGAGACAGTTGAAGCGTCACTTACCGTTGAAGGCTTGGATGTAATGGTGGCGGCTGGGCAGGTTGGGCGAACACTCGATGTATGGACAACCATTGGTTTGTTAAGTGTACAACTCACTGCATTGCAGGACGCCGAAATACCCGTGGTAGTTCACGAAAGCCGTCCGGCAATCCTGGATGTCAGTGCGCATGCGGAGGTTGCTCGCACAATTCTAAGCGCGCCCATGACCCTCACAATTCCTGGCGGAGGTCAAAACGATCCTGACCCGTGGACTTTTGAACCAGAAGTGTTGGCCGACATGTTGACAATTGAACGTGTGAACAATGATGGTGGGGAAACCTACCAGGTGGGGTTGCACGAAGGACAATTGCGTAGTTTTTTGGTTTTCATCCAAAGTGATCTGGTTCTTGAGCCGAAAAATGCACGCTTCTACTTCGATGACGATACGCGAGAACTTGTGCTAATTGAAAGCGCTATCATCGGCCGAGGATTAGATGTTGAAGCTAGCATCACGCAAATCAACCAGCAAATAACGTCCGGCATACATTCAATCGATTTAGTGTTTAATCTCACGCCTCCAGCGGTCACAAACGAGACCACGGCAGCAGATCTGGGCATAACAGAACTCGTCAGCGCCGAGACCACCTACTTTTATGGTTCCAGTGCAGGGCGCATCCAAAACATCCAGACAGGGGCCGCTCAATTTCATGGCCTATTTATTGCGCCAGGCGAAACTTTCTCCATGGTAGAGCACCTCGGAGACATCAGTTTAAATTCCGGTTACGCGGAATCGCTGATCATCTTTGGAAACCGCACTATCGCCGGAGTGGGTGGGGGAATTTGCCAGGTGAGCACCACACTCTTCCGGACGGTATTTTTTGGAGGATATCCGGTTGAAGAACGATATTCACACGCATACCGAGTATATTACTATGAATTGAATAGCGGTGGGGGTATTAACCGGGCGATGGCTGGTTTGGATGCCACAATCTACACACCATTAGTGGATTTTAAATTCACAAATGACAGCCCATCCTGGATACTTATGGAAACCTACGTCTACCCAGGCGCGCGCAGCCTCACCTGGAAGTTTTATTCAACTTCAGACGGCAGGCAGGTTGAGTGGGACAGCAGCGGGTTACAAAACATCGTCGAACCACCAGAGCCTGTATTTGAGGAAAATGAAAACTTGGCCAAGGGAGAGATTGAACAAGTTGATTGGGCGGTTGAAGGGGCCGACGTTTCGATCACGCGTACTGTTACCATCAATGGGCAAATCCTATTCATCGACCAATTCAACACCCATTACGATTCTTGGGCAATGGTCTGCCAATACGGCCCGGGTACAAATAATTACCCCCCCGAAGAAATCGGTGAAGATTTCGATTCGTGCAGGCCTTAATCCAAAATTACCTTATACGGAGAAAATCTATGCAGA
This sequence comes from Chloroflexota bacterium, assembly GCA_019456165.1. Classification (GTDB taxonomy): domain Bacteria; phylum Chloroflexota; class Anaerolineae; order Anaerolineales; family UBA11579; genus VRUJ01. The sequence continues at coordinate 19,454 of VRUJ01000037.1, forward strand.
AAACAAAAATTTGGTTGGTTATCCTTATCCCCATAATACTGATATCCTGGGCTTGTGGGAACTTCCAAGAAACTATACAAGACGCAGTTGAAGATGTTTTACAAGAAGCCATTTCCGAGGCGTTCGAAGAAATCGGCTTACCCGTGCCTGATGCAGTCGATACAATTGAGATCAGCGATGGCGCGGTCTCTTTTGATACCGATCTTACGATAGATGCTTTAGTATTGTTTTTCCGAAACGCTGCTAGCACAGAAGGTTTTTCCGAAAGAACTGATCTCACCGTTATAACAGCTGATTCAGCCTACATCGTTTTTGAAGGCCATGAGAGCGACCTTGCAATCGTGATTGAAATGGAAGCGCTTAGCCCCGGCCTCACACACGTGAGCATGTCTCTCGAAATGCTCTAACCAAAAGGAGATAGCTGTTATGAAACAAACAGCTCCCGCCGAAGGAAAAATGCCGCGTAGACAAAAAGTGTGGAATCTTATTATTGTCATTGGATTCCTATTAGTTATTTATTACAGCGCCGCGATCATCATTGGAAACCCATTAGAATCTCCCCCTCAATTGATCGCCCACCGGGGAGGCCCAGTCGATCATCCGGAGAACACATTAGCAGCCTTCCGCCAGGCAATCGAGGATGGGGTAAATTGGTTAGAGTTCGACGTGCAGATGACCAAAGATGGAGAACTGGTCGTGTTTCATGATGAAACTATCGAACGTACCACCAACGGCGAAGGCGCGCTGAAAGACTTTACCCTGGTCGAACTTCAGGATTTAGACGCAGGAGAAGGTGAAGTTGTGCCTACCTTTGAGGAAGTAATAGAACTCGCCAAAAACGCCGGAGTAGACATCCTGCCTGAAGTCAAATCCCCGCATCTATATCTTGGCATTGAACAAGCTATGGTGGATGTCGTTATAGCTGCCGATTACGTTGAACACACCATCTTTCAATCCTTCGACGCGGAGAGTTTGGATAAATTCCATCAGATCAACCCGGATATCCAATTATGTATGCTTTATGGATTGGGAGGCTTTTCTCTCGGAGATGAACAACCAGGAAATGCAATCTTTGTTTGTCCCATGGCTGAAATGGTGCTCCTATTTCCTTGGATGATCCAGCAAGCACATAACCAAGGGTACCAGGTTTTCGTATGGTTCGGAAAAATCGAGAATCCATTTATTATGCGCTTGATGTTAGCTTTCGGAGCTGATGGCCTCATGGTTGACAACCATCTGGAATTGGCAGAAGTCCTAGATCGTTAGCGCGCATAATTGCATATCAAAGTATAATGACCAAATCAAACTATACAGGAGCTATTCATGGTAAGTGAAGAACTGCTTGAGATCTTGCGCTGCCCAAACTGCGTGCAAGAAAAAGAAGGTTTATTAGAATTCTATAAAGAAAGTTGGCTTATCTGCGCTGAATGTGACCGTAAATATCCCATCCGCGACGACATACCAGTTATGTTAATAGACGAAGGCGATAAGTGGGTGGAGACGAAGAAAGCTGACCTTACAGTTCCACCCCCGGCAGAATAAAAGAAGTATGCCTGATTTGCACTCTCTGCTCGCGGAGCTTTTCGGAGGGGATGATAACCGAGCAGAAGAGGTTGTATATGCCCTGGGGGAATACGGCGTTTTAACAGTAGATGCTTTGTGTAACAGATACAATGAGGGTGACGCGGATACCCGCTGGTGGTCTGTGCGCGCCTTGGCAGAATTTGGCATCCCAAAAGCGATGGACTTATTCAGGGCAGCTTTAGAAGACGAAAACGAAGGTGTACGCCATTGTGCCGCCTTAGCATTACGGCAGCAGCCAGACCCGGCTTCTATAAAGTCTCTCGCAAAATTATTGAGTTCAGAGGATCGCATCTTAGCCCGTCTAGCTGCGGACGCCTTAATTGCAATCGGTGAATCCGCCACTCCCACTTTGCTTGAGATAATTGAAAGCGGAAAGCAAACCGCTCGTTTGGAAGCCGTGCGTGCTTTAGCTGCTATTGGAGATCACACATCGGTCTCAGTTTTATTCGGATTATTAGACGATGATTCAGCCTTGATCGAGTATTGGGCAGACCAAGGACTGGAAAAAATGGGAATTGGGATGGTATTTTTCGAACCGGATTGAGTATTATTTTGTAATAATGATTGGAAAGAACCCAAACTCATGCCAAATGAATTTAAGCAGAACCTAAATAAATATGCAGACCTAGTCCTTGAAATCGGATTGAACCTGCAACGAGGGCAGCGCTTAATAATTGCGGGGCCCTCTCCTTATGCAGGTGTTTCAATTCAAGCTGCCCCCTTGGTTAGGGCAATTACAGCCAACGCATATATGCGCGGGGCAAGGTTCGTGGATGTAATGTGGGGGGATGACCAAATTTTTCTCGAGCGCTTTAAAAACGCACCGCATGATTCTTTTGAGGAATTTCCTCCAGGGCGTTCATCAGGAATGTTAGACTACGCTGAAAATGGCGATTGCCTGCTCTTTATCATCGCGAACGATCCCGATTTACTTGCTGGACAAGATCCTGAATTAGTCGCACAAGTTCAAAAGACAGCCGCTGAGAAAAGACGACCAACTGCGGAATACCAACGCAGAAACGACATTAGTTGGGCAGGTATTGCTGCATCGGTTCCTAGCTGGGCCGCTAAGGTCTTTCCAGATGCCCCAGAAGACGAGCAGGATGCAAATTTATGGCAGAAAATTTTCGAGATCTGCCGCGTCGATAGAGAAGATCCAATTTCTGCTTGGCGAGAACACACCAAAGCGCTTAAGCAACGATGCTCATTCTTGAACCAAAAGCAGTATTCAGCCTTAAATTTTGAAGGCCCAGGAACCGATCTAAAAATCGGATTACCCCAAGGGCATATGTGGATGGGCGGAAGCACTAGCAATAAGGATGGCAATACTTTCACTGCGAATCTACCTACCGAAGAAGTTTTTACCTTACCGCATAGAGGACAAACTGAAGGGATAATTAGCGCCACCAAGCCGCTCAGTTATGCTGGTTCATTGATCGGTGATTTTAGCCTAACTTTTAAGGAAGGAAAAGTGGTGAAGGTAAACGCGAAAAAAGGAGAGGCAATTCTTAACAAAGTAATTGAAAACGACGAGGGCGCCAGCCGCTTGGGTGAAGTAGCCCTGGTGCCGCATAATTCCCCCATTTCACAAACTGGTTTGTTGTTTTACAACACCTTAATTGACGAAAACGCATCCAACCATATTGCCATTGGCTCAGCCTATCGTTTCTGTTTGCAGGATGGTATTGGCATGTCCGAAGAAGAATTTGCTGCTGCCGGTGGAAACACCAGTCTCATCCACGTAGATTTTATGACTGGCTCCGCAGAAATAAAAGTAGACGGCCTCACCGCGGAGGGAGATTCCGAGCCGGTTATGCGCAGTGGTGAGTGGGTATTTAAGGTATAAAAAAAGCCCGCACCATCAGCAATAAGTTATTTATTAGTCTAATTATGATTGTGGAACAAAACCAATAAAAGGAAATCAATTATGAATTCAGATTTTGATGAGAAATTAATAAAATATGCTGATTTGATCGTGGAGGTGGGCCTGAACCTACAGCCTGGACAACGTTTGCTTATCGTTGGTCCAGCTGTGAACACCGGTGTGTCGATAAAAGTTGCACCGTTGGTGCGGCGCATTGTTTCAAGCGCGTATAAGCACGGTGCTAAATTTGTTGACGTGATGTGGAGTGACGACCAAAACTTGCTCGACCGGTTCAAATATGCACCCAAAAATTCTTTTGATCAATTCCCCAATTGGCAAACCAACGGAAGAGTGGATTTCGCTAAAAATGGAGACGCTCGCCTTGCGATTTTAGCCAATGATCCCGATCTACTCGCCGAAGCAGACCCAGAATCCGTTGCCACCTTCCAAAAAACTGTTGCTGAACGATTGCAACCGAGCTCTGAATACACTAGGAAGAATGCCCACAACTGGTGCGGAGTTGCAGCCTCTGTTCCTGAATGGGCGGTTAAGGTCTTCCCAGAAATCCCCGAAGGTGAACAAGAAGCTAAATTATGGGAGACTATTTTTCAAATTTGCCGCCTCGATCATGCTGACCCTAATACTGCCTGGAAAAACCACACCAGTGAATTGATCTCACGGGGTGATTACCTCAACGCAAAACAATACCACTCTTTAAAACTTACTTCTCCAGGCACCGACCTGACTGTAGGTATGCCCAAAGGGCATATCTGGCAAAGCGCGCTTTTCAAGAGCTTAAATAACATAGACTTCATCGCCAATATGCCTACCGAGGAAATCTTCTCGATGCCGCATAAGGACATGACAGAGGGTGTGGTGAAAGCAACCAAACCATTATCCTATGGTGGAACTGTAATTGATAATTTCAGCCTGACTTTCTCAAAGGGACGTGTGGTGGACGTTAGCGCTGATGTCGGTGAACCGATCTTACGCCAACTCATTAAAAACGATGAAGGCGCAGCCCGCTTGGGCGAAATCGCCCTGGTGCCAGATAGTTCACCTATTTCCCAATCTGGTCTATTATTTTTCAACACCCTGATTGATGAAAATGCTTCTAACCACATTGCAATAGGAAGTGCTTACAGATTTAGTATGCAAGGTGGCGTAGATATGTCTGAGCAGGAATGGGCAGAAGCAGGCGGCAATCACAGTCTGGTGCACGTTGACTTTATGATCGGTTCTGATCAGATGGATGTGGATGGTATTACCGCAGACGGCAAATCCGAGCCTATCCAGCGTAGTGGTGAGTGGGCTTTCGATGTCTGATTCATTAGCTAATGAATATTGAACGAAAACATCGCAATACGCTTTGAAAATCTAAGTAAGACTTTTGGCCGCGGCAAAAAAAAGTGTTCAGGCTGTCAAAAATCTCAATTTAGAGATTCAAAGTGGTTAGGTAAATGGTTTCTTAGGCCCGAACGGAGCCGGGAAATCCACTACCATCTGTATAAGGATTAATCAATAACTCACCCTGTGATAAGGTAGATCATATTCAATCACTCACCAACGAACAAACTCAAATCCCAAATTTCAATAACGATCGATCCTACATTATACGAGCTATCGCCTGAAGAAAATCTGATAGGATTGATACTACTAATATCTAATAACGGAGCGATCAATATCAAAATATCCTCAATAGCATCTAACGATGAGGGTTCCATAAGCAACATAATCAATCGAACCCCACACACTATTTGCGGTCCCGATTACAACCTCATATCCAACGGCTTCTAAAATATCTTTAACTTCTTCAAATCTTTCCAAGACTTCAGGGAGTGTTGCCCTTAAGGTCACACGATATTCACTTCGATCAACATCAATTGGGGGAGTTGGAATTGGAGTATCAGTAGGAATCCTGGTTGGAGTGTTGGTAGAGGTAGGTGTAAACGTAGGAGAAGGCGTGTTGGTAGCACTGGGTGTTGGCGTTTGTGTATATGTTGGTTCTGGGGTGCGCGTAGGCCGTTGTGTTTTGGTCGCTGTGGCCAGCATCGCCAGAGGTCCTTCACCAGACATCCCCTGCCGCACAAACCACCCACCGCCGATCAATAAACATAGACAAACTACACCCAACCCCGCACAACCAATAACGATTAATAAACGATTTCGGTTCATCTTGCACCTCAGATCGAGCACAGGTTATTTATTATGTGTTCTATTTTCACTCATCAACGAATAAGCTTAGATCCCAAATTTCAATAACTATGGCTTCATTGTTATACCAGGCATCATTTGAATTATATCTATTTGGTTCAATACCAGTGATATCAAGGACATCCCCAATCAACATACTGATGTCATCTATCGCATCTAGAGAAGAAGGAGCACCGTAAGCTAAATAATCAATCGGCCCCCATACACTACTCGTGTCGCTGATTTCAACCTCATATCCAACAGCTTCCAAAATCTCTTTAATTTCTTCGTATCTATCCAAAACCTCTTGGGTTGTTGCCCTTAAAGTCACATGGTAAGCATCTCGATCAAAGGAAAGAGTTGGTGTCGGTTCAGGTGTGCTCGTGGATGGAACAGGCGTACGGGTTGGCTTGGGTGTTTTTGTCGCGGTCGCCAGCATCGCCAAAGGACCTTCCCCGGCAATCCCTTGCCATACGAACCAACCGCTAACAATCAGTAAACAAACCACAAGCAAACTTAGCCCTGCACAACCTAAAAATATTAATATTCTCTTATCCATCAGATTGCCTTTTGGATCAGTTCGTTTGTCCTATTAATAATTTGATAATATTCTCAATCTTGAATGCCTAATTTTATTATTGATATTAAGATAATGTAAGGTTTCAATTAGTAAGATACACCTACTATTCAATAAAATCCCAGATTTCTACACCAGCTTCTTCTAACAACAAACGGATAGGGTCGTAGAAACTATCATCAATATATTCCCAATCAGTCCAAAAAAGCACATTCTCAACCAGGGGTAGAGTCTCATCAGACGCTGCAATGTTCATAATCGCCCAAACTATATCATCCGCGACCCAGGGATCGAGAAATGGAGCAAAACTGATGTTTTCATTAGGAATAGGAACGGTTTCTTCGATCACTACGACTACATCATATACATCTTCCATGTCTACATACTCACGTGCATCCATGAAGGTAGCGCCAGCCTCACAGACATCATCATAAACTGCTTCAATTACACTTATTGACCCACTTTGACTATCAATAATTATTAAATCGGTTTCAGGATCTAAGCCTGCGATCAGCATATAAAGGCTGGGGAGTATCCAGCCATAGAGCGAAGTTCGCGAGGGTCGGCAGAAAGTCGTCCCAACCAAATCAGAAAAACTCTCAATACCGCTATCGGCGCGGGCAACGATCTGTCCTTGATAGTAGATGAAACCTTCAAAATCAATACCACTTGCCCAAGCCTCCGCACAACCATACTCATTAGCTAGCATGTAATCTAACGCCTGCAGTGATGCCATGTGGGCTTCACCAGCACACATAATATCAATTAACATATCGATATCTGGGATCAGATAAGGTATGATGACTATGCCCGTTGAGTCTTCAATCAATAATGCGATCTCCTCCGCATCTGCAATAATCTCATCGTCATTACCATACGCATATATTACCCAAAAAATTGGGTTATCCGCTGACCCAAAAAACGGCTCTTCTTCTACTGGTTCTTCAACCTCTGCTGGTTCCTCAATCGGGACTTCCACGATTACAGTCTCAATAATAACGATAACCTCAGGTTCAGGTATCTCTGGGACTGCTGGTTCCTCAATCGGGGCTTCAACGATTTCAGTTTCAAAAACGAAGGGACCTGTCGTATCGGTATCACTAACCTCATCTCTATGCTCATCCGAATCGCGTTCTGAACGATTATCCCGAGCAGTCCGTGTGTCCATGTAATCGGGAACAACATTGTAGAGCGCGACGACGATAACTACACAAAGACATATTAAGGTGGTGGAAAAAACTGCTATCACCACGATCAACTTATTCCTATCCATAATTTACCTCCAGCAGCGTTAGTGTTAATTCGCACAATTAGTTTCATTATACTATATACAGATGCAAATTATTGGTAAGGTTGAACACAAAAAGTGTTTTAAATCAACCTCGGTTACTCCACACCCACAACCCCCACAGAATTATCATCACCACGCCCAAGCCAAAGCGCACGATAAACGCCCAGCCGCAGCCAATCATCAATCCCTTGGTGACTTTCAATGCCTTGTTGTGATCGCGCAAGCGGATGTATTCATATATGAACAGAAATAAAGGAGCTGCGAGCAGACCGCCAAAGGGAGGGAAGAATAGAGTTCCCAGCAAACCCGCAATTGTGCTGAGGATGATCGACCACCAGGAAGCCCCCTCCTTGCGTGCCCTGGCTCCCATCAATACGTCGTCCGCAACACTGCTGGCAATCATGAGCACAGTCAGAATAATGAATATCAAGATACCCCAACCATTAAAACCAAATACCAGCCCATATATGAAGGCTGTCAGCCAAATGATCACCCCGCCAGGAAAAATAGGGATAACCATGCCGAATAAACCTACAAGCATTACCAGCAGCATGGTAAATATGGTCAACCCGCTTAGGAAATCCACCACTATTTCGGTCACTTACTCTCCTTCTGAATTACTTCTAACCCCCCCATCCAAGGATGCAGCACTTCAGGGATCACGATAGAACCATCGGCTTGTTGGTTATTTTCCAAAACAGCGATCAAGGCGCGCGACATGCCCAAACCAGATCCATTGAGGGTATGCACTGGTTGCGGGCTGCCGCCATCAGCAGGTTTGTAACGGATGTTTGCGCGTTGGGCCTGGTAGGAGCCTACATTCGATATTGAGGAGACTTCCAGCCATTCAGCGCAACCCGCTGACCAAGCTTCGATGTCATAGCTGATATGGGCTGCCTCACTGGTATCCCCAGCTGCTTTGAGCAAGACCCGGTATGGCAATCCCAAATCCTGGCAGGTCTGTTCAGCATCTGCAACCATTTTCTCCAACTCTGCATCTGAATCTTCTGGCTTGCAATATTTATACATTTCAACTTTATCAAATTGATGCACGCGTTTAATGCCGCGCACATCACGGCCCGCGCTCATCTTCTCGCGCCGGAAACATGGTGAGTAGGCTGTATAGTAGCGCGGCAGGCTTTCTTCAGCCAGGATTTCCCCCATGTGGATACCTGTTAGGGTTACCTCGGAAGTAGGTATCAAATACAAATCTTCCTCATGATCTTTGTATAGATTATCTTTAAATTTTGGCAGCTGCCCGGCCCCAAACACAGTTCGCTCACGCACCAGGTAGGGGACATATTTTTCCGTATAACCTTGGCGGATGTGCAAATCTAGCATCCAGGAGATCAATGCACGTTGTAAACGCGCCCCGGCTCCGGTTAGTACAAAAAACCGCGTGCCCGATACGCGCACCCCTTGCTCAAAGTCGATGATGTCTAATTCCGGCCCTAAATCCCAGTGTGCTTTGGGTTCAAAATCGAATTTTGGCAGCTCGCCAACTTCCCGAATTGTTATATTATCCGCTTCTCCACCTGGAGGAACCTGCTCGTAAGGCACGTTGGGGATGACCGCCATCACATCATGTAATTCAGCCTCTATGACTCGTAATTGGTCATCAAATACTTTAATCTCATCCCCCAGGTTGCGGCTAGCTTCTATCTTTGCCAGACGTTCCTTTTCATCCTTCATCTTGCCGATTTCTTTGGAGACCTTGTTTCGCTCAGATTTGAGCGTCTCAACTTCCACCAAGATCTTGCGGCGTTCGGAATCTAGACTCAATGCCTGGTCAACTGGCGCGGGATCAATCTGGCGTTTCTGCATGCCTGCACGCACCAGGTCAGGTTGTTCACGGATCAAATTAATATCTAGCATGGATGCACCTCCAAATAGAATACGCCCACCTGTCCTAGCAGGACGAGGCGGGCGCTCGTGGTGCCACCTGCTTTCATTGGTCTTCCACATGAAGACCAACCTCAATTCTAGCGCTAACGGGCATACCCGACCCCTTTACAGCATAGAATATGCTCCTCCAGGGGTAACCCAGCCCATTTGGGCTGACAGAGTGGATTTCATCGCTCTTTCTGCCGCCTTTCACCAACCGGCGGTTCTCTGTGAGGAATCACGATTACTTGGCTCTGTGCTGGTTTATTGTGCTGATTATACTTATGTAAGGCAAGTTGTCAAGCAAGCTACTTTTCTAATCATCCTCAGACAGGTTGATTTGATCCCCAAATGATTCGATTATATCTGTTAGATGCCCGCTGGCACGGTGGGTGGCTGTTTTTACAATATTCATTAATTCCATGACACTATCAACATCATCCCGTTCTCGGAAATCGCGCCTAATTAAATCTTCAGAATTGGTTATCAATGCCAGTGTATTGCGAAGATCGTGCATAAATTTTCCAAGATTCTTGCGATAGCGTTTACGCTCATCTTGGGGTAGTTGGTTAACCAATTCCGCCAGATCATCCCAAATTTCCAAGTGTTTTTGGGAACCATGATCTCCTGGATTAGAATGCATATCAATCCTCCTTGTTTCTAAGATGAGGAAACAGGATCACTTCGCGGATACTAGCTCGGTCCGTAAATAGCATCGTCAGGCGGTCTATCCCCATACCGAAACCTCCATTGGGCGGCATACCGTAACGCATGGCTCGAAGATAATCCTCATCCATCGGATGGCGGTCACCTTCGCCAGAACCAGAATCAAACGCGCGCCCCATTTCTATAAAACGTTTCTCTTGCTCGATTGGATCATTTAGTTCAGTGAATGCGTTGCACAATTCGAACCCACCGACAAAACCTTCAAATCTCTCTACAGTTTGCGTATCTCCTGAAACGTGTTTTGCAAGTGGTGAGATATCGCGAGGATAGTTGTAGATAAAGGTCGGCTGGATCAATTTTGGTTCTAGGAAATTACCTATCAAAGAATCGATAAGTTTGCCGCGCGGTGCTGCCGGGTCGATTTCGATATCTTTTGCGCTCATCGCCTTCGCAAGACTGGCGGTATCTGTGTGTTTCTGGATATCTATTCCAGCAAATTCGACCAATCCTTCAGCTAACTCAATGCGCGGCCAGCTATTTGCCAGCTCAATTTCATGTCCTTGGTAGGTCAAGTTGGTGCGTCCAAGAACATTTTCAGCCACAAAAAGCACCATTTGTTCAGTGAGGTCCATAACTGTATTGTAATCAGCATAGGCCATGTAGAATTCAAGCTGTGTAAACTCAGGATTATGAGTCCGGTCTACACCCTCATTTCGGAAATCTCGTCCGATCTCATAAACCCGTTCGATGCCCCCTACCAGTAAACGTTTGAGATACAACTCGAAAGAAATACGTAAATAAAGGTCTTGTTTGAGCTGATTATGCTGCGTTACAAATGGCTTAGCTGCTGCGCCACCGTAAATTGGCTGTAATATCGGGGTTTCAACTTCTAAAAAACCATGCGAGTCAAAAAATTCTCTCAATGCACGGCAAATTGCTGCCCGGGTTCTGAATATTTCGCGCACTTCTGGGTTTACGGCTAGATCGGCGTAGCGTTGACGGTATCTTGTTTCTGGGTCAGAAAGGGTTGCATGCCGCACAATTTCATCATCAACCTGTTCGTCTTTGGCTGCCGGCAGCGGTGTGATCGCTTTTGTAAGCATTTTGAATGACTCAACTCGTAAAGATATTTCGCCTGCACGCGTACGAAACATCTCTCCCTCGGCTTGGATGAAATCACCAAGGTCAAAGCTAGTCTTTAATAGATCAAGTTGTTCTTGGCTGACATCCTGGGCACGAAAAAATAACTGCACCTTTCCAGCGCCATCTTCTATATGGGAAAAGATGATTTTTCCCATTGGGCGAATGGATCGAATGCGGCCAACAAGTGTAGCAGCGATACCTTCTACATTCTCATCAGTTTCAGCAGTTTCAAAGGCCCTGATTGCTTCCGCGCTGGTGTGTGTGCGCAAAGTGCGCCTTGGATACGGTTCAATCCCCCGGTCCCGTAGTTTTTTCAATTTTTCCAAACGCAAACGTTCTAGTTTGGTTAATTCACTTTCGTTGACCATATTTTAGCCTTCAAAAAGATTAAAACACAAAAAAAGTCCCGCGCATAGGTGCTAAGCACGGGACAGAAATTCAAGCTTATGCTCTTAATTGACTTTTTCTATACGTACAATAAATGATCCCGAGGGAGCATCTACTTCAACTTTATCCCCCTCTTTATGTTCTAGCAGTGCGCTGCCAAGTGGAGATTCGTGGGATATCATACCATTGCGGGGATTTGCTTCTGCCTGCCCTACAATGATGTATTCCTCAGGCTTGCTGCGTCCCTCCCGGATAATAACTTTGGAGCCAATTTCAACCACCCCGTTTTTCTTCCTCTTCTTGGTGATAATACTAACATTAGCAAGTAATCCCTCTAGCTCGCGAATGCGACCTTCAACAAATGCTTGTGCATTTTTTGCAGCTTCAAACTCTGGGTCTTCAACAAACTCTCCCAAACTGTTTTCTGCAGCTTCACGGAGACGTTCAGCCATTTCTTTACGCTTGTCACCGCGTAAATAATCCAATTCTTCTTGTAATTTTTTATGACCTGCTTTGGTCAAATATTCGGGTGGCATAATACATGGACTCCTGAGAATTCACTAATTAATGTTTTGCAGTGGAAACCACTATACAAAAATTAGCAGGGCGAGCATAGCAATAATCTCGCTTCCCGCCAATTAGCGATAAATAATAGCATAATTTGTTTGCAAACGCAAGGGCAAGGGAACAAGTGTTCTCGTGGTTGGATTCCAACCAGTTTTAACCATATTTATGACGTTTTTTTTAGCTTTATTCCCCCTGAAAACGGGATCATTATAAGAAATTAGATTGGTGAGTAATCATTCTCAATTACTCATTTAGAAACCTTAGAATAAAGCATAAGCAATAAGAGCCAATAAAACAAAAATCCCGATCACGATCAAAGCTATAGAAGCGCAGCCGAAAGGTTTGGAAGGCTTTACTTCCTCATTTCCCAAGATTTGTTTTACAGCTAACACCGCTTGCTCAACCATCGTTTCAGTTGTCTTGATATCAACCCCAGCCCAATCCCAACCCGTCTTTCGTAAAGGAATCAACAGTTTTCGTGCTGAGCTGGCAACGACAGCCGCGCTAAGATCTCCTGAAACACCTTCATCAGCTACTGCAATACTCCACGGACCAACTATCAAGTCAGCGCTAGCCAATTTGTCAGATAAAGATTTCGTTTCAAAATTCACCTCCATCATCTGGGCTGCGTCCTTAGTGAGCCCAACCGGAGTAACATTCATATCAGGGAATTCGTCTGCCAAAGCTCGCTTGAGAGCTAGGCCAAAACGCCCCTCCCCGCCATCTAAGACAGCGACCTTTAATTCAGCCAATCGTTTTGCTTGTTGGTTTTCCTCAAAACCTGCGTCTGCGCGCAGCACACTCCCGTGGAAAGCCAAAACCCCACCCGCGATAATAGCAAAAGAAAATGACTCGGCCAGGTCGCCGATAAAATTAGCTCCGGTCCGCTCGCCCAATATCAGCAACAGGATTTGGAAGACAATGTTAATAAGGTTGCCAAGCAAAGTTAACATTGCAGCCAGGAGAAAGAAGTAAAGGTAATTTTTACGGGCGTTTGCCCGGCGGTTGTCAGCAGCCAATAATCCTTCTCCACTGGCGTCAAACTGTATTCTACGCCAGGGTAATGCCCACACCGGCAAGCCGGCAATGATAGCTGCCATTGACCAGGATAACTGATCCTTCAAAACTTCACCAAAACTGGTCCGGCTGCCAATTGCATCGAATAATACGTTAATTATGCCAATCAGCCCGATGAGGAAGGTAGCCAACCCAATGGCTGCTACTATATAGAGGTACAGGCGGCGTACCCCTGCGGTCTGCGCTTCATCCGCTGTTGATGCCGCATCCTGGCGCAAAACAAAAGCGTGGTATGCCCACATTATCCCCATACCGAAAATTACCCGGAACGCGTCGCTTGCGCCAGCACCTCCACTACCCGAACTCATCCCCAAGAGTCGGCTGAAAAATCCATCTAATAACATCGTTGCCGCTCCAACAGCGCTCAGGGCAGTAATTAAAACAATCAGGTACAAGTAATATTTGCGTAAAACCGAATTTTGCTCCTCCTCGTTAGAACTGGCAAACAATAGTTGTGCCCACCGCCAGAAGATGAACCAGATAGCACCCCCAAGTAGGAGACGCACAATCTCTGGAGTTATAACCCTGCTAGATGTTATGGCAATGGTTGATTGGTTAGCCGATTGGAACAACAAGCGCAGCAGGTTGATGATAGCTGCGGTGGTCATCCACAGGCCGGCGGCGCTAAAACTTAAGATGTAAACGCGGCGTACTGTAGCGTTCTTACCAAACGGAGGATTAGCTTCCACATCCTCTTTCAGTACACGGTCATGATATACGAAAACGACTGCTAGAACTAATATTCCGATCAAATAGTTTAATAGATCACCTCGATGAGCAAAAAAGTTAAATGTGGTCCCCAGAATCGGCGCTAGGGAAACGGCCAGAATAAAGTAAATATATATCCGGCGAATAATCGCGGATTTCTCGCTTTTATTTTCGCTTGCCGAGCGCTGCGCCCACAACCAGTGCACCAGAAAGACGGGCAGCGCAATTATGATGACGGCAATTTGCATGGCGATAAATTCCCTGCCTGAGCGAATTCCCCTGGTAAACAAACTGCGCGCTACTGAGATCACCGCCCATGTGACAGCTTGCAAACTAATTGCACTTGTAATGTAGATGTACCATCTTCTAGCGTTACCCATAGTGTTACCTCCTCAATAAAGTTTGATGAAGTGAGTATTGACTAAATTCCAAAAAAGCTTTTAATTCTTACAACCATAATCACGCCAACACGGTGCGAAGTAATAATCACCATTCACAATTTTCCATTCACCATCAATGATCGTTAATGTGATCACAAAATTATTGGTAGATCGGTAGCTGTCAAAAAAATCTCCTTGATGAAAACTTGTTTCCCGGACCTCCACATCTGCATTCTCGCCGTATATACTTGACGAAAGAATTTCTATGGTATTTGAAGTATTTTGGCGAAAAATGAATAAATTTAAATTTATATCCCGTTTAAATTCAATCACATCTTCTGGGTATTCTATTAGGTCTGGTGATAGATAACTATACGCACGTTCATAATCTTCATTTTGAATTGCTAAAAGATAATTATGAGTAACTCCTTCTGGGGTGTCATCCGACAAATATGCAGCTTCTGACTGCATAAGAGCAACACCAATGGCTGCTGCTGCCAGTATGATTACCCCAACCACGATAGCAATTAGAAATTTATCTGTACCTTTCATTAGCTCACCTCCAACGGTTTTCTCAATCCAAAATTATTATACAGTAAAAGGACTGTCAAAAATCGTTCATCAACTGTTAAAACCTGTCATTTTTCCACAAAATTTATATTTGGTTATGCGTAATAATGGATTCTCGCCCATTAAAAGACTAATTTGGAATGTGACTTGCCCGGATGGTGACCTGGTGTTATTATCTCTAGGATTCCAAGATGATTTTCGCCAGTGAAGATCCAATTCAGCGCCAGCGCGTCCGTTATATGTTAATCCTTATCATCATAGCATCTCTGCCATGCTATTGTTTAGGATGGATCACAGTACGCTGGCAGACCACACGTCCATCAACCCCCACTCCAACCATCACACAACTTAGCACAAATACCCCAATCGCGGTTCCCACCATTACTGACATTCCTTCAATAACGATAACCACCACTCCCACGGAAGAAGTTACTCCTACACAAACTCTTACACCTACGAGCACTTCGACATTTTTCATCCCACCCACTATACCAATTCCGAGTAACACACCCAGCCCTACGGCATCCCCAACGGCAACCTTTACTGCTACCTCACTGCCCACCGCGACAGAGACTGCAACGATCACACCCACGGCCAGCGATACTCCGGTAGCAACGGATACAAACACGCCGCTTCCAAGTGATACTCCAACATCCCCACCAAGTGATACGCCAACCCCAAACGGCACTCCCTGATTGCATCCTTTGGGTCACACATCGAAATGAAGGAAACCACAGACTTACTCAAAAAATTAATCGCGACAGCCGGTCTTCCCGGTTATGAAACACCTGTCAGGGAAATTATAGAAAAAGCATGGGGACCTCTGGTAGACGAATTAAAAATCAACCGGCTAGGCAATCTATATGGGTATGTTCCGGGTACAGGTAAAGAACCCCGCTCTAGCATTCTTATCGCCGCTCATATGGATGCAATAGGGTTCATGGTAACAAGCATCAAAGATAGTTTCCTGCACATCACCCAGATTGGAGGCATAGATCCCCGCATCCTCCCCGGGCAAATGGTAACCATCCACGGGCGCAAGGATTTTCCCGGTATGATAATCCAACCTCCAGCCCATACCCTCCCGGAGGGTATGCAAAATGGTGTTGTGCCTCTATCCGACCTTCTGGTGGAAACCGGGCTGACAGCTGCACAAACCTCCAGGCAAGTCCGCATTGGTGATCTAATATCCTTTGCTTCAACTCCAATTGAAATTAAAGGCGACCTGCTAGCCGGGCACTCAATGGATAATAGGGCTTCGGTTGTCGCACTTACAGAAGCATTAAAGTTACTTAAAAAACGTCACCACGAATGGGACGTTTGGGCCGTAGCAACCTCCCAGGAAGAGGTTACCTTAGGTGGGGCTGCTGTTTCATCTTTTGATCTGCGTCCAACCCTGGCAGTGGTCGTAGACGTAACTTATGCAAAAGGACCCGGGGCAACAGCGCATTTATCATACGCGATGGATAAAGGTCCTGCCTTGGGGTGGGGTCCAAACATTCATCCAAAATTGTTCCAGGCCTTTGAAGACCTTGCTGAAAAACTAGAAATACCGAATCAGAAAGAGTTGATGTCCAGAATGTCTGGGACAGATGCAATCACAATGCAAGTGGCTGCCGAGGGAGTCCCAACTATGGTGATCAGCATCCCGCTGCGTTACATGCATACACCATATGAAATTGTTCATTTGAAAGACATTACCCGCACGGGTCGGCTGCTGGCTGAGTTTATTTGTGAATTGGACGACAAATTCATGGATACTCTAAGGTGGGATGAATCTGAAAAAGGGGTAAGGAACAGCAAATGAGCATCACGAAGAAAAAATCTTGGAACCCCCCAAAGATTGGCAGGGCACAAATCAGCTCATTAGAAAAACTGTCTGAGGCCAGCGGGGTATCTGGAAACGAAGATGCTGTGCGCAAGATTGTGATTGACGAGATCAAAGCATACGCTGATGAATACGAAATAGACGCCCTCGGTAACGTATTGGTAACCAAGCGAGGCAGCAAGAAAAATCTACCACGGGTGATGTTAGCCGCCCATATGGATGAAGTTGGGTTTATGTTGGTACATGATGAAGGTGAAGGTTTATTCAGATTTGATATTGTCGGTGGAATTGACCGGCGTCAAATTATTAGTAAGCCCGTTTGGGTGGGCAAAAAACGCATTCCCGGCGTGATCGCAGGAAAACCGATCCATCTCACCACACCCAAAGAACGCAGCAATGTTATCAGTGTGGATACAATGCGTATCGACCTGGGCCCTGGAAATAGCAAAAAAGGTAAAAGTGGCGATTGGGCAACCTTTGCAACTAAATTCATGCGCCAGGGGCAAACTTTGCGCGGCAAAGCCTTGGACGACCGGGTAGGAGTTGCCAGCCTCATAGAACTACTGAAAAACGCGCCGCCTAATATTCATCTCTTGGCAGCCTTTACCGTACAAGAAGAAGTCGGTTTACGCGGCGCTAAGGTGGCAGGATATGCCATTAACCCCGATATGGCGATCGTATTAGAATGCACACCGGCATTGGATATGCCAACCTGGGACGGTAGCGAAAACACGCTGTATCGCACAAAACTCAACCAAGGTCCGGCCATTTATATCGCGGATAGGGCAACCCTGCCAGACCCACGCCTGGTCAGGTTGCTGCAAGAAACCGCTGAAGCCTACGATATTCCTTACCAATTGCGCCAACCTGGCGTAGTGGGAGGTACTGATGCGGGTGCAATTCATTTGCAGCGCTCCGGCATACCCAGTATTTCAATTTCGGTGCCCGCGCGATATTTACACACCCCTGCCAGTCTGATCCGCTTGGCTGATTGGCGCAATACTCTCGCGCTAGTCCACACTGCCCTCAGCCATATTACCCCTAATACACTCAAAGGTGAACGCCAATAGATATTTCAGCGGATAGAACTTTTTTCAGCGTAATCTTTCATTAAACAGGAACACACATGAAATCACTAATCCAAAAACTTGTCGAAATCCCCGGACCTTCAGGTTACGAGTCTCAGGTAAGGGAAGCTGTCAAAGACGAAGTCGAACCGTACGTGGATGAGATGCAGGTTGACCCTTTAGGTAATCTGATCACCCGCAAAGGAAGCGGCGGTGATAAGGGTCTGAAGGTGATGTTGTCCGCACATTTGGATGAGATTGGCGTGATGGTAAGCCACGTCGATAAAAATGGCTTTGCGCGCTTTACTCAACTCGGAACGGTTTTTCCACGCAACACTGCTGGAGGACGGGTGCGCTTCTTAAACGGAGCACATGGTGTAATCGGGATGGAAGTTCCTCCCAGCCGTTCTGCGGTTACCACCCTGAACAAAATGTATATCGATCTGGGGGTTACCAGCAAGAAAGACTGTCCTGTGAAAGTCGGGGATGTCGCCGCTTTCGAACGCACCTTCCAGGATTTGGGCAAGCGCATGGTATCCAAAGCTATGGATGACCGCATAGGCGTGGCCGTCCTAATCGAAACCTTGAAAGCCTTGAAAAGCACGCCTCATCAAGTGTTTGGTGTTTTCAGCGTCCAGGAAGAAGTGGGTGTACGCGGGGCTACCACCGCAGCCTTCGGAGTGAACCCAGATCTGGGCCTCGCCATAGACACCACGGGAGTTGGTGACACCCCTAAATCTCCGAGATCTGATCTAGCTTTAGGGAAGGGGCCGGCCATAAAAATTAAAGATTTTGGAATGATTTCTGATCCGCGCGTTGTAGCCTGGATAGAAGCAGGCGCAAAACGAGCCAAAATACCTTACCAACTGGATATCCTGATTGGCGGATCCACGGACGCACGCGCCATCCAACTCAGTCGGGCCGGGGTGCCAAGCAGCGGAATTTCCATACCCTCTCGCTACATTCACTCGCCATCTGAGATGGTGGATTTTGACGACGTCAAAAACACGATTAAACTTCTCGTCCACCTGTTAAGCCGCCCCATAAAACTGCAATAAATATTAGATTTTATTAACTTTTTTTTTCCAAACTACATCGATGTTTTTTTATGTCCAAATCTATCTAAATAAGAATGAGAAATATTATCAAAACCAGAGATAATATGTGCTTTAAATTCATTATTTGTTCGAAAAACAAAATAATACACTAACGAATTCGGATGAGAGACGTAGGATAATCGTAGGTTGACGAGTTAATATCGCGGTGTTATCATGCGCCGCGGAGTAACCGGAAATGTCTGAGCAACCGATCCAAAAACAAAGCCCAGCAGATCAATCTAGTTTGGGTAGTAATAATATACCCTTGGAGGAAACTCTAGATGGGAATGCCAGAATCAGCAACTTGTGGGAAAGGATTAGTTATCTAGGAATAGCGGAACCGGTGTTACGCATAGGAACACTTGTGCTCACCATTATTCTAGTCGCTATCACGGCAATGGCTATGCGCAGTTTCTCTGCTAGTATCCAGGATACACGAGAAGGAGACATTGACGCTACGGCTCAAGCTATCGCTGTCCCTACGATGGCAGCGGCGGTTGGCGAGGTAGATGGGCTCGGCGCGCAGCTTCCAGCTGGGGTAATGCCAGAATTTTCTATTCAGAGTAGTTTTAGCAGCGGGATATCACGTCAGGCTAATCTCGAAACCATTATCCCAAGCAGGGCGAGAGTTGATACGACCACCTACGAAGTGAAGCAAGGTGACAACCTTTTCAGCATCGCAGAGATGTTTGGGCTGCGGGCGGAAACGATCCTGTGGGGCAACAGCGAGGTTTTGGGAGATAACCCTAGATTTATAAGCGTCGGCCAGGAACTCACCATATTACCTGTTGACGGAACATACCATAAATGGTCTGCAGGAGAAAATCTACGCGCCGTAGCGAATTTCTTTGGAGTGGAACCGGATGCAATCATCGAGTGGCCGGGAAATAATTTTGATCCTTATGAAACCGAACCAGAGACTGTTGAAATCCCAGATGGAACCTGGTTGATCGTCCCCGGAGGTGAACGCGAACTCGTAGATTGGGGACCGCCAAGGATCTCCCGTAGTAATCCAGCAGTGGCCGCTTATTATGGTGAGGGCGCCTGCGGAGCAGTTTATGAGGGCGCTGTCGGGACAAATACCTTTATTTGGCCCACCACGAGCAGAATTATCTCTGGATTCGGTTATGACCCAATCATCCACCCCGCGATAGACATTGGGGGTAACGAGGGGAATGCGATCTATGCCACGGATACCGGAGTTGTAGTTTATGCAGGCTGGAGCCAGTATGGATATGGCAACATGATAGTCATCGATCACGGCAACGGATGGCAATCTGCATACGCTCACTTACTGACTTACAACGTCTACTGTGGGCAGAGTGTCTACCAGGGTGACGTTATAGCGGCTCTGGGGAATACCGGAAATTCTTCCGGCGCTCACTTGCATTTCGAATTGTATAGCGAGCTTTGGGGGAAAGTTAACCCGCTTGAATTCTTACAATAATTTTCTCCCTTATTTACCTAACATCTTATCCGCGTTTATCCGTTTTTATTTGCGGTTAAAATGTTTTTTTCACCAACACAGTTATGCGGATACAGATTATAAAGTGAATAACCGCAGATGAACTCGGATGGACGCAGATAAAAATAATATTATTCGGAACCTTGCGAAGGTTGCAATGGTGCAATTGAGGAAATATTTTCATGCAGAAAAAACGTTTTCATTCGACAAAATCCGATTAAACCTTCGCAAGGTGTAAAAATGTCAGGTAGCTTAACATCAAATGTGGGATAATTCAGAATAATTAACATGAAACCTAAGAGAATCTTAACTATCTTTGGGACGCGGCCAGAAGCTGTCAAAATGGCGCCGGTTGTGCTTGCCCTGAAGCAAGAGCCAAATATCGAGGCGCGCGTGTGTGTCACCGCCCAACACCGCCAATTACTAGACCAAGTCTTGAAAATATTTGAAATTGAACCAGATTATGACTTAGATATCATGCATCCCGATCAGTCATTGGCTGAATCTACCGCAGCGGTTTTCAGCAAACTCGATCCGGTTTTGAAAGAGTTCCAGCCATCCTGGGCGCTGGTGCAAGGGGATACCACTACTGTGATGGCCGCTTCCCTATTAGCCTACTATAACCGCATAAAGGTCGGGCATGTTGAGGCCGGTTTGCGCACCAATGATAAATGGCAGCCTTTCCCTGAGGAAATTAACCGCCGAGTAGCAGGGGTGGTGGCAGACCTGCATTTTGCGGCCACAGAGTGGGCGAAGAATAATTTGATACGTGAAAATATCCCCGAAGAAAAGATTTTGGTTACAGGCAACCCGGTGATTGATGCCCTGAATATGGCCGCGGGAAAACCCTATGATTTCAATACTGGGCCTCTCAAAGATTTGCCTTTAGAAAAGCGCCTCGTGCTGGTCACCGCCCACCGCCGCGAGAATTTTGGAGAGCCTTTAGAAAGGATTTGCGCAGCCCTGCGTTCATTGGCTGGGTCTTATGCAGACACACAGTTCATCTACCCCGTGCACCCCAATCCTAATGTGACTGAACCAGTCCACCGTCTGCTGGCTGGTATTCCCAATATAATATTGTTGCCACCCTTGGATTATTTGCCCTGGGTGCACTTGATGAAGAAGGCGAGTCTAATACTCACCGATTCGGGCGGCCTGCAAGAAGAAGCCCCCGGTTTGGGAATCCCGGTGCTGGTAATGCGTGCCCTCACTGAAAGACCCGAAGGCGTTGAAGCTGGCGTGGTAAAAATGGTGGGCACTGACGTTGAGAAAATCATCCAGCAAACACGCGAGTTATTAGACGATCCGGAAGCGCATGCTGAAATGGCTCAGGCCCAAAACCCATACGGGGATGGAAAGGCCGCAAGCCGCATCGTCAAGGCCCTGCTGGATAATTGATGCGGGATCTGATAGACCAATATCTGCTAGAACCAAATTACTATAGGAGCTCCCACTTACCTCTTTCAGTGAATTAATTTACCCAGATTGCAATAATGCAGTTCTTTGGCTGGGATTAGGAGACGATTATGAAAAATAATTTAATAAAAATATATTGTATAGTCACCGTATTCCTCGGGATGATATTATTAGTGATGGGTTGCAGCCCTTCGGGGAATGCAGAATTAAATACTGAAGTCTGCAATCTGCCTCCAGTTGAGTTTGCTTATCCACCTTTTGCAACCCCTGAAAGTTTCCCTACACCAATTCCAATTAGGAACGCGTGGGAACCGCAATTGTCTAGTGAACAAACTCAAGATGTAAATCTGACCTTACCCATAAGTGGGATTGTAGATCAAATTGCAGCCCGGACAAATGATGAAATATGGTTAAAAATCAATCAAAGAATCCTACGGTACACCCCAAGCACACATGATATTGTGGAATTCACAATAAGAGACGAAGAAGATACATTGATTGTCCCGAATGAAATAATCATTGATAGTGACAACAGTCTCTGGGTAGCATCCCCCAATGGCATAGATAATAGATTGGTCCTAAGCCAATATAATCCCGAGACGGACAATTTTGATATTCAGTTTGATGAAAGTGATATTCTCTTCCAATCTGAGTATGTTAATGAGCTTGATCATATGTGGAGGATTTTACCGGTCCCGTAATTCTGTTAGGCGGTAATATAATTCGATTTAATCGAGATACGCGTCAGCTAGAACTAATTGTAGGATACCCTCAGGGATTTTCCGTTCATTCATTCGCCTTTGATGAAGATGGAATGATATGGATGAATGCAGAAATAATCGAGGAAAATCCTTCAACTGTGTATCCTTATACGCATTCCATTTTCATGTACGATCCTCAAACTGGAGATAATTATGAATCAGGAACTGGTAAGTTCGAATTTGGGGCGGTTACTTTATTTTTTGATCATAGTAATAAGTTATGGCTAAATGCTGCAGGATGGATTGATTTACAAATAGATACAGGTTATAGATTTTTTAGAATCTTACCCTCTCCAATTTTTATAACTACTTCATATGTCTTAGGCGGTAGCTATTACTGGCCCAATGCATTTCCTAGACTAGAAAGTATGGATAGATTCTTGTGGTTTGATTCTCCAGCAGGTGTTGCAGTTCTCGATTTGGAAAGTTATGAGTGGTGTTTAATGACTAGATTTTCAAGCCCAATTGCTGAAGATAGTGATCATAACATTTGGATTGTTGGAGAAGGCCAGATATATAAATATCGCCAGGAGCCATAGATTAGATTATTAATAATTTTCCTAAACAGAACCAGCTCTGCCAGCTCTCACCGACACGACCTACCTCTACGAAGGCGACGGCAACATGGTCAATTCAGTAGTCAATGGCATAACAACCTTCTTCGGGGACAGGCGCTGCTGGAAAATTGATGCCGAAGATTTGTGATTTATTGAATGAAAATGAACAATAAAAGATTAACTATATTCCTGGTTACCCTAATACTTTTATTACACTCGTGTCAACGCTACAAGGAATATCCGACAATTGATCGTGACCGTGGATTCTCCATCCTAGATTTAATGCTTAACTCAACTAATTTGCCCCCTAATTGGGAGTTTAGGGAACCATCATTATATTATGATTCTACTTTTCATACTTGGTAAAACGCTTCAACTGTGTTCTGGTCATTTGCGGAGGATGGTCAAAAATTGGTAGTACAGCAAAAAGTCCATGATTTTGGATCTGTAGAAATAGCTGAAAGAGCATTCGAAAGGTATTTCAATGCCGGTGCAGAAACAGATACTGAAGGTTGGTCCTATCGGAGCGACGTCGCGGATCAATCACATATATGGTGCTATGGTGTTCAGGAACGAGAATATACAGTCTGTAGATGGAGGGCTAGATATGAAGAGTTTGTGGTCGAATCAAGCATGCGATTATATTTTGACGACTTCACCTTTGAGGATGCTGAAGAAATCGTACGGGCAATAGATTCAATTATGGAATCTTATCTTAAATAATTGCGACGGCAACATGGTAAAATCAGTGGTCAACGGGATAACAACCTACTTCGCGGGCAGGCACTACCAGGTAGAGGTGGATGGCGGGGACACGACAACAAGGAAGTATTATGCCGCCGGAGGGCAGATAATAGCCGTGCGCAGCTTTTCCTGGCAGTCGCTGGCCCAACTTTTGGCAGCTGCCCTGATATTGCTCAGCTTGGCTCTAACATTGTTCCGGCGGGGTCTGCGCCGCTACGAAAGCGGCAGCGCGATCCAGGTGCAGGTGTAGAGCTACCCTCACACTCAGCCCATCTCCTTATAAGAAAGCGGGTGAAACGTGGTTTTTCATATAATAGACCCGAAGGGTTTTATTGAACTGCACCCAAATAAGTAGACACAAAAATAAGACCCTACCTAATCAAAATACTGGCACCTTCGCTGATAGGGTG
>VRUJ01000038.1 GCA_019456165.1 Chloroflexota bacterium
TAGGTGTAGATATTTTTCTTTTCGCATACGAATGATTTTATCTCCTCATTCGTTGCACTAAATGTCTGAATTAACATCCAAAAATAATCCGAAAACGTTTTGAGTCTTTTCAAGGGCTGGAATATGGAATTTGCTGGGGTATAATTGCCCGCATGCAAAATCCAAATATTGATGAAACTCAGCCAAATGAAGTCCAGAATATCAACGACGAAACTTCGCTTGATGAAACTCAACCCCACCTAACTGAGATCCAGCGATCCGACAAACCAGAAAGCGTGCCAGACCGCCATTGGAAACGCTGGCTAATCACCGGACTAATCGGATTCATTGCAGTTGTATCTTTAGCAATCCTTGGCGGAATCCAGACAGGAAAAAACACTCGCTCACTCGGTGCAACACTAGATGTTGATGTTCTAATAATTTTTCATTTTGAAAAAGGGGAACAAGATTTGCAAAACAATGATTGTGAACACGCCATCCAACGATTTGAATTCGTCATTCAAAAAGACCCTAACTTCCCAGGAATAGATGAAAAATTAGCCCAAGCAATGATGTGCAGCAACCAAACTGCGACCCCAACATTAGCCCCAACCCCAACTTTAACTCCAACCCCAGATTTACGCAGCGTAGAGGAGCAATTTGCCAGCGCTCAAGCACTATTTATCGAAGAAAACTGGGATACCTTGCTCGAAACACTAGATTCTTTGCGGGATAATTACCCGAGTTACATGACTTTAGAAATAGACCGCCTATATTATCTTGGGCTGCGCAACCGTGGAGTTCAACGTATTCTTGTAGACGGTAACCTGGAAGGCGGTATTTTCGACCTAAACCGTGTCGAGCAGGATTTCGGAACACTGGATGCCCAAGCTGATGGCTACCGTAGCTGGGCGCGATTATATATCAACGGCTCGAGCTATTGGGCAGTCGAATGGGAGCAGGCTGTTTACTATTTCGCCCAACTTGCCCCTCTGGCACCTAACCTTTGGGATGGATCATATTTTACAGTTGATCGCCTGGCAACCGCACAGGTTGAGTACTCTTATGAGCTTGTAGAAAGAGGCGTCTACTATTTATCCGTAAGAGGCTGGTGTGAAGCCATGGAGGATTTCGATTACGCCAGCATTTACATTCAATTTGATCCAACGCCAGCGGCTGAAGCAACCCGAGCAACTTACAGATGTGAGCCCCCCCCACCACCTCCACAGGCGACCGAGTCATCGTCGACCGAGCCTCCATCTGCCGAGCCAACGCCAATAGCAACACCTGAGAGGTGATCTCAAAACATGGAAACGCCTGAATGGATTCTACTGCTTTCCTTTTGGCTGCACATGCTAGCTACAATTGTGTGGGTCGGCGGCCAGGCAGCGCTCATGCTTCTCATCCGCCCTATTGCAAAACGCAAAATGGGGGTTGAAGATTATGCGGATTTCTTAAGGGCTGTCAACCGGCAGCTGAGCTCCATTGCCTGGGTAAGCTTGGCTTTGTTGACAGCGACCGGGTTGGTACAAATGTCAGCCAACTCCAATTATGAAGGTTTTCTAGCATTTGATAACAAATGGTCTCAAGCCATGCTGCTAAAACATCTCACATTTGCGGCAATCATCGTAATAAGTGCATATCTCAGCTGGTCCTTGACACCTGCGCTCCAGCGCGCTCAGCTGAAACGATTGCGGGGAATCGAGCAATCTGAGGAGCAAAAACTTCAGCGCCGCGAAATTCAACTGGTCAGTCTCAACCTTCTCCTGGGAATCATTGTGCTGGCGTTCACCGCGTTTGCGCGAATCGCCTAACTCCAAAATAATAACATTTTGGGCATAAACCTTGCACCCCTTTTATTATCAATATAAGAGGTGTGTTTTTGCTTTCCATTTGGTTCTCTCTAACAGGTACCCTGGCAGTTTATATAGGATTTGCTAGTGTCTTAGGTTCATTGGTCCACAAACTGCGAATTGAAACTTCCAGATATAACCTCATTCAAATCATATCTTTCGGGGTCTTGATCTTCCTGCCAGCCAGCCTGGCCCTGCCCCTGACTTTACCTCTGCGCATTATTACGTGGGTGTGGGCAATAATTCTGGCCGCCCTTTTCGCCATCCGCCCAGGAAAATTACCTGTCTGGTTATGGGCTCCAGGATTTGGACTGCGTTATGCAGCTGGAACCATGGGCTTGATTTTGTTTTGGAGTTTGGCGACAAGTTTTATATCCCCACCTGTAATAATTTTGGGTGCCCTAGCTGGGTTAGCCGGAGTCTTGGCTTGGCAGAGAGGCGTATTCCTGGCTTCACAATAACCTTCCGATAGAGGGGATACAAACATGTTACAATTTGTGTAGGCAATCAATCTTTTTTACTAATCGTCCTTTATGACCCATTTAGCGCGCTCATCCATCATCATAGCAGTTTTTTTCGGCATTGATAAAGTGCTCGGTTTCGTGCGCACAATAATCGTAAACCGTCAATTCGGTTTGTCCGACCTGGACGTATTCAACGTCGCCAATAACATCCCAGATCTGCTTTCCGCCTTAATTTCTGGCGGCGCCTTGGGGGTTGCACTCATCCCAGTGTTGTCTGAATATTTAGAACACAAAGGGCGTCCCGCCTTGTGGGATTTATTCAGCCGTATCATTAACCTGGCATTCATGGTCACTGCTTCAATTGCGGTTCTGATCGCAATCACAGCGCCCTGGCTGGTTGAGAACGTGATCTCCCCAGGTTTCACCGCGGAACAAAAAGCGTTGACCGTCGAATTAATGCGCCTGGATCTAGCTGCGATCCTGATCTTCTCCATAAGCGGTTTAGCGATGGCTGGGCTGCAGGCAAACCAACATTTTTTTCTGCCTGCCATGGCACCAGGCCTGTACAACATCGGTCAAATAATCGGGGCATTAATATTGGCGCGAGATTCCTCGTTAACCATTGGGCCAATATCATTACCAGCTTTGGGGTTTGGAATGCATGGTTTAGTCTACGGCGTAATTCTCGGCGCAGCTCTGCACTTGGGCATCCAGATGCCCGGATTGCTGCGCCACGGATATAAATGGCAGCCTATGATTAACCTCAGACACCCAGGGGTACGCCAGGTGCTGATACTTTTGGGGCCGCGCGTCTTGACCATGTTCTTCATCCAGCTCTTCTTTACTGTGCGAGACAACTTGGCGTCTGGTTTAGGAGAAGGAGCTGTGACCGCGCTAAATCTTGGGTGGTTCATTATGCAAGTGCCTGAAACCCTGCTAGGAACTGCTATAGCTATTGCCATCCTTCCCACATTATCGGAATTTTTCACGCGCGGCGAATTAGAGACATTTCGCAAAACGATTAATAGAGCACTTAGAGTCATTTTAGCACTCACAATCCCATCAGCAGCCTTATTAGCAGTAGGCATCCGTCCCTTAGTAACGGCAGCTTTTCCAAATTATCTTCCCCATGAGGTAGAGATGATAGTAGGCGCGTCTCGCATGTACCTCCTCGGACTGACTGGTCACGCATTCCTTGAAATTGCCGCGCGCTCGTACTACGCTCAAAAAAATGCAGTCATTCCATTGTTCGCTGCAGCAATAAACGCGGCAGGTTACATAGCATTAGCAATATTTTTATCAAATCAGTGGGGATCCAACGGAATTGCTCTGGCAAACTCAATAGCTTTCACCGCTGAGGCATTATTACTTCTCTGGCTGCTTAATCGCGCCTACCCAGGTCTGCTGAAAATTAGCAATACTCTCCGGCGCGTATTAATCGCGACATCAGCAAGCGCGGTCGGATTCTACCTCTTGCTAAAATTTCTACCCTTCTCTGCCAGCCTGGTATCTATTGGTGGTAGCTTATTGGGGTTAGGTGTTGTAATTCCCTTTATTTGGCCTGAACTGCGCTTGCTAATAAGGCTTGGCACAACCAAGGATGAGAGTAGCGAGCTTGCTGTAGATTAAAAATCATAGCCGAAGCAGATTTGCTTGCTCAGTTAATAATTCGTCCAAAAAAACAAATAATTTTCTATTTTATTCTTTTTCGTAGGGCTGCCCATCCGCGGCTGGCATCTGTCCACGGCCAACCACCCCTGCCAAGACAATCATCGTTGCGATATAGGGTGCCATTAGTAGAAATTCAGAGGGGATAGCGACCTTCAATAGGGCCAAGTTATTTTTAAGCGAGTCTGCGAAACCGAAAAGTAAACCGGCTCCCAAAGAGCCTATCGGCGCCCAGTTTCCAAAGATCATGGCTGCTAGGCTTATAAAGCCTTTCCCACCTGTTAATAATTCATCAAAACGCGGCACGGAACCAAGGGTAAAGTAACTGCCTGCAAAACCTGCCATCATTCCCCCCAATATAACAGCCATATAGCGTGTGCGGTAGACATTGATTCCAAGTGTATCCGCCGCCTTGGGATGTTCTCCCACCGAACGAAGCCTCAACCCCCAACGTGTGAAGAACAATCCAAAATGCAGTACAAACAAGAATATAAACATAGCATAAACAAAAATGTTGCGTTCGAACATTATTGGACCAATGAAGGGTATTTCCGATAAGATTGGAATTTTATAAATCTCAAAATCTTCCGGGCTGTTTAAATAGGAATATTCAGGTTGCGCCAAGAATCTTGCGGAAAGAAATGAAGTCAGTCCGACAGAAAAAATATTTATTACCGTGCCAGAAATGATCTGGTCGGTTTTATATTTGATCGATAAAATGGCATGAACCCAGGCCAGTACACCCCCTGCCAAAACCCCAGCAATTAGACCCCCCCAAGCGTTTGTCAGGCTGCCAAATACGGTGGCCACAAATGCACCAGTCAGCATCATACCTTCGATGGCGATATTGACCACGCCGGCGCGCTCACAAAGTATGCCAGAAAATGCCCCCAAAGTTATTGGCACTGCTTTCAACAATGTGTTCCTTAATAATCCAGCCAGGTTTAATGAATCTCCTGAAGTCGCCCAAGTTAGGAAACCAAAGATGAACATTCCAGAAATTAATCCCAGCACCAAATTGGTACGCTTTTCGAAGCCGCGGACCAGTTGATAACCACCCAACAGGGCACAGATTACCCATAGAATATTAAGTGCTAAAGAGCTTGAAAAAACCCAATTTGGTATATCAACTTCTGAACGTGGTAACTTCATTTTGAATGTGGTCAACTGGTCAGGTTCGACCTGCATGGCGAACAACACCAGAATTGCTAGAGCAATTCCCAAGAACACAAAACCCATAACCCTTTGCCGCGTTGGGGAAACGTACTCGCTAGAAATAATTGGTGTGGTGGTAGATGCCATCTTTTAGCTGCCTCCCCAGCCGCGCACGAAAACGCCTTCTTCAACTTCTTCTGGCTCTCGCAAACGGTAAATGGTACGCACAATTGCGGGAGCAGCGACAAAGACTAAGATGAAAGCTTGCATAATAAGGATTAAATCGATTGGCACGCTTGTAGGTGGGCGTTTTAAGGTATTACCGCCATTACGCAGGGTTCCGAACAATAGCGCTGACAAAACAACACCGAGCGGCTGGCTCTTGCCTAATAAGGCGATAGCAATGCCATCAAAACCGTATCCGGTAGCAGCGGCTGGTGCCAAATTGTGGTTGAGGCCTAATACCTCATTTGCTCCGGCTAATCCGGCCAACGCTCCCGATAGGGACATTGCGATGATTATGCTGCGGGCTGGGTTGATTCCAGCATACCGCGCCGCATCTGGGTTTGACCCAACAGTGCGTAATTCAAAACCCCATTTGGTTTTAAAAAGGAACCAATATACCAATGCACCGAGGGCTAAGGCGATAAAGAAACCTATGTGAAAGCGCATTTCTTCATCCGCAAAAAACCGGAACAATTTTGCGCTATCCAGAATATCCGGAGAGATCGGGTCGGTGCGATTTGGTGCTAGCATAGGGTATTTGAGCAGCCAAAATGTTAAATTTGCCGCGACAAAGTTTAGCATTATTGTGTTGATCACCTCATGCCCGCCAGTTTTGGCCTTTAACCAGCCTGGAATAAACCCCCAGAGAGCGCCCCCAAGCGCCCCAATCAATAACGCCAGGGGAATGTGGATTAAGGCGGGTAATCCCGTGATTGCATAGCCGGCCCAAACCGCTGTAACTGATCCAATGACTAACTGTCCTTCTGCACCAATATTAAATAAACCTGTCCGGAAACCTAATGCAACTGATAATCCAACGAATATAAAGGGGGTGGACTGTACCAGAGTTTCAAGGAATGGTTTAATCGCAGCCTGTATTGCAATATCGTCCCCCCCTCTGAAAGCTGCCCAAATCTCACTAGGGTTCCCAAACGCACCAATGAATAACGCCTTAAACGCCTCGACCGCTTCATTAAAACCGATTTTCAACCCCAAAACAGTTGAACCTTCTTGAAAGGCGATATACATTTCATCGGAGGTTATTGCGACAATCAAACCGCCTAAGATAAAACCGCTTATAATCGCTAATATTGGTATTGCGACCGAGCCTCCCCTCATTTCTTCAAAAAATATTTGGGCCGCATTTTTTTGAGGTGCTTTCTCTTTTGTTTCGTTCATTTATTATTAGTTTTATTCTTCTTAGTTTTTTTACTTGCCTCTAGCTGTTTGCCAGCACCATTTGGGCTGATGCCTGCCATCAGCAGGCCGACCATCTCTTTTGTGGTTTGTTCAGCATCAACCACATCCACGATCTTGCCGCGGTACATAACTGCAATGCGGTCGGAAAGCTCCATGACCTCATCAAGTTCAGTTGATACTAATAATACTGCAGAGCCGCTGCCGCGTTTCTCGATCAATTGGTGGTGGATATATTCAACCGAACCTACGTCCAGGCCGCGAGTTGGCTGTGAGGCGATCAAGAGCTTTGTGGACCGGGAGAATTCTCGGGCTACGATCACTTTTTGCTGATTTCCACCTGAAAGTGAGCCTGCCTGGGTTATTATGCTAGGCGTACGAATATCAAATTTTTCAACTAATTCTTCTGCGGTTTTATAAATTTCTTCTTGTTGTAAAATTGGACCTTTAGCAAATGGGTCTAAATAATAGGTGTTAAGTATTAAATTATCAGCGATGGAGTAAGTAAGAACAAGGCCATCTCTTTGTCTGTCTTCAGGTATATGTGCACTGCCTATTTCTGTGATCTCTCGTGGAGTTGCCTGGGAAACATCTTTACCTAACAATTCAATTTTGCCATCTAATGGTGATCTTAACCCAGTTAGCGCTTCCACCAGCTCTGTCTGGCCGTTACCTTGAACGCCTGCTACTCCTAAGATTTCCCCTGCACGCACCTCGAAAGAAACACTATTAACAGCAGCCTGGTGGCGGTCATCAAGTACAATTAAATCTTCAACTTCCAGGATAACTTCACCTTTCTCAACAGCTTCTTTTTTTACTTGCAGATCTACTTCCCTGCCCACCATCATGGAAGCGAGTGTATTTTGGTCAGCTTGCGCTGGAGTTGTGGTGCCCACTACTTTCCCTTGGCGGATAACAGTGATCCTGTCTGCCACCGCTAATACTTCACGTAATTTGTGGGTGATAAATATGATCGACTTTCCTTGGTTAACCAACGAACGCATAATATTAACCAACTCATCAGCTTCTTGAGGAGTTAATACTGCTGTCGGTTCGTCGAATATCAGGATATCTGCTTTCCGATATAGCAGCTTTATTATCTCAACTCTTTGCTGCACTCCAACTGGTAGGTCCTTAACGTAAGCATCTGGGTCAATTTCAAGATTATAGCGTTGTGATATTTCACGAACTCGATCTGCTGCCGCCGTTCTGTCCAAGATTTCCCCGTATTTGGTGATTTCATCACCTAACATTACATTTTCTGTGACAGTGAATACGGGTACCAACATAAAATGTTGATGGACCATCCCAACACCAGCCGAAATCGCATCCTTAGAAGATCCGGTAACCAAGTGATTCCCCTTTATCAATATTTCCCCCGCATCGGCATTATAAAGCCCGAAAAGAATATTCATTAATGTGGTTTTCCCCGCGCCATTTTCTCCTAATAAAGCGTGAATCTCGCCCTGTTCTAAAGTCAGGTCAATTTGATCGTTTGCTAATACCCCTGGGAATCTTTTCGTTATATTTTTTAATTCGAGAACTGGCGCCATTGTCTCCTCAATCAATTTTGAGATTTTATTTCTCGCAACGATATTGATTTTACCACAGCGCTAAGATATCGCAAAATAAATATTGAATCCAAATTAAAATTCAGGAGCCAGGCTATTCCTGGCTCCTGATGGTAAATCTTATTGATTTGGATCTATTTTTCAGTCAAACAACTACGGTCGGGTTTGGATATCACCAGCGATGATTCCGGCGATAATATCAACCAACTCGGCTTGAACGTCCGCGGAAACTACATCGTTTAATCCAGCTAAACCAACACCGCCATTTTCCAGGGTGCCAATATATAGGCCGCCGACAAACAAATCATTCAGCAAATCAGAGATCACATCATAAATTGAGGCGTCCATATTCTTCATGACGGAAGTCAGGGTGACATCTGCAAAATCGGGAGCAGTAAGCGTGAAGTCTGCATCTACTCCGATTATCCAGGCATTGCCTGCTTCTTGAACAGCAGCAGCTGTGCCTAAACCAACAGGGCCAGCAACCGGCAAAATTACGTCCGCGCCTTCGTCCATCAGGGTTACACCCATAGCACGGCCGTCGTCGGTGCTCTCGAAGTTGCCTGTGAAGAGACCTTCTTGGGCTGCAGGATCCCAGCCTATCACCTGAACATCGGCGCTGTTTTGGGCGTTGTAATATTCAACACCGTAGTAGAAACCGTCCATGAAGATAGTGACTGACCCGAAACTCATACCACCAAAGGTGCCGACGATGCCAGTCTCAGTAACCGAAGCGGCAACGTATCCGGCCAGGAATGCCGCCTGGTCGGTGCGGTAGGTGAGTTCTTTGACGTTATCAAGTGTTATATCCTCGAAAGCTACGAAGTCAAAGAAATCGACGTCCACAATTGCATACATCTGGTCTGGGTTAGCGTTGGCAGAGGCTTGCGTCGCAGCGTCCATCAAGAAGCCGACCGCGATGATCAAATCGCATGTGTCGAGGAAGCCAGCAATGTTTACATCATAGTCGGTCTGTTGCTGTGATTCAACAAATGCGCTTGAAATACCAAAATCCGCTTCAGCATTGACAATACCGTTCCAGGCGGTTTCATTAAACGACGCATCGTCAATACCACCGGTATCGGTAACCTCACATGCAGTGAAACCTTCGCCGATCATAGGCGCTTCGGTCACAACAACTTCCGGCGCTTCGGTCTCAGCCGGTGGCGCTTCGGTCACAACAACTTCCGGCGCTTCGGTCGCGGCAGCTTCCGGCGCTTCGGTTTCTTCTCCATCGCCGCATGCGCCCAGCAACAGCGCTGCAA
Organism: Chloroflexota bacterium; assembly: GCA_019456165.1. Lineage (GTDB taxonomy): Bacteria > Chloroflexota > Anaerolineae > Anaerolineales > UBA11579 > VRUJ01. The sequence goes on from VRUJ01000038.1 coordinate 9,378, forward strand.
CCATGAGAAGGGTGAGCAGTGAAAATATTTTTTTGTTCATTTATCCGTTCCTCCAGTCAAAACAAATAAAGTATAGGGTGTTCTCGAAACACAACGGCATAGAATCATGTGCCCACTCGTGTTTCTTTGGACCCACACACCGTGGGACACACAATCTTAGCATTAACCTTGCAGGAGCACAAGTTCAAAACATTTTATTAAGATTGTAGATGTCTATACAATAATCGATAATTACGGTTCAAATGGGCTAATAAAACCAGCCAAGAGCTCAACTAAAACCGCCTCGACATGTTCTAGACGGCCTGCGCTGAGCAACTCTGAATTAACTTCCTGAAGGCTAAGTGAAATTGGCAGTTCACTACCGTCTTGCCCCGAAAAGATTCCTGGGAGAACATCTTGCAGGAGGGTGGCAATGTCTGGTTGTATGGTCGCAACCCAATTCTGCCGCAAGTTCTCTGGGGGAGGACTGCTGCCAATTATCAAAACTCCTGATTGGGCTAAATAATCTAATAACGAGCTATCCCCCGCATCTGTCGCAACATAAATTGTCTTAACCGCGCGATCCAATAAGCCGGCTGCGGCTATCCTCCACTCTTCCGGGCTAGCGCTGACCGGTAGTTCTGCGAAGAGAGGATATTCATAGAAAGGGGGATAAACCTGCAAACACAAGCCGCAGAAGTAACGCACACCGACCATGAAGGATTGGCGGGTTTGCTGCCCTGTAGAAGTATCCGAGCGGCTGATTACAGCTACCCGCCAGTCTTCAGTGATAACCGCGGCTGTATAACCCGCGATGAAACCTTGATCCTCAATACCCATTCCATCCCCACCGATAACAGTGAGATTACCTCCAGCTTGTAGACCAGAAATACCTATTGCTACGAATGCTGTTCGTGGTGCTGCCGCCGCAAGTTCGCCAACGTTAGAAATAGGGTTTAATGCGACTACCAATCTGAGATTTTCCGGAAGGTTGGAAATTTCAAGTGAAGGACGATTTTCAAACAGCATTCCCGTTTCGCCAGCAAAAGCCCTTAAGACTGCTTCTACCTCGGAATTTAATTGAGGATCACTATTTGGATCAGCAAGTAAGATAATTGAATATACAATTTCTACGGGTTCTGTAGCAGTTGGAAGTGGCGGTAGAGTAAGAGTAGGATTTATTTCCACTTCCAAAGTGATTCTTTGTTCAGTTGGGGTTGGCGCAGCGCAAGCCGAGATCATAAAAATAACCACACTTAACAACAAGTCCATACGCCAACGCTGGTGCAGGATATCAAACAATGAAGCCTCCAAGGATAATTTGAGAATGGTAAATATGTCGGTGTCTAAACCCTAAGAGTTTTGAAAACCGTTCGAGATTGATCTTTTGGTTACAACGTAGCACAATCACTGGAACCACTCCCGATAATATTATTTCGAATATATTTTACTATCTTCCTGTATAATTATCTTGAAACTAATTACTTGGTAATTATTCTAATTTCAATTGTCAATAATAGGGCATGATAAATTTTGCAGATAAAATCCCCGTATGGGGCAGATCAAGGACATTTTGGGCACATTTATTGTAACTGAATAAACAGGAAACTTATGGAAGCGCCCCCAACTGAAACCCACCCCGACGATCCGAACAGCCTGCCCCCTGCTCGACGCCGGCGCGCTCGCAGGCGTTTGGTGCCGCATTTGAGCGCGGATGAACGCGCTAATTATTTAGAAGCGGCTGCAAAACGCACCTCTCCGACATTTGACTTTTTCCTTTTTTCGCTTTTAGCCGCCGCCATTATTGCGGTGGGAATTATTGGTGATTCCCCGTACTTATTTGTGCTTGGGGCACTACTCTCCCCTTTGATGGCGCCGGTAGTAGGTATCTCGCTCAGCACTGTATTGGGTTCTGGACGCTCATTTACCCGCGCTCTAGGCGGTTTGTTAACCGGTTGCTTTTTCGTACTTATTATTGGAGCCTTAGCAGGTTTCGGCGCTCAACTCTGGTTTCCCCTGGAGCTATTCCAGGCACATATTCACGCACAACTCACCTGGCCTCCATTTCTAGTAATTGGTTTGGGAGCAATTCTCACTTCAGCAACCTTGATTAGAGAGAAACAAAACCCCAGCATCCCCAGCGCTGCGCTTGCTTACGGCCTCTACATCCCCTTGACAATCGCCGGTTTTGGATTGGGCAGCGGTGTTCCTCATCTCTGGCCGGACGGCCTAGTGGTGTTTGCTGTGCATCTCGTTTGGATCATATTGCTAGGCGCGGGGACGCTGGCATTCATGGGTTTCCGGCCTTACACACTATTCGGCTACTCCCTGGGAGGTGTGGTTGCCTTGGTCGGCATCATTCTGGCCATAGGATTTGGTGGAGCTGGCGCGGTTGTAGTAGGAGACATCGGGCTGCCGACTCCTATCCCAAGCCCGACATTTACGCTTACTCCAACCCAAACCCTTACCCCGACCCCCATCCCCCCGACCGCAACTCTTACCCCCACAATCAGCCCAACGATAACAACAAGCCCGACTCAAACCCAAACCGCGACTCCCACTCCGGTGCCTCCTGTGCAAGCGTGGGTTCGCACAGAAGGTGAACTTGGAGGAGTGCTCCGTCAAGAACCAAATAGGCTCAGCCCAATCGTGGTCACCATATTAAATGACACTCTGGTGATCATCCTCCCTGATACTCCTGTTACGCAAGGTGGAGCTGTGTGGGTGAAAGTTCAGGTTCTCAATATGGAAACAGAAACTGTAGGCTGGATCCAGCGAAACCTTCTGGTAACTGCTACGCCCTCAGCTGAGTAATAATAGGCAAAGTAAGCGGCGAGGCGTCTTCTAAGCAAAAAGCCAAATGGGGGTTTTACCCCCAAATTCTCATATTCCAGCATACCCGTAATCTTTCTTACAGGTTGAATTGCAATTGGGGATTGAGCATAAACCAGCCCGTAGAAAATCATGTGGGGACGCCCTTTTGTGGCGTCCTTTCGCATCCGATGGTTGACTTCCAACAGGTCAGTCTGTATAATCTTTGCATACAGCCGATAATAAGAGCCACGGAAGGATATTCGGTGGAGATAATAAGATTCACTCAGCAACATAAATAAATTTCTCGCATTGCAGCCATCTGAGCCTTGAACATAGAGGAGGAAGAAGATGTTGCAAAAACGGAGATTTCCTTGGCGAGGAATCGCGCTGGTGTATATGTTGTCTTTATTGGTTACAGCACTTGGTGGAGTCAGCAATGCCCAGGCCGAGCCTGCTGCCGCGGCCTACACAGGCTGCACCAATCCAGGCGACCAGACCGACATACCCCAAGTTGAATGTGAGGCATTGGTGGCTTTGTATGATGGGACAACCGGGGCCAGCTGGACGACCAATACGGGGTGGAAAACTACCGACACGCCCTGCTCGTGGTATGGCGTAACCTGTACCACCGGGAATGTGACCACGTTATACTTAACGAACAACAATCTTGCAGGCAGCATTCCCACACAGTTGGGCAATCTCACAAACATGCAATTTCTCGATTTGAGCAGCAACAGCTTGAGCGGAAGCGTTCCAACTGAGTTGGGCAGCTTGACTAATCTGAATATCCTATATCTTCATATCAACACTTCCCTGGCCGGAAGGCTGCCCGCGAGCCTGACCAATCTAGCCAGTTTGACACACTTTTGGTTTGGCGTCACAAGCCTTTGCGAACCATCCTATACCGCTTTCCAAACCTGGTTACTCGGCTTGACGACCGCATACAGCACTAACGTTATCTGCGAAGGTCTACCTGCTGATTTTGATGGAGATGGCGACACGGATGTCTCGGTCTTCCGTCCCTCCAACGGGCGTTGGTACTCATCAACCGCAGGATTATTGGCCAGTTACGGGATTGCTGGGGATATCCCTGTACCTCAAGATTATGATGGAGATGGCGACACGGATGTCTCGGTCTTCCGTCCATCCAATGGACGCTGGTACACATCAAACTCAGGATTACTGGCCGCATATGGGATCACAGGGGATATCCCCGTACCACAAGATTATGATGGGGATGGAGACAGTGATATCGCCGTCTACCGCCCATCCAACGGCAGATGGTACTTCTACATGGTTAGAGCTATTACCTATGGTATTGCTGGTGATATCCCCATGCCATGCGACTATGATGGAGATGGGGATGCAGACGTAGCCATTTACCGGCCCAGCAACGGAAGGTGGTATGTCAAAGACCAAGGTTACACAGCTTACGGGATCGCTGGCGACATACCGGTCCCGGGGGATTATGACGGGGATGGGGATTGTGACATTGCCATCTACCGCCCGAGTAACGGCAGGTGGTACGTCAAGGACCAGGGCTATTGGGCTTATGGGATCCCCGGAGATATACCTGTACCTGGAGATTACGATGGGGACGGCGAAACTGATGTAGCCATCTACCGGCCGAGCAACGGCAGATGGTATGTGTTTGGGCAAGGCTACGTGGCCTATGGGATACCTGGAGATATCCCAGTCCCGGGAGACTATGATGGGGATGGGAACTGGGATGAGACGATATACAGACCCTCCAATGGTAGGTGGTACATATATGGCATAGGCTATGTACCATATGGCATTGCCGGGGATTATCCACTCCCTGCTAGAGATACTAATATTGATGGCGATCCGCATGAGTAAGATAGCAATTTTCTATACTATCTATAATGTTAGCGGTAAATAAGCCTCGTTGACGCCAATCATCCATTCTGGTAAAATCCCACCTACCTCGGGCGTTGTACCCTTCGCCCGGGACTGTTAAAGCGCAACACCGCTGAGCAGAATCTAATAAAAAGAAAGGGCTTGAGAAATATGAAAGTACTTTTACTGCAAGACGTTTATAATCTAGGAAGGGCGGGAGACATAAAGAAAGTGGCCAATGGTTTTGGTAGGAACTACTTAATTCCCCAAGGACTGGCCCTTTTAGCCACACCCGGGTCACTAAAACAGTCTGACCGTATTCGAGAACAGGCAAACAAAAAACGCACTATTCTCAACGAAGAAATGGCTTCTGTTGCTGAACAGTTAATTGATGTGCAATTGCTTTTCCCCGCTAAAGCAGGCGAAACCGGCAAATTGTATGGCTCGATCACAAGTAAAATGATCGCTGAGTCGCTTTCCGATACAATCAAGCTCGAAATCAGCAAACGCCAAATTGATAGCCAACCTCTCCGTCTTTTAGGGATGCATACGATTAAAGTTCGCCTTACCATGGATTTAATCCCAGAAATAACAGCTGTTATCCACCGCGAGGGCGAATCTCCAGAAAACTATATGTTCTCTGCATTAGAGATGGCTGCCGAAGCAGAAGCAGAGGCTGCAGCACAAAAAATCGAGGATGCTAAAACCGCATCCGATACACAAAATGCAGAAGGTGCAGCTGTTCAAACTGAAGTTGAAGAACAGGTAGATGAGGCGTAGACCAGCTCAAATTGCTTGGATTGATGGCAGCTTTCATCCATAATATCGAAAAATAATTCCGCCTCCCTAAATCACCAGCCTGTCCCTAATTTCAGAAGGAAAGGCTGGTTTTTCCTAACTGTGTAATGATTGAGAGCGTAGGATCCAAACTCCGCAAAGCCCGTATTGCACGCTCACTCTCGCTTGAAGAGGTTGCCCGGGCAACGCATATACGCGAACGCTACATAGAAGCGCTTGAGGAGGGTAATTATGGGGAGATGGCATCGCATGTACAAGTTCGGGGCTTTTTGCGTTCTTATGCCGATTTCTTGGGTTTGGACTCCAAGGAACTTTTGGCCGCGCTCAGACAAGGTCAAACTGTAAGTGAACCCGAAAAAATTCAATCCGCTCAAACCACGCAAGAACCATCTCCAGAAAACCCATACAGCATCTTCCATGAAATAGGACAAGCTTTACAGCACAGCCGGGATTTATTAAGCCTAACCCATGATGAGGTTGAACAGCACACTCACATTCCTCGCCATTATATTATGCTGCTTGAAAGTGGGGATTTCGAAAGTTTTCCTTCTCCTACCCAAGCCCGCGGCATGCTCAACAATTACACCAACTTCCTTAATATGGACACCGAAGGAGTTCTTCTCCGTTATGCAGAAGGACTGCAGTCTGGGCTAGCTGCGCGTCAATCAGCCCAACCCCAAATCCAAACCCGGTCCCAGGAAAAATCCAATCTACGACTTCCCCTTTGGATAAAAAAACTGATTTCCGCCGATTTAATTTTCGCAGTCGTCCTAGTTATTGTCATGGTTTCTTTTATTTTCTGGAGTATAAATCGCATTGCAAGCACTCAGGCTAATCAAGAGGCGCAACCCACTGCCCCATCCTTGGCTGAGGTTCTCCTGCCAACATCTACCCCAGTTCCGATCCCAACACTGATACCGACACTCCAAGAATCACCCCAAGATGTAGAAAGTCAAAATGGAGCAGTGCAGGAAACTGAAACCCCTATTGAGATCACCCTTCCACCTGCGAACCTGGAAGCGATACAGCTCGTGGTTGTCATTCGCCAACGAACATGGCTGCGCGTAACTATTGATGGTGAAATTGAATTAGAAGCGCGCCTGGCACCGGGCGAAACTTATACTTTTTTCGGTGATGAACAAATCGAACTATATACCAGCAATGCCGCAGCCATTCAGGTCTTCTTTGGGGAGCAAGATCTTGGACCTATGGGTATATTTGGTGAAATAGTGAATTTGATTTACACAACTCAGGGGATAATTACTCCCACTCCAACCGCCACCCCCACGATTGATATAACCCCATCGGTTGAGTTATCGGCAACACCCTCGCCTACTCAAGCGCCAGATGAAGGTCCGGTAAACCCTTAATATAGGTCGGTTGCGCTAAAGAAGAACTTCTACAAGTATGGTATAAAGACTGTTCTCAATTCCCAGTAATAGGAAAAGACCTGAAGTGAACAAGATTGACAAACAATTATTTCATATCATATCCTTAGGATGCGCAAAGAATTCTGTTGATTCCGAATCGATGGCTCAAAGAATGGCAGGCTCCGGCTATCGAATTACACAAGATGCATCCCAAGCAGCAATTTTGATCGTCAACACATGTGGTTTTATCGGTCCTGCAAAAGAAGAATCGTACCGTGTGCTTGGTGAACTTGCCCAGGATAAAACCAAGCACCAGATGTTGATCGCAGCTGGATGTCTGACGCAGCGCTATGGTAAAGAGGTGGTAGAACGTGTCCCCGGAATTGATGGCATCTTAGGCACTCGCCGTTGGATGGACATTGTAGATGTGGTCACTCAATTGCGCGGCCAAACTCAACCTGAACCCCTTTACCATTTACCTCAAACCCCAACCGTGGGAACCGACGAGGGAGATACACTTCGAATCGCCAGCCACGGACCCAGCGGATATATAAAAATCGCGGACGGCTGCCGTCGCCCGTGTGCATTCTGTGCCATACCACTCATCAAAGGGACCGCGGTCAGCCGTCCGGTTGAAGCAATCCTCAAAGACGCACGAGCCTTGCGAGAAAGCGGAGCACAAGAGATAATCCTGATTGCCCAAGATACAACCGACTACGGCCACGACCTGGGAATAAAAGATGGCTTGGCACACTTGCTTGGAGAGATAGTCAGCAGTGTTCCTGAGGTTGCTTGGATCCGTATTTTGTACGCTTATCCTGGATATGTTACCGACCAGCTCATTGAAGTTATGGCAACCCACGAGCAACTGATCCCTTACCTTGATATGCCGTTACAGCATGCCCATCCAAAGGTATTGCGCCGCATGCGTCGTCCCGCAAATATGGGCTGGGTGCGAAATACCTTGAAGAAAATGCGCGCCGCCATGCCAGATTTGGCTCTGCGCACAACATTCATCGTTGGCTATCCCGGAGAGACTGACCAAGAATTTCAGGCATTGTTAGATTTTGTTGAAGAAGTACGCTTCGACCGAGTGGGCACTTTCACCTATTCTTTCGAGCCGGGTACAACCAGCGAAGCACTCGGCGATCCAGTACCTGAAGAAGTAAAACTAGAGCGGCAGGCAAACTTGATGAACCTGCAGCAACGCATATCTTTCGAGAACAATCAAGCTCTGGTAGGCAAGACGTTGGACGTGCTCGTGGAAGGTTTGGGTGAGGTCGAAGGATCGCAAGAGCCAATTGCCCTTGGCCGCAGCTATCGAGACGCTCCAGAAATTGACGGAATGGTACTGGTTGATGGTGAAGCAATCAGCGGTGAGATCGTACCGATACGCATCACAGGAGCCATGACTTACGATCTGACGGGTGTGGTGGAATCTGGCCAGCCAATCATTCTAAGAGAATAGAAAGAATGTAGGGGCGGGTCTGAGAACCGCCTAGGCCACAGATATGTTATTGCCTAATTAACTGCCATTATTTGAAACGCGAAAAATTTTACTTATGTTAGATACAACCACCCCCGAAATAAAATTTGTCATTCACTCCGTAAGACAAGCCTCGCTGCTGGTGAAACAGGTACAGGCCGAAATGGTTTCTCCGGCGCATACCAAAGATGACCGCTCTCCAGTAACCATCGCGGATTTCGCGGCCCAAGCCTTGGTGGGGCAGTTAATTATGCAAGCTTTTCCGAACGATCCCTTGGTTGGTGAGGAGGATTCCGCCACCCTGCGGACTATGCAAGATGGCGCCTCGTTAGAACGAGTCACCTCTTTTGTTTCTAAATATACGGATCAAGCCACTCCGGATTCAGTCTGTGAATGGATTGATCACGGCAGCGCCAATCCGGCCGCACGCTATTGGACATTGGATCCTATTGATGGCACCAAAGGTTTCTTGCGCGGTGGTCAATTCGCAGTTGCACTGGCGCTCGTAGAAGATGGCGAAGTGCAAATCGGAGTACTAGGCTGCCCAAATTTGAAAAACAGCTATGCGCAAGAAATTGGAGGGACTGGCTCTCTGGTAATTGCCGCGCACGGCGAGGGAACCTGGGTAACATCCCTAACAAGAACCCAGGATTTCAAACCCTTGCAAGTTTCCGATATCGTTGACCCCGCCCAGGCGCGTTTATTGCGCTCCTTTGAATCCGCGCATACTAATGAAACCCAAATGCAGGCTCTAGTCAATCATCTGGGTATGAAACCCGCTCCGGTGTTGATGGACAGTCAGGCCAAATACGCCATCCTTGCCGCAGGGCACGGCGACTTGCTCTACCGCTTGCTCTCCCCCCATCAACCTGATTATCGTGAAAAGATCTGGGATCAGGCCGCAGGTTCTTTGGTAGTTGAGGAAGCTGGCGGGAAGGTCAGCGACCTGGATGGCAAACCGCTTGATTTTACCACCGGACGCACTCTAGCCCAAAACCGCGGCGTTTTAGCCTCAAACCTGCGCTTACACGACGCCGCGCTGGCAGCTATAAAAAAGATAAATGCCTGACGATTTAATCCAATCAAGCTCCTTTTCCCGCGCAGATAAGCTAGGGCTGCTAATCAGCCTCCTCGGTCTTTTTTTTGCATACCAGGTAACAATGCGCGTGTTTGAAGCCATGCCGCATATAGAAGATGAGATGGCCTTCGTATGGGAGGCTCAGGTGATAGCCGAGGGAAATTTGACCATAGACTCGCCTCCACATCCTAAAAGTTTCCTGGTTCCATTCACCATCGACCAGGATGGGCAGCGTTTTGGTAAATATCCCATCGGATGGCCGGCGCTGCTCTCGTTTGGTATCCGTTTAGGGCTGCGCGAGTGGGTAAACCCAATATTGGCCGGATTAGCAGTCTGGTTAACTTACCGTCTGGGCAAACGCCTGCTGGGGGAAACGGTCGGCTTGCTGGCTGCTGGGTTGACAGTGGTCTCTCCCTTCTTTTTGATGAACTCTGGTTCGCTGCTCTCACACCCATTTGGGTTGGTCTTAAGCGCTGCTTTTGCCTTGGCCTGGTTGGATAATTTCGGTGATTCAACAAATCCCCCTCGCTGGCTTCCAACCATAACAGCTGGATTGCTGTTGGGGCTGTTTGCCCTGACACGGCCTTACACCGCTTTGGGTGTCGCACTGCCTTTCGGTTTTCACGGTTTATATCTCTTAGCGCGGGGAGATAAACGCACCCGTCAGCACATCCTCGCGCTTGGAGGTATAGCCGTCTTGTTAGGCGCCTTCCATTTTGTGTGGCAGGCTGCCCTCACCGGTGATCCGTTTATTAACCCTTACACACTTTATTGGTCCTACGACAGGGTCGGATTTGGTGAAGGTTACGGGAGGCATGGGCATAGTTTAGTATTGGCGGGCTCAAATTTGTATAAGACTATGCGGGCCGGGGCTGGAGACTTATTCGGTTGGGGATATTTTTCCTGGCTCTTCCTTCCGTTCGGGTTTTGGGCAATCCGGCGCAACAAACAAGCCTGGTTGAATGCCAGTGTTTTCTTCTCCACGGCGCTTATTCATCTGGCCTATTGGATCGGTATCAGCCTATTCGGGCCGCGTTACTATTACGAGGGCTTATACAGCCTCACAATCCTGACTGCTGCGGGTATTGCCTGGCTGGCTGGCTGGCCCATCATTATAGGGGAGAAATGGCCGCGCCGAGAGGGCAAGAAAAAATTGCGTCCACTGATGGCGACGGCAGTAGTAGCGCTATTGTCTTTAGGTAGTTTGATCTTCTATATCCCCATGCGCCTGAATAATATGCACGGCCTATATTCTATCGAACGCTCCGAACTATACCATTTCCTAACTCCTAAAGCCCAAGAAATTACACCCGCCCTAATTATCGTGCATCACGAACATTGGGAAGATTACGGCGGCTTGCTCGAACTTCAGGACGCCTACCTGGAGACCCCGTTCATTTTTGTGATCTCCCGCGGCACAGCAGCTAATCAAGAAGTGGCAGATACGATCAGCGCAACAGGACGAGCCGTCTATCATTATTACCCCGACGAGCCTAATAAATTTTATACAAACCCCCGTCCTATAGATTATTAGACCCGATTATTGGGAGGTTGCGAATCCTCATCATACTTCCATTCGTGCAGCCTGTAGATGCGGTCGATGTGCGGTGTGGAGCCCCCTTCGGGAATTTCTTCTGGCGGGATAACCACAGGCACTTCAATCGGCTCAGGTATCAGTAGAATATCTTCATCGTGGATGGTATCCGTTGGCGCCAGACCGTTAAATATCTGGATGACGGGATATTTCATAGGATCACCGTAATAGCGCAGTGCCAGCAAGCCGAGATTGTCGCTGTCTTCAACCTCGTGGCTGGCAAAAATTTCGCCCCAAGATCCCATAGCCGCGATGTAAGCGTTGGCTACTGCCGGGCTGGTGATATCCGGTTCGGGGATTCCATTCATGTATGCCCAGGCCATAATGCGGCGGCTCATCTCTGGATCTAGCTGGAAACTGCTTCCTTCCGGATCAGGCGAAGGGAAACCATCTATCCCCTCGTATGTTTCGGTGGGCAGGGTTAGCCGGCAGTATATACCGGAGAAGTCGCGTTGACCATCCAGGTTGTTGCTGCCCCACGCGGCGTTGAATTCCTGGTAGTTCCAGGCTCTGCGGTACCCTTCCAGGCGGCGCGAGCCGTACCATAAGGGGTCGTTGACGTAAATGTTAACCTCGTCATAAGCTACAACTACGACAAAATGCGGGCCGGTAAAGCTGCTCTGTGTAGATACGCCCGGGTCTATCTGCGACCAACCCCCGTAGTGCACCAGGCAGATCATCGTTTGGCCTTCATCCACCGCTTGTTTGAAGCGCGCAATGTTCCAACTGTAATAATAACCGAAGGGCACTTCGTAGGTATCCCCAGCGCGCATCAACTGGCTGAGGCTGATGTAACCATTGGCCGCGGTCCCGGTACGGCGGTAGACCGCGTTGGTGGTCACATTCTTTCCAAAAGCGTTTAGGATCATCGCCAGGCTCGCTGGGCCGCAGTCGTTGCGCAACTCGTTTGCGTCAGGGTCCAGTTGGGATTTATACGGGATAGTGGGGAAGATCAGGCCCATTTTTACTCCAATGTGGTAACGAAAAGGTAATGCGAATATACTTTGAGAGAGTAAGTTTGTCAACTTAGGGAGGAGAGGATTGGATTTGATATGATCTAATGAGTTTTTGACGAGTTGATTTTATTTTATGCCCAGCTTGCGACCAAATTTATCAATTGGATTTCAATAAATTGATATTAATAATTGTCAAGGGAAAAAAACTTAAACCAAAGCCTTCAACACGCATTTCTAAGTTGATTGCATTATAATTGGGGCTTACAAAAAATGCTGATGATCCCCCTACCCCAAAAACTTCGCTGGTACCAACACCTGGTGCGTCGCATCGCAGCCACTCGCGGCAGCGCCTGGCTGTTTTCTTTAGTCGCCCACCGCCTGGATACCCCCATCCTGCGGTTAACTAGCGGAAGAAATTCCGCCACTACATTCTTCTCTGGGTTGCCAGTATTTAACCTCACTACGATAGGTGCCAGGAGTGGGAAAAAGCGCAGCCTGCCGCTCACCGGCCTGCAAGATGGTGATAAAGTGGTGTTAATCGCCTCTAATATGGGAGGTTCACGTCATCCAAACTGGTATCACAATTTGCGCGCCAACCATGAGGCGACCATCACAAATACAGGCGAATCTAATATTTTCACTGCACACCAGGCGGAAGGCGAAGAGCGCGAGAGATATTGGCTTGCGGCGGTTGAATTCTTCGCCGGATATGCGGATTATGCGCACATGACTGGTGGGCGGGAAATTCCCATCATGGTATTAACCCCAATAGACAGCTCTGCGGCGTAAATCTACTAATGCACCAAACCTGAAGGATTTTCATAACCCGTCAGGTTTTAACATCAACGTAATTGCTAATGTTTTAAATTTAATCGAATGAATGTAAAATAGATGAATCTGTTTATACTGCTTGCAAGCGAACCATGCGGGTAGGTTGGCGCACCACAACTTTAGCGCCCGAACCCGCCCGCTCCAAAAGAGCTTTCAAACTTTGGATGGTTTTCTCCGAGATAGGCGAGGTGAAATACTCTACAAGATCATCCACCGTATCCGCATGGGTGTAGGCATCGAAAGTGCGCTCGTCATCCAGCGCGAAAAGCCCTTGGTCAATTACCGAAGCCATTGCGGCGAAGGCTTGGCGATTATCGGTATAATTTTTACTGCTAGTGTGAGATTTGATAAGTCGTACACCTTCATTACCGAGCACTCCCAACCAACGCCAGTACGGTATCTCCTGCACATCTATCATGACACCCCGCGGCTGCAACAAGCTATGTACTTTTTCCAGGGCATGAACCATGCCCTCAGGGTCAATTCATCAGAGTGACCATGCGAAAATTGCCACGTCGAATTTGGCCTTTTCCGGAGGCAGCTCGTAATCCTCGATGTCTGTCGCCAAGAACTTTACTTTGTGTTCTAAATTTTCAGGCAGTTCCTGCTTGGCAAGCTCAATTTCAGAGCTGTCCGGGTCAATCGCGATGACCTGAGCAGTTTTTTCTGCGTAACGGTAAGTCAGGCGACCATCCCCGCAACCAATCTCCAGCACGCGTTTGCCAGCAAAGTCCACCAGTTCAAGTAGGGCTATGGTTTCATTTCCTTGGGGATCTTCAATTAATGACATCTTTTCTTGACCTATTCTCAAAGATGATTTAATGACTAGTTCGCGATCAGTTTATGGAGCCGGTAAGTAATACCAGGGATTAACGAAGCCGCCATTATAACGAATCTCGAAATGCAAATGCGGTCCCGTCGAATTGCCGGAGCTGCCCCCGTAAGCAATGGTCTGCCCTTGCCCAACGCTCTGGCCGCAATACGTGTTCACCTGGTTGAGGTGAGCGTAAACCGTTTGGTAGCCGTTTCCGTGGTCGATCATTATCATGTAGCCGTAACCGCCAGTCGCCCAACCTGAGAAAACAACCACCCCACTGTCTGATGCGTAAACCTCCACCCCTTCGCCTGAGGCAATATCAATGCCTAAATGTCCAGACCAAAAATCATTGCCAATCAACTCGTGGATAGGCGAGGGCCAAACGAAGGTACCCGTACCGTATAAACCCGTATAACCACCCTCACATGCCCCCGGGCCGTAAGTTGAACTGGAAACACCGGACGAACCGCGGGAAATCGTGGGCACAACCCATTGACGGAACTCACGCTGGCCCCCTGGAACCATAACCAAATCACCCGGTTGTATTAACGGATTGAGCAGATCAAGATGGTTGCCAACCCAATCAATGATATCCTGCGCTGTGGCTTCTAACTCGGTGGCTACACTTTCCAGCGAATCCCCTTCCTGCCACTCGTAATACACGCCGTCAACTGGAGGGATTTTTAATTCCATACCCGGTTCGAGAAAATCCGGGTTATCGTTCAAAACAATATAATTAGCCCACAACAAAGTTTCAGGTGTGAGGTTAAAACTTTCAGCGATTCCAAAAATCGACTCACCAAAATCAACGGTGTAATCCTCCACCTCGACACGCGCGCGGACCGGAACGACGGTGTCCAGGCTGGCAAACCTTTTGATCGCACTAACTTCATAATCGCTGTTAAAATCGGGGATTTCTACTTCTTGCGGTTCAACCAATTCGAACTCAATTAGCGGCTCATCCACGTCAACCTCAGCAGGCAATGTAACCGACAGGTAAACAACAACTGCCACCATGCCTAGAGCAACAACCCAGGCGGTGATTGAAAACCAGAGGTCTTTATTTTGAAATGAAAAACGAGAAACGGGAGAGGTTTTATCTTCCACAGCAACCCTTCACAGGGAGGCGGTATCAGTTTTCGTCCGTGAGGCTTTCCAAGAAATCCATATTGCTATCCGTCCTACCCAATCGTTGCATGATCGCTTCGGTAGCCGCAGTCATACCCATGCCAGCTCCTTGGGGTGGGTCTGCAACCATCTGGTTGTACATCCGGCGCATCAACCAAACACGCTTTGTGATATCTGGGCCCAAGAGCAGCTCTTCCCGTCGTGTAGAAGATCGATCTATATCAATAGCCGGGAAAATACGCCTTTCCTGCAGTTTGCGTGAGAGGTGCAGTTCCATATTGCCGGTGCCTTTGAATTCCTCATAAATGATGTCATCCATGCGAGAGCCGGTATCTACCAGGCAGGTGGCAATTATGGTCAATGAACCGCCCTCTTCAATATTACGCGCCGCCCCATAGAATCGCTTTGGAGGATATAGCGCGGATGGGTCGATACCACCAGATAGGGTACGTCCCGAGGGCTGCACTACCAGGTTATAGGCGCGTGCCAAACGGGTTAATGAATCCATCATGATGACCACATCCCGCCCGATCTCCACCAGGCGTTTTGCCCGCTCCAGGACGATTTCTGCAACCCGTACGTGGGAAGTTACCGGATCGTCGAAGGTTGATGAAATCACCTCAGCATCCACAGATCGGTCCATATCCGTAACTTCTTCAGGGCGTTCACCGATCAAAGCTACCATTAAGTGTACGCCAGGATATTTCGTAGAAATCGCATTCGTCATTTGTTTTAGGATAGTTGTTTTTCCAGACTTAGGGGGAGAGACTATCAATCCACGCTGGCCGCGTCCAACCGGCGCGATCAGGTTGATTATACGAGGAGCAAGGGTGCGCTTGTCGGTTTCCAGGTCAAAGCGTTCTTCCGGGAAAATTGGTGTCAGAGTTTCAAACTTTGGCCGTCGTTTTGCATCCTCTGGATCCTGCAGGTTAACTGTTTCTACCTTGAGTAATCCGTAATGCTTTTCAGACTCGCGCGGCGGGCGCACGTTTCCAACTATCAGATCGCCATTACGTAAACCATACCTGCGGATCTGAGTTTGTGAAACGTAAACATCTTCTGGCCCACCCTGATAATGGTTGGAGCGCAGAAAACCTACACCTTCGTTCATTATCTCCAGGATGCCCCCACGTATTTCTACGCCTTCCTTTTCCGCTTCCATTTGGCGGATACCAAGCATCAATTGTTCTTTCTTTAGACGGTTGGCTCGCGGGATGTCAAGTTCTTTACCTTTTACGCGCAAATCTGCTAGGCTTGTTTTTTCTAATTCATTAATATCCATTTAATTCTCTCGTAAATTGTTATCAAATATGATTGGGGTTTTGTTATACCGCCAATTCTTTCCCAGAAATCGCGGCATGATAGGTAAAAGCCAAATTACCGACCAGTTCTTTAAGGGTTTAATTCAAAAAGGGAAACAATTGCACATATTATAGCGTAAAATATTTTGGTATGCAAGAGCATTATCAAGCAAATTTCTTACAACAATGTAGATCTTTCTTATAGGTTGATTCAGCCTGTCTTGAAAAAAGGACGCGCCAGGCTTAATGCGGCAATTGTTTTTGCATCCCGAATTTCACCATTTTCCACCATTTTCCACACTTCTACAACCGAATGAAGCTCGGCCTCTAAATATTCGTCTACATCGGGGAGCAAAGGATCCAAAGCCAATTGGGTTGCCAAAAATACATACATATATTCGCTGGAGTATCCAGGTGCTAGGAAGAACTCACCCAAATTCCGCAGTTCTCCTGCTGCACGGCCGATCTCTTCACGGACTTCACGGCTGGCACACTGCATGGGTGTTTCCCCTTTTTCTAGCGTCCCAGCAGGCAGTTCTAACAATAACCCACCGGTTGGATGACGATATTGCCTGACCAACCAGATATTTCCATCCTCTTCTATCGGAACCAGGGTTACCGCTCCATTATGCGAGACGAATTCAAAATCTGCCACCCGACCATCTGGATAGCGTACTTGCTGTCTGAGGACATCAAACACGCGACCCTTAAATATCTCTTCAGAAGTTAATATCTCAAAATCCATAGTTTTCTCTAGACCATGATAAATAAAAAAAGGCGGCTAAGGTTCTCAGGAGCCGCCTGCATAAGGTAAAGTATAAATTACTCTCCTAAATTATGGTATCTGCAAAGTCTGCCCAACTGTGAGCACAGCATCAATTCCCATGCCATTTGCTTGGGCTATCGCTTCAGGATATACATCTCCAAACTTACAAGCGATCGAATAGAACGTATCGCTGGAACCCACTGTATACTGCGTCGGGTGTGGCGAGCGAGCTCTTACTCCGACGTACGGGCCTGCTCCTTGAGGGATCGTTAAAGTTTGCCCCACCGAGAAAGTATCCCCTACCAATCCATTTGCACTCATAAGAGTATCAAAATTAATATTGAACCGCCGGGCAAGACAAAAAGGAAATTCCCCTTCATGCAGGGTATACGATGTAGGAACGGTTTGTGGACCCACAGGTACGCTTGAAGTTGTAGGCGTAGCAGTCACGATAGGCCATGAGCTTGTTGGTGTTGGGTCTATAGCTAAAGGATTATTCCCACTCGTTTCAGGTGGATTGACCACATTTCCAGCTGCGGCTTGTACTGTAAGCGTGGCTTGCTCAAAAATTACTTGTATTACCGAATCCCCAGGTGTAGGAGTTGGTGTTGGCGGTGGGGATGAAGCCCGGCTGCACGCGCCTAGGCTGAGGGCTGCCGTAATAACCAAAATAAGAATTAATTGTTTCTTACCCATAGCAATCTCCAAATAACATCGTACCCAAATTTATCCGTTCGTTACCAACCAACTTAACGATTTCGTCTGGAACTTTTATCATCAATGTTACTCTAGCACAGGCACGAATCTTCGTCAAGCGAGTTAGAAAAGTAATTTGATAACTACTAATCGTGCAATTTATATGCCAAGACACTAACATTAAAACGATTCGGCTGAAGGGTAATTTCTAATCGGTATGCCTGAGTTTGAATATATTTGTCATAATAAGAGATAGTCAAGAAAAATATAAGGTTTGAAGCCCCTTTATCTGACCATTCGCACAGGCGGATTTCAGCGCCTCCCACCTTTTGTTTTCTTTTAATTCACTAATCTCATTTTGTTTGCCGTATTACACATAAAATTCATGTTCAGGATTTCTTACCCTTTCTAGATCTACGATATATTTCAGAAAAGTAAAAGGCGTTACTTGACCCCAATAAAGATGTGTGTGAAGATACTGCCATTAAATCATAGTAAACGGAAAAAATAATAAATTAAATTTATTATGTTTTCGATATAAATCCAAGTTTTGAAAGAAGCATTAAACAACATTTTTATGAAAAGTTTTCAAAATGATCATTAAACGGCTTATTTCCAAGGTAACATTTAATTGGGCTCAAGTAATTAAATGTTTTGAGTACTGATGCGAGAATTAATTAACGCTTTTGGATTATTAAGCATTAACCAGTTTGTTTCAGTTATCTTCGGATTTGTGCGCACCAAAATCTTATCTACCATGGTGGGCACTTTCGGAGTTGGGATTGTCTCCCAAGCAACTTATCTCATGCAGCTTCTACGACAAATCTCCACTCTCGGTATAAGTGGAGGTTTTGTCAAACTTATTGCCGAATACCGTAGTAAAGAAGATCAAGCTCAATTAAATAAAACTATAATCACCGCCCTAAGTGTTTTTAGTATTTTTGGTATTTTTATTGTTATATTGAGTTGGTTTTTTGGGAAGCAGATCGCTATTTGGATATTTGGTAATCCAACATACGAACAATACATCCTCATAGTAAGCATCGCCGCTTACCTGGCAGTGGAATATCGCCTGGTACTATCAATATTTAGAGGTCTGCTTCAATGGCGAGAGTATGTTTTTGTATCAGTTGTGGGTTACAGCCTCAACGTTATCTCAACTTTCATTTTAATTTTTTTCCATGGGATTTTTGGGGCTATGTTATCCATTTTAGTTGCTCAAGCAATAAATTTATTATTAAGTTTGTACTTCCTGAGAAGGAAAGTAATTCTTTCCCTAAAGCTAGCCCCTTGGCGCCATAAACCGGATGTTCAATCTTTTAGAAATTTACTCCGTTTTGTGGGACCACTATCTACAGTTACTCTTTTGGCTCTTTTGGCAACTTTATACATCCGTAGTGAAATCATCCACACGCCGGAGCTAGGTGCCGATTCGAATGGTATTTATCATGTCGCTGCAGCGATGTCAACAGCCTACATGGGATTATTGATCTTCAGCTTATCAACTTTTGGTGAACCAAGAGTAACCACCCTACTTAAAAATCCCAAGGCTATTATTCAGCTCCAGAATGACGAGATGAAGTTGGGTGTACTAGTTATTGCTCCCATAATATTAGCATTGATGGCTTTCCGGAATATCTGGATTCCAATTCTTTTTAGCCGTGACTTTTTAGCGGCTGGAACGTTATTAATCTGGCAGTTTGGGGGAGATTTTTTCAGGGTAATATCTACCACTTTGAATATCACATTGCTGCCGATGGAAAGGTTTACGTTCATCTATTTTAATGGCCTTTTATACTGGGGTGGCTGGGCCTACCTATCAAAATACCTAATCCCTCATTTTGGCTTATCGGCAATTCCCATTAGCTACCTTATTGTTAATTTAGTAATGCTTGTGTCAAGCTTTTTTTACCACACCCTAACTACACAATACCGAGTAAGCCGCGGGAATGCTATCTTATTAATCAAAGCAATTACTTTGACAACATTAGGTTTGATATTTTCACATGTGATCGAAAACGCTGTCCTGCAAATGATGATTTCTTCAATTATTTTAATAATTATGCTAATCTGGTTACCGACACGGAAAGATTATTCCGATTTAGCCAACCTAATAAGGGAAAGAATAATCGACTTGTCCAATCAAGATTCACAGGAAAACGATCAGAATTGATAATCGCATAATAAATTCAACCCACATACAACTTTCTAAAATAAGGCTTCGAAAAAGAGATTTTATGTTAAAATTCGGTCTTCTAATCCTGGAGACTTGATGGCAATTATCATCAAAGTGCGGAAAAAAAATTTATCCTTTGCAAATGAGATTAAATACAGATTTCTATAACTAAGATATTAGTTATGACAAAACCCGCAAAAACAACTGAAGAACGAAAAAGAACTTGGAAAGCAATCTCCATCATCGCATTCCTAATACTAATAATTATCTGGTTTTCGCGCCAGGAGTTGAAAGAATTGCTGGCTTTCATAGCTGATAAAGATGCATTCCAGGCGTATATTTACAGCTTTGGAATTTGGGGGCCATTCGTAATAGTTATATTCCAATTCGTGCAAACGATTTTTGCTCTAATACCTGCCCACCCCGTGGTCATGATAGCAGGCTATATATATGGAATAATTCCAGGATTTTTGATCAATTGGATTTCAATTACTGGAGCTGGTATGTTATCTTTTGGAATAGGCCGCTGGGGAGGCAGGCCAGTAGTGATACGCCTAGCTCCTGCGAAGATCATCGACCGCTGGGATGACGCTGCGAATGAACACGGTCAAGTTTTTTTCCTCACTGCATTTCTGCTTCCTGTTTTTCCTGCCGATACCATGAATTATGTTGCAGGTCTAAGTTCAATTACTGCAAAGAAATTTTTTATTGCTAAAGCGATCGGTAGTTCTCCTTCGATTTTATTCCTAACTGTGGTGGGGGCATACGGGCTAGAAGTCGCCTCATTGAATATTCCTATTTGGGGATGGATATTAATCATCATCTCTTTCACTGTGGTAGCTGCTATTTGGCAATATATCTTTCACTACACAAAAAAAAAGATAAACTTCAACATAATCGAGAATAATAATATTAATTTATCTATATTACAGACCGTAAAACCGACTTCTTAATGTTTAGGTGAAACTAATGAACAGAGTTTCCAAAATGATTGATTCATCCCAGGAACAAGAAAATCCAATCCAGCAGGTCAAGGAAAAGCAGCCCAGCTTTAACGAAACCGGAGATAGAACTCCTGCCGCACCAACACCATCCACTCACTTTATCAAACTCCCAAAGACAACATTACACTACGTAAAATGCGGGGAAGGCCCTCCGCTAGTGATGGTCCCCGCAACCATATCATTAATCGAAAATTGGTTGGCGTTAGTTCAATTTATGGGGACACGATTTACGACATATTTTTTCGAGCTTCCCGGTCATGGAAAGTCTTCACCCCTTCCCCAGGCTTATAGTGGTGAACTGGTGGCCGAGAGTGTGGAAAATTTTATTGATGCCCTTGGATATGACACTATATCGTTAATGGGTTTTTCATTCGGGGGTATCCTAGCCATGAAAACCTTATTCCGCTTGCAAGACCGCATCGAAAAAGTTATCCTATTTGGACCGGCCGTTAGCAACCGGGCAATGCACTTTTCAAAAACCCGCTTATTCCTTTTACAAACCCTCACACGAATTGTGCGTGACAAAAGAATTCGCCAGGGATTCCTGAGATTAATCCATGACCAGTTCTTTAATAAATTAATAGCTGCAACTATAAAAAAATATGGGAATATAGAAAAACAAATTGCACTAGATGAAGTCCTTCTCGAGATTTCTGCAACAACCCTCGAGGTGTTAACATATCAAATGCACGAGATCATGTACCTTGAGTACCCTGAACCAGAGCATCGTTTTAACCAACCTTGTTACTTTGGCATGTCCGTTATTGATCCTTTATTGGATTTCGATATTACTTTGGATGTCGTCCAAAAACAATTTGAGCACGTCCACCTCGAGCGGTTTAATTTTCCATACCACCAACCCCCTAAAGCTTTCACATTTGAAGAATTGATGAGAGATTTCTCCCCTTTGTTGGATTTGATACCTATAGAACCTACTAAAGTTTAAAGAAAAACCTCCCGATAAGTGCATCACCGGGAGGAGAAAAACCATGCTTAGTTATTATTTATACAAGTGAAGCATTCAAAATGGGTCTGAATTTATAGCCATACACCAACATACCGCGTTCGTCTGTTGCTGAACGCAACTTACGAGTCACCATTTCAACAGGCATCCCTATCTCTACCTCTTTTTCTTCAAGATCGGTTAGCTGCGCGGTTACCAGCGGCCCCTCGTCTAACTTAACAATTGCCACTGTATAGGGAGCAGATTCCTCAAAACCAACAGGTGGATCGTAAACTGTGGTGTACGAATATACTTCTCCATGGCCACTGAAGGAATAGAGGGTTTTCGCCTCCTCACCGCAGTCCGGGCAAATATCGCGGGGTGGGAAAAGTTTTGCATCACAATTATCGCAAACTTCACCTACCAAAGCATAACGTTGTTTTCGTAATCGCCAATGGCGTGGTATGTCCATAAAAATACTCCTTACTCTAACTCCACGGAGTTTAACGTTTTTTCCCTATCAAAAGCTATCAAGATTAGGTATTCCGGTACCTGGTTTTCAGTCAAAATATTTCGGGCATTACATTGATCAGTTATTGGTCTGGAGCACGTGCGTGACAGCCGTTGAAGCTGCCCCACCCAAAGATTGCACAAGGGCAGTTTTAGCATCCAGCACCTGATTTTTACCAGCTTGGCTGCGTAATTGCAGTGCTGCTTCCACAATCTGATAAACTCCTGTCGCGCCTCCTGGATTCCCCCGTGCTTTGAGACCACCAAATGTTGCTACCGGGAGTTCGCCTTGCAAGCTGATCTGACCATTTTGAGCCCACTGCCAACCCTGCCCCGCCTCAGCTAGACCTGCCGCCTCAAGAATAAGCGGCGGGTAAATTGAATACGCATCATACAACTCAAATAAATCTATATCTCCGACGCTGACCCCTGCTTGTTGGCAAGCGCTCTCAATAGACACCCGCGCGGCATGTAAGCTAAGGGGTTGAGGCCGGTCGTGCAAAGCCAATGTATCAGTCGCAACACTCGAACCAGTGATCTGAACCAGAGGATGGCTGAACTTTGATGGCAATATTTCTGGTCGTGTAAGCAAGATTACGGCCGCTCCGTCTGCATTGGGTGCAATGTCAAACATATTAAGAGGGTCGCTGACCATTCCCGCTTTCAGGTAAGCATCAGGGTTGATCGCTCGCTGGTACATAGCATTGGGGTTAGTGGCTCCGTTAGCATGTGCAGTTATTGGAAAACCACCAAAAGCACCTTGAGGAACATCAAATTCGTGCATATACCGCCGCATAAGTAAAGCTGCAAGAGCCGTCAAGGTAAGGCCCTGTTCGGCCTCATAATCTGCGTCTGTGGTGGTAGCAATGGCCGCGTTAACATTCGACACAGTCTGGTCGGTAAGTTTTTCAACTCCAACCACAATCGCCGTATCCACGGCACCAGAAGCCACAGCCAAATAGCCCATGCGCAGGGCTAATCCGCCGGAAGCCCCTGCTCCCTCGATTGCACTTGCTTCAATTCCGGTCATTCCACAGAAATCTGCGATTAAGGTACCCAGATGCCCCTGCCGGGAAAGAGTTGCAGCCAGCATGTTACCTACATAGAGCGCTTGCGGATGTAGCCCACCGGCATCTGCCCGGGCTGCCTCAACAGCCTTGTAGGCAAGCTCGCGCAGCGAAATATCATAATGTTCTCCGACTGGCGTCTGACCCACTCCAGCGATAACAACTTCCTTCATCAACTAGTACCTCTCACTTCATGACAAGTTTTCCACGCATTCTAACGTACGTGGCATAATCTACTTCAGTCCGGCGCGAAATGTAATCCCTAACCTTTGGAGCTAGATGGCGTCGTTTTTCTATGGATTCTGTTACTCGCAATGCCATGGCATCCGACCCCGCACCAGAGCCGAAAGAAATCAATAGAATCTTATCCTCCGGTTGAGCCTCATCTAAAATCGCAGTGAGGCCAATGATCGCTGCTCCTGAGTAAGTATTACCAATTTCTGAAACCAACAAACCTGTTTTTACCTGTTCTGGTTCAAAACCCAGTTTTGCTGCTGCTCGCTGTGGGAATTTCGCATTGGGCTGATGCAGAACGATATAAGCATAATCCTCAGGAGTTGTTTCCGTCATCTCCAAGAATGCCAAGCCTGCGGATGCGATATGTTTAAAGTAGGCCGGTTCTCCAGTAAAGCGGTGACCATGCTCAGGATATTTCTGATAAGCGCGGCGCCAAAAGTCAGGAGTGTCGGTCACGAAAGAGTACGTTGATTCAATCACAGCAAGTGAATCATCTTCAGGCCCTATGATGAAAGCTGCGCCACCTGCGGCAGCTGTATATTCCAAGGCATCACCCGGGCGTCCCTGAGCGGTATCCATTCCAATCGCCATAGCATACCCTGCCATGCCAGACCCAACCAAGCCCATTGCAGCTACCATAGCCTCTGTACCTGCCTTGCAGGCAAACTCCCAATCTGCCGCTTGTGTATTTGGGACCGCCCCAATTGCTTCGGCTACTATCGTAGAAGTCGGCTTAACCGCATATGGATGTGATTCCGAACCGACCCACACTGCGCGTATTTCAGTGGGCGCAATCTCTGCGCGTAACAAAGCATTTCGAGCGGCTTCAATGGACATCGTGGCCACGTCTTCATCTAAACCAGGAACAGATTTCTCCTTTATTGGGGTTGCACCCATGCTATCCGTCCATACCCTTGAAACCTCGCTGGCTGGTAAACGGTAACGCGGCACGTAGGCCCCGTAGCCTACAATCCCAACCGGATTTTGAGGTGTTAATAACTTCGAATTCGGATCACTCATGGTCACTCCATTCACGTAATAACTCTTCAGCGCGGTCAACTCGCACCGCTTTTTCAGCGATCATCTGCTGGGTGATTTTTTCGATCAATTCACTTTCTGCCCCGGCTGCCATCGCAACTTGGCGAGCATGCAGGTTCATATGGCCGCGTTGGATTCCTTCAGTCGCCAGAGCACGCAAGGCTGCCAGGTTTTGAGCCAACCCAACGGCGGCGATGATCTCGGCTAATTCGCTAGCTGTGGAAACATCCATTAGCTTGAGCGCAGCTTGTGCCGAGGGATGAACTTTAGTAGCTCCACCGACGATTCCCACGGCCATGGGCATTTCTAACGATCCCACCAAATCACCCTTCTCATCCTTGCCCCAATTGCTTAAGGATGAATAACGTCCCTTCTGCACAGCATAAGCGTGTGCGCCTGCCTCAATCGCACGCCAATCATTCCCAGTGGCAATCACGACTGCATCCACGCCATTCATGATTCCTTTGTTGTGGGTCGCGGCCCTATATGGATCTGCTTCTGCAAAAGCCCAGGCCTCAATAATCCCGTCGCGTACTTGCTCAGCGCTGAAATCACCAAAAGATAATTCAGAAAGGGAAATTCTGCATGTAGCTTGCACAAGGCGCCGGTCTGCTAAATTCGAGAGAATTCGTAAATGTACTCGCCCTCCTGTAAGCGTTTCCACTTTTGCGGATAACCGCTCGCAGGCCGTATTGACTGCGTTAGCTCCCATCGCATCCCGCACATCGTAGATCAAGTGCAGCACCATAAAAGTGCCCAGAGGAGATTGCTCGATTATGCGGACTTCTAAATCGCGCGGCCCACCGCCCAATTTCTTCAGAATAGGATCTATTTCGGCGATATCGGCTAGCAATTCTGTTTTATGCGCTAAAATCGCCTGCTCCGCGGCTGCATGATCTGAGATATCCAGCACCTGCATCTGCCCAATCATTTCGGGGGCAGACGCCTGCGCAGTAAAGCCTCCCCCAGCACGCGCCAATTTAGCCATGAACGAGGCCCCTGCGACAACCGAAGGTTCTTCAACTGCCATGGGCACAAGCACATCACGCCCGTTGATCAAGAAGTTGAGTGCAATCCCCAAAGGCAAGGCGTGGACTCCAACCACATTCTCTATCATGTGGTTGGCTTTTTCAGGGGTTAATCCAGGCTTTCCGGTTAGGGCGGCCAAATCCTCTGGCGTCAGCAATCCGTACTCTTCTAGTTTTGCCTGGCGTTGGGCTAAGCTGAGTTTATAAAAACCAGGTTGTCGTGAGCCGTTGAAATTTCTCTTCATAACATATTCACCATTCTAAAATCAGACCATCAAAAATATATGCGCAAAAGACTCGCAAAAACTATCAAAAACGAACTCGATTCCATTTCTAACATTTTTCTTAACTTTCACCGCAATCAATTGCATTTTTCATCCATTTGCAGCATAATTACCCTGTTCAATTAGCCAACCATGATCACCAGCCGAAGTAATCCAAAAATTAAACAAATCCGTGCTCTGCGCCAACATAAAAAACGCGCCTCCAGCAGGTTATTTCTCATTGAAGGCATTCGCCACGTTGGTGAAGCTATATCCGCTGGAGCAGCCATCGAATATATCCTTTATTCCCCTGAGCTAATAACCAGCGATTTTGCTCAAGAATTGATCCAAAGCCTCCCCGAAAAGGAATTTCATAGCTTAGAAACCACACCCGACATCTTTAAGTCATTATCCGATAAAGATAATCCTCAAGGGCTGATCGCTGTCGCCCAACAAGAAACACCTGAGCTTTCGGTCTTGGAACCGGCTAACTTCTCCTGGGGTGTTGCCCTCGTCGCCCCCCAAGATCCAGGAAATGTGGGGACTATTTTGCGCACCGTAGATGCTTTGGGTGCCAGCGGATTACTCTTACTTGAAAACAGTGTGGACGTATTTCACCCAAAAGCTGTACGTGCAAGTATGGGATCCTTATTGTGGCTACCAGTGGTAAAAGCATCCTTCACAGACTTTACTAAATGGACAAGAAAACATTCTTACCACGTGTACGGCACATCCGCTACACGCGGCAAAGACCTGACCAACGCCCACAACTTCGAAAAGCCAGCGATTTTACTGATGGGAAGCGAACGACAAGGCTTGGCTTTTGAACACTCCGCTATCTGCGAACAGCTAATCCGTCTCCCCATGAAAGGCCACTCAACCTCCCTAAATTTGGCTGTTGCTGCAGGTATATTGTTATATGATATGAGCACTAAGTTAAGAGGTTCATAATCCAACTATTTCAGGTAATGAACCCCATTGCAAGGTGCCAATTAATATGTTTTGTTTTCATAATAACTGAGATTTTATGTGAATTCTCTTATTAATAATAATTTGCCCAACTGAACCAAACTGCAAACCAAAGAGTAAGATTATAAGAGCTTATTTTCCAACAGATTATCTTATAATGCTAGCTATGTTGAATTTGAATCTTTGTCTTTATACAAATCTCGCAACTTTCTAAAAACTAGTTGCTGGTTAGTTGGAAAACAAGACAGTAATGAAACAGATGTCAATTCCTAATAAAACCAAAGTGCTATCTTTGTTCGCTTTAGCGTTAATAGCCATAATTCTATTAGCCGCAGGTCTAAACGAGGTTAACTTTCGGGATGGACATTACTTCTTGATCGGTAGTCGCGCTTCTTACCAAAATTTACTCGTGGCAAATGAGACCAACCCATTTGAAAACGACGGAATTGCTAGTGTTATCACTGCGATCCTCGCAATCCTGCTCTCTTTTGGAATTATCATCGTAATCTTTTGGCCAACGGCAAGGAAATTGATCCTTCGTTTAATCATCCCTATTGCGTTTTTGGCCTTATTAATCCCAGCCCTACGCCAAATTGGTTCTCTCCAGATAGAGCAGGAAATCTTTCAAAGCGATGAAGCTGCCAACATAACTACAGTAGTATCCACCGCTCCTGAATGGATGGTGTATTTGACTAGTTTTATTTTCGTTATTCTCGCTTTTGGTATCCTATGGTTCGTAATCTCACGTTTTGTCCGGCCCAAGCCCACCACTCTGGAATTTATCGCACAAGGAGCAATAAATGAGATAAAAGCAGGTGCAGATTTTAAAGATACCATTATTCAATGCTACTATGACATGAGCGCTGCAGTGAACGAACATCGCGGCATCAAACGTAACCAATCGATGACAACGCGTGAATTCGAAATGCATCTTAAGGATCATGGTTTACCCAGCAAACACATTATGCAACTCACCAGGCTTTTTGAAAATGTGCGTTACGGGTCAAAAACTCCAAATTCAATAGAAGAGCGCCAAGCGATATCTGCTTTGCAAGCTATTGTTTTCGCTTCTGGAAAAGAATCTTGAAAAAATATAGATTTTGGCTTGGTGGAATCCTCGCTATAACAATAGCGGGAATTCTCGCACTAACAATTAAAGATCAAATTCGAGATTCGATTGTTCAACCGATCTATTATCTACTTTCCTTGGCAATATTATTGTTTGATTCACTACCCCAACAATTAGTTTGGCGTTTTCTTATCCTGTTTGGAATTATTATTTATGTGCGCAGTCTTTTATTTGACAAAACCCAAACAAGATTAATAATGAAACCAGCTCCACTCTACAAAGGACATGTGGAAACATGGGCACGTTGGATAGAAATGGCTAAATTAGGCGAAATATTTAAAGTAAAATTAGCCCGCGAACTAGGTGAACTTGCAATAGACACGCTTGCTCATCGTGAGCAATTGGAAATTAAAGAAGCCAGACAACAAATCAGAGATGGTAAAATCGGCGTACCACCTGAGATCATAAACCTAATCAATACGAAACCACCCGAAAGTCGTTTATTCGTTAATCCAATCAAAAATTTTATTCAGCGCCTCAACAAGAAAGGAAGCTCTCCAATCCAGGATTTGAATCTGGAAAGAGTATTCCAATATCTCGAGGCTGAACTGGAGGTAAATTATGACTGAAGCAGTCAAAGAAATATCTTATGTCGCAGAGGTAGCCAACCGTGTAATAGAAGAAGTAGAAAAAGCTATTGTTGGAAAGAAATCCTTATTAAAAATGGTTATGGCTTCTGTGTTATCCGAGGGCCATATCCTTCTGGAAGACTATCCAGGCCTAGGCAAAACCTTGTTAGCAAAAAGCTTCGCCACGGCGTTGGGGTTGGATTTCAAACGTATCCAGTTTTCCCCAGACTTGTTGCCTAGTGACATCACAGGCGGTTATATTTTCGAGCGCGAAAAAAGCTCCTTCAAATTGCATAAAGGGCCTATCTTTGCGAATATCATTTTGGCAGATGAAATAAACCGCGCTTCTCCAAAAACCCAATCTGCCCTTCTCGAAGCCATGCAAGAAGGTCAGGTCACACTTGACGGCGAAACCATTGAACTCCCGAAACCTTTCGTTGTGATCGCCACACAAAATCCGATAGAGTACGAGGGCACATTTCCTCTACCTGAAGCCCAATTAGACCGCTTCCTGATCAAGGTTGGAGTGGGATATCCTACTGCTGAAGAAGAAAAGCAAATATTACAACGCCGCCGCGAACGCCGGCAGGATGAATTTGACCTTGAAGAAGTTTCAAATCCCAAAGAAGTGCTCCAAATGCGCGAAGGGGTCGAGGATGTGTACATAGATCCTGACATAGAAAGCTATATAATTGAATTAGTCAAGAAAACTCGGGAGGATTCCCGTGTTGCAGTAGGTGCCAGCCCCAGGGGTTCCTTGGCCTTGCTCAAGCTTACCCGCGCCTGGGCTTCAATCCAAGACCGCGACTTCGTATTACCTGATGACGTCAAGAAATTCGCAAAACCTGCCCTTGTGCATAGGTTGATCCTAAAACCTGATTTGTGGCTCAAACAGGGAGCAGCAGAGGAAGTTATTTCAAGCATTATTTCTTCACTACCCGTACCGGTTATTCAGGAATCCTGATGTGGGCCGTCTGGTTCTTTTAAGCGCCCTAGCATATTCCGCAATAATTCTCGGGTTTTCAACCCTAAACAGCCAGCTACTAGGGATCGCCATCCCGTTAATAATCTTTATCGCGGCAGGTTTGCTATTTAGTCCCAGTCAGATACAGTTAAAAGTTATCCGCAGCCTCGCAAATGACCAGATCCCTCCTGGTAAACCGATCAAAATAAAACACATTATCACCAACCAGGGTTCTAAACTCGAAGAAGTTCAAATTTCAAATTTCATACCGCCTAAACTAAACCTCCTGGAGGGAGAGAGGCAGGTGGCGCTTTCGCTTGCACCTGGGGAAAGCTTAGAAATTCAACATAAGATTACCGGAAAACGGGGTTTTTATCATTTCCCTGATGTCAAAATCATTGCCTCAGATCACCTAAATTTATTCCGCCAGAATATCAATTTGATTGCTCCAGCGAAGCTGTTGGTTTTACCCCATTCAGCCCGGCTGAAACAAATTAATATTCGTCCTCGGCATACGCGCGTATTCGCCGGACAAATTCCCACCCGCCTTGGCGGCTCAGGCACCGATTTTTTCGGTGTGCGCAATTACCAACCTGGGGATCCACAACGGTGGATCGATTGGAAGACCAGCGCGCGACACCCCAACAAAACGTTTACCAAACTCTTTCAACAAGAACGCGCCGGTGACGTTGGTTTGATCTTGGATGCGCGCGTGCGCAGCGACGTAGCCGGTGTTGATGAAACCTTGTTTGAATATTCCATCCAAGCTACTGCAGCTTTAGCCGAATCGTTTCTGGCGGCCGGTAACCGAGTGGGATTGTTGATCTATGGCAATTTACACGATTGGACATTCCCCCGCTATGGAAAGATCCAACGCATCCGTATCATGCAAAAACTTGCCCGGACGCAAACCGGGGATAGTAAGGCATTCAACAGCCTGGATAGAATTCCAACCCGCCTTTTCCCTCCAAAGTCCCAATTAGTTTTGATTAGCCCTTTACTCAAAGACGATTATCAGATGCTGACCCGCGTGATGGCGCGCGGCTACCAGATGATGATAATCAGCCCAGATCCAGTCAATTTCTCGACTAAGCAGAGAGGATCTTCGGAAACTTTAGAAACCGCTGCACGTATAGCTCACCTTGAGCGCACGTTGTTGCTGCAAAAACTACGCCGCTCGAGGATTCAAATCCTCAACTGGCAGGTGGATACACCATTCAGACAAGCAGCTCATGCGGCATTAAGCCGCACACCCCATTGGTTACGCTCATTAGGATTGGGCGCATGAAACTAACCAACCGCTCCGCTGAAATTGCCATCAGCCTGGCCAGTATATTAATTACCATCGGTTATATACAAGGCGGATTATTGCCCGGTGCATTTTTCACCGTGTCCCTGGGGGGGGGTTGTGGTATCTTGGGCATGCTTTAAAATGGCAGAGATTGTCATCAATTGAACTCAGCGCTTTTATTGCTCTAGCCGCTGCGGGAACCTTTTTGGAGATAGGATTCATATGGTTATTGGGGGGCATGGCCTTTGCCCTGGCGGCCTGGGAATTAGAGCAATTCTCTCAGCGCATGTAAAGTTTTCCAAAAGTAGCATCTTTTCATAAATTAGAACAAAATCATTTTAGGCGTTTACTGGTGGTTTTGGTACCTGGCACAATCCTAGCTTTAATAGTTCCAACCCTGAAGGTTCAGTTGACCTTCAGTTGGGCTCTAATTCTCGGATTACTCATGATCTTTGGTTTGAGCCAGACAGTTAAATACTTGCGCCGGGAAAGTGATTGAGCGCCGCTTAATAATAAACTAAGCAGGAAGTTGGCAGCATAGATATTGCGGAACTATCAACACGTTTTTTTCGTCTATAATTTAAGACATTTTTTCACAATGGTATAATCCGGTCCATTCTATCGCTCTCATTTACAAATACCATTGTTAGCTTAACCGGCAAGGAGATCTTATGCAGACCATTGCAACATTTTCCATCGTCGCGTATGACCCTGATAAACAAGAATGGGGTGTTGCTGTACAATCGAAATTCTTGGGTGTTGGGGCTTTCGTCTGCTTTGCCAGAGCTGGAGCAGGCGCGGTAGCCACCCAAGCCCAAGCAAACATGGCATATGGAACTGAAGGTTTGGTACACATGCAAGCAGGCATGCCAGCGGAAGAAACCATTCACACACTTACCGCAGCGGATGAGCAGCGCGCTGTGCGCCAGGTTGGCATGGTGGATAAAACAGGCAACTCAGCCTCCTTCACTGGAGAAGAATGTCATGAATGGGCCGGGCATCTCATCGGTGAGGGCTTCACCTGCCAGGGAAATATCCTTATCCCCGGTACTATCGAAGCCATCGCAGCCGGTTTTGAACAGGCTCGCAAGGGCGATGGTGAATTATCAGACTGGTTGGTGGAAGCGCTTTCTGCCGGGCAGGAAGCTGGAGGGGATAAACGCGGCAGACAGGCCGCGGCAGTGCTCGTTGTGCGCGAAAATGGCGGTTATGGAGGTAACAATGACCGCTATATGGACCTGCGCGTGGATGACGACCCATACCCGATTAAAAAATTAAGATCTCTCGTGGATACCCACCATCTCTTTTTTGGAGCAGCTAACCCAGAAGATATTGTACCTTTGAATGAGGTTGCTGCCGATATACAAGAGCTTCTAAAACGCACCGGCCATTACGACGGCTCTTTATCAGGCGTTTTTGATGAGCCTACGCGAAAAAGCTTGAAAACCTTGGTTGGGGTTGAGAATCTCGAAGAACGCTGGACAGGAGAGGGAGATGCAATAGATAGTAAAGTATTAGATTTTTTGCACAACAAGTTCGAATGATGGTATCTCATGCAAATTCAAGTACATTCCGAGAGATGGTTAGATGCAGAAAAATAGATTTACCTTATTTGGTGTTCTAATCGGCTTCGCGCTCTTGGGTGCAAGCTGTGGGTCTGCACCTGTGGTCATCGAAACTCAGGCTGAATTTAGTGGTCTCATCCGTGAAATTCAACCAAACCCAATAGAAGGCTTCCAGGGTTGGATAACTGTAGAATCACCTTCATCTGAGGGCGCAGCAACTTACAAAGTAACAATTAACGACGAAACCAATATATTCAAATTGAATTCCGGCCGCCACGAATTCATGAACTTTGGGACCCTCGAAGTCAACCAACAAGTAGTACTTTGGTTCACACTGCTAAATCTGGATGCAATCCCAGTCGAAGCGGTTGCGGAACAAGTAGTCATCCTACCCTAATTTATTTTACTGGAACATTCGATAATATTCATTTCTCACACAAAGGAGTAAATAATGCGAAATCTAACAATTAAACCCAAGATAATGTCTACAAAGTTCAACAAGATCTTAGTCGCCGCGATATTAATTACTTTATTATTTGGGGCATTAAGCGCTTGCACCATTTCGAATTCCGAAGATTTGAAGACTGAAGAATTGAATACCGAAGAATTGATAGATACAAGCTGGCAATTAGATACAATGAATGGAAATTCCCCAGTTCCAGACTCCACACTAACTATCGAATTCACTGAAGACAAGGTTTCTGGCAACATGGGATGTAACAATTATGAAAGCAGCTACCA
Organism: Chloroflexota bacterium; assembly: GCA_019456165.1. Taxonomy (GTDB): domain Bacteria; phylum Chloroflexota; class Anaerolineae; order Anaerolineales; family UBA11579; genus VRUJ01. Next base: position 42,346 of record VRUJ01000038.1, read on the forward strand.
GACCGATGGGGATAACTTGGATATTTCTGAAGTTACTATAGAGGTGATGCCTTGTGTCGGATTGAGTAGCGAAGAGATTATCGGCCAAGAAGGAGCTTTCAAACGTGCAATTGAATCCACGGATAGTTATGAGATTTCCGGAGACCAATTAATTATATATGATGCCTCCGGAGCACAAATTCTCGTATTTAGCAGACAATAAGATTAATTCTCAGACAGGACGGAAAAGATTTGAAGATTTGCTGTTAGATCATTCTTCAATATTTTCCTGAAAGAGCTTTGCAGCACAAAGTGGGGAAAATTATTTGTTTAACCTAAAGCGCAACCTAAGTAATTTTCAGAAAAGAGGTGCTACAAATGAACATGTTAGGGATTCTTCGCTGCGCCGATCAAACTGGCGCGCTCCATTAGACTATGGTAAGTCGAACAAGAGTTGAATAAGTCTATGGCTCGCTAAAAGGATCA
>VRUJ01000003.1 GCA_019456165.1 Chloroflexota bacterium
TGCCGCCTTATCAATATGCTGCGGCCAAACCCTAAATGTGTCCACTTTCACTTGGTACTAAAAATGGGAGCTTGACATGGTGCCTGGAGTAAAAACATCACCCGTAAAACCACAAATAATAGAGCGAATACTAAAATTATCCAACCCATCAAATCAACACGTTCAAACTTGTCCACTATCAAACTTTGCAGTCCACCTGCGAGGAGAATTAGCGTGTAATCAATTAACAAAACTAATAAAATCTGTTCAACTCCTCCAGAACTTAGGAACCCACTTATAGCTACGATACCAGAAATCTGCATCGCTAATGCATTACACATGAGGATAAACCCAAGGACAAAAAATACACCTCCCTCCCCGGGCTGTAAACGAAACATTCTTCTCAAACCATTCATAAGCTGGAAGTCCTCGGTCTCGCAAACAATATATTAATTAATTTACGTAATGATTCTGATTTGAATTTTTTTTTACACAAATCCGATCAAGCACAATATTGGCCAATTCAAGTTAATTTTTACTCCTCAACCAATCTATCTGCAAGCTGTTTTAAAGCATCAGTGACAGGATGATCCGGAAATTCTAATACGAAGATACCATTGCTGCCGAGTATCATCATCTCATCCGCATGCGGCATTAGTGCAGCAACTTCTGTGTTATATGTGCTCTCAACTTTCTCTTTGACTTCATCCATCGGAAATACATCAGGTATTTTGTTAACTACCAGCATTAAGTTGGCTACATCCAGCTTGCGAGCCACCTCAACTGTAACACTTGTTCCAAGATAATCCTGTTGGTCAGGACGCAGTATCAAAACGACATTGTCAGATATCGCAATTGAAAGTAATGTTTCTTCGTTCAATCCAGGATGAGTATCGATCAATAACGCATCCAGTTCAAGATCGGAAACTAATTCTTGAAAGCCAGAATCCAGAAGGCCAACGTCATAGCCTTCTCGTAATACGCGCGCGATCTCACCAGCATTTAAACTAGATGGGATTAAAAAGATTTTCCCTTCAATTTTTTCTATAAGGTTTTCGGTAACATCATACGCGGCTTCCGAAATACTGCACAAACCCCACAAGTAATCGTTTAACGAGTGCTTTAGTTCCGATTGCTCTAATCCAAATAGAGCATTAATTCCCGGTGATTGAATGTCTGTATCTACCACCCCAACTCTTTTCCCAGATTGGGCTATTATAACAGCCAGATTAGCAGTAGTATTTGACTTGCCGGTCCCCCCTCGGTACGAATGTATTGAAATTATATTTGACATTGACTCGCCTCTTTTTGATAAAATTTTAATCAGTTTTATGCATTATTGTGATTACTTTAGATTTGGCACGATTTCTATTTGAGTTAGCTTCATTACCAGTTTACTCATCGCCATCTGCTTTAGGATCTGCTTTTTCCCTCTTTTCAATCTTATCATCTAACGCGGACCAGATTCCTTGAGCCAGACTACTCCCAGGTTTTCGTCGTAAGTTAACTTTATAGCTTGCCCGGTCCTTCTCGCCCCGAGAGATCAACCAACCTTGTTTTGCTAGCGTCTCCAACATCTTGCCAAGTTCATCTTTGCTCATTTGCTCCCCATCTTCCGTACCACTAAGCGCCTCCCACAACCTATCGAATGATAGCTCTACTTCACGTAACATTAAACGTATTATTTTGCGTAAAGGAGCTGAAAGCTCTGCTAGATCAAGAGGAGAAATTCCGTCTTCTTTCTCTCGTCCCTCAATTTCGTTCTGAAGTCGATCAAATAATCCGCTCATAAAAGCACACTCGCATTAGTAACTAAACGTTAACCCTGCTAGTAAAGCTCAGGCATTGGAATGGCATCTTGAGGATTGCAAATGCCGCACCAGATCGAATCTGAAACTGGTACAACTTTTGGAGTTTCGTTGCTGCCAAGAAACATAGCTAATATATTCGGCCTTCGGCTTGCGTGGTCTTTGCAAACAAATCGACCACAAAACGGACAGGCTGCTCTTGCCGGTTTATCGCATTCCCAACATTGCATATCAAAGGCCTCTTAATAATTTATTAGTCAAACTCAATTATAGTTTCTGCTATTTCTTTTACGGCTTTTGACCATGGGTGATCGGGTTCTCTCAGCGAAAAGATATCTTTACTCTGATTTTCAACCAAATCCTCTGTCAAAGGCATGACACCCGCAACCTTCACATCATATGTTTTCTCAATTTCTTCACGAATTTGGTCTGGATCATATCTGGAGAGAGCTTTATTCACAGCTAATACCATATTTGGCACATCTAAGGCTCGAGCGATGTCAACTGTAACCGCAGTTCCCTGAAAGTCTTGTTGGTCTGGGCGTAAAATAATTATCAAAATATCTGAGATTGTTATTGAGAGTAAAGTCTCTTCGTTTAAACCAGGATGTGTATCTATAAATAAGTAATCTAGCTCTTTTTCTTTGATTAAGGTTTGCAGCCCAGCATTGAGTATATTTGGATCATAACTATTTTTTAGGATATCCGTGATCTCGCGTAAATTAATGCTAGACGGAATCAACCAAAGATACTTGTCTTTAAGTTTTTTTCTTCCAGGCTCGTTCCCAACATTTTCTCCTATTTGCAAGGCCACATCTCCAATCGAACACTCATTGCGCAAGAATTCATTTAGAGTGTGCCCCATACTTTCCTCGTTCAACCCAAAAAGAACATGGATGCCTGGAGATTGAATATCAGTATCTACCACACCCACTCGTTTTCCTTCCATCGCAACTAAAGATGCGATATTAGCAGTTGTATTAGATTTTCCTGTGCCCCCACGAAATGAATGTATCGAGACAATTTTTCCCATTTGTTTCCTCTTTATTTAGATTATTTCTTAACTCGGTTTCCTCGGAGTTGAGTACTTTCTGCTTTTATCTTCTGGAATATTTCACTATTAATAACGCTATCGATTTCTTCGTCCCGCTTTGCTTGATCAATCTCAATGGTGAGCTGAACCAGTTGTGTTTTCAGAGCATCTTCACGAGATTTGATTCCTTCTAACATTCGGAAAAAAGCATCTAGGAAGCGGTTTGCTCGGACATCATCCGGTTTACTCGTGTCAATTATGTTTGTTTTTTGAATTTCGTCCGTTGCAAAGTCATAATCTCCACTCGCAATGCGATAACTCCACTGAATCGCTTTCTCCACATATGTAGAAGTAAACCGCATACGTGAGGAAATATTGGCAATTATGTGTAAAGCAATCTCAGGATTTTCATACAAGATATTGATAAAATCGTCTCGCTTTAATTCCAATGCATGGATTGATGATAATGCCACAACTGAGGCGGAGCGAGGTTTTTGATCTACCAGAGAAAGCTCACCAACGAATTCACCTGGACCCAAATGGTTGAGCACAACTTCACCTCCCAGAGCGTCCCCCGCTACGATTTTTACCCACCCATCGTAGATATAGAATACAGAATCGCCTTTATCGTTCTTGCGGATTAATACTTCGTCTTTATCTAATTCGTATGAAATCACCTTCGTTGCCAAGTCTTTTAAGACTTCATCTGGCAGCGATTGAAACCAAGAAGAATGTTTTAGTGCTTTTATTATTTTTTTCGACATTACGATATTATCTTACCATAAATACAAGCGTGGTATGTTTGTCGCTATCCACAAGTTTAGCCGAGTTTATCGAAGGCGGTTGTGTGGTCAGATTCGTTACGAATCGCTTCTAGTTTTGAATATAAGCTCCCGCTGGCAGTTGCAGGTAGACTTGCCAAGCGTTCTGTAATTACGTCTTCAAAATGCCCCCATAAATGGCTGTCATCTTCGGGAAATATACCCCTCAAATACATCATGCAATATGTTCCAACCACCTTGCGGGCCTCATCCATTTCTTGCCGGATATTTCCCATTTCTAATTCGACGGATTTTACCATTTTTTCGTCTGGAAGTTTTTCGAGGGTTTTTCGCATGATCCCGAGGTGTGCCTGGAGTAATAAGAAATGTTCTATTTGGGAGGCTTTTTCTGACCCGAAGCGTTTTGCTAAAGGTGCTAAAATGACCTCAATGTCAGAAAGCCTTTGGACAGCCGCCGCCTCTCCAGCAGTCACTCTATCAGCTTCGCCAAGAGTTTCTTTTATCCAGGTTTGTTCTTCTGCTATGCCTCTTTTGATTGCTCCCCATATCACAGACAAGCCAGCAATACCTACGCCTGCTGCGTAAATCAACAACAATCCACTTCTAACCCTGGTTACCAGATTGTTAAAACCTATATGTAAAATCATTGCAAAAGTAAAGCCACCAAGAATGAATCTGGCTTTCCCAAAAGTTCTCTCAAACCGTGCTTTGCCGAAAGCGATTCCCACTAAGGCGCTCCCAGTAGCGTGAATAAGATTTGTGGATATCACTCTGCCGATCGCAACAGCAAGGGCAGCTCCTAAATTGTTAAAAATGTATTCGTAGTTCTCAATAATAGCAAATCCTATACCGGCTGCAAATCCGTAAATGGCGCCATCGACAAAATATGTGAACTGCGGTCTACGTACCAGATAAATAAGAATCAAACCCTTTAATATCTCTTCTGTGATGGGGGCTGTAAACCTGACAACCATATCTCTGGTTTCAACTAAACCGCTATCCAGCATCCAACGGTTTACTCCGCTTGCAAACAAAAATGCAGCTCCTCCCCAAATAAAACAAAGAAGGATCAAGCGAAATGTCCCCATACCATACAGATCGCGGTTGTAGATGATATATAAAACAACCAATGGGATTACTGTCGCGATTATCAGGGCAATTATAGAAATTATATTCATAGCCTAATTTTACTCAAGGAATAATTTCCTAACTACGATAATCATAGAAGTTTTCACACCACCTGATTTCGTTATTAAAACTACAAAACAATATTAACGCTTCCTTTTTACAAACCACCACACCGCTATCCCTAGTGCGAGCAGGGAAAAAACGATGAGAGGGAATAACCCCCCTTGATTTGCGGCACCTGGTAAACCACCGTTGTCCGCAGGAAATGTAAAAACAATCATTACCATCACAATAATTGTGAAAAGTGCTAATCCAATGGTTAAGGTTTTTTCCCGTTGTCTTGTCGATCTCCACTCAGATTTTTTTGGAGAAAGCCATCCAAATAATCCTTGCCTAAGGAATCCGGTTTTTTGGGGGGGCCATTTTGCTTTCCATTCAGCCTCCAAAGTTTTTCGAATACGTTCAGAAACATCTTCGTTAGGAACCCCATCTCGTCCAACCTGATAGATTAATTGGGCTAATTTAAGATTCTCGCGCATATCAACGTCATCTGTCTCCGCCCCAGAAATATTTGGACTCTTTCCAGAAAGCAGCTGATCAGTAAAATCAGAGAGGATATTATCTTTTTGTAGAGAATTGTTGTTGGTTTCGTCAGCCAGCGGAATCTCCTAGTTCGGTGCGCAAGGTTGAAATTGCCCTTCTATAACGAGATTTCACAGCCTCTAATGACAATCCCTTGAATTCAGCAATTTCCACAAACTTCAATCCCTCAGCAAATCGCAATAGAATGATTTCTCGATAGTCATCTTTCAATTGATCCAAACCCTGGCGTAAATAAATCATTTCATCTTCCCTAGCAGTGTTGGTGAGCTGATTCGGAGCATCGGAAATTTTTGTTTCGATATCACTCCATTCAATCTCTTTTTTTGTTCTTCTTCCTTGACGATAATAGTTTGCAATTTGTCGATTTGTTATTGTTCTCAACCAAGTGCTGAATTTCGCATCGCCCCGAAAACTCTGGATAGATTTCAACACATTAATGAAAACATTCTGTGTGACGTCATCCACATCTTGGCGAGGGACCGAATACCAAACTCTTTTATACACAGCTGGTAAGTAGTGGTCATATAAGGTCGTGAAGGCATCCAGGTTGCCTTCACCAGCGAGTTGAACCAGTGATTTCTCGCTTTTACCCTTGATTAACAACGAAACTTCATAATTGCTTTGATTCATTAGTCGCCAAGTGTAAATAAAAAAGGTCGGAATATTATCCTTGATTTCCTAACAAAAGAGTTATCCAAACTATAATCATTATACCTGTGACAACGTCAAAGTGGTGGGCAAGTCTGCCCACCACTTTGATCATTTTATTTGGCCCAAATTCAATGTTATTGTCCGCGGCTGCCATTCTCCTTAGACGGTGACCATTCAGACCACTTGTCTGTGGCCGGGTCAATCGTTAAGTTGGATTGCTCTCCACCTTGCCAGAATACTTGCAAGACGTTCGGGTTGCCATCACGCAAGGAGGTGAATGATACCATCGTGCCACCACAATCCCAACTTGGAGAACTATCAACACCTTCATAGTCGGTCAACTGGTAATACTCATCCGTTTCCAGATCGTACGTGTGTACGTCCAGGTTGTCATCCTGCCACGACTGGTAGGCAATCCGATCTCCAACTGGTGACCAGCTGTGGTTTCCAGCATTGGCGTCCCCGGTGGATATCAACTTGGGGTTATCTCCATTCGAATCTGCTATATACAGGTCCCAGATGCCGTTCTGGTTTGATAAGAAGGCGATGTGTTCACCGTTTGGCGACCAAGCCGGGAAGATCTGATCTGAGTTTTCTCTGGTGACCTGAAACTCATCGCCAGTCGTCAGATTGAGCAGATATATATTCTCGGTTCCCGACCGGTTGCTCTGGAATGTAATCCACTCAGGATCGGGAGAAAAGTACGGGTACTGATCATCTGCTGTATCAGTGGTCAATTGTCGCGGACCTGCATCCAGGTCGTTGATATTGATAGTAAATATATCCCAGTTTCCATTCAGGTCGCTTTGGTAAACAATGGTTTCATTGTCAGGCCCGAACATTGGGTTGATATTATTCGCGTTTGTGTCTGTTAGTCTGAATTGGAAGCTTCCTTCCGGATCAGTCAGGTACAGCTCAATGTTTCCATCCCGATTGCTCTCAAACACGATATGGCTATCATCTGGAGAACGGCTAGGTCTTGAATCTTCAGAGGCAGCGAAGTTAGATAAATTGTAAAGTACCGCATTTGGGTCGCCTTCGGCACCGTTGTGCAAACTATAGACTTCCAGATCTCCATCACGGAATGTGTGGAAGATTATGTACTCAATACATACTTGTGGTTCTGGAACGATCGTTACGGGTGGTGGCGTATCCAAAGGTGTAGGTGTTGGTCTTACCGGGCATCCACCTGGTGGTGCTGGAATGATGTCGCCGCTATGCCCCAGGTGTTCTGTGTACTCCGATGAGCCTTCTGTAACAGAAACTAGTTCATAGTTGCCAGCGTTATCAATCAAATGGCAAAGTGAAAGCTCACCCGGCTGGGTTGCGGTGGGGGTTGCGGTTGGGGGCGTTGTACTTGTTGGTGGAACAGGACAACCTCCCGCAGGAGCGGGGATGATGTCACTCCCATGACCCAAATGCTCATTGTGTTCTGATGAGCCTTCTGTCACAGTTACAAATTGGTAATTGCCAGCATTATCAAGTACGTGGCAAAGCGAAACCTCGCCGGGCTGGGTGGCAGTTGGTGTGCTTGTTGGCGGCGGTGTATTTGTTGGAGGCGGGGTGTTCGTGGAGGTAGGTGGTAGAGTATTCGTGATGGTTGGTGGTAGAGTATTTGTGGATGTAGGTCTTTGAGTGTTTGTTGGTGGAGGTGTATTGGTGGGAGGTACATCGCCCCATTTAATTTCAACGTGGGAAATCTCCTTGCAGTCGGGGCCTTCGCCTATTCTGCTAATATTTACGGAATTTGTGCCGATACCGTTCACCCTATAGCAGCCATCGTTGCCATTGCTGGTGAAAGTGAAACAATTTGTACCAGCTTTGATAACAACCTTTGTTATTATCTTCCCATCTGGAGCAGAGTATGAATAACTTTCAGCGCTGTAATCAAGCTTGATATCTGAATTAATACAATTCCCCCCACCGCCAGCGCCTGCAAACGCATCACCTAACGCTCCGCAAGCTGAAAGGACAATACTAAATATAATTAATATTGACCAGGCAATTAAAAATGTCTTATTGTTACTACTTGATAATTTCATCAACGAGCCTCCTTAAATATTATTACAAAAATATCTTCTTCTACGCTCTTTGGACATTCCAAAACTGGTTTACATAGTTTATCGGAGCTTACAATAGTAGTCGTTTAACATTAATAAAAAAGGTCGTAAATATTATCCTTGAATTCCTTAGAATTGAGTTATCCAAAATGCAATCATGATAACTGGGCTAACGATGAGGTAGAGGTTGAATCCTCCACCTCATCGATAATAACTAAACTCTAAGGTTTTGTTATTGTCCGCGGCTGCCATTCTCCTTAGACGGTGACCATTCAGACCACTTGTCTGTGGCCGGGTCAATCGTTAAGTTGGATTGCTCTCCACCTTGCCAGAATACTTGCAAGACGTTCGGGTTGCCATCACGCAAGGAGGTGAATGATACCATCGTGCCACCACAATCCCAACTTGGAGAACTATCAACACCTTCATAGTCGGTCAACTGGTAATACTCATCCGTTTCCAGATCGTACGTGTGTACGTCCAGGTTGTCATCCTGCCACGACTGGTAGGCAATCCGATCTCCAACTGGTGACCAGCTGTGGTTTCCAGCATTGGCGTCCCCGGTGGATATCAACTTGGGGTTATCTCCATTCGAATCTGCTATATACAGGTCCCAGATGCCGTTCTGGTTTGATAAGAAGGCGATGTGTTCACCGTTTGGCGACCAAGCCGGGAAGATCTGATCTGAGTTTTCTCTGGTGACCTGAAACTCATCGCCAGTCGTCAGATTGAGCAGATATATATTCTCGGTTCCCGACCGGTTGCTCTGGAATGTAATCCACTCAGGATCGGGAGAAAAGTACGGGTACTGATCATCTGCTGTATCAGTGGTCAATTGTCGCGGACCTGCATCCAGGTCGTTGATATTGATAGTAAATATATCCCAGTTTCCATTCAGGTCGCTTTGGTAAACAATGGTTTCATTGTCAGGCCCGAACATTGGGTTGATATTATTCGCGTTTGTGTCTGTTAGTCTGAATTGGAAGCTTCCTTCCGGATCAGTCAGGTACAGCTCAATGTTTCCATCCCGATTGCTCTCAAACACGATATGGCTATCATCTGGAGAACGGCTAGGTCTTGAATCTTCAGAGGCAGCGAAGTTAGATAAATTGTAAAGTACCGCATTTGGGTCGCCTTCGGCACCGTTGTGCAAACTATAGACTTCCAGATCTCCATCACGGAATGTGTGGAAGATTATGTACTCAATACATACTTGTGGTTCTGGAACGATCGTTACGGGTGGTGGCGTATCCAAAGGTGTAGGTGTTGGTCTTACCGGGCATCCACCTGGTGGTGCTGGAATGATGTCGCCGCTATGCCCCAGGTGTTCTGTGTACTCCGATGAGCCTTCTGTAACAGAAACTAGTTCATAGTTGCCAGCGTTATCAATCAAATGGCAAAGTGAAAGCTCACCCGGCTGGGTTGCGGTGGGGGTTGCGGTTGGGGGCGTTGTACTTGTTGGTGGAACAGGACAACCTCCCGCAGGAGCGGGGATGATGTCACTCCCATGACCCAAATGCTCATTGTGTTCTGATGAGCCTTCTGTCACAGTTACAAATTGGTAATTGCCAGCATTATCAAGTACGTGGCAAAGCGAAACCTCGCCGGGCTGGGTGGCAGTTGGTGTGCTTGTTGGCGGCGGTGTATTTGTTGGAGGCGGGGTGTTCGTGGAGGTAGGTGGTAGAGTATTCGTGATGGTTGGTGGTAGAGTATTTGTGGATGTAGGTCTTTGAGTGTTTGTTGGTGGAGGTGTATTGGTGGGAGGTACATCGCCCCATTTAATTTCAACGTGGGAAATCTCCTTGCAGTCGGGGCCTTCGCCTATTCTGCTAATATTTACGGAATTTGTGCCGATACCGTTCACCCTATAGCAGCCATCGTTGCCATTGCTGGTGAAAGTGAAACAATTTGTACCAGCTTTGATAACAACCTTTGTTATTATCTTCCCATCTGGAGCAGAGTATGAATAACTTTCAGCGCTGTAATCAAGCTTGATATCTGAATTAATACAATTCCCCCCACCCCCAGCGCCTGCAAGCAAATCTCCAATAGCCCCACAGGCGGTTAGGCCAATACTAAATATTATTAATATTGACCAGAAAGCTAATAAAACCTTTTTCTTACCTATTAAATTAGTCATATCCGATCCTCCAAAACTAAGGTACTTCTTAATTTTGACTATCCTTTTAACTCTTGGTTCCGCTCAAAGGACTATTACAAGAATAGAAAACACACACTTGTAATAATTGTCGCATAAAGAAATAAAAAAGGGTTGATATTTAACAATAGCCTTTCCATTTTCCACCAGATTATACACTATATTCTAGTAAATATGATGAAATTAGCCCTATTTTCGCTTGACATCTGTTTAAGATAGTGTATCATATAGTCTAATTCCACGCTAAAATATTATTCACTGCGGGTGAAATTTGGAGCTTTTTCCCCTGGTCATATGAATTCCTAGAAAGAGGAGCCATATCATGCAAAAAACAAATTTGATTTTTCGAATAGTTATTTTACTTTTTATTGCAATGCTACTTTCAGCTTGTGGAGGAGATGGACCAGTAATTCTAACCTCCCCCCAACCTGAAGTCAGCGTCGACACCCCCGAACCAGAAACACCTCAAGAAACGAGTGAGCCACCCGCGCTCCCAGACCCGGTGGACACGATATCCGCGGATATCCATTTGGACCCCGCGGTAGTAAGTATGGATGATGAAGATTCGCTTCTGATTTGCAGATTCATCTACGAAGGTCTTGTAGGATTAGACGGAGATGGCAATCTGGTACCTACTTTAGCTCTCTCATGGACCGTTTCTGACGATGAACTGGATTATATTTTCTACCTTCGGCCAGATGCAGTTTTCCATGATGGTACACAATTGGATGCCGATTTGGTCGCCGCCAACTTCAACCGTTGGTTCGACCCAGATCATTCCCTGCATGGCGATAGTTCCTTCGAAGCCTGGGAAACCTACATGCTGGGTTTCAAGGATGAAACAAATGATGACGGTTCTCCAGTGTCGGTTTTTGACGGCATCGAAAAAGTAAATGACCTGACGGTACTCGTTCACCTTAATCGCCCAGTTCCCCAATTTTTAGAATATCTTGCGCACCCGGCATTCAGCATTCTCAACCCCACAGCTTTGGCTGCTGATGGGGACGCCTATGGCACGGCTAGTGGTAGCTCAGTCGGTACAGGCCCTTATTCGGTCGCTGACTGGACAAATGAAGCACTAACTTTGAGCTCAAACTCCAATTACTGGGGAACACCTCCAGGAGAAGGTTTGGAGTTCCCCTTCGAATAAATCGCTAACATTACGACTTCAGCCGTTCGCTTAAATAAAGACACGGGTCACAAATTATTGACCCGTGTCTTTTTCGTTTCTATAAAATAAGCTTAAATTTCTAAGCTGTGGTTATCGATTTAATTTGGCGACCAATCCGGACTACCGTCAAAGGCTGGAGAGACAAATGTCAAACGCGTATAACTGCTGCCATCAGCTGCAATCAAATATATCTCTGCATTTCCATCCCGATTCGATTGAAATACCAAATGCAGGCCGTTTGGAGACCAGATAGGATCACCGTCATACGCCCCATCTTCAGTTAACATGGTCAATCTGTCCTCCGAAACATCGAAAGTAAATATTTCCCAATTCCCATTTTTCTCCTCACGGAAAGCCATTTTTCTACCATCTGGAGACCATGCAGGGATACCATCGTCTACCATGTTATCGGTAACTCGCACCAATCCATCTCCATCAACATCGAGAATATAAATTTCTGCATTTCCATCTCTCCAAGATCGGAACGCAATCTGGCTGCCGTCTGGAGACCAAACTGGGTCAGCGTCAGCCGCTTCGTTTTGTGTTAGCCTTCTTAATCCACTGCCATCAGCGTTTACTAAATATATATCCGCACTCCCCCCTCTGTTGGAATCAAAAGCTAATTGCTGACCATCAGGCGACCACACTGGCCTACTATCAGCAGCTAAATTATTCGTAATTCTGCGCAAATTATCTCCGTTTGAGGACATAATATAAATTTCCCAATTCCCATCCCTAAAAGATGTAAAAGCAATCCTGTTTCCCTCTGGAGACCAATTCGGAGCCCAGTCCTTGCCAACTTCGTTGGTCAATCTAGTTAAACTGCCCCCACCTGCATGCATAACATAAACATCCCAGTTATCTTCATAATATGCCGAAAAAGCGATCCAATTTCCATTAGGAGACCATTGTGGCACATCTTCCTCTTCTTGTGTTGTTGTCAGACGCCTGAGCTCGGTTCCATCTGCGTTCATAGTGTATATCTCGTTATTACCATCACGAAAGGAAACGAACGCCAGCTTCCCTATTGGAGATGGATACGGGGTTGCTGTTGGAGTCGGAGTAATTGTTGCAGTTGGCGCAAGAAGAGTCTCGGTATTGGTTGGAATGGAATGCGGGTCTTCAGGAGTTCCATGGACACCGAGATCAGAAACGCCACCCGCTCCCGCTAAATCTGAAGTGCATCCAGTGGACATGAAAGCAAGTAAAAGAATCAAGATCCCAAATCCTTTTATGGATTGCAGATTACCGAATTGGAAGCTATTAGAAATTATCTTTAAATTAATATACATAAAGAACCTTTTTTGAAGAGTAATTACATTGTACAATATTTGTCGTATCCCATCTCCAAAAAGGGGCATACCAAACAAAACGTTAAGGATTAAAATATTAATTATTTTATTATCAATCCCCAATACGGGTCTCGATTAAAATCGTTCGTAATTGCTAACCAAGAGTTGCTCTAAATTACTCATTATTATTCAAGGTTTCCTGCAATCTCTCGTTCGCACCAATCCATGGGGTTCCCAACCCATGTTTTTTCGGCAATTTTACATTAGCGAGTTTTTCTCCCATGTTTGCAGCACAAGCTGCAATTACTGACCAATCTTCATCTAAAACAGCTTGCCGCATCTTGTCTCCTAGAGTGATTGTCCAATCCCAATCCATCCGGAATCGATCTGCTTTTAACCAGTAATTGCGTTTTTCCCAAGGAGTAACTGTGCGGTCAACATTTGCAGAAATTTCTTTAAGCGTTAAAACAATAAACGATGCGATATCGCGAGTTTGTTCATTCGGCTCAGGTTGAATCAACAATTCCCGCAGGGAAAGCACAACAGCGCGGGTCAACAATTTGCGTTGTTTCCCGACACTGTCTGGATTAATTATTCGACTCAAAACAAAACTCCGATAATTCTTCTATTCCAGCCGATGATTATAACGTAATTGTTGACTATGTCCATTACTTGCCTTATAATTCATCAGAAGGTCGGGGAAGTGCTGGAATTGGCAGACAGGCGTGACTTAGGATCACGTGCCGCAAGGCGTGAGGGTTCGACCCCCTCCTTCCCCACTCATTAGGCCCTTTACTCTCCCAAGTATCTGCAAACGAATGGATAGCAATACCTAGGTGATAAATTTATCCGCGCAATATTTATAATCCTCTGATATTGCTAATTTATTGCCATGATATAATCCTTCCACTTCAAATAAAGGATTAGATTTTGAAAATCGACACTAAAAAACTCGAAGATCATCAAGTAGAGCTGACGGTTGAACTTGAAAATGAAGTAATGGAAAAAGCCAAACACAGGGCTGCTCGAAAAATCTCCAAAAATGTTAAGATATCTGGTTTTCGCCCCGGGAAGGCTCCATACAGCGTAATTCAAAATCAGATTGGAGACGGAGCTATCCTAGAGGAAGCCTTAGATCTGCTATTGGATGACCTCTATCCAAAAATAATCGAGAAAGCAGAGATCGATCCATATGGACCCGGATCACTAAAAAATGTTGCCAGTTTGGAGCCTCCAACGCTTGAGTTTTTGGTTCCGCTCGCTCCAGAAGTTGAAATTGGAGAGTACCGTGGAATTCGGATACCGTGGGAGCCAAAAGAAGTTAAAGAAGAAGATCTACTTGAAGTATTGGAGAACCTACGTGAGCAGCAGGCAATCATCGAACCGGTAGACCGGTCCGCTCAAGAAAGCGATATGGTTTCCGTTATCCTAAAGGGGAAGCGTGTAGATCAAGATAATGTCGAAAATGAAGACAATAGTCTTTTCGACGAGCGCCATTTACCGATAGTCATCGAAAAAGAAGAAACCGACACTGTTAATGAGTGGCCATTTCCTGGATACTCTCGCATGTTAATTGGAGTCGCCGTGGGAGAAAATAAGAAAATGGATTTCTCATTTCCAGATGATTTCGAAAGAGAAGAATGGCAAGGCATCAAAGCAGAATTTCAAAGCGAAATTGAGGAAATAAAAGCGAGATCACTTCCCAAACTGGATGATGAATTCGCCAAATCGGCCGGAGATTATCATAGTCTGGAAAATTTACGAGAAGAAATTAATAAATCCATTTCCGAGCGATTTAAAATTGAACAAAACGCCGATTATGACAATGGAATAATTGAAAAAATACTAGAAATAGCCAAATTTGAATTTCCTCCGCAAATGGTCGATCATGAAATCGATCATCAACTCCAGGATCTCTCCCAAAGATTAAGTTATCAGGGCTTGGATATGGAAGTTTATCTAAAAAGCCGCGAGATAGACAAGGATGGACTTCGCGAAGAAATGCAACCGCTTGCGGAAGAACGCATCCGGCGGGGCCTGATATTAACTGAAGTTGCCAAACAAGAAAGCATTGAAGTCAACTCAGAAGAGGTTGAGGAACGCCTCAAACAAACGATAGATGAAATAAACAATGTTTTTCCAAAGGATGAAGCAAAGAAGTTGCTTTCTGGCGAGAGCCTTCAAAATTTAGTAAATCGCTTGATTACCGATGAAGTTACAGAACGGACCCTTGAACGCCTCAGGCTTATTGCCAAAGGTGAAAAAATCCCTGAAGTTCAACCAACCAAACCAGAAAGTGATACTTCGCCAATCGAGGAAGATAAGTCTGAGACAATAAAGCAAGTTGAGAAAAAATAACCAGATTCGGCATAAATCAATTAATGTTATTTTGGCGAACATAATAAGAAAGGAAGGCAGAATATGATTAACCCCCAAGCTGTAGTCCCAATGGTTATTGAAACGACTGGCCGCGGAGAACGAGCGTATGATATTTACTCACTTCTTCTTAAAAGTCGTATCATATTGGTCAGCGGCCCTATCAATGATCAAATTTCAAGCTTAATCGTTGCCCAACTAATGTATTTGAGTAATGAAGATCCAGAATCCACGATCCAGATGTATATTAGTTCGCCCGGCGGGGGTGTGTATGCTGGTCTGGGCATTTATGATACCATGCAAATGGTGCCCAACCAAATCAGCACTGTTGCGGTTGGCTCAACCGCATCTTTCGGAACCGTATTGTTAACAGCAGGGACACCTGGTCATCGCTACGCACTACCTAACGCTACCATCCACCTGCATCAACCAATTGGAGGTGCTCAAGGGCAGGCCTCTGATATTGAAATCCAAGCCAATGAGATCTTGCGATTAAAAAAGAGGATTGGTGAGATAATTTCTGTTCACACAAATCAAACGGTTGAAAAAATATCCGAGGATACCAACCGGGATATTTTCATGACAGCAAAAGATGCTGTAAAATATGGTTTAGTCGATCAAGTTCTTGAACCACCCGATGATAAAAAGGTCGAATAGACCATAATAGCTAATCAAACCCATAAAATAGCCGAGGTTATACTTCGGCTATTTTTTTTGGATTTACTTTATAATTAGATGTATGCATATAAAAACCATAAAAGCGCTAATATTGGATATGGATGGAGTTATTTGGCGAGGCGAAGAACCAATTGGTGATCTTCCATCCATATTTAATCATTTCGATGAAATAAAACTAAAAATTATTTTTGCTACCAATAATTCAACGCTTACAATTGATGATTACATAAATAAACTGGACACTTTTGGAGTAAAATCGGAACCATGGCAAATACTTACTTCGGCGACTGCTACATCTGAATATTTGAGGGCAATTCACCCGAGAGGTGGACCGGTCTATATTATCGGAGAAAATGGGTTGAAGTCTGCACTTAAGGAAAACAATTTCGATCATGTGGATGAAAATGCATTAGCTGTCGTGGTTGGTCTTGACCGGGAAGTGGATTATAAAAAATTGCTTAGCGGCTCTCTTCTTATCCAGGCAGGGGCAACATTTTTGGGCACAAATCCAGATCAAACTCTTCCTACTCCCCAAGGTTTAGCTCCGGGTGCTGGAGCGATCATCAACGCTCTTGAGTCAGCAACAGGTGTTAAAGCCAAGATAATTGGAAAACCACAGACAACAATGTTTACACAAGCACTTGAGCGACTGAAAACTGAACCTGAGGAGACTCTGGTAGTAGGTGACCGAATTGAAACGGACATCGCTGGAGGTCAGGCAGCTGGCTGCAGGACAGCACTTGTCCTTTCGGGAGTGACCAACCAAGAAATGGCAGTTACTTGGACCCCATTACCAGATATTATTCTGCCAGATTTATCCACTCTTTGTGAAAAATTATGAATGATCCAGAATCTCTTGGCCTAGTATATGACCATGATCTTGACAGCTTACTTGGCATTTTTGAGGATTGGGGAGAACCCACCTATCGCGGGAAACAAATTTGGGAAGGCCTTTACAGGAACCTTTGGGGTAATCCCTCAGAATTCACGAACATATCAAATATTTTACGCGAAAAACTAGCTGATAATTTTTCCTTCAATCATCTTTCTCCAATTTCTAATTTAGAATCGAAAGACAAACTTACCCAAAAATCTCTCTTTAGATTAACAGACGGCAAAACGATTGAAGCAGTTCTAATGCGCTACAACAAACGCTGTACTTTATGCATTTCCACACAAGTGGGGTGCGCCATGGGCTGTACTTTTTGCGCTACCGGGCAAATGGGTTTTGGGCGCAATTTATCTAGCGGCGAAATCGTTGAACAAGTAATCTTCTTCTCTCGGTATCTAAAGAAAGAGGATAAGCGGCCAACCAATATTGTGGTCATGGGAATGGGAGAACCATTGCATAATTATGAGTCTACTATCCAAGCAATTAGACAGCTTAACCACCCAGATGGATTCAACCTAGGTATGAGGCGAATAACAGTTTCTACTGTGGGAATCATACCTGCCATTCGCCGCTTTGCAAAAGATCTGCCCCAAGTTAATTTGGCGATTTCACTTCACGCAGCAGACGATGAATTGCGCAGCTCAATGTTGCCAATCAATGAAAAATATCCCATCCATGATCTCATGCAAACTTGTCGCGAATACACAAAACAGACGGGACGGCGAATCTCATTCGAGTGGACTCTCATCCAGGGAATTAATGATACCTTTGAGCAAGCTCAAAAGCTGTCTCGCTTAATCGAAGGCATGCTTTGCCATGTAAATTTAGTGCCTCTGAATCCAACTAATGGGTACGATGGAAAAAAATCATCACGCGAACGCGCCAAAGCATTTAAAAGTGAGTTAGAAAGCCATAAGATTCCATGTACAATTAGAGTACGCCGAGGAATCGAGATTCTTGCTGGATGCGGACAATTAGCAACAAATAATTAAACTAAATTTCATCGAGTCAAGATTTCAAAACGTGCTAAAATGCACTAGATAAGGGTAAAATCCCAACTTCCAGGAGTTTATCATGACAGAACAAGTCATCCGTTTGATCTACCCACCGACCAAGAGTAAAACTCCGTTAATCAATCAACTAATCCGGAAGCATCAGGATCTCACTGTCAATATATTGAGAACCAAAGTAAACACAATAGAGAGTTGGTTGGAAATTCAAATCGTAGGTAGAGCAGCCGTGATTGAAAACGCGATCAACTGGATCAGGGAACAAGGAATTGAAGTACAAACCCTAAGCGCATAAGATTGGAAATAATTAATGAGTGACCGCCAACAATTCCGCGAAAAAACAGCCGAACTCATCCAAGAAGCACTCAGCAACAATCGCAATGAGGTAGCGGTCGATGTATTTGTGGAACTTCATCCAGGCGATCAAGTTGAAGTATTTAGTATCCTGAGTGAAAATGAACGCGCAGGATTAATATCGAGTCTTGACATTTCAGCAACCGCTGATCTTTTCAACCACCAAGAAGATAGCGAAACACTCGAAGCCGCAGAGGGTCTTTCCATCGAGCGGTTAGCAGATGTCCTGGATGAGATGGAGCCCGATGAAGCCGCAGATTTATTGGGGGATTTACCTAAAGAACAAGCTTCGAAAGCCCTCCAAGAAATGGAGGATACCGAAGACGTTCTCCCATTATTGAATTATCCTGACGAGACTGCTGGTGGTCGCATGACGACAGCTTTCATCTTCATGCACCGTGCTGCCACAGCTGAACAAGCCATTGAAAACTTGAGAGAGATTTCTCCAGATAACGAAGCTCCATATTATATATTTGTAACAGATCAAAACAAGGAATTGGTCGGGGTTGTGGGACTCAGAGAATTGGTAGTAGCCTCAAAAGATACTAAGATAGATTCAATAATGGCATCTGAGGTGATTTTCGTCAAAGCAGATACAGATCAAGAAGATGTTGCACAGGTAATGCAGCAATATGACCTTTCTGCCCTTCCAGTTGTAGACGAGCAACATCAATTGGTTGGTATCATCACCCACGACGATATTCTTGATGTCCTGACTGAGGAGGCCACTGAAGATATCTACCGCCTTGCCAATGTAGGGGATTCCGAACTCGAGCCAGAGAGTGATATTATAGAGCAATTAAAAGGACGTTTACCATGGCTTTATCTTAACTCGCTAACCGCCCTATTCGCATCCTGGGTGATCAGCAATTTTGAATCCTTGATAGCCAGTATTGCAGTTTTGGCGGTTTTTCAATCTGTTGTAGCCGGACAAGGTGGAAATGCAGGCAGCCAGAGTGTGGCAATAATCGTGAGATCCTTAGCCCTTGGGAAAATTTCCCCCAAGCGGATTTGGCGCATACTTACTCGTCAGTTGCTCGTTGGCTTACTTCAAGGCATATCAGTAGGGTTAGTGGTTGGGATAGGTGTTTTTCTATGGAAAGGGAATGCCTTTCTTGGCTTAGTCTTAGGGCTTGCGCTCGTAGGCAATATGATCGTCGCGGCAATTGCCGGGACTGCAATTCCCCTCGGTTTAAAAGCCATTGGTCAGGATCCCGCGCTTGCGTCCTCTGTATTGGTGACGGCTGCCACAGACAGCCTCGGATTCCTCATATTCCTCGGCCTTGCCACATATTTTATGGAAAACCTACTCTAGCTCATATGACAGCAAAAGTTATTTTTAACCCATACTCATCTCGCTGGAAATCACTCCGCCGCCGCGATGAAGCAGAAAATGCCTTAAAAGCCGCGAGGATTGATTATGAGATTGAGTTAACTAATGCCCCTGTCCATGCCTCTGAAATTGCCTCTGAAGCCGTAAAAAAAGGCTTTGATCCAATCATCGCTGCTGGGGGTGATGGCACGATTGGCGAAGTTGTAAATGGGATGATTCTGTCTGCGAGGGATGTCTCAAAAATATCCGTTGGAATATTACCTTTGGGGACTGGTAATGATTTAGCTGCAAATCTTGGGCTACCGCTAGATTTGAATTCAGCCGCAGAGGTCATCGCTGTGGGGAATACACGCAGGATAGACCTGGGGAAAGTAAACGATTATATTTTTATAAACAACGCAGGCATCGGTTTAGAGTCTTATATTGGTGCTATTCAACAAAAGATTACAAAGGTGCATGGAATTCTACGCTACCTTTTGGCAACCTTCATAGGTATTTATCACAATATACAATGGAGCATAACCCTTGAATGGAATGAAGGGCAGTATAGCGGCCCTGTGACACTGGTTTCAATAGGGAATGGGGCCAGAACAGGAGATGTGTTTTACACTGTTCCAAATGCCGATCCCTTCGACGGAAAGCTCTCCTTCGCGTATGGCTTTATTCCTACCAGAATACTAATTCTCGGTGTGCTCCCAAAAACCATGCGTTCCGGTGAGGGTAACTATGTTGAACATCCTGCAGTTAATGAAGTACATTGCACTTGGCTGCGCGCCCGAGTTGAACCGGCTACCCCAGCCCATGCCGATGGTGGGATTTTTGCATCCGCAATCAACACCCTTGAATACAGCATATTGCCTGCGCACCTTCCCATATTGGTGGGAAATTAAAGTATGCAGGTGTTTATCAGCAAGATATTTTCTGCTGCCCTGAGGATGTTTTTCCACCTGCTCTACAATCAATTTGCATGGACCTATGATTTAGTATCTTCCAGTGTTTCTGTAGGTATGTGGAACGATTGGGTTGTTTCTATCGCGGGCGATCTGGACGGTGCCTATATCCTCGAGCTAGGTCATGGGCCTGGTCATTTGCAAGAAGCATTAATCACTGCCAACAAGAATGCTTTCGGATTAGATAAAAGTCCCTACATGAGCGGCATAGCAAAAAAACGTTTGGGGAATAAAGGTCTGAGTTATGCTCTCGTTTCCGGGGAATCCCAACACCTGCCTTATCCGAGCAACAAATTCAAATGCGTTGCAGCCACCTTCCCGACCGAATATATCATTAGTCCCGACACTTTATCTGAAATTTACCGAGTGCTAATTTCAGGCGGCAAACTTATCATCGTTCCGCTTGCTTGGATCACGGGGCGTTCATTGCTCCACAAAGCGGCAGCCTTGCTTTTTCGGATAACCGGCCAAGTCTCAGATTGGGATGAAAATCAGCTATCGCCATATTCGCAGGCCGGCTTTGAGTTAGAAACACATTTCCGCGAGATCAAGGCCAGTAAAGTTTTAGTTATCAGCGCCCAAAAACCCTAAACCTATATGTGGGATGATTTTGGTACTAACCCTGAAGGATTTTGAAAACCCTTCGGGTTTAATTTTCGGTAACGCTTATCACCATCACAATTCCCCATCCCAAATCTACTCCAAGTACCATTTTTGTTGTAAAATTCAAACTGTGGAAATTCAAATTGGTGCAGCCAAGATTAACAAATATGCTTCCTCTGAAAGCCGGGATGCTCTCGAGGTGGTTGAACGTCCAAGTGGCGGTCTCTCAATAGTTCTAGCTGATGGGCAGCGGTCTGGAAAAAGCGCCAAGCGCATCTCCAATATGGTTATACGCAAAGTGGTATCTTTATTAGCTGAAGGTGTGCGCGACGGCGCCGCGGCGCGGGCGGCCTCGGACTATCTGTACGCGGAGCGCGGCGGCAAGGTGCTCTCAACTCTGAATATCATCTCCATCGATCTGCAATCTAAAACCCTGGTAATATCTCGCAACAACCCGGCACCAATGGTTGTGATCCATGCTGGCAATATTCAGATTTTAGAACAGGAAAGCCAGCCAGTCGGCGTATATCGCAATACTCGTCCGGCAATCGATCAACTCCCCCTTGAAGAAAATCTGACCGTGATTGCCTTTTCTGACGGGCTGGTGCATGCAGGGGATCGCATCGGTTAGAAAATGGATTTAGAATCCCTCTTGGCAGAAATAATGGCTGCAAATCTGAACGCTCAAAACATAGCCGATGGATTATTAGCCCATGCTCTAGAGTTGGACCAAAACCGGCCCATCGATGATATCAGCGTGGTCGCGGTGCAGGTGCTTCCCAAACAAGGCGACGACGTGCGCCGTTTAACTGTGCGCTTACCAATCCCATGAAATCAGATCCTCTGGTGGGAATAGTGGGGCCGAGTAAATCCGGAAAATCTACCCTAAAAAAGGGGTTGGAAGCCAATGGTTACAGGGTGCGCCACATAGCCCAGGAGCACTCTTTTGCCCCCTCCATGTGGAAACTCATTAGCAACCCAGACGTATTGATCTTTCTCGATGTCGCTTACCCTCAAACTCTTGAGCGCGGCCAACCAAGCTGGACACAGGAAGAGTATAATGAAGAAATCCAACGCTTGGAACACGCCCGCGAACATGCTAATCTATACATTAATACGAATGAGGTTACCAGTGATGAAACATTGGCTGCGGCTCTGGATTTCTTGGGGAAAAACTAGCGGAAGATTATAAGGTTTTAAAGGATTTTAGCAAAATAGTAGTAATTATTAGTAATTGGGTTTTATAAACAAAAGACAAGGGGTTTAAACCCCTTGTCTAGAACAGCATAATATTCTATTGCGTAAATCCTAAGTTATAAAAAACGAGCAAGGAATTATCCCAGCTCGTTTTTTTGTATATAACGATAAACTATTAAAACTCTAATTCCACCGCCGCGGGCAGCACGTAATTCTGAGAGGCTGTGTATTTGAGAGTGACATTTGCGGTACCGGTGATCTTAATCGAGTAGCACAAAAATTGCGAATCTACGCCCAGCGATCCGCTGGAACCGGCAATTACGCATTTTGGCTGTGTTTCCGGGCTGGAAGGTCCAATTGCATATATCGTTCCCCGATAAGTTGAACCGCTGCTGCCGGTGAGGATTATTTGCTCAGTTTGATCTTCATCCTGATAAACCAACATGCCGGCCCATTGGTTGCCATTCGCGTCCACCAGATCTGTGCTGGCAAACAGATTGACAGTGGTGTTACCGCCCAGATCAAACCCACCGTCCATCAGATAAATGAAAATTCCATCCCCATCGACTGAACCGCCGTTGGCGGAAAAACCTCCGCTGCCGGTAATGCAGTACATTCCCGGTTCCATTTCTAAATCTGCATTTGAACCTACACTAATTTCAGAATAAACTCCCTGAGTTATTGTGTCTGAAGCGCCAGAACCTAAGGAGTAGCTGCCAAAATTGCCCATCGCCTCACTGCTGCCTTCAACCATATTTGGTCCAGTGCATGTCGGGGATGGAACATCCGGTAAAGTTTGCTGCTCAGCTCCACCCGTTGGAGCGGGAGTAATGCTGCCGCTGCCGCCGACTTCCACAGTACCAACCGCTTCCAGATTGCCTCCGGTTATGGTTGTATTTCCAGAGCCGCCCTTTTCCGCAGAGTTGCAGCTTCCACTAGCCGCGCTAGAGTTGGAAAATATACCGCCTCCGATGATCGTGGTATTACTGGAACCGGTAATCCAGATCGCTTTACAGCCCGAAGGGGCCGCTCCAAACATAGAATAACCAAAGGCGATGTTCTGCCGCGGTCGAGCTTTGGCCGTGGCTACCACTGTAGTTTGCAGATCACCGCCGAACACTAAATGCGCAAAAGTGGTCTCCAGCTTAGATACGATTTCTACCTCAACCAGATAATAGTAACCATTATTACTATACGGACCTGTGATGAGCACATTAACTTCAACATCTGGATCATCATCATCATAGTTATTGCTAACGGACCGCACGTCAATCGCAGCTTCAGCATTATTGATCGTGCCGGCAGGTAAAGAAGTGGGATCGCCTCCGGGAGATTGCGCGATGGCCAATGCTCCCGCGAAAGCAGAAGTGTCGGCAGTATTTTGGGCTTTGCGGCGGTCTGAATAAATCCTGCCACCATCAATTGCCAAAGCCACAAAACCAAACATCACGATCAGGCCTACGGCGATAAGATACATCACCTGTCCGCTTTCTGATTTTTTTAGTTTACTCATGATATCTTCCTATTTCCTTATCTACACACAAACTAACACATCGGGCGTAGAATTGTGTCCGTCATGCTTGCAAATATGGGGATCTGCTGAGATGGCAGCATCACCCCTAACAAAGGCATAATAAATTCAAAATCGTATCTCACGGTAACTGTAATGCCGTTGTCGCTGCCCGCGCAAAGACCGCTGGGATTAGTATACGAAACTTGTATCTGTACCGCGGTGGTATCAGTAAGATCGACTGGGTTAGAAGAGCTGGTTTGCACATGTTCAAAAATTCCGGGAACATCTGTAGGAAATAATGAACCATAGATTGCGCCCTCTTGGGCGGCATCGCGAATTGCAATAAAAGAAAAGAACACCCTGCCAAGATCAACTGCCCCTGCTAACAAGAACATGATTACTGTAAAGCTAAGGGCCATCTCAACCATGCTCTGTCCCCGGGTCTTCGGGTCTGTCAATCTTTTTTCTGCTGATAGTTTTACTAAATCTGACATGAATAAAACCTAGTGGTTTAGGGTGTTGGTGTTGGTGTTGCTGGTTTCGCGAGTGTGAACGTTATTGAAACCCAATCTGAAAAATCACCATTGGTGTTGACTGCGCGCGCGCTGAGTGTATATACACCATTAGGTGCAGCCGCGAACAGGATACTCGCAGTGTCATCCCAAAAGCCGCAAGGTCCGTTGCCGTCAAATGCACAATAACTGACGTTGAATTCATCCGTATCAGGGTTCAGAAGATCTTCCCCGCCAGGGCCGATGAGGTTTATATAAACTCGATCAATACCATCGCCATTGTTGGTTCCAATAGTTGGCCACCATGCTTGCATTTCAAAGTATGTCTCGCTTATATCGGTGATGGTGGTTCCGTTAACGGGATAGAAAACTAGTACAACAATTTCCGTATTATTAATCAGTATCCCATTACTACAAAGATATTCCATGGTTAACCGTTCTGACCACGGGAGGACAGGGAAGACTGCTAGGACCTCATATTCGATTGTTGCACCATTAGCAAGCGAATCTCCCGTCACCCAAATAGTTGGGAATGGGTCTGCAGGGGAAAGATCAAACTGTAAATTGCCATTTCTATATACATTGTAATAATCGGGAACAGTACCCGGATTGGAGGCCCAATCCGAATTAGGCTCCCAGGAGAAAATTATATTTGTACAATTATTCCCGGATGTGTCAGCCCCCGCCAATGGGTTTGTAGGGGCGCTAATAGGTAAAGGGGTTGCTGTTGGTGTTGGGGTTGGACTGTTGAAACCTACGGGCGTTTCGGTTATTGTTGGTGTTGGGGTTAGAGTTGGCCCCCCTGGCGTGATGGTTGGGACAGGTGTGGGGGTGTCAGTTGGTGTCTCAATAGCCCCAACAGATGTGCCTCCCTCAACAACATTTGCATTCTTTATGATCGACCGCCTGGATTCTGATACCACATTAAACTGCGGTAAATTTACCAACGGCAGAGCAGGTATCGGATTATACATGCCATTCACTTCGACAACAATTCGATTCCCCAAGGTTATATCCCCTTCTGAAACTGGACACGGAGTGAGACTCCCAGCAGGAACGTTCATTTCTGAGGGAGATTCGTAACCAACAAAGACATCAGTAGCTGCTACACCTACGAGATTGGCAATGCGCAAGGCTGCATCACGTATTCCCGCGCAATCAAGGTATTGCGGAGTTCCAGCTGGGTTCTTCCCAACAGCAGAACCATAGCGAGCAGCTTCACGCGCAGCCGAGGTGACCGCGGAATAAATGAACATCAGGCGTCCGAATTCAATCAGTCCGAGGACGAGCATTAACAATACGGGCAGGACGATGGCAAACTCCACCATCCCTTGCCCGGAGAATCTCTTACGCAGTTTTTTAGGCATAAATTACTCTTCGAGTTTCAATTATACAATACTTATAATACTTTGTCTCTTACTATAGAATCAATATTACTTTTTAGCAAGACCAAATCGTGCTACATTGGTACTATTATTTGTGTTTTCGGCTAACAAATTAGTAAGGTATCTGTTTATTTCCTATAATCCTTGGAAAAACCACTAATATTAAGGCAAAAAGATCCCTTTAAAATATAAAAGCATTACTGCACCCAACACGAGAAATGGTCCATAAGGAATCACTGAAAATGGTTTGTACCGTTTAGCGACGATCATTCCGCTGATGATAAAAAAGCTAAAAACCCCTGCAGAGAAAACACCCAAAAATATACCAGCAAGTATTCCGGGCCAGCCTAACATAAGCCCAATCACCCCGGCGAGGTTCACGTCACCAAAACCTAATGCAATTTCTTCAAGCTCTTCATTTCTCCTACGGGCAAGTCTTTGAGCAAATATACCTCCAAAAAAATACAAGAATAACATTATCCCGAATCCCCCTGCCCCGCCGAAGATGGTGTCCCAAAACCCATGCAGCCAAATTCCAATCCCCAGGCCCAACACTGCTCCAAAGATACTCACCGGGTGCAATATCACGCGGTGTTCCAAGTCCATAATGACCAAGCTGCCAAAGTAAACCAACAAAACAAAACCAACCCAAAAACCCAGAATCTCAGGAGGTGAGTACCACAACCATAAGGCTATAATGATTGCAATTGCATCCACTGCCCAAATGCGTAAACGTCTCCGTTTGCCACACGAGGGGCACAGCCGCGGCCAAAGAATATAATTGGCCCAGGATTGGGGATGTCCACAATTCATACAAATTGGTTTCGAAAGCGTGCGAGTTTGGGGAAGCACATCGCTGATGTAGTTCACAAAAATCCCGCCCGCAAAACCAAGTAAGGCAATCTTGATTGGTAAAATTATACGCATGAGGTTATTATAGCAGGCGATTGGTATAATGAGTTAACCAAGGAGCTGTGAAGTTATGGAAAAATTCATAATCGAAGGTGGGCACCGACTAAGAGGGGAGGTAACCCCTTCTGGGAATAAAAACGCAGCGCTACCAATGCTTGCAGCGTGTCTTCTCACAGAGGAGCCGGTTACACTGCACAACATTCCTAACATACGAGATGTATTAACCATGAAAGCTTTATTGCAAAGCTTGGGGGCTTCGGTAGAAGCCATCGATGAGCATACCTGGAAAATCCAAGCAAAAAATATTAAGGCCTCTGACCTTGACCCCGAATTATGCAAAGAAATCCGTGCCTCAATCCTATTGGCTGGACCGATGACAGCACGAACTGGTGAACTGCGCTTATCTCCCCCAGGCGGGGATGTTATTGGGCGCCGTCGTGTGGATACCCACATCTTGGCTCTAAAATCTTTAGGAGCAAGCGCAGCTTACGAGCCCCAAAATAAGAACTTCCATTTCAAAGCTAAAAACGGTTTGTCTGGCGCGGTTATTTTGTTAGACGAGGCCAGCGTGACTGCAACTGAGAATGCCATCATGGCGGCAGTAGTGGCTAAAGGAGAAACGGTATTACGAAACGCAGCATCTGAGCCGCACGTTCAGGAACTCTGCCGCTTTCTAAATTCTTTGGGGGCAAAAATCGAAAATATTGGTTCGAACACATTACACATCCAGGGTGTTTCAAGTTTAAATGGTGGAGAATTTACAATCGGCCCAGATTATTTGGAGGTGGTTAGTTTCATCGGAGCAGCAGTTGTAACCGGAGGATCCATACGACTAAAAAACTCAGCCCCCCAATATTTAGACATGGTGCGACTGGTTTTCAACAGGTTAGGCGTGGATTGGGGTGTTGAGGGGGACGACCTCATAATCCCCGAAGAACAAAGATTAGTCATTGAGCCTGATTTGGGAAACGCGATACCTCAAATCAGTGTGATGCCTTGGCCGGCTTTTCCGACAGACCTGATGAGTATAGCCATTGTTGTAGCCTCACAATCGAAAGGCACGATTCTTTTTCATGATTGGATGTACCCTAGTCGGATGTATTTCACAGACAAGCTTGTCGGCATGGGAGCTCATATTGTATTGTGCGACCCCCACCGGTGCATCGTCCAAGGCCCAGGTTCACTAGTAGGCGAATATTTGGATAGCCCAGATATCAGGGCAGGCATTGCTTTAGTTCTAGCTGCTCTCGCCGCCAGGGGTAAATCTGAGATCCGCAATGTGCAGCAGATAGACCGGGGATATGAGCGAGTTGATCAAAAACTCAAGCTTTTGGGAGCGAATATCGAGCGCGTTGCCGATTAATAAAGTAGAACCCTGCTGTAACCAGCAGGGTCTATTTGAAATTCCCTAATTGTAAAAATACTAGGATTTATCTAGCCCGCGATACTCGATTAAACTATCCCACCTCTTCGGAAACCTCGTCTGATACCTCATCTGCCGCAACGTGAATAAATTGGTCAAATAGGTCGCGCAATACGGGTTCTGGTAGAGCGCCCACCTGACGGTGGATCAACTTTCCATTTGCAAAAAACATCATCGTAGGAATTCCCTGAACTCCATAATGGCCAGCCCATTGCGAATCTTCATCGGTATTGACTTTAGCGATGATAACTTTATCAGCATATTCTCCCGCTAATTTGTCTAAGATAGGCGCTACCATTCTGCAAGGGCCACACCATGGGGCCCAGAAATCTACAACTACGGGTAATTCGGATTGCATTATTTTTTCTTCGAAAGCATCATCGGTTACAGCAATGGGTTCATCAATCATTATTTATCTCCTGTTACTATTCTCAACTATCCAATAACTACCACTCTGACCAATTTTCATGGCGACTTCTTACCTCGACTTGGCTTGATAAGGTAAAGTATAATGCATCTTGATGGAATCTCATACAATTGATCAATATCCCCCCTCTTATACAGTAGCAACTCCAATCTTCGAAGGACCGTTAGATCTACTTCTACAATTGATAAAGCGCGCAGAGCTTGATATTACCAACCTGGCCCTGGCTCAAGTTACCGATCAATTCTTGTTGCACATAAAAGATATTCAAGAAGTCGCATTCGACGAGGTGTCATCCTTCCTGGTTATTGCCTCTAAATTAATGCAAATTAAATCCGAAGCCTTACTGCCGCGGCCACCTGAGATAGAGCCGGGAGAAGAAGATGTGAGCGACGACCTTGTGCGGCAACTCATCATTTACAAGCGTTATAAAGAGATTGCTGAATTTTTGAACGAGCGAGAATCCCTTGGCTTGCGCACCTACTTACGTATGGCTCCGCCCCCAAAGGTTGATGGGAAATTAGATCTTAGTGGAGTAAATATTGATGATTTGATCAATGCTGCCGTCCAGGTTTTTTCAAGGATAAAAGAAAGTTCCCCAATTGGTCCCAAAGTTACCCCCTACAGAGTTTCAATTGTAGAAAAAATAAAACATATAACCGCAACCCTACGTGAAAAAAGAGCATCTAGCTTCAAAAGCTTGCTTGGAAAAACTTCCACCAAGGTTGAGATTGTGGTTACTTTTTTAGCAATGCTGGAGCTAGTCAAACGTTATTTAATAATCGCAGATCAAGAAGTATTATTCGGAGAAATTAAACTCAAGCCAACAGAGGGCTGGGATGATTTGCCAGATATTGAGTCTGAATTTTCCGAAGCTGATTACGATCTGTAAGCATTCAATAACAAAGCCAAACCCCCGCCAAAGCTGTCAATTAAAACATCGACAAAACTCCCATAACGTCCTTCAACAAAAGATTGATGGAACTCGTCACTAATTGCGAACAGAATTACTAGCAGCCAGGCAAGCAGTTTTGCCTGAGATGTTTGTTTTCCAATGCCCATAAGGTAATAATTTGCCAATAGGCCATATCCAATTAAATGGCCTCCTTTCTTCACCACCAAATCAAGCCACCCAAAATTTGGAAGCTGAGTAGAAGGTCTTGAAGACACAATAAAAATAATGAGCATTACAATAATGGCCGGAATCCACCGGAATCTTTTGTCGAAAAACACATAACGATTGTTTCGCATTAAACTATTCTACCAGTTCTATTCAAGGGCAACATATGACCAACAGATTAGCAAAACAAAGTTCTCCTTATCTCCTCCAGCATAAAGACAATCCAGTAGATTGGTACCCTTGGGGAGAAGAAGCCTTGGTGGAGGCAAAGAAGAGTGACAAACCGATCTTTCTCAGCATAGGTTATGCGGCGTGCCATTGGTGTCATGTAATGGAACACGAGTCTTTCGAAGACAAAGAGACCGCGGAGATAATGAATCGGAATTTCATTAACATAAAGGTTGACCGAGAAGAAAGGCCTGATCTAGATGGAATTTATATGGATGCGGTTGTGTCTCTAACCGGCCAAGGTGGTTGGCCAATGAGTGTATTTTTAACTCCGGGCAAACAACCATTTTACGGAGGTACATATTTCCCTCCTGTTCGGCGATACAATATGCCTTCATTCAAAGAGGTATTGTTATCAATAGCCAAAGCATGGGAGGAAAACCGTGAAGGATTAGTTAAATCGGGAGAGGAGATTACAGAACACATTTTGGCCAAATCATTATCCCCTGAAGATTCCCGGCCTATAGATCCTGAAACAATAGATCAAGCCGCCCTAACCCTAACTCAAAACTATGACTGGAGGAACGGCGGTTGGGGAAACGCCCCTAAATTCCCACAACCGATGATTATCCAATTCCTCCTTAGTAGAGGTTCTGAGGGAGATAAGTTAGCGTTAGATATTGCCACGCATGCACTCGGGGCAATGGCCAAAGGAGGTATGTATGATGTTGTTGGAGGTGGATTCGCGCGTTACAGCGTAGATGACGAGTGGTTGGTCCCTCATTTTGAAAAAATGCTTTACGATAACGCCCAGCTAGCACGCGTCTACTTGCATGCGTATTTATTGACCGGAAATAATTTCTTCCGCCACATCTGCGAAGAAACGTTAGACTTCGTTGTCCGTGAAATGACCCATTCTCAAGGAGGCTTTTTTAGCAGCCTGGATGCCGATTCTGAAGGGGAAGAGGGCAAATTCTATATTTGGTCTCATGATGAAATCGAATCCATTTTCAAGGACCAAAAAGATTTTCAATTATTCAAAGCAGCTTACGCGCTAACACGTAAAGGAAATTTTGAAGGACGCACGATTCTACGGCGAGCTGTTGATGACAAGCAGTTATCAAAACAATTCAAGATCCCCGTGGAACAAATTCCTGAGAAACTTAAAGAGCTACATAATATCCTGCTATTGGAACGTGGAGCAAGAGTTCGCCCCGGAACAGATAACAAAGTGTTAGTTTCCTGGAACGCTTTAATGTCGATCGCATTTGCAGAAGCAGCCAGGTATCTAAAGCGTCCTGACTATCTCGCAATCGCTCAAAAAAATGCCCGTTTTCTCATCGATGAATTGCATCCTGAAGATCGCTTACTCCGGTCGTGGCGCGAAGGAGTTGCGAATCACAACGCTTATTTAGAGGATTATGCGGCTTTTATTCTTGCATTATTAGAGCTATATCAATCGGACCAAAATCCGTTTTGGTTTCAGACGTCTGAAAATTTAACAAAAGATTTGATTACCCATTTTCAAGACCATGAAGGCGGGTTTTTTGACACACGCAACGACCATGAAGAGCTTCTCACCCGTCCCAAAGATGTTCAAGACAACGCGGTGCCATCCGGAAATGCTTTGGCTGCATTAGCCCTCCTCAAACATTCAGCTTTTACCGGGAATGCTGAATATTATGAGCTAGCAATCAAATTGCTAAGTACGCTTCAGGAGGCGATGAAGAAGTATCCAACTGCTTTCGGAAAATGGCTATACGCATTATTCTTTGCTTTCCAAGCAATAGAAGAGATTGCGATCTTGGGAGATATGCAGGATACCAAAACTCAAGATTTGATTGAAACGGTGTGGTCCCAATTACGCCCCTTTACAGTCGTTGCCGTATCAAAATCACCGCCTCTTAAAGGCTCACCACCTTTGTTAAATAATAGACCATTGCTTGACAATAAACCAACCGCTTACGTCTGCAATAATTTCATTTGCAAAAAACCTGTCAACTCACCTGAAGAGTTAGGAGTTCTTATAAATTAACAATCATTTCATGATCAGCGTAACCGGGCAGTGATCTGAGCCGATCACTTGATCATTAATGACCACGTCCTCAACCATAGGAAACAATTTCTCCGATACCAAATAATAATCCAAGCGCCAACCAATATTCCGTTTTCGGGCATTATAACGGTATGTCCACCAGGTATATTGGACTCGTTCGGGATAAAAAACGCGGTAAGCATCCACAAAACCATGTTCTATGTATTTATCAACCCATGCCCGTTCTTCGGGAAGGAAACCTGATGTTTTGCTGTTTTCTTTAGGGTTTCGCAGGTCGATTTCACTATGTGCCGTATTAAAATCCCCACAAATTATGACCTGTTCACCCTGGGAATGTAATTCGTCACAATGCTCAAGCAGTTTTGCATAGAAATCCAATTTATATTTCAAGCGCTTTTTATCCCTCTGTCCATTTGGAAAATACACATTGAAAAGGATAAAATCGTCAATCCGAGTCTGGATGATTCGTCCTTCTCTATCAAATTTCTTGATTCCCAGGCCATTTATATTGATTAATTTTCGCTCTTTGCTGAGCGTAAGAACACCGCTATATCCGGGTCTTTCTGCTGGATTCCAATGAGTTGCTAAAAGATCAAATTCAGTCTGCTGTTCAGTCGTTAGCTGATCTGGGCGAGCTTTGATTTCTTGCAGGCAGACAAGGTCCGGAGATTCAGATACCACCCATTCCCAGGCTCCTTTTCGCAATAATGCCCTGAACCCATTCACATTCCAGGTTATGATTTTCATCCATTTGCCTCCATAGTACGTATTACAAAATTGTAACTCACAAACTTATTGTGTGTTAAAATCGAAGCTCTAAATTCAGCATGGACAATGATATGAATGATGTAATCCAAGCCGTAAAAGGCACCCGAGACTATTACCCCGAAGAAATGGCTGTCAGAAGGTGGCTGTATGACAACATACGCCAAGTATCTGAATCTTTTGGCTACCAAGAATGGGAGGGTCCATTCCTGGAAAAAATTGAGTTATATGCTGCCAAATCTGGAGAGGAGATTGTTGAGAAACAATCCTATGTCTTCGAGGACCGTAGTGGAGAAAGAATAGCGCTGCGCCCAGAATTAACACCCACATTAGCTCGTTTGGTTGCAAAACGCCAACCCCAATTAGTTTTTCCTTTGCGGTGGTGGTCCTTTGGTCCATTTTGGCGCTATGAACGGCCGCAAAAAGGGCGCGGCCGAGAGTTCTTCCAATGGAACATCGATCTAATTGGTGATCACTCACCTGAAGGGGATGCAGAGCTGGCGGTAATTGCAGCAACTTTTCTTCAAAAGATCGGGTTCAAATCTGATGAGGTCAATATTTTAGTCAACAATCGCAAGCTAATGGAACAGAAGACTGAGGCTTTAGGCATTGATGCTGAGATGCGTCCAGCGGTATACAAATTGATCGATCGTCGTGATAAATTGAAAACTGCCGATTGGGAAAATTATGCCGAAGAAATCGGATTATCCAGCACTCAAATCGACAGCCTCATGGATATTTTAGAAAACGATCAGCTGTGGCAAGAATCCGATGAGCTACGTAGGTTTTTTAAAACCGTTGAGATTTTTCAAATCAAGGATTATATTAATTTTGCACCACATATCATCCGCGGGTTAGATTACTACACTGGAACAGTATTTGAAGCTTGGGATACAGCTGGAGATTTCCGCTCATTATTTGGGGGTGGGCGTTATGACAACTTAGTTGACGATGTGGGGGGGAAACCAGTGCCTGCGGTCGGATTTGCCGCCGGAAATTTGGTGATCACTCTCCTACTAGAAAAGCTGGGTAGACTGCCTACAGTTGGGAACTCGCCTGCCCAAGTTTTGGTAACCATCTTCGACAGCGAACACATATTGCCATCTTTGCTCCTGGCAGATGAGCTTCGCCAGTCCGGGATGAAAATTGCTACTTATCCAAATCCAGTAAAACTCGCAAAGCAATTTAAATACGCTGATAGGATCGGAACACCTCTCGCGATAGTACTAGGCCCTGACGAACTCGCATCAAATCAGGTAACGGTTAAAGATTTGCGCAGCGGCGATCAACACAATATTCCTAGAGATCAATTCCCCAAAGCTATCTTAGATTTGCTTGAAGGCGATTCTGCTTCGTGATAAAATACCGCTTGTCAAGGTGGATGTAGCTCAACGGCAGAGCGCCGCACTGTGGATGCGGTGGTTGAGGGTTCGATTCCCTTCATCCACCCCAAGACTACGGCCAACAATAATTTGTTGGCCGTTTTTTGTGAATAACCAGATTTCGGTCCCATGCGTTCCTGGGCACTAACATCAAATTGATTTCAATCCTAACCGATTGTCCTCC
The DNA here is from genome assembly GCA_019456165.1 of Chloroflexota bacterium. Classification (GTDB taxonomy): domain Bacteria; phylum Chloroflexota; class Anaerolineae; order Anaerolineales; family UBA11579; genus VRUJ01. The sequence continues at coordinate 33,903 of VRUJ01000003.1, forward strand.
ACTCGGGAAATTTTTTTTCCAGTGTTGCCCCAAACTCTGCTCCAAAAAAGAACAACAGACCGACTAAAAATGCCCAAAAACCTAAAACCACAATCCATGCTAAGGAACCATAAACGAAGCCAAAGTTTGTAAAAGCAAGCCCAATATAATAACCAATAACAGCTTGAGCTATCTCAATTAGGGAGGCGGCCATTATTGCCCCAGCCAATGCTGGTTTCCAGTAAACATCTCTATTAGGAAAAATCCGGAATACCAGGAAACTAGTCAATACGTTTAGACCAAAACTAAAGCCCAAATTGAGCCATCTCTTATAAACCACACTATCCTCAGCCCACAACCATGTGGTTAATGGCTTTAGGGAAAATGAAGCGATAAAAACAAAACTTAACGCTAAAACCGAAACAGCCGCTAAGCCCCGGCGGCGCCAGAATGGGCTTGGGTTTCCATTCCAAATCACACTCAGGGTCATTTCGAGAATTCCAAACACAGATGATGCTGACCACAACAACCCAATCGCGCCAACTATCCCGATCGAACTTCTAACAATTAATGCTTGGCTAATAATCATCTCTAGATTTTTTGGGTTGATTGGGAGTACCCTACCTAAAAAAAGATCTAGGTTTTCCCGGGCAACATCCGAAGTTAGGACTGTGCTGCCTAGGTATATTAGAAATGATAAAAGAGGTACAATGGAAAACAATGCGAAATACGCTAAGGACGCTGCCCGGAGGCTGCATTCATGTTTATCAAAATTCTCGAAAACAGACCAGATAAACTTCCAGCCATTTTTCAGTAAATTGCCTGCTTTGTTATTCACGGGCTGAATTATAAACTATCCTCGCAATATTTCTAGTTTATTATTAAAGCAATAATTCTTGTAGTGTAAGCGAAGACTCCCGCACCAAACTGCGGAGTTTTTCAGATGAATTCTCCAAAGAAAAAAGCCTAATCGGAGCTTTCCCCCAAACACCATATTGGCATTCATCCCTGCTCCAAGAGGCAGGATATGCTGGCTATTTCAACAAAATCCCCTAATATCTATATCGAATTTCTCGGATAATCGATTAGAATCTATCCCATGCAAAGATTTGAATTCAATCCCATAATAAAGTTTTTTTCTACGGTTGAAGGCGTAAAAGTTCCAGCTCTAACTGAGCAACAAATGCGAGAAGTGGACCGTATCGCAGTCGATGAATTCAATCTAGGCATTTTGCAGATGATGGAAAACGCCGGACGCAATCTGAGCATGATGATCATAGAAATGTTGCAAGACAAACCCGGGGAGATTACAATCCTAGCTGGTCCAGGCGGGAATGGCGGTGGTGGGATATGCTCTGCGCGCCATCTCCGAAACCATGGCTATAAAGTAAATTTGATATTATCCAAAGACACAAAAGCCTATCTGGGAGCAGCAAAAACCCAATTGACTATTACACAAAAAGCTGGCTTAATTCCCACTCCAATTATTCAAGCCCAAAAAACAATTAGTAAATCTCAAATAATAATTGATGCATTAATTGGCTACAGCCTAAAAGATGCTCCCTATGGCAATATCGCCCACTTGATCGAAATTACCAACCGTTACTCAACGCGCGTTCTGGCTTTAGATATTCCTTCGGGTATGGATTCAACTTCGGGGAATGCTCCTGGATCTGTTATTGTAGCAGAAAGAACTTTAACCCTCGCACTTCCAAAACTTGGCTTGAATAATCCTACTGCCGGAGAGCTATACTTGGCAGATATTGGCATACCCCCAGAGGTATATCACTCAATTGGAATCAAATTCGATCCATTTTTTGGGAATCAATACAATTTACGAATTCTACGTATCCCAGATGAAAGCACGGATTAAAGTCAGATCCCCAAAAATGAAATAAAATCCACGATCGATTGCTATTTATAAATAAGGAATTGGAGTCTCAATTTACCCAATAGGATAATATCCCCGTGATTTAGTTTGTATGGGGTATTCACCCGTAGCTTTCTACCGGAATGCCAAGTTCCATTGGAAGATCCTAAATCTGATATTGATACATCTTCATCTCCAACCACAACTTTAGCGTGCAGCCGCGAGATTCCCCATTCATAACCTTTGAAAGGTGTTAAATCAATATCAGGTATTAATGGTTGGCCTTTGTATTTTCGACCGATTGTGTATTCTGCTTGAGTCTTTAGATTTAATATTTGCCCTGTATCAATAAAATAAACTGACACCTGGGTGCGTTCATCGCTCGGTAGTCTCGTGGTTGCGCCAGTAGATTCCTGCTTGGTGCTTACATTGGCAATATCAATAAGGCTCGAATTTTGCAGTCTAGCAGTTTTTATCGTAGGCTGAAATTTTACCAAATCCTGGAGTAAGAGGTCTATGCTTTGATAACGTTCTTCTTTTGTTTTTGCCATCGCTTTTTGAATTATCTGGGCGATTTGATCGGGGAGTTCTGGATATATTAATCTAGGCGACGGAAAAGGCTCGTTCACATGTTTCATCGCAATAGCCAATTGATGCTCAGCATCATAGGGTAGTTGGCCAGTTACTAGCTCATAAAAAACCACCCCGAGAGAATATATATCCGAAGCGCCCTCCCCGGATTTGCCCATAGCTTGTTCGGGGGAGATGTAAGCTGGCGTCCCTGTCAAAGTCCCAGGTACTGTTTGTTTTTTCCCTGATAGCAATCGTGCAAGGCCAAAATCCGCAAGAACAACGCGCCCAGACCTTTCTATAAGTACATTACTCGGTTTAATATCTCTATGGGCAATATTTCGCCCGTGAGCATAAGATAGACCCACACCAATATTTTGGATCATCCGTATGGACGCTCCAAGGGGAACCCGGACTTGTCGCTTTCTAGCGTCCTCAATCAAATGTTTCAGGGTAGGTCCATTTATGTATTCCATTACCATATACGGTCTCTTCCCATAGATATCAAAATCGTAGACTTGGACTATATTCGGGTGGCGTAAAGAAGCGAGGTTTCTAGCTTCGATTTTAAATCTCTCAACAAAATCCTCTTCTCTCGTGAAGTGAGGGTGAAGTAATTTAATTGCTACATTACGGTCTAATACTGGATGATAAGCTTTGTATACTTGGGCAACTGCACCGTAACCCAAGTATTCCAACACGTCATATTTCCCCAACGTTTTGCCTACTAGACCTTCTTGTCGTTCTGTCATTTCTATTTAGTAATTAATCACCTTTCCCATAACGATACCCGCCTATTCAATACTGCGATGCTGATTTCTTCTTAGCAAAGCATTAGAAGAATACCAGAATTTACGGTAAAATTAACTGGGCAAAGTCTCGAAAAGTGTATTTATTAAATTTTATCCCAAAAGAACCTAAATTGCCAGTAGTAATATCTCTTTATGAAAAATCAGTATTCAAGGTTTATTTAAGAATCTGATTAAAAAAGGCTTTTGTTCTAGCCTCTTTGGGATTATTGAACATATCTTCCGGTGGCCCATCTTCGACGATCAACCCGGCATCCATAAAAACCATGCGGTCTGCTGCTGCTCGTGTAAACCCCATCTCGTGAGAAACAACGATCATGGTCATGCCCTCTTTTGCTAAATCTAACATCACGTCAAGTACTTCTTTGATCATTTCGGCATCCAACGCGCTTGTTGGTTCATCGAACAACATGATTTTTGGGTTCATCGCTAGTGATCGTGCGATTGCCACCCTCTGCTGCTGTCCACCAGAAAGTTGAGTGGGGTATACAGCAGCTTTTTCCGGAATTCCAACCCTTTTTAATTGCTCCATCGCAATTTCTTCGGCTTCATTGGCAGTGCGGCCTCGTACAATGCGTTGAGCAAGTGTGATATTTTCTAATGAAGTAAGGTGTGGGAATAAATTAAAAAGTTGAAATACCATACCAATTTCAGCGCGAACTTCGTTCAATTGCTTTTGATCGCTAGTAAGAAGCTGGCCGTCTACCCAAATTTCTCCCTTAGTTGGCGTTTCCAGGTAATTTATACAACGAAGCAAGGTTGATTTACCCGAACCGCTGGGCCCAATGACGACAATAACTTTTCCTTTTTCAACAGTAAGGCTTACCCCATCTAATGCCTTTACCTTTTTGAAATGTTTATATAGGTCTTTTACTACAATAATATCTTTTGTATCAGTCATCTTGGCGCATACGCCTTTCCAACAATCGAACCAACAAAGAGAGGGAAACGGTCATGGTCAAGTATAGAATAGTTAGAACTGTAAAAGCTTCCTTATAACGAAATGAGGTGCCAGTATATTTTCGAGATAGCTGGGTTATATCTTGAACAGCCAAAACCGATACCAGAGAAGAATCTTTCACCATTGCAACAAAATCATTCCCCAGGGCTGGCAGCACATTTCTTACAGCTTGTGGGAGAATTACATAGCGCATTGCCTGACTGATGCTCATTCCCAAAGATCTTGACGCCTCCATCTGCCCCCGCCCAATAGATTGGATGCCTGCCCGAAATATTTCTGCCAAAAATGCACCATATGTAACTGACAAAGCGATGATAGCCCTCCACTCGGAAGGAATATTTCTAATACTTAAATCAGCCAAAAATTGCCCTAATTGGGTCATTCCTTTTTCAATTAACTGTCCCCCCAAACCATTAAGGCTTTCCACTAAAGCTGGTACGATCACCAAAGCGATAATAAAAATTAATACAAGTATTGGTATTCCTCGAATCAATTCAACATACAATGTAGATAAGTTGTTAAAGAATTTATTACTTGATATTCGTCCCAAACCAGCAAAAAGCCCAAAAACCAAGGCGATAAGGTAAGAAAAAATAGAAACCCGAACTGTGATCGTGAGGCCAACATAGATGAATTCAAACGATTCCCAATAACTCGCAGTATTGTTTAAGGTAAGTGAACGACCGATCAACTCCAGTTTTCCATTATGCTCACTTATAAATTTTTTAGATGCTTTTTCACTTATAACAATCGAGTCTACTTCGCCATCAAGCAGAGCTTGGATTGCTTCAGTGATTGTTTCAAAAGCCACAATTTCCACCCCATCAAGAAACATTGATGCAATTTCATAACTTCTAGATCTGGCTAGGGTACCTAAAACCAAATCATCGTTTTCCATAAAATCCTCAATTTTTGTGAAGCGGTCTTCTTCCATCCGAACTAGCAATCGGTCGATGCTAGCGTAGCTCCTATAAACAAGAATTCCCACAAATATTATCAATATAACGATAGCGAATAACCACCACGGCAGCTGAGAGAGATTCCGCCTAGAAAACCAGCGTGTATCCTTTTGGGGGAAATCTTCTATTTCTAAAATCTCTGAGTCGTAATCTTTCATCAATTACTTATCTCCCTTGAATAAGCAGACCGGTACAAGGATTCGAAATCCTGTACCGGTCTGGATTATTTTCAACGGGCTAAATTTAGAACCTAGTCCTCAGTGTAAGCACCATCTCCAATATCGTCATACGAAACAGTGAAGCCCGGACCAAAGTATTCGGTATTCAAAGCATTCAAGAAACCATCCTCGATCATAGCTATCAATGCTTGGTTGAAGGGTGCAACCAAGTCGCTGCCATTCGGGAACGCAAAACCTAATACGTCACTGGAAAGCGAACGCCCTACCAACTTCAACACATCGGCGTTCTCACCCAGATATCCCAGCCCGGCTACTTCGTCGATCATGACTGCATCAATATCTCCAGCAATCAAGGCTGAAATAGCAAACGGGAAAGTATCGAAGGTTGAAATTTCGTCTGGATCAATGAATTGGCTGGCCGTCTCATAGTTAGTTGTTCCAACTTGGGTACCTAATATAAGGTCAGGATCGTTTGCAATATCTTCAATTTCTTCGATGCGGTCTTCGTCAAGCCTAACCAAAAGTCGCTGGTCGATGCTCACATAACCCATCGAAAAGTCTACGATCTCATCACGATCTTCTGTGATTGTGATGCCATCTGCAGCTACATCCCACTGTCCATCTGCTACACCCTGGATCATGCCTTCCCAGACTGCTTCAACGTAAACAGGCACACAATTCAATCGAGCGCATATTTCATCTATGGCATCATAATCCCAGCCTTTTGCAAGACCATCGGCGAGATCAACGTAGTTGAAGGGTAAGTAGGCGTTCTCTACGACTACTGTTACTTCGCGTCCGCCAAGATCCGGAAGAGCGCTTTCTTCTTCCTCTTCAGCATATGCACCATCTCCGATATCGTCATACGAAACGGTAAAGCCCGGGCCGAAATATTCGGTATTCAAAGCATTCAAGAAACCATCCTCGATCATAGCTATCAATGCTTGGTTGAAGGGTGCAACCAAGTCGCTGCCATTCGGGAACGCAAAACCTAATACGTCACTGGAAAGCGAACGCCCTACCAACTTCAACACATCGGCGTTCTCACCCAGATATCCCAGCCCGGCTACTTCGTCGATCATGACTGCATCAATATCTCCAGCAATCAAGGCTGAAATAGCAAACGGGAAAGTGTCGAATGTTGAAATTTCATCTGGATCAATGAATCCGCTGGCTGTCTCATAGTTGGTTGTGCCAACTTGCGTTCCCAGGACTAGGTCTGGATCGCCGGCAATATCCTCGATCTCTTCAAAGCGGTCCTCGTCAAGCCTAACCAAAAGTCGCTGGTTGATGCTCACATAACCCATCGAAAAGTCTACGATCTCATCACGATCTTCTGTGATTGTGATGCCATCTGCAGCTACATCCCACTGTCCATCTGCTACACCCTGGATCATGCCTTCCCAGACTGCTTCAACGTAAACAGGCACACAATTCAATCGAGCGCATATTTCATCTATGGCATCATAATCCCAGCCTTTTGCAATACCATCGGCGAGATCAACGTAGTTGAAAGGTAAATAGGCGTTCTCAATGACAACCGTTACCTCGCGACCGCCAAGATCCGGAAGAGCGCTTTCTTCGGGGGCTTGGGTTTCCGGCGCCTGGGTTACTACTGGCGTATCATCGCCGTCACCACATGCTCCCAACAACAAAACAAGGATTAACATTGTAAAGAAAAGAATTTTATACTTTTTCATGAAGCTCCTCCAATTTTTTAGAGCGATAGTTGATACCCCAAAGTATAAGGAATGTTAGGTAGTTTGTCAAACGAATTTCTATTAATTATAGCAGCACCCTGGCATCTTAAGCAGTTTCAAGGAACTGGCTGAGGCCCAAGTAGGCTTCTGCATGAGCTTTTAGGACTACGATGGCGGGTAAACAGCCGCAAGTCTCTAACCTCCTTAGGGGCTGCGTAAGCCGTTAGCAGATAGTTCAGCCGGGCCAAGTGTGCTAGCACACCAGCATCAATCCGGTCAGTCTTGACAGCCGCAGATGCGATTGTCTTGACCTCTTTGGGATGTGCTAATTCCACTCGTGCCACGTGGTTAGTCAGCAGATCGTACATGAATGGCCAGTTGCGGGTAGCTTCCAGAACCGCATAGGTCTCTCGTGGCACACTTTGGGCAAGTTAGTCTGCAACTTCCGTGTTTGGTAGACGCCATACACTTCTTAACGTTTGGGCATGCACAACAGAAGTATTTTTTTTTGAAAATTATTCCTGAAGAATTAGATCCCTACCTATTTTTTGTCTTGATTATTTATTAATTCACGCAATGTTTTTACCAGGATTCCAGTATCAATGCCCTTAACTAAAATACTACCCACCCCTGCTTTTTCTAATTCCACCCGGGTGGAAGTATCCACAAATGCAGTCAATACTACAATGGAAGCAATGGGCAATTGATCTCTAAACTCTTTAATCGCTCTCATTCCAGAGCCATCCTGCATAATTGGGTCTATCAATATTATTTCAGGCTTAGTTTCTTTAGCAATAGAAATTGCTTGGGCGCCATTGCTGGCCGTTCCCACTAATTCAAAATCATCCTCTTGAGATAAACGCGTTTCTATCCGGTTTAGCACTTCGGGATGTTCGTCCACGATTAAAATTCGTACTGGAAACATTAAATCCTTTCTGGTTCTGATTAATACCGGATGGGATTTCAAATACGCTAAAATTATATTTGGATTGGTAGCCTATTTTAAGGGGCAGATGTCCCTTGGAAGCAGGACATTCATACCCTTTGAAAATCAAAGAATACCTGACATGTATAGTAATTAATAATAGATATTTATTGCTTTACTGGTACTTTCAATGAAACAATCGTACCCCCACCTTCTCTTGGAAAGATGGAAATATTTCCATTCAGTGCAACCGCTCTTTCATGCATATTATGCAGACCATTGCCCGTTGGATTTTTAATTTCAGATGCCGAGATACTAATCCCATTATCTTCAATTATCAAAACAACGTTTCCATTATTGAGTTCTAATCGAATGCTTACATCATTTGCCCGAGAGTGCTTGCGCACATTTGCCAAAGCTTCTTGAGCAATATGTAATATTTCAACAACCTGTTCAGGTTCACCTAAATCGTTGCCAACCCCGTTGGTGTCAAGAGAGACAGTAATAAATGTATTTGCGCGCAATGCCCGGGCTAATTCTTCTAGTCCCTGCAATAAATCACGCCCCTGGAATCTCTGTGGGCGAAGGTCGAGGATATAGTTGCGGAGATCACTAATTACATCATTTAGACCATGAATGGCTTGGGAAATACGGTCGCCCGAAAGTACGGGTTCAACAACGATCTTACGTTGAATATCATCTAGCATTAATCCGATTGCATAAATGGATTGAATGATGCCATCATGCAAATCCATCCCAATGCGTTCGCGCTCTTTTAAAAGAACCAAATCCTGAACCTGGCGATATAGTCTTGCATTGTCAATAGCAATTGCGACTTGGACTGCAAACATCTCCAAAACACGCTGATCTTGATCGTCAAAGCCAATTATTCCATCCTCTCCCTTTGGATTTTGCGAGATTTTATCTGCAAGATATAGATCGCCGATAACATTTCTGTTTGAAACGATAGGAACCCCAATTAATGAATTCATCTTTGGATGATTTGATGGAAAGCCAGAAGCCAAATGGTGACTTTGAATGTCTTTTACCCTCAGAGTTGTCCCCACTTTCAATAATTGGCTAAAAAACCCTTTCGTGCTAGGCGGGTCTCCAATTTTTTCTTTTTGCTCATCTGTAATACCAGAGGAAACAAATCGGTCAAAATATTCGTCATTTTCGCTAAGAATTCCTAAAGCCCCATATCTAGCTTGAACCAATTCGCGGCATAAATCGACAGCTTTTTGTAATACTACCTCCAGATCTAGCTCAGTGGTTAATTCTAAGGCTGCAGCGTTCAAGGATCCAAGCTGGTCAGCTCTTCTCTCAATTTCAGCTTCGTTTATATTTATGCTCCTAAATACCCAATTTGAAAAAGCAATTGCACCAATTGAAACGAGCAGAGAAGTAAAAATAATTTCAGCAGTTGAGTGAGTGGAATCAAATAATTCTCCTGACATGTACAACACGATTAGCCAGAAAGAAACTGGAAGAATAATCGTCAACCATTTAAGGATTCTCTTGCTCATAACAATTGTCAACAAACATGCTATAATTAGTTTAGAATGATTATATCTTTCCCCTACAAAGTGGTCAAATCGTAAAATGTTAAAAATTCTCCTGGTTGACGATCATGAAGTTGTCCGTTTGGGATTGAAAGCATTGCTCTCAAATTATTCAAATTTTGAAGTAGTCGCTGAAGCCAGCAATGCTGATGAGGCTGTGTCTCGATCATTGGATTATAAGCCCGATGTCATCGTCATGGATATCCGTCTTCCCGGCAAGAGCGGTATAGACGCAACCCGTGAGATCATGGCTGCACAACCCGATACAAAAATCGTCATACTCACTTCATATGCCGAAGATGAACTATTATTCGATGCTATTGATGCCGGAGCTTACGGGTACGTTCTTAAGCAGATAGGTAGTGACGACCTCGTCCACGCTCTTGAAGCGATTGGGCGCGGAGAATCTCTCTTAGACCCCGCGGTTACTCAAAAAGTATTCAAAAGGGTGCGCGAGGCATCCCGCAAGGCAACAGCAGAGGCTTTCGCAATTCTTACTGATCAAGAGATTCGCATTTTAGCGTTGATTTCAAAGGGGAAAACGAATAAAGATATCGCAAGCACGATCTTCTTGAGTGAAAAGACCGTGCGCAACTACGTTAGCTCAATCCTGAGTAAATTGAGTTTAAAAACCAGGGCAGAAGCGGCCGTTTACGCTGTTAAGAACAACATAGAAAATCATCTCCCTTCAAATTGAACCCCAAGTTAACATAACACAATAGGCATGATTGTTTGTTTTAATTCAAATATAGATCGCTTATTTATTTAAATTACTTTGATTCAGTGATTTCTATAAGAGCGCGAAACAAATCTGATTCCGTAGTAATACCTACGACATTGTCCCCATCGACCACTGGCAAGCCGCCAATTTTATTCTCTAGCATCAGCTTTGCAGCATCATATAGTGTAGTTTCTGTTGACACTACGATTGGTGAGGGTGTCATAATTTCCGAGATTTTTAGCATCGCAATCAGATATTTTAACTCGTAAATACTTAGAGATGTGGCATCGGAGGGACCCGCTTCTCTCAAATCACCACGAGTAATAATGCCTACAAGTTTGTCATCAACCACGACAGGCAACCGCCTAAAATTATTTTCTTTTAGAATGTTGTGTGCCTCGGGAACTGTTGTTTCCGAATCTATAGTTACAGGTTCAGATGTCATCCATTCTTTTAGGTAGGTCGTTTTCATTTTCTTTACGCCTTTCTCTGTGATAAGTTTATATATTATTGACCCTAATCCATAACGCGATTAACTTTTGCGTTCAGTTAATTCTAAAGCTAGTTCAATTAGCACGCCTTGCTCATTATTAGCTGGCAATTCCTCCAATGCACGAATTCCTCGTTCGCTGTACCTTCGAGCTTCTTCAAGTGCTCGCTCAATCGCACCGCTATCCCTGATTGATTCTACCAACCTTTCGGTGATTGCGTCGTCCGCTAGTCCCCCATTCACCATATTTAATGATTTCTCAATCGCAGGATCGTTCGGATGACTTTCAATGTAATAAAAAACCGGCAAAGTTATCAAACCCTGGCGTAAATCGCTGGCCACAGGTTTACCAACGGTTGATTGTTTTCCGGTGAAATCTAAAACATCGTCAACGATCTGAAATGCCATTCCAATCTCACGACCAAACATGCTCACTGCATCAATAACATCTTCATCTACAGGGCTAAGGTAAGCTGCAGCCTTAGTTGCGGCTTCGAACAATGAAGCTGTCTTTGCATAAATTCGTCTATAGTACTTTTCCGGGTTTGTAGGTTCACTCTTTTCGAATAGCTGGGTGACTTCACCATTAACAATAGTTGCTAAAGTATCTGCAAACAAGCGGATTATTTCCAAAGATCCTGTTTCGGCTGCTAGTTTCGCAGAATGAGAAAACAACAAATCCCCAGCAAGTACGGTTTTTGCAGCATTCCAGCTAGAATTAAGGGTTGGTGTTCCTCGCCGAAACAAGGCTCCATCTATCAAATCATCGTGAACCAGCGTCGCGGTATGGAGCAATTCGATAGCCGCAGCAGATGTAATTAATTGATCTGAATTTGCGTTCAACATTCGGCCAACTAATAGATTCAATTTTGGCCTAATTCGTTTTCCCCCGTAAACTAATAGTTTCTCGAGCGCGACTCTAAAATCAATGGGATACGATTTAGTAAATTTTTGCATGCGCGCTTCAACAAGCGGCATTAGTTCTTGGATCGGTGAGATTAAATTAACTGTAGTCAAATTATTACCTACCATTCAAACAGTCGGGCTGCATTATTATACGTTCTTTTAGCTAATTCATCATTACTTATTCCACGCAAATCAGCAATTTTATCTGCCACAATTCTTACTCTCGCGGGTTCGTTGCGTTTTCCACGAAAGGGGTGTGGAGAAAGGAACGGCGCATCGGTCTCGATAAGAACCTGGTTTAGGTCCACCTCAAGTATAACCTCTCTTAGTAAATTTGCATTATTATAAGTTATTGGGCCAGTAACCCCAACAAATAAATTCATTGCTTTCGCCTGTTCATATTGTTTGATATCCCCAGAATATGAATGCAATACACCCGGTCTTTCAACCAATTCAGAATCAGTTTCTTCAAGCGTTTTATACCATTCGTTTAGTAACTGTATCGTTTTGGTTGTTGCATTACGGTGATGGACGACAACAGGTAATTTTGTATCTTTTGCTAATTCTAATTGTTCTCGAAAGATATTCTCTTGAACTTGCTTTGGTTTGTGTTCATGAAAAAAATCCAAGCCAATCTCACCAATTGCAACAACTTTGTCGTGCTTGGATAACTTCATTAATTTCGCAAAAGTGTCTTCGTTCCATTCTGAACCACTATTTGGGTGTACGCCTACTGCTGCAAATACCTGCGGGAATCTCTCAGCCAAATTTATTGCTGAACGGCTGGAGTTGAGATCAATTCCTGGTATCAAGATTCTCTCGATTCCATTTTCGATGGCGCGATTAATTACTTGTTCCCGATCATCATCAAAATGTTCGAGATATAAATGGCAATGGGTATCGGTCAATTTCATTTCTATATTTTATTCTATACCGGCAATTCGCATCCCATCCTCAAGAATTGCTGCTACCTTGTTCCCATGAGTTGTCTCACAATAAACCCTGATTTTTGGTTCGGTACCAGAAAACCGGATCAATAACCAGCCACCGTCTTCAAGGCCAAACTTATATCCATCCGTTTCCGTTAAACCAGTAACTTTCAAGCCGCCAATTTTTTCCGGATTTGCGGCTCGAATTCTTTTGATTTTTTCTTCCCGATCTCCGCTAAATAGCCTGTCAATTCGGTCGTAATAATGAGCGCCCACTTTACTAAAAAGTAAGTCTAATAACTCGGTGGGTTTTTTTTCAAGTTTAACCATCATGTCCAAGAAATATAAACCTGCAAGGATTCCATCTCTATCCGGCACATTTCCCCTAAAGGCATACCCCCCAGATTCTTCTCCGCCAATCATTGCATCCACTTCCAACATCTTTGGGGCAACAAATTTGAACCCAACTCCTGTCTCAAAAACAGGCACTTCATATAGTTCGCCCAATTTATTGAGCATATTTGTGGTAGATAAGGTCTTTACTATCGGACCCCTTTCGCCGCGCACTTCTAAAAGGTAATACGCTAATAATCCATACACCCGCAATTGGTCAACAAATTTACCGTTTTCGTCCCCTATCCCAACACGATCGGCGTCCCCGTCCAATATTAGCAACACATCAGCCTCATTATCTAAAGTTGCTTGCAATCCGGCGTCAACATTGGGAGGTATGGGTTCTGGTCTCTCCATTTCTGGAAAAATGGGATTGCGTTCATCATGCACTTCAATAACTTTTGTTTTCCCGCCTGACAGCAAACCGGTAAACCAGCCCGAACCGTTCCCCCACATGACATCGATCAAAATTGTTAACCCAGCATCTTTAATCGGCTGTAAATCGATAAGGGGTTTAATATGCTCAATATAATCATCCGAGGGGTCAAACTTGATTACTAACCCTTGTTCTTCGGCTTTACGCAATCCGATCGTATTTACTTCTCGTACAGAATTTGGGATACCCGATTCAATTTTTTTTAGACCTTCAGGCGGAATAGCGCCTCCATTTTCATCTCTAACTTTAAAGCCATTATCTTTTGGGGGGTTATGTGAGGCGGTAATGTTAACAGCCGCTACTGCGCCCTTCGCTACGACAGCAAAGGAAATTACAGGGGTTGGAGTAGCTTTATCGGTCAAAAAAACGTGGAAACCGTTCCCCGCTAAAACTTCTGCAGCAGTGGCAGCAAAATTCTCTGAATGGAATCGCTGATCATATCCAACCACGACCCAACTTCCTTGGTGCCCTTCCTCCAATAAGTATGTGGCAAACCCCTGAGCGCAGCGAGCCACATTATCAAACGTAAAACCCTTGGCAATTTCCCCTCTCCAGCCATCAGTTCCGAAACGGATATGATAGGTCATCAAAGCTCCGTATTAGATATCAATGATCGATAGTGATATTAAGTACAAATATATTATAACAGTATTTGATGGATTTCGGGTAATGATTAGCTTATTTGAATACATAAATCAAAACAGGATATAATCAGACTATGATGGAAAACCCAAAAACCTATCTAGACTATGCAGCAACTACGCCAGTTGATAGCCGCGTGGTTGAGGTTATGCTCCCATATTTTAGTCAAATTTATGGGAACTCCTCTTCAATCCATTTTAATGGCCAACAAGCCGAAACTGCTATTGAAAATTCACGCGAGACGATTGCTAATATTATAAATTGTAAACCTGAGGAAATTGTTTTTACGTCTGGGGGTACAGAAAGCGACAATCTAGCGATTCGAGGTGTCGCTTTTGCCAGCCGCGAAAAACGTCGAGCAAACCATCTGCTAATCACACCTGTGGAACATCACGCGGTTTCAAACACAGCTTTACAATTGGCAAAACTACATAATTTTGACGTTGAATACTTGCCGGTAAATAAGTACGGCCAAGTACGACCAGATGATGTGTCAGCTCTTATCCGCAAAGAAACTGCCTTGGTTTCCATTATTCTTGCTAATAACGAAATCGGAACTATTAATGAAATATCAGAAATTGGCTCAATTTGCCAGGAAATGGCACTACCTTTGCATACCGATGCTGTTCAAGCCGCCGCCTATCTACCCATCAATGTCAACGAATTAAATGTCGATTTGATGTCCATTGGCGCGCATAAATTTTATGGACCAAAAGGTGTCGGGGTTTTATATATCCGCGACGGCACACCGATACTTCCCATTCAAACTGGGGGTGACCAAGAAATGGGCTTGCGAGCTGGCACGCCTAATGCACCCTACATCGTAGGCATGGCTGAAGCATTCCACATTTCTCATTCTGAACGCGATAATCATAATCCAAAAAACGCAGCATTGCGGGATCGCATTATCGAGTATGTGTTAGAAGAAATTCCGGATTCAAAACTGACGGGCCATCCTATTGAAAGGTTGCCAAACCACGCAAGTTTCCTATTTCACGGTGTTGACGGCAATATGTTGTTAACTATGTTAGATGTGGCAGGGTTTGCCTGCTCTTCAGGCTCAGCGTGCAAGACAGGCTCACCGGAGCCTTCAGATGTTTTGCTTGCACTCGGGTACTCCCATGAATGGGCGTTCGGTTCATTGCGCGTAACCCTTGGGCGTCAAACCACCAGGACAGATATCGACTCTTTTCTTTCGAAGCTGCCTGAATTGGTGGCTCATGCACGCAAAGGAGTTAAATCTCTTTGAGTAAACACACCAAGGTTGTAGTTGCAATGAGCGGTGGAGTTGATAGCTCTGTCGCTGCTGCAATACTCGTAGAGCAAGGCTACGATGTTATCGGTATGATGCTGCGTTTATGGAGCGAACCCGGGCGCGAAACACATAACCGCTGCTGCACACCAGCTGCCATGGCAATGGCTCGAAAGGTTGCGGCTCAATTAGAAATTCCTTTCTACGCTGTGGATGCGAAAAATATTTTTCACGAGATAGTTGTTAACAATTTCATTTTTGGTTACACCCAAGGAATCACCCCCAATCCATGTCTTTCGTGCAACCGTCAAATCCGCTGGGAATTTTTATTCAACCACGCTTTGGGAATGGGGGCTGAGTACATGGTAACCGGTCACTACGCCCGTCTGGTTCGTAATCCCGGCCAACCAGTAAAATTGTTTCGCGCCAAAAACATTAAAAAAGACCAATCCTATGTATTGAGTTTTCTTACCCAAGAAAAACTACAACACACCATGCTCCCTTTAGGAGAATACTCGAAACAAGAGGTCAGAGACCTTGCCAAATCATACAATTTGCCGGTTGCGGAAACCAAAGACAGCCAAGATCTATGTTTCTTAGCAGGCAGCGACTACGCTAGTTTTTTAGAGCGGAATGCTGCGGATACAATTAATCCCGGGGTAATTCTCTCAACCAGCGGTGAAGTTATCGGCAAGCACAAAGGGTTGGCTTTCTACACCATTGGGCAGAGGAAAGGATTGGGGCTTAAAACTCTCCTGGCGCATTATGTACTTGAAAAAGACGTTGAGCGCAATGCTTTGATTGTGGGTGGACAAAACGAACTTGGAAAAGATGAGTTAATTGCGGGTAATGTGAATTGGGTGAATGGAAATCCTGCGAGCGAACCCTTCCGCGCCCAAATAAAAATTCGCTATACTTCGAAACTCTCCTGGGGTAATGTATCCATTTTAGATTCCGGAATGGTGAAAATAACCTTTGATGAACTACAGCGTGATATAACACCAGGTCAGGCAGCAGTGTTTTATGTGAATGATGAGGTAATTGGTGGTGGTGTGATAGTTAATCCCCAAATTACAATTCAAAATAATAACAAGGCAATTAAATTCGAGGCCGCGAGATGACTTTGCCGGCATATTTTCTTGGTTTCTTAATTTCCACTCTCTATGGTGCCATTTTTCATTTGTTGCGCGGAGGTAGTTTAGGCCGTTTACTGCTTTACATCCTGCTGGGATGGGTTGGCTTTTGGAGCGGACAAATCGCAGCCACTCTGCTAACCTGGAATTTTTTCAGCCTTGGTCCACTACGCCTCGGGATGGCTACGTTGAGCAGTTTGATTTTTCTTGGCGTGGGTTACTGGTTAAGTCTTATTGATGCAGAAAATTCATAAATTATTGTGAGGCAAACGAAAATTAATGAAGTACAAACAATATTTACCCATCCTGCTGATTTCACTAAACTAATTACTCGTTAACTCAGATCAATCGACCGAAATACAGCCCATTCCGGCTACTTGATATTTGCTCGAATTTTTTTTCAAATTGCGTATAAACTATCATTACCCCCTAAGATAAAGAGGAAAATAATCATGAGGCGCAAACACAGACCCGGAAGATCCCCAGGCAGACGACCACCAATGCGAGGTATGCGCCGTCGTGGTCACCGCGGAATATTTAAACCGCGCATCCAAAAAGAATTACGGCGCGCAAACCATTTAAATGAAACTGGCGATCATGCAAACGCTGCTGTGATTTTTGAACGCCTAGCAATCGATGCCCATGATAAAAATATTCTGAGGCATGCGCCCATGCTTTACTTGCAAGCAGCACATGCATTCATACTCTCTAGCCAAGTTGCAGAGGGAGTGGAACGGGCACGCACCGGTTTAGAGATACTTGCCGAAACTGGCAGATGGCATGCTTTACAAAACGCAGGCCAGAGAACGGCTAATCTTCTATCCGAATTAGGCTTTACTGATCAAGCTCAGGAAATCGATCAATGGCTGGAGCAAAACCTTGCAGAACATGCACGAATCAATCTCTCGGAAGGCAAGCAAGACTTCTCGCACGGCAAACTACCACCTAAATGCCCATATTGTGGGGCAACGGTTCGTCCCGATGAGACCAATTGGATAAACTCCACATCTGCTGAATGCGTATATTGCGGCAGTACGATTCAAACTAAATAATAATCAAAGCTACGCATTATGTATTCGAATTCCTTAACCGAGCAAGAGATTGCAAAACGCTTAAACAGGTTTATTTCTCCCGAACCAATCAATCATATTCCAGAAAGTTTCCTCGATGGCAATCCTAAACCAGCTGCCGTTTTGATCCCGCTTCTGCAAATAGAAAACGCATGGCATATTTTATTTATCCGCAGGACAAAGATCGAGGGAGACCTTCACAGCGGTCAAGTAGCTTTTCCAGGAGGCGGGTGCGACCCTGAAGACAACAACAGCGAGGAGGCCGCACTGCGAGAAACACAGGAAGAAATTGGCATCCGCCCTAAAGATGTCACCATTTTGGGGAGGTTACAAGATTTCGTCACAATCAGCAATTATGTTGTAACACCGGTCATTGGTACAATTCCCTGGCCTTATAAATTGGTGCCTTCTCCAGAAGAAGTGGAGCGCGCTTTTACTATTCCACTAGATTGGTTAGTTGATCCCAATAATCGAGAAGACACGCTACGTGATGTCCCAGGATTCGATTCTCCTGTGCCCGTGACATATTACAAAGAATATGACAAGGAAGTTCTATGGGGAGCAAGCGCAAGATTCACTGTTCTTTTTTTAGAAGCCCTAGATTTAATTTAAGCAACAACCACTAATTGTAAAAATAAACAGCCCGCTTTGTGGGCGCGGGCTGTTGGCAAATTATTAATAAATTAGCTCGTGGTCATTCTTCCTCAGCCGGTTCCGTTTCGACGCCATCTTCTTCGGCTTCGCCTTCCCCAACAACACCGGGTTCACCTTCGAGCAGTAATTCCTCTTCTTCTAATTCTTCTTCTTCCTCTTCAACAACTTGAGATGTAACTACCACAATCATTTCTTCCGGATCGTCCAATATACTTACGTTCGCTGGAGGAATTAGATCGCGCACATAAATGCCATCTCCAATCACTTCAAGAACTGATATGTCGACAGTGATTCTTTCCGGCAAATCTTGAGGTAAGCTTTCGACCTCCACTTGTTCGAGTCCATAAATTAGTAAACTTTCATAATCGGAAATTGCCGGCGCCTCTCCTTCCAAAACGATATTCACTTTGGCACGAACAGTTTCAGTAAGAGATACAACTAAAAAATCTATATGAAGATAGGTGCCAAGTATAAAATCACGCTGGCGTTCTCGAACCAGAGTAGTGAACTCCTCTCCTTCTACATCTACAGTAAGAAGGCTGGAAGAAGATGTACTTTTAAGTATTTGGGTTGCTTTCTTTAAATCTAATGTAATCGGAAGCGGTTCTGTAGATTTTCCGTATAGAATTGCCGGCAATTTCGCCTCAAGCCTTAAGGTTTTTACTTTTTTGCCGCTGATTTCTCGGCGGCTTGCTTTCAATACAATATTATCCATTTCAACCTTCCCTCGGAGCGCCTCTAACCAAAAGCTTGGTTTACCTTCGCTCCTCAGATTATTTGCTTCTCATGGATTTCAATCCATGAATTTTCAGGGAGACTTTTCTCTTCCTCGTAAAATAATGCAGACCTCAAGGGGAGACTTCTGAAAACAGCCCAAATTTTATTCTGGTTAGGGCAATTCGTCAATAGCAATACTCAAAATAAAAATATTACCCATTGGCATTTTGCTGCATTTATTTACCAGGAAACTCGGCACATATCTTGCAACATCAATATCGTAATTTGTCAGAGGAGAGAACGACATGGAAACACTAAGTTCGCAAGAGATATTATTCATCATGGCGGGTTCATTGTTTATTTTGGGAATTACCACGTTCTGCATGGGAATCTTTGTTCTTGTAGCCCGCGCGATGGGCCGTGACATTCGCACGATTGCCAATCAAACCGCCCGGTTGGCCCAAAAAGGGATTACGGAAAATGTTACCGGATTGATAGGAAATATCTCAGCACTGCTTAACGCAACCAGACAGCTTGTACGTACGGCTGCCGGTATCGGCATCTTCTTAACATTTATGGGCTTGTTGTTAATAGTTGCGTCTTATTGGTTATTCCTCCAAATAAACTGGCCAGCTTAAAACTCAAGTCCAAATACTATGCAATCATTCATAGCCAAACTTAAAAACACCATCCCCGAAGATAATTGGCCCTGGGTTTTAGCCGCCTTACGCCAGGATGAAATTATTTGGAAGAGTTTACAAGATAATAAGTTCAGCCAAAAAGTGATTACTCATTCCAAGGGAGATATCAGATTTTGGTCACCCGCTTCTATTGCTCTTCTAGCAATCAAACAACCAATCGCTTTAGATCGACTTCTTGAAACCCCACTTCAGCCAGTGAGCCACAAACTCCGAAATTTAGCAGCAAACGCTTTTGAAGAGTTGGCTGTTTCGACGAAAAAAAATGGGATGCCAGATCTCAACCTCGAAAAAGCTGGTCTCCTGGCACTCGCACTCCGTGAAAGAGGTCGTTTATTAGGAAATTGGGACAACCTTCTTGAAGACTTGAAGGTCGCTCCTTTAGATTCGTGGGTCACTCCGCTAGCTTGCTTAATCGGAATGCTGCCAGATCCCACTGATTTGCTAAATGTATTCCTTTCACCAAAATGTTCATACGAACAAAATTCTTTGGTTATTCATGCGCTAATTTCCAACCCACTCCCTCCAGATGAAATTAGTCAAATAATTTATTCTGTCATTGAAAATCACGATCTCCAAAAACAGCTAGAAGTTTTAAGGATTATCGCAAAGCAACGCAGGGATTTAGTGGAAAATCTCGCTAACAAAATAATTGAAGATTACCAAAAGTCTCCTGAACCAACTTCATCAGGTTTTGATCAGATTCAAAATTTGTTACAGCTATCTGAAATTCTTCAATTTGGTGGCCAACATTCCCAAGCTATGCCATTGATGGAAGAAGCCTGGAAAACCTTACGGCGATTAACAGCCGATAAGACTGCGCAGCTTGCCCATTCTGCTGCTAGAAACAATGATACCAAAACAGCTTTAGAAGCGTTAAACCAAGCTACACATTTGGCCGGCAACGACCGAAACCCCAATCCGAATCTTACCCTCGCAAAGATTGAAACCGGCCAATTAAACCCTGAACATCTCCAAGAATACGAACAAACAGATTTACCCAATGAACAAATCCAGCTTGCATCGAAGGTTGCGGCCGCTCAAATCGCTTTTCAATCTGAAGACAATAACCGGGCGAGAGAATTAGCCCAAGAGGCGTATGAGATTGCAATTCAAACAAAGTATTCTCACGAAATTCAATCAGATGATACAAAAGAATATTTTAATAATTCCCCTCCGGATTTCATCAGGCCTTTAACGAAATTGCTGTTGGATTTAGGATTTGCGACTGAGGCCAACAAAACCGTGATTTTAGCTCTTGAGAACAGCCCTAATGATCCAGACTTGCTTTCCTATCAAAGTCAGGCTCAACTAATTTGCGGGAATCTTAATGAAGCAAATCATGCCGCGCATATAGCGGTTGGGCTTCAACCTGACCGCATTGACCTTCGCCGCCACCTTACTAAAGTTTTGATTAACGGCCGCAGGTGGGAGGAAGCGGTAAAAGAATTAGATATCATTGTTTCCCGCCAAACAATTCCCCTGCCAAATGACTTACTATCATTGGCAAAATGTGCACTCCAAGCAAATGACACAAAGCTCGCTGCCAACGCGTGCCAACAATTAATTAAATTAGCTCCCGCAGAGGGAGAAGCTTATGCTGTTCTTGGCGAGGCTCTACTCATTCTGGGAAATCCTCAAGCTGCAATTGAAAATTTCCAAAAATCGATTTTGCTTACCCCCCAACTACCCTCCCCGTGGATTAATTTGGCAGAGCAACAAAACAAAAGTGGTCAACCCGACCTGGGAATAAAAACGCTCTTGGGTGGCATGGATGCAAATCCTGAAGACCCTCAGATACCTTTTGCCCTTGGTAAAGCCTACTTAAAGAAAAACAATCAACATGATGCCCTGGCTGCTTTTGAAACAGCTGCCAGGCTGGTCTCTGACATTATTGCACCTTCAGGAATTTTATATGAAGAAATCGCTCACAAGCTTGGAAAAACTCTTTTCGAGTTAGATCGTTTGGATCAAGCCCACAAAATCCTCGAAAAAGCTCATATTGCATACCCTGTTAACCCTGAAATCGCGCACGCTTATGGCCGAACTTTATTAGCGCAAAACGAGAGCGAGGCGGCAATTGCTGCTATTTCAGTAGCAAAACAAAGCAACCCAAATAACATTAACGTTCTGCTGGATTATGCGCGCGCTCACCTTGCTCATGGTCTCTACCCAGAAGAAGCTGTCAAAGCTGCCACGAGAGCATTAGAACTAGAAGAAGATCGTCCCGAAACGTTAGCGATCTTGGCAGAGGCAACAGCTAAAAATAACGACTTTCAAACTGCTCTCGTGCTCTATCAACAAGCCTTGGAGACACCATTGGGGAAAGAGTCCGAATGGCAATTAAAATTAAGCTTAGGTTTGTCTAAAGCAGCAATTGAGCAGGGACATCCTGAAATTGCAATAACCAGGTTATTAGAAGCTCAACAATCACTTGGTCCAAACATCCGATTAACAAAAGCATTATCCGAAGCTTACAGCGAATCGGGTTTGATTAAAGACGCATTGGAAACAGCAAAGAAGATTTTTCGGATTGCACCAAAAGATACCGAAGCTCTGGTTTGGCTCGCAAACCAGGCTTTTAGTTTTGATGCTTATGAATGTGCAAACGAAGCATTTGGCAAGGCTTATCAACTCGCCCCAGAAAAAACCGAATTTCTAGTCCGCAAGGGCAGCTTAATGCTCGAATTGGGGAAGAAAGATGCGGCAATTCAAACCTTCGATAATTTATTATCATCCAAACATACCAAGGCAAACGATTTGCGCCAGGCTGCCCATGCATTGATCGGAGCTGGAGTGTTTGCTAAACCTGTCGAATACTTAGATAGAGCAATTGAATTAATTCCCGAACCATCTCCAGTGATCCTACTAGAATTAGCCGTTGCACAAAAGAAAAACAAAACTTTTGATGAAGCTTTGGAAACCATAGAAGAGATAATTCGAATTTCACCCAACAACCCAGAAATATTGATTGAAAAAGCTCACATATTGGTTGCTCTTGATCGCCCAAGGGGAGCAATTGCTAGCATTGATAAGGCTCTTGATCTGGCACCAAATAATCCCCAGAATCATTTTTTGGCCGCAGATATGTTATATGAAACTGGTGATCTCCCGGCGGCATTAGAACATGCTAATAATGGCCTTAATTTAGATCCACACAATTTACATATGCGTTATTTAGCAGCAGAGCTTGCTAGGGCTTGTTTGTTAGACGACAAAGCAATAGAAATTATCAACAAAAATGGGGATGAACTTAATAACTTAACTAGTGACGATCTTATTGCAAGTCCTCAAACCGGATTGATTGATGTGCTTTGCATCCAAGCCGAACTAGCTCTTGAGAAAGGCGAGGAGATTATTGCTGCCCAAATAATCGAACCGGTTATCGCCAACGAATCGATTTCTCCAAGGTTATTAGCATTACAAACTCGATTTACCCAGCGCAGTGGTAATCATAAGAAAGCTGCGAAAATCTTCAGAAGCGCTCTAAAATCTGGTGAACAATATTTTGTTGAAAACCCATCCACAATTCATAAAAGTATTTTGTACTCAGCTCTAATTGAAGCCGCTATTGAACTTCAGGATTGGGAAAAAGCGTATAAACTCTCAAAACAAACAATCAAAGAGTTTCCCACGGAACCCTTGCAACACCTCCATTTGGCTCGTTGCATAATATTACGTGCGGAACTGCAAAGAATATGTCAGACACTCGAAGCCATTCAACACGCTCCTGGGGTAGTTAGTTTAAACAAACAATCGGAAAAGGATTTTTCAGAGGCGATAAAATCTGCAAAACGATTAGCTACTTCTGAGAAAGCTCAGAGGCGAATTTTAGGTTGGGAGTTACGCGGTAACAACGTATTTCACCCTGAGAGTTTTAATCCAGAAAAAATTGCGGATATGAAATTGAATGAAGAAGAGGCAGCGTCGGTGATATCAGCATTACGCCTTACTGGAAACAACACTGAAGCAATAGAGTTTGCTTTGAACCAAATCGAGCACCCTGAGGTTTTGCAGCAGCTCGCCATGGCTTATGCGAAGGAGAATCCAAAGGAAGCCCTTATCTCCGCAACAAAAGCCGCCGAAATTGACCCGACGAACCCCCTCAACCACTCATTAGCAGCTTTCATGGCACGGCGCTCTGCTGATACGACTTCTGCAATCAGGAGCATCAACCAAGGCTTAGCAATTTGGCAGGATGAACCCAGATGGCATTTAATGGCCGCGAAATCTCAGCTAGAAAACCAACAAGCGAACCAGGCGATTTTGCATCTTGATCAAGCCATCCAACTTGAAAAAGATTATGCCCCAAGTCATCTTGCTTTGGGTCAAGCACATTTGATGAATGAAACGCCGGAGATGGCTATCCGGGCTCTAGAAAAAGCTTGCAGTCTAGATTCAAATGATGGTGATGCCTGGCTTGCACTCGCATCTGCAAATTACCAAGCTGGGAATTTATCTAAAGCGGAAAAATTTTCCAATCAAGCATCAAAATTCGCACCCACTCGAATTGAGCCCCTAATAATTAAGGCTCAGATTGCCTTGGATTCTGATAAATCCGAGAAAGCAAAAAAGATCATTCAAAAAGCGAGAAAATTAGAACCAGATAATCCCAAGGCATTAATATTATTGGCCAAATCTCTTAATAACTCTAAACGTCCCAAAGAAGCTATAAAAGTTCTTGATGAAGCAATTAGTCAAGCAAGCGATCCGACCGAACTAACGCTAGAAAAAGTCGAGATTATCAAAACAATGGGGGGAGAAAAAGCTAGTTTGGAAGCTCTCAAAAAACTATCTGAACAGTTTCCCAACGAGACGAAAGTTTTGGTCGCATTAACGAATGCTTTGGCTGATGCAGGAGAAACCACTGAGGCTATTCAGATATCCCAACATGCTTTATCAATCGCTTTAGAATCTTTTGATCCTAAGGAGACAGCTAAATTGCATTTCCTTCTAGGTACCCAGTTACATCAAGGTGGTCAGCTGGATCAAGCGATCCACCACCTTAGCGAGGCAATCGAGCAATCTCCAAATTCCCTTGAGCCCTATCTAGAAATAGGATTAGTCCATCAGAAACGCCGCCAACCTCAACTGGCGCTGGATTATTTTCAGCAAGCCATCGAGGTCGCCCCATATGATTCCAGAGCCTTCGTCGAGGCTGGTCGCAATCTTAAAGAAAGCAAAGATTACATTGCTGCAGAAGAGATGTTTCGACGAGCAGTTTTTGTATCTCCAAAAGAAACCTCTATTCAACGGCAATTAGCAGCCATTGTTGCGCTTAATCTTATCCATCAACCTAGGTCAATTACAGCCTCAGTGGACGTATGACAATGACAACTACATCAAATGAGAAAGACCCAATGATATTTCTCAATCGCACTCAAATTCTTTCCCTCCTAGAAAGCGGTTTAGCAACCAAGGAAATTCGCTTCGTGCGTAGACTTAGTTCAAGCTGGCTAGATGAATTTCCGGGCGATTTAGGCGTTAAGTTATTACTCTCGCAAGCTCTTATTCAAAACAAGCTATATGAGGATGCGGTTTCCAATCTAGAAAGTCTGGTGAACGCAGATGCTGAGTTTGTAGAGGCTCAAATAACACTTTCAAATGCTAGTTATCATTCGAAAAATATTTCGTCCGCTTCTATCCGTGCCAGCATTAAAGCGTTAGGTGGAATTCAATCCAATGACAGCAAAACACCTCAATGGGGAGCAGCCCTGTTTAGAGCAAAGCAGGCTTTAGTTGATAGTAATCAGATGCAGGCTGAATCAAACGTTCAAGCGGCCCTGTTAGAAAATCCCGATTCACCATTGCCTGCAATTTTTCACATTAAGATAGCAAAATCCTTTTCTGGCTGGTTAGCTGTTCGCAATCTCACAGAGATGTACCAGAAACGGTGGCCAAAAAGTATTGCAATAAATTTAATGTGGGCAGATTTTCTGATAGACAGCGGGGAAGACCAAGAAGCTGTAGCAATATTGCACGAGTGTGCGTCTACAGATGTTTCCGGCCAAGTAGCTGAACGATTGTGGGGTAAAAACCATGCTTATCAATCACTTTGGCCAGAAAAACTGGAAATGAAAATGAACCTTCCGATTCCAGCAGCAGTCTCAAAAGCATTAGGTTGGAATCGTTTAGCCTTCAGTAAGAGTGAAACACCAGGACAAACTAAAAAGCAAGCTAGAAAGAAGAATAAACCACAAACAATAAAAAGATCCAAAAACCGTCTTTCCAAAGGCAAAGATACCTTGCGTTCTATTCGTGAGGAGATTGTACGAGTGGCGGACAGAATTAAACAACCTCTACTTGGGCGAGCAGACGGGCGTTTTCCTGTTCTTATTGTCCTTACTACTCGGCATGGTTTAGTTAGGAAATATGGGGCAGAGCAAATCCCTGCGATTGATTTTGCTATGCAAGAAATCGCGGAGCTTACACGTTTACAAAGGAACTGGAATGCCCAAGTAATTTATGTAGATGATGCGGAATTTGCATCTAGTTTGGGATTAACTCCCGCAAAACCTAATGATCCTTGGTCGATCAAAAATTATATAAAAGACTTGGACGAAGCCTTACGAAGTCGCGGCGAAATGATTGGGGCTCTCTTGATTGTTGGATGTCCAAAAATCGTGCCTTTCCACCACCTACCCAACCCAGTGGATGACGACGATGTTGAGGTTGTTTCTGATAATCCTTATGCAACCACAGACGAAAATTATTTCATCCCAAGCTGGCCTGTTGGTAGAGTGCCAGGCGATTCGAGGTCCAATCCAGAAGCGCTGCTCCACAATCTTCAAAATATCGCTGATTCAAGACGAAATTTCCACAAACATCAATCGAATCGCGGGTGGAGGAGATTATTCAGGTGGCTGCCCTTTCAACGGAAGTTGAAGGCAAGCTTTGGCTACACCGCCGAGGTCTGGCAGCGAGCATCTCATTCTGTTTACCACATCATTGGAGAAAACCAGGCTTTAGCAATTTCGCCTCCCACCTGGGCAGACGAGCTGCCAAAACGAGCAAAGCAAGATGTTGATCTCGGTTATTTCAATTTACACGGCTTGGAAGAAGCCCCGGAATGGTATGGGCAACGCGACCCAAGAGAGACAGCCGATGGCCCTGATTATCCAGTTGCTTTACGTCCGAAAGATATTTTAAACAGCGGACGAGCACCCCAGATCGTATATACTGAGGCTTGTTATGGGGGCAATATATTCGACAAAACCATAGACAGCGCGATGGCATTAAAATTCCTTTCAGCTGGTACGCAAGCCGTGGTTGGTTCCACGTGTACTTCCTATGGTTCTATTTCCATGCCTTTGATCGCCGCAGATCTTCTCGGAAAAGCTTTTTGGAAACTTTTGAAAGAAGGACATACTGCCGGTGAGGCTTTGATGAGAGCCAAGATTTATCTTGCCCGCGAAATGCATAAGCGTCAGGGGTATTTAGATGGCGAAGATCAAAAAACACTCATTCAATTTGTCCTATATGGAGATCCGTTAGCCCAACCACATTTGCATTCAGCTAGATCAAAAGGTTTCCCTATTCAGCGATACCCAACAAATAATGTTAGGACCGTTTGCGATAAAGTAAATACATCCACCGATGAACCACAAGCCATTCCAGAAGAGGTTTTAAATCAAGCCAAGAGAATCGTAAAAACATATTTACCTGGAATGACGAGATCAAAAGTGATTTTCAGCCAAGAACACACCGAATGCGTTGGGCACTCCTGCCCACATATCTACTTTGGTGCCAAAAACATACCCTCAGAATCTCCAAGCCGGCAAGTAATAACTCTTAGCAAGCATGTAACTGATGCCTCACAAACCCATCCTCATTATGCAAGAGTCACAATAGACAAGCAAGGTAAAGTGGTTAAATTGGCTGTTTCCAGATAGCTTGCTTCCCCTAGATCATTCAATTTCAATCCAGCTAAGCTCTTTTTCATTTGGGGAATAGATTGCCAAGCTACTGCGTCCGTTTAATCCCATCACCTCACCAGGATTGATAAGTAAGGTTTCACCAACCCACTCATCATATGCGGTGTGGTCATGCCCATAGCAGACCAAATCATAACGAGCAGTCGAGGCCAAGGCGTGCCCGATTTGGGGATAATGCGTGAGTGCAATATGGTTTCCTTCAATTTTAATTTCCGCAAAATCCCCATGCATGTGAATGTTTCCGGCTTTTTGTGCAACCCGGGTCAATAAACGCTTATCTCCATCATTATTTCCCCAAACAACGTGGATCGGCTTTTCCCCTAGGTTTTCTGCCAATTGCTTTACTACAAACGGCGAACAAATATCCCCGCAATGCAAAATAAAATCCGATGCGGCTAAATGGGGCATGGCGCTTCCAAGTTTCCAAATATTGTCGTGAGTGTCACTAATTATGGCTATGCGCATAATGTCTCCTTTTTATTAATGTTATCTCTAAATTCAGACATCAATTTTAACCTATAACATTTAGTTATTTCCATGGCTAGATTCGAGGCTTATTTCCGAACAATGTAAAAATAATAAATGCTTCTCGCCCCTCCATGTTACACTATTCACATGAATAGAAAACAATCACTCATATTAGTAATTTTTATTAGCATCAGTCTCATCAGTTCATTTACGGGAGGCTTTTTCTTCCACGAATTTCTCGAGAACAAAGACCGAGAATTCCCAGTGCTGATGGAGGCACACAACCTACTTGTACGCAATGGATTTAACGAGATTCCAGAAGCACCCGAACTTGAATATGGAATGATCCGTGGAATGCTAAATGCTTATGGTGATCCATTCACAATTTTCCTAGAACCTCCGCAGCATGAATTGCAGACAAACAACCTTCAAGGGAGCTTTGGGGGAATCGGGGTTCAACTAACCCGTGATGATGAATATTATGTCATCCTGCACCCATTTACAACTGGTCCTGCTTTGCAAGCGGGCGTTTTGGATGGAGATCGCCTCGTTAGAGTTGACGACCTGTTGATAACCTCAGATGTGTCTCTGGACGTTGTGGTAGCTAGCTTGCGTGGCCCAGAGAATCAAATTGTTGAGATCGGGATTAGCCGACCGCCGGAAAACACCGAAATGAGCTTTGAAATTATTAGAGTTAACATTGGTTTGCCATCCGTAACATGGTTTCTGTCATCTGATGAGCCGCGGCTTGGTGTGGTGGATATCAATTTGATAGCCGCAAGTACTCCTGATGAAATCGAAAATGCAGTTGCAGATCTCGAAAATCGCGGGGCTACACACTTTATCCTTGACTTGCGCGGCAATGGAGGAGGTTTACTCGATGCAGGAATTGATGTCGCCAGATTATTTCTTGAGGAAGGTGTAGTAATTGAGCAGCAATATCAAGGCGAGTCTGTTGAAACTTATGAAGTAAGTAGACCTGGTGCTCTGGCGGAAATTCCAATAGTTGTTTTGATTGATGCTAACACGGCGAGCTCAGCCGAAATCATAGCGGGTGCCCTGCAAGCAAACGGTAGGGCATCCCTCTTAGGATCTCTGACGTACGGGAAAGACAGTATCCAACTAATTTTCGAGCTACAAGACGGTTCTAGTTTACATGTCACCTCTGCTCGATGGTGGTTTCCAGATCTGGAATTTCCGACCCAATTCGGTGGACTCCTAGCAGATATCGAAATAGTCCCAGATGGCTCCGAGGTAGATCCAGGTATATATGCTGCTATTCAATATTTCTTTGGAGATTCGTAAAAAAAAATTCCTGATTGTTCTAAGATTGCACTTAAACAAAAATAAGGCGGGGTTTTCCCGCCCTATCTGCGTGTTTTAAGCCGCTTTTGGCGGTGTGAGTGTTTGTTTTTCTTTCATTTGCTTTTTCACCTGGTGTAGTAATCCCAAAGCGCTTAATATCGAAATAACTACTCGAATTCCAGCAAATAACAATATTATTAAACTAGCTCCTGCACCCAGTGTTAATAATCCAGTTTGTAGAGATTTGGCAGGTATTCCAAATACCTTTCTAGCTGGCTCACCAGTGAATTGGCGCCGCAAGTTTTTAACAAATTCTGGTCGTGGTTTCATTTGCTTTAAACTAGCGGCTAATAAGCTCTCTAAAGAGGAAAAATTTGATTCTTTGTTTCTCTTTCGCCAAGGTACTCTTAGTTTCATCATACACCTGCAATTATTTAATATTTTTTAAACAGTTCGAATTCTACTGCTCTGCCTTTCCATTATCGCTGAAATGTCCAGTACTATCATTATTTATGTCATCTCGGAGTGCAATTAAAGTGCGATGATAAAGACTTTTGACTGCGCCTTCCGTGCGTCCCATAATATTACCGATCTCAGCATTTGACATATGCTCGACAAATTTCAGTATAAGAAGTTGTTGGCGTTCTTCAGGTAAACGACCAATCAACTTCAACAGCGCCTGCTGCTCTTCGGTGTGTAATAATGCTGATTCAGGATGCTCGCCTTCATAAACTGAATGAAACCCATCTTCCAATGGAAGCTCCTGGCGGCGGCTGTTATCTCTGTGCCAGTTTGCTACCAAATTATGGGCTATGCGGTATAGCCAAGCGGAAATCGGAAGGCCGCGATCCCTATAATTACCTATGTGACGCATCGCTCGAAAAAAAACCCGGGCAGTTAAATCTTCGGCGTCATGCTGGTTTCCGGTCCGGTAATATATGTAGTTGTAAATTCGGCCAACGTAGCGATCATATAGAACGCCGAAAGCCTCTTGGTCACCTTGCGCAGCTCGGGCGAGAACTTCCGCATCATTTGGAATCAAGACCATTGGGTACCATTACTGGCAAAGTTATATATATTAACCCTGCCAACCTTAAAAAGTTACTCGAATTTCGCAGTGCTATCAGAATGCAATTCGTATATTATTGAGTATAACACGTTCTTTCAATTGTAAAAAAGGGGTGAAATGGCAATAAAAACCCCCGACAAATATTTGCCGGGGGAGAGAATAAGGTTATCAGGAATTACTCTTTTTTCTTCTTCGATTTTGCTTTCGAAGTTTTGGCTTTTGCAGTTTTTTTCTTCGGCTTAGGTTTTTCGACTTCAGATTCCATTAATTGCTGGGGCTCTTCCTCACCTGCACTGGCTCCGAGATATTCCCTGGAACCAAAGCGAGTCAATGTTACGCCACCAACTCCCACTGAGACAATTACCAATCCCAAAATAAATCCTATACACGGGATGATGCCAAGTGCGCTGACAACGAAAGTCAATGCGAAGGTACCCACCCCAGCTTCCAAGGCTTCATTCCAGTCTTGTTTGAAAACCTCAGCAAATCGAGATCCAACTTCTTGACCTATAGCAATCCAACCAAATGTTCCTGCCGCGATGAGGATTATAAATCCCAGAAAACTGAGCGGGCTAAGCAGACACAAGGTCAATATGGTCATTAGAATTAGGAACACCGGTGCAACCACTACTGACAACAGACCTACCCCTCCCGAGATCACAGGTTGAGAGACAACTGCTCGCCTGATATTATTTGTTTGCTTAGGTAGAAATAGAACTACTAATACCGCCAAGGCTGTAAATGCAAAAGTCTGAAACAGGCTCCACATCAAGCTACCAAATCCAAAATTTGTATCAGTCGTGAAAAAAGTAGGACGAAAATTAAATCCAGGACCAAAGTCAATTCTTGGAATATCAGAAAGATCCGGAAGGTAGACTGGTCCTAGTTCAGTTAGCCTATCCCCTTGAACCACAGCCCCAGGAGCTTGATTAACAGCTGCGCCGGGAGCGACCAGGTCACCTTCAACCACTGCGGTTTCACCGAGTGAAACTGAGCCACCTAGAACGATCAATTCGCCTTCTATCAGTCCATCGGCTCTAACCGCCCCACCAAACACAACCACATCTCCCTCTACTGTTGACTCTGGTTCCAAGTTTGCATTACCACCGAACATGATCAGCGAGCCATCTATCACTTCTCCGCTTTCAAGGGTGAAGTTTCCTCCCCAAAGGATTTTATCCTCGCCCAAGAAAAAAGAAGGCGAATCTGCTGAAGCACTAGCTGGGAAAGCCAGCGCAAATACCAATACTAAAAATAATGTAATTTTTTTTGATGTTTTCATTTTAAAACTCCTTGTTTCAGAGCAAATTGTTTGAGGGTCGCAATCCATAATGTCAATAATCCACCAAATGATGCCAGGATAGCCATCCACCATGTGAAGGGAATAACCCCAGGTAGAATACGGACGAGAGATGCGAAGACTTTTTCGATTACATTTACGAATGTTAGAAATTCCTTCAGGCTTTGAGTAACCTGAATGATTAAACTTGATGGAGATTATAAAGCTGGGAAAATTTGAGCAGCTAGCAGTACGAAAAGAATCGCTGCTATAAATACGTTTAACCCTATTATCAACCAGCTTTGACGCCTATGCCGTCTAGCAATATCAGCGTCTAGGCGATCTTGCCAACGATTGACGAAGCCAGGTGCAGGAGCCACCATCCCCGAGGTATCAAAACTATCACTCACCTGACGCCAAGCGATTTCGAGTGCACTGCAAGCCTCACAGTTGTATAAATGTTTCTTTAAGCTCTGTGATTGATCTGATTTAAGGGGCTCATCTGATAGGAGCCATTCTTCATATTGCCTGTGATCCATGATGTGTCCTTTCAATCGCAATTGCACTTTGTTGGTTAGAAATCCAACTGGTTGCTAACTCACGTCTGGCACGATGCAAACGACTTTTTACTGCGCTGGTTGTCAGAGATAGCGTTGCCGCGATTTCTTCATAAGAATTCTCGTGCCAATATCGCAAAATAACTGCAGCGCGGTCCTTGGGGTTTAATGATTCAAGCAACTCTTGCACCTGTTCTTGTCCTTCATTCCGTGTTACTGCGCTCTCAATGTTGAGAGACGAATCTTGAATGTCTGGTACGGGTAGACTGTCGTAAGAAAATGTTGTCAGCCGTTTTCTACGATGTTGATCAATACAATAGTTAGAAGCGATAGAAAATAACCATGATGAAAACTTGCGTTCGATATCGAATTTTTTCACTGCTTTATACGCTCGGATAAAAGTTTCCTGGGCTGCATCTTCAGCATCCTTAGCTTCTCCCAGCATCCGGAAGCACAAGTTGTAAATCGGTACCTGGTAGATGGATACTAGACGAGAAAACGCCTCTTTATCTCCTTGTTGAGCTTTTACAATCCATTCAGCTTCTTGATTTTCCAAAGCATACTCCGCGTAATGCATCTTTCTACTAGTATATACGCACAAAATGCAAAAGGGTTGCAAATTACCCTGGACAAAAATTGATAATAGGATAAAATATGTGCGAATTCTTTGTGACAGTTTGCACTATGTTTTGACTAAAACAAACTTAATAAATATTAGTCAAATGTATATTGCAATATAATAAAGTTTGAAAATTAAGGAGTATAGGCATGTCAGAAACCACAAGGTTGAAAAGTGTTGTTACTTGCGATATGGAGGGCCGAATCGAGACAATTAGTGATGGCTCGGTGGAAATATTTGGCTACTCAGAAGCAGAGCTAATCGGGAAGAAACGAGTCTCACTATTTTCTCCTGGTCAGGTAGTTTTAGAATACGTTCCAAACTGGTTGAAGATTGCCAGCGTGGAAGGAGAATATGTTTCAAAAACCGTGTTTTTAAGGAGAGACGGTACTCAGTTTCCGGCGAAGATTCGCATAACACCAACTTATAAAGACGGTGAACAAGTTGGTTTTTGTGGTGTGACTGAAGAGCTGGAGGGTGTAAATCCTGCGGAGGTTGCACCAAATATCAGTGCCTTGACAAAATTCTTCACATGGCTGGTTATCACGCGTGCCCCATTCCTTACCGCCATGATTGTTCCAATTCTCATAGGTGCAGCATGGGTGGGAGCACAAGATTTGGTTTCACCGTTCCCCACCGGTTTGTTTTGGTTAGTATTTTTTGGGGGTATATTCATGCAGGTTGCCGCTAACACATTCAATGATTATTTTGATTGGAAAAGTGGAACAGATCAGGCCAATAACGACTACTTCTTGCCATTCACAGGGGGAAGCCGTTCCATTGAATTAGGTTTAATCACCGAGAAAGCATTATTCCGCGTAGCTACGATTGCCTTATTGATCTCCGCTTCGATTGGGCTTGCTTTAACTCTGGCGAGTGGTCCGGGGTTACTGCTTTTCGGATTATTCGGCGCATTCTCAGCATACTTCTACACGGCACCCCCGCTACGCTTAGCCGCTCGAAGAGGTTTGGGGGAATTACTAATTGGTCTTAATTTTGGACCGTTGGTAACTGCGGGTACGGTATTTGCCCTGACAGGAAATGTTTCTGCAGCGGATTTTTTCATTGGCATTCCTGTCGGCATACTCACTACCGCAATTCTGTGGATCAACCAATTTCCAGATGAAAAGGCTGACAAAGCTAGCGGGAAGATCAATCTTGTAGTTGTACTTGGAAAGAAACGTGCTCGCTGGGGCTACCTAGGCTTAATGGTCGCAGCATTCGGTTTAGTCCTTTATTGGGTTTCAGCCAATATTTTTCCTCTTGGGGCGCTCCTCTTTCTTGGAGGTTTGCCTATCGCGGTTTACACCAGTCGTGTAATCCTGCGTGAATATGCTGACCGCAGTCTTGTTAGAGCGAACGCGGCAACCATCCAGATGCAGCTGTTGGCTGGGTTGTTAATGGCCGCCGGATTGGCCTGGGGCAGCCAGATCATTAAAGCTTTGGGCTTATAATTAGTTATCTTTAAGATTTCAAAAAAACCCTGCCACTCCAACTTGGCAGGGTTTTTTTTTGGGGCTTTTTCTACATAAATTTCACGTATAATAAATATGGACAGGTTAAGCACTTGGGTGCTTGACCTACTACGCAATATCGAACATCATCTAAAGATAAACGTATGTTGAATTTATTGATTGTAGAAGATAACGATAGACTGCGGACAGCATTGAAATCCGGTCTGCTGGAGGTTGAAGATATCGCATCAGTGGAGGGTTGTCCAAGTGGCGAAGAGGCAGTAAAAATATGTATAAATCAACCGCCCGATACCATAATTATGGATGTGTTATTAGCCGGAGAATTGAACGGCATCCAAGCAGCAATTGAAATTAGGCGAGAATTCCCACGGTTGCCGGTAGTATTTTATTCCATTCAGGATGAGGATGCATATTACCGCGATTTTAGACGTTCAGGTATCTTGAGTCATTATGCATACGTGCGAAAATCCAACCACCTCTTGCCTGAAATGATATTACGCTTGGTGAAAGATGCGATAAGTGGACGCAGCTACATCGATCCTGAAATAGAAACGAGAGTTCACGAAGTTCGCCAAAAAGATGAGCACTCCCCCCTGGCATTATTAGAACCCGGAGAACAAGAAGTTGCTCTCATGTTGGCTAAGGGAATGACAAATGAGCAAATCGCCGCCAGACTAGGATTCCGGGATAAGCGCACCATCAGCCGAACAAACGGGCAGATTTATTCTGCCTGGGGTTTAAACATAACCAAAACTGATGAAAAAATCGCGCGCACACGCGCCGCTATCATTGCGCAAACAGAAAGAATGCTTAAATGGGATGAGAAAGGCGAGGCCTGGATACTGAATGGGAAGGGCGAGTGGAAACCTTGGGGGGGCGAATGAGTAATAATTTCTGGTTGGATTGGGCTGGAATGACCATATCGCTGATCAACACCATTCTCTTGATTTGGCTTGGCCTGACAGTTTTACTGAATGCTGAACGGCGCACTTGGGGAGCTTGGGTTGCAGGAGGAGGGCTTATCTTAGGCGGCTTTTTCTTCTTTGGGCATTCAGCAATATTGGGTTTCGGCTTAGACAACCCTTCACGAGGACTAAACTTTTGGTGGTCGGTGGGTTGGGTGCCGGTTGTGGCGCTACCATTTGTCTGGTATGTAATCATGCTCTGGTACGCAGGTTTTTGGGGCGATAGTAATACTTCTCTCTACCGAAGACAAAAAAGCTGGTTTGTTTTCACTATCCTGCTCGCGATCCTCCTATTTGGAATTTTCTTCTTAGCGAATCCGCTATCTTCGTATGAAGACATTGGGAATCTAGACAGCATCTCCTCACCTAATCTGTTTGGAATACCTGCGGTAATTTTACTTTACCCAGTGTATATCATGCTCAACATAGCTTTATCACTGGATGCCCTAAGGAGGCCCGGGCCGACCGAAAGGGTAATGGGTGATCTGGCCCGTCAAAGAGCTCGACCTTGGTTAATTGCAACATCCCTAGCCTTGTTGTTGGTCAGCCTTCTGGTAGCCACAGTAATAATTTGGATTCTGCAAAATTCTGGGGGAACTCGCCTCCTATTCCGCCAGGCTTATATTGTCGCTTGGTTCGATCTTTCTATAGAGTTACTTATTGGTGCTGCGACAATCACTCTAGGTCAAGCTATAGTTGCATATGAGATTTTTACAGGTAAAGCATTACCCCGGCGGGGCTCTCTCCGTCAATGGCGCCGAGCAATTATTCTTGCAGTCGGGTATGGAGCACTAGTTAGCTGGAGTTTAGCCAACAACATTCGTCCAATCTACTCACTTTTACTAACCACCCTACTGATGACAATTTTTTATGCTTTGCTCAGCTGGAGATCATATACTGAACGTGAGCGCTACATCAAAAATTTACGTCCTTTCGTTAGTAGTCAAGGATTATTCGATCAAATTCTTACAAAGCCATTAAATTCCCCCACAGAAATCGACTTGCAAACCCCCTTTGAAGCATTATGCAAAGATGTCCTTGGGACCCAGAGAGCTTTTTTGATTGCGGTAGGATCTCTTGCTCCACTCGTCGGATCACACCTTACCTACCCTAACTATTTAACTGCGGATTTCGACTCGATGAGCCAAATAGTCCGACTATTTGATTCGCCTCAGCCGAGTTGGGTTGCGATTAACCCTCAGCAATACTCAGGAGCAACCTGGGCAGTTCCCCTTTGGAGCGAACGCGGCCTGATTGGAATTCTATTATTGGGCGAGAAGCGCGATGGAGGGCTTTACACACAAGAAGAAATTGAAATCGCTCAAACCAGCGGAGAAAGATTAATTGATACTAAAGCCAGTTCAGAGATTTCCCAACGTTTAATGGTTCTTCAACGACAACGCCTCGCTGAAAGTCAGCTGATCGATCAAAGGACACGTCGAGTTCTGCACGATGAAGTACTCCAGCAACTGCATGCCGCGATGTTAAAGCTAGTAAGCGAACAGAGCAAGCCCAATGGCGGAACTTCAGAGGTTATCGAAATGCTTGCTGGGGCTCACAACCAAATTTCCAATCTGCTTCGGGATATGCCAACCACTACGCTGCCAGAAATTTCTAAATTAGGTTTGGTTGGAGCATTACGCAAAGTAGTTGAAGAGGAATTCGGAATTGCTTTCGAGGAAGTGTACTGGAACGTAGAACCTCTGGCCGAAAGGGAGACCCAGGACATATCGTCTCTAACGGCCGAAGTGCTCTATTACGCTGCGCGAGAAGCGATTCGTAATGCAGCACGTCATGGCAGCCAGGGAAAAGGTAACCGTCCTTTGCATTTGAAGATTTCAGTTATGCAAAATGTAAAATATGGTGGCATTGAAATGCAGATTGAAGATGATGGTATGGGAGTTAAGGCTGGCGCGATAGACAATAGCAGCAGCGGTCAGGGGCTAGCTTTACACAGCACGATGATGGCAGTTGTTGGTGGGGAATTGGTCTTTGAGAGCTTACCCGGAGAGTACACGCGCGTATCACTTACTTTACCTACGGGGTAGAGAAACAATCCATCATTAGATAGTTTTATTTCCACATTTATGATCCCGGAAATCATTCCCCAATTAATTGCAAAACTAGTGATCTCTGCCGGGGGCGATTATCAAAATCCACAAAGATTATTTGCTGCCAGGTACCCAGCGTCAAGCGGTTTTCCACAAAAGGAATGGTAATTGAAGCCCCAAGAAGAGCAGCGCGAACGTGGCTGTGCCCATTTCCATCTCCCCAGCGGGCATTATGTTCATAATGTCGTTGAGGGTCAACAATCTCATCAAACAAACGCCGCAAGTCGCTCACACAACCCGATTCGTATTCAATGGTAGTCAATCCGCTTGTGGATGATTGACAAAAAATAGTCGCGATTCCATTTGATAAATCACTCTGCTCTACCTGCTCCGCTACTTGGCTGGTGATATCGATGATATCGGAGTTTCCTCTGGTCGATAGGTCAATACCTAAATTTTTTACTGGCATACAATATCTCTCCTTTGAATTAGTCTTCCTTCCAAACCTGCTGAACCAATTCTGGCAAAATCTTTCCTGCCAGTCCAGTTAGCGCATAATTTGCATATTGTGTCAGTGGAGTTTCGTCTGGGTTGACCTCCACCACTAGAGCTCCAGATTGTAAAGCTTGCACCGCCAACGATGCCGCTGGCTGAACAATCGATGAAGTGCCAACTGAAAAGAATATTTCTGAATCTTGTGAAGCTTCTACTGCTAATTCTAAAGCATCATGCGGCAGCCCCTCTCCAAACCAAACAACATCCGGTCGCAAGTATGCTCCGCAATTGGGGCATCTAGGTGGTTCTTCTTCTTTATCGACCCAACTAGAAACAATTCTGCTATTCTCAGAACATTTGGTGCGCAAAATATTTCCATGCAGTTCAATTATATTCTGGCTGCCTGCCTTGGCATGTAATCCATCCACGTTTTGTGTGATTAGAGTGAATATGTTCACTTTTTTCTCAAATTCTACAATTGCTGTGTGCGCAGGATTTGGCATAGATTCCCTAACCAATCCACGCCTCCACTCATACCAATTCCACACCAGGCGCGGATTTCGCCGGAAGGCCTCAAGGGTTGCTAAATCACTTGGATCGTATTTCGCCCATAAGCCCGTTTGGGCTACACGAAATGTTGGTATGCCGCTCTCAGCAGAGACTCCCGCACCTGTAAGCACAGTAATCTTAGCTGCATTCTTGATGCCGTGGATTAATTTCCTGGGGATATCAAACATACTGTTTATCCCATTATCACTTACGAATATTCTTTCAGCAAAATAAACTCCATTTAAGGTTATTTCGTAATGTGAAACTATTATCCGGGTTCAATGTGAATGCTCCTAAAGGCAAAAAAATTTTATCTTGCATAAACACCTACCTAGTTTAGTGTACCCAATCCACGCTGTCAATCACAATGATACAACCGTTGACAATTAGACCGTTTGTTCTATAATTGCGGGGTAAATAATCTCAATAAAAGAGCCATGAACAAGTTGAAGTTATTATCCCAGGATATGCAAGTTGAACAAGATGGTGAGACTGGTTGCTCTCCTATCGTAAATGGAAAGCAGCTAGATACAATTCCTGTTAGCAAACTTGTAATGCCTAATGGGAAAAGTCTAAAGGTCTTGAAAACCATGCAGACATCAGCTTGTGAGCGAGATTGTTTTTACTGCCCTTTCCGAGCTGGCCGGGATATGAAGAGGGATACCCTAAAGCCCGATGATCTAGCTAGACTTCTAATGGAGATGCATTTCGCAAAACTTGTTGAAGGTTTATTTCTCAGTTCGGGCATAATTAAAGGTGGTGTTAGCACACAGGATAAATTGATCGACACAGCTGAAATTCTGCGTACTAAATACAAATATAAAGGTTATATCCACTTAAAGATAATACCGGGAGCAGAAAAAGATCAAGTCGAGCGCGCCATGCACCTGGCAAACCGAATCTCCTCAAACCTTGAGGCGCCAAACCCCGCGCGATTACAAATGTTAGCCCCCCACAAACAATTTTCCAATGAATTGCTTAACCCTCTAATTTGGGCACAAGAAATCAGGATAAATCAATCACCCCACAAAACTTGGAATGGCCGTTGGCCTTCAACTACAACCCAATTTGTCGTTGGCGCAGTCGGGGAAAATGATCTAGAATTACTCTCAACAACCGATTTCCTTTACCGCCAGCCACGGCTTCAGCGAGTATATTTTTCAGCATTTAACCCTATCGCAGATACCCCTTTAGATGATCAACCTGCGACTACTCCCATCCGAGAGAAGCGTCTTTATCAATCCTCCTTCTTAATAAAGAATTACGGTTTCAGTTTAGAAGACTTGCCTTTTGACGAAAGTGGAAATTTACCCAAAAGCATCGACCCAAAATTAGCCTGGGCGCGCACAAACCTGCAAAACGAACCGGTGGAGATCAACAGAGCCAGCCGCGAACAGTTGCTGCGTGTGCCTGGAATTGGTCCCAAAGGGGCCAATATGATTATTAATACTCGGGGAATTGGCAAGTTGAGGACTCAATTAGATTTGAAAAAGATCGGCATCCATCCTAGACGAGCAGCACCATTTATCCTATTGGAAGGCAAACGACCTGCTTTCCAGCATCAGATGCTATAATATTATTTGCCGAGTTAATGGCAAACGATATTAATGAGTGTAAGGTTCGATAGCCAACATGTGTGGACGATTTACTATTACTGCAGATCCTGCTGCCATCCAGGAAGCCTTCCCTTGGGCGAAAGTACCCCCAGAGATGCAACCTCGCTACAATGTCGCCCCCTCACAACCGGTGGCTGTAATTCCTAATGACGGCAAGAATAAAATTGATTATTTTATTTGGGGGCTAATTCCATCTTGGGCCAAAAACCCCGCAATCGGCAACCGTATGATAAACGCTCGCGGAGAGACTCTAGCAGATAAACCATCCTTCAGAGCAGCTTATAAACGCCGCTGCTGCTTAATTATCGCGGATGGTTTTTATGAGTGGGTCAAAAACCCTGGTCAAAAAGCCAAAGTACCCTATTATATTCAATTGGAGTCTCAAGAACCGTTTGGAATGGCTGGCTTATGGGAAGTCTGGTTTTCACCAGACGGCTCGGAGATAAAATCCTGCACAATTATTACCACTTCACCGAATGATAAAATTTCTAAGCTTCACAATCGCATGCCTGTCATACTGCCAAAATCCGCACATTCAGTATGGTTAGAGCGCGAAGATCAAAAACCTGAGCAACTCAACACCCTGCTCAAAGCATACCCTGCCGGAGAAATGGTCCACCACCCAGTATCTTCTACAGTAAATAATCCTAAAAACGATATTGTCGAATGTACCCAGCCAGTAATTATCTAATTACTTACCCAGTTAGATTGAGTGTCCTAAAATAACATACTAATGATTCCAACAAAGGTGTTTCTATGACTGAGCGTTTATATCAAACCGATAGCTATCTTCAAGAATTTGAAGCGGTGGTTACTGAATTGGATCAAGAAAACCACGGGGTGATACTTGATAGAACCAC
The DNA here is from genome assembly GCA_019456165.1 of Chloroflexota bacterium. Classification (GTDB taxonomy): domain Bacteria; phylum Chloroflexota; class Anaerolineae; order Anaerolineales; family UBA11579; genus VRUJ01. Next base: position 74,700 of record VRUJ01000003.1, read on the forward strand.
TTTTTACCCAGGTGGTGGAGGTCAGCCGGCTGATCACGGTACATTGAAGGCTGAAAGTACAGCTTTTGAAGTCAAAGGTTCAAAAATGATTGCTGGTAGACTAGTCCATCTAATTGGAGGAGAACTACAATTGCCAAACCTTGGAACAAAGATCATTGGAAAAATTGATTGGACCAAACGATTCCAATTAATGCGCACACATACCGCCATGCACATACTGTGTGGAGTTGTTTTTCGTGATTACAATGCGCTCGTTACTGGGGGTAATATGGAGCCTTTGAAAGGTCGCATGGACTTTGAATTCGAGTCAATGCATCGCGAACTCATCAATGAGATTAAAAATTCCATAAACTTAGAAGTATCAAAAGGACGCGATCTTAACGTTAAGATAATACCCCGGGACGAGGCATTTCAAATCCCAGATTTGATTCGTACAAAGATAAACTTATTACCTGAAGGAATTCAAGAGGTCCGTGTGGTTGAGATCCAAGGGCTTGATTTACAAGCTGACGGGGGTACTCATGTTCAAAACACTTCGGAAGTTGGTGAGATAAAAATCACGGATTACAAAAGCAAGGGAAAAATTAATAAACGCATATACGTTGAACTTCCTGCATAATTATTGAAACCTGCCCTACCCAAAAGTATTTCTTTATGTTAAACTTTACCTCAGGAGCCACGCGAATGCGTGGCTCACTTTCCGCTCCTGGCTCACTCAAACCAGGGGCTATCCCGTGGAGAGGATAAATTATGCGAAACTATGAAGTCGCCTTCATCGTTCACCCAGATTTGGACGACACAGCCTTCCAGGAAGTTATTGATCGAGTAAAGGGATGGATAACAGATGGAGGTGGAAAGATCACAAACGTAGACCTTTGGGGGAATCGTAAATTGGCATACGAGATCCGCAAGCAAACAGAAGGCCAATATATCATCATGCAAACTGAAATGGAACCTACATTTTTCGGAGAACTGGAACGCAATCTCAAACTCCAGGAATCAATCATGCGCTTTATGATTAGCTCTGCAAATTTGCAAATTGAGACTCCAAAAAAGGAATAAATTTAGGATAATTAGCTAAAGGAGGTTTTGAATATGGCTCGCGGACTAAATAAAGTTATGCTCATTGGCAACTTGGGAAGAGACCCAGAAATGCGCTATACCCCATCTGGGCGCCCTGTAACAACCTTCAGTTTAGCAACCAACCGCACATGGAAAACAACTGATGGCGAGCGCCGGAATGAAACCGAGTGGTTTAATATTGTGGCTTGGGGGAGTCTCGCAGAAATATGCAATAAATACCTCAACAAAGGTCGGCAAGTTTACGTTGAAGGACGCCTTCAAACCCGGCGTTGGGAAGACGATGACGGTAACAAACACCAAAATATCGAAGTCGTTGCCAAAGAAATGGTGATGTTAGGAGATAAACCCAAATCTGACGAAGACGATGATGAGGCTAATGAAAGCAACGAATTCGAAGAAGACGATGAATTTCCATTTTGATTGCTCTATCAACCTTCCGATTAACAATCAACTTGTAAATGTTTATTAGTATCAATGATTAGATAGGAGAATAGTATGAGTGAAAGACCCAGGAGAAAATCAGGCGGCAAAGGACGGCGGTATTATTCCCCCCCGCGAAAATGTTCGTTTTGCTCCGATAAAACTTTATTGATTGATTATAAAAAAATTGACCTCTTGCGCAGTTATACAGGCAGTGAAGGAAAAATACGTCCTCGCCGCCAAACTGGAAACTGCTCAAAGCACCAAAGGCGAATAGCATCGGCAATAAAACGCGCCCGGCATATGGCTTTGCTCCCATTTGCAGGCGATAGTTTGAGGTAAACTCACGAACATGGCGAAAAGTAAACAAGACCGGCTCTCCAGGAGCAGAATACATCGGGTTGAACGTTCCCAGCGGCAAAGCCGTTATTTGACAATTGGCGCCTTTGCCATATTGATTTCCGTAGTATTTCTCGTCATATACGGATACATATTTGATAAATTTATCATGCCCGATCAACCCGTTGCAATTGTAAATGGAGAAGAAATCTCCACAAGGGATTTCCAGGCCCGCGTGAGGTTTGAACGCCTTCCATGGGTCAATTATTGGAATCAAACCGCCCAAAACATGATTATGTTTCAGGATAACCCAGAGTTCTTAGCCCAAATCCAAACCGAACTTCAAAATATAAGCGTTCAACTCGACCCTCCTTCTTTTGGTTTAAATGTTCTTGAGCAAATGATCTTTGAGGTACTTATACGCCAAGAAGCTCAGCAGCGCGGTATAACCGTAACAGAAGAAGAAATTGATGCGGCCATTATGGAGACTCGTCAATATTTTCCGAGTGGTACTCCTACCCCTACAATCAGCGCAACCCCAATCCCAATCTCTACGTTATCTTCTGCACAGATAACTCTCGTCTCCCCAACTCCTACTCTTACAGATACTCCAACTGCTACGGTTACTACCGAAGTTGTCGAGACAGCGACAGCAACACTTGAACTTAGCCCAATTCCAGAAAGTATCGAGGGTCTTACTCCCCCAGTTGATGAACAACCTACCTCTGAGACTAACGCAACACCGACCACCGTTATTCCCTCTCCCTCTCCAACGATGTATTCGACCGAAGCCTATGCAGAAAATCTTCATCAATATTACTCAAATCTAGAATTAGAATTTGAATTCACTGAAGCGGGTTTCAGAAAGACGATTGAGAGTCAACTTTATTACGAAAAATTACTCTCGGACATAACGAAGGACTTGCCGGTGGAGGAGGCCCAAATTTGGGTACGCCATATCCAAATGGAAGACGAAGATTCCGCCTTGGAAATATTGGAAAAACTAGATAATGGCGAGGATTGGACTGCTTTGGCTTCTGAGTTTTCAACTGACCCCAGCACCAATACTATTGGTGGCGACTTGGGCTGGCTCGGAGAGTCGATCAATAAAACCGATCAAACCGAATTTATTGGCATTCTTTACGAAGCAGCCTTAGCTGGAGACGGAGAGATTGGGGACTTGATTGACCCGATAGAATCTGAAGCAGGTTGGCATATTATTCAGATCTTGGGTAGCGAAACCCGAATATTTTCTGAAGATGAACTCTCTCAAATCCGTAGTGCAATTTTCTCGGAATGGCTTGCCCAGATCCAACTAGAATATGAGATTGTCCGCATGGATTACGTTTCCACACGGATCCCGGACGAGCCATCTCCAGACCTTGAATTACTCAATCCTCTGAGCAACATCAACGTTCCTTAGAATTAATAGTTTGTTTATCGGGAAAGGCTCTCTTCAATCTCACCGGGCTTCAAACTTACCACCTGGCTGGTGGTATCACGCCCCATAGTAATACCGTAAATCACATCCGCCACCTGGACTGTATTCCGATTATGGGTAATCACCACAAATTGGGTTTCTTTACTCAGCTCAGTTAACAAACTAGAAAAACGCCCAATATTCGCTTCATCTAGCATGGCGTCTACCTCGTCCATTACGCAAAACGGCGTGGGAGAAGCCTTTAGCAGGGCGAACACTAAAGCCGCAGCGGTTAAACTCCGTTCACCACCAGATAGAAGCGCTAACCTCTGAGCGTGTTTACCAGGTAAACGAGTCTCTATTTCAATCCCAGTTTCTGAAAAAGCTGTATCATCCGTCAAAACGAGTCTGGCAGATCCACCTCCAAACAATCGAGTGAATATTTCGCGAAACTCCCCAGCAACACGATCGTAGGTTTTTCGGAATTCCCGTTCCATGAGTTCATCTAATTCCGCGATAATATCTCGGATATCTTTTTCGGCGGCAGTCAAGTCCTCAATTTGGGATTCCAGGAATTCATAACGCTGTTTAACCTCTTTTAATTCCAATTTTGCCTCAGGGTTAATCGATCCCATGCGGCGAAGTTGGGCACGCTGCCGGGTAAGTGTTTTCTCAATATCGGGTCCCAATTCATCTAATACTGGCAACTGTTCTACAAGATCTCCCAAGGGGAGTGGTTTTGGCCCAGAAACAGATTCGTCATATTCAAATTCCACTAAACCAAAATCGTCCTCAATTCTTTTTCGCAAGGTTTCCAAAGCTTCTTGATCACGCCCCAATGCAATTTGAGCCTGTGTGTGGTGGCGTTCAGCTTTATTGATAACCTGGCGCGCAATAGATTCTTCTTGCCTGAAGTTATCCAGGTCGTTCTCCAAAATTCGAAGTTCTTCTTCAGATGGCTGAATTAAACTTTGTAATGAAAGGATTTCCGATCCAGTCTCATCCTCTACCCCTCGAGAACTTTCAGTATCAACATCCAATTCTTGTATTTGTTTAATAATCAATTGTAAACGAGTCTCCAGAATGCTTGACTCTTCTTTAGCCTTATCAAGAGACTGCTGGCGTTCATGTTTTCTGATATTTGCATCCTGCATAGCTCGCTGGCTAACAGCTACTTCAGTTTCCCAATGTCGTACCTGAGAATTATGTTCATCCAGGCTGATTCCCGTTAATGCTTGGACACGTTCTTTTAATATTCCCTCAGATGAAGCCAGCTCGTTAGCCAAACGTAATTTTTCTTCGTCAATAGTCTGAATTTCACTTGCAGCACGCATTATCTCGCTTGCGTTATTTGCCTGTTGAGCAACCTGCCAATCATGCTGCCGTCGAGCTTGTTCAACCTCCATCGATGCATTCCTTAGCAATGTTTGGTTTTCTTCAAAGCTATTCCGTAAATCTCGTAGTGTTTGAGTCAATTTTTCGAGATCATTTTGTTTATCTAGATATTGTTTTTCTAGCTGGTTCGATTGCTGCTCTAGTTGTTTGAGGTCAACTTCAGCATTTTGTTTTTCATTTTCAAACTCCCTGCGGCGGCGAGGGCGCGCCAATATTCCTGAACCGCCAGACGTATCTACGAAGATTTTCCCGTCTTTATAGAACACTTCACCATTCAGAGTTACTGCACGGACATGGGGCCCTTGATCAGTCAAAGCTGCTAGAGCATCACTACGTGTCCGTACTACCAAAACCTGCCCCAAAAGTAAATTTAAGACTGGTCGCACTTTTTTCGATGCTGATAAAAGCTCAGACGCTACTCCAAGACAACCATCCATTTGTGGTGGAGTCGAAATCGGTATCTGTGGATTTAGATTATCTAGGGGTAGCAAAGCTACTCGTCCAGAATCTAACTGGATGATATCTAATGCTTTCTCAAAATCTGCCCCTTCATCCAAAAAGACCGCGTCTGAATAATCCCGAAGTGCGGCTGAAATCGAGACTTCTAACTCTTTTGGAATTTCCAGATGATCATTCAAGGTGCCTAGGGATGCTCCGATCTTATTTTGACGAGCTGCATCCAAGAGCGTTTTCGCCCCACTTGCATAACCGGTTAGAGTCCTTTCTGCCTGATCGATGACACCGATCTGTGCTTGGATACGGGTGATTTCAGCACGTCGTTTTGCTTGCTTTTCATTTATTGTATGTTTGTGCTCTTTAATTTCATCCAGTTCAGAACGGCTAAAATCAAGAGTTGTCTCGCTATCCTTGATTTTTGATTCTGCCAATTCGATTTTGTTTTCATTTTCCTTTAGATGTTTTTCGTCTACTATTAATTCTTTCTTTGCCTCTTCAATGCTGTTTACAAAATTTATTTCCTTTAATTGATAACGCTCCAGTTGAGATTCTAGTTCGACTCTTCGAGTGTCTAAACCAATTTTTTGTGAATTTAGCTCTGCTAACAGATCGCGGCTGGCTTTAATTCCGATTTCTGAATCGCGGCGATTTTCCTGTAGTTCAGTAAGTTTTGAACGGGCAGACACGGAATGTTCTTCAGCTTCAGAGACGAGTGAGGTCAAGCGAATCTCTTCAGCAGCAGCTTCATTTAATCGAGTTTGGGATATGCTGAATTCTTCTTTAGCTTTTCCAGCCTCAGAAATCAAATTGTTTTCCTGTTCCGCCAAGGAGCGCGATCTTTCATCTCCAACGGCCAAATCTCGACCGACATTTTCCCGAATAGAATGAAGTTCAGCCAATTTAGAATGCCACCCATTCAATCTTTCCCGTAAATCTTGAACATTTACCCGTGAATTATCAATACGCTGTGATAAGTTTGAATACTCTTCGCGCACTTTCCCTAGGGCCGCTTCCTGCATTTGTGCCAATTGACGTGATTCTTTAAGTTGTTGTTGAGTTCTGTGCCAATGGTATCCGTACCAATCGCGTAAGATTTCGTGCAAGTCCGTCTTGACCTGTTCGTATTCCTGCGTCCTACGGGCTTGACGTTCAAGACTTCGCAATCTTGGTTTTAATTCTGAGATGATATCCTGGACTCTTTCCAAATTGCGGTTAGTTTTGTCCAGGCGTCGCAGGGATTGTTCTTTTCGAGACCGGTATAGGGCAATTCCCGCAGCCTCCTCAAACAAACGTCGGCGTTCATCAGCTTTTAAGGATAGTATTGTATCCACCAATCCCTGACCGATGACCGTATAAGTTCTTTCAGCCAATCCAGAGTTAAAAAGTAGTTCGCTGACATCCATCAAGCGCACTTTTTGGTTGTTTATGAGATATTCATTTTGTCCATCTCGATAAGCTCTCCTGGTGATTGAAACCTCAGAAAAATCAATCGGAAGCCACCCATCACTATTATCAAAAACCACAGTTGCGGATGCCATTCCGGATTTTGAACGCATCTCGGAACCGGCAAAGATCATATCATCGGTTTTTCTGCCCCTCAATAATTTGTAAGATTGTTCACCTAATACCCAACGTAAAGCATCCGCAATATTCGATTTCCCAGAACCATTCGGCCCGATCATAGCTGTTATCGAATCCGCAAATTCAAAAACTGTTCGACTAGCAAAAGTTTTATAGCCATTCAACTCTAACGATTTTAAACGAAATGACATATTTGACCTTAGGGTATCAATTAAATTTTCAATTTCTTAAGAGCAGATTTCGCCGCTGCCATACTGGCGCTTTGTTTACTCCGACCGTTACCAACACCACAGACTTCGTCACTTATCCATACTTCGACCGAGAAAGTTTTCTCATGATCCGGCCCACTTTCTATATCAATCTTGTATACTGGAATAGGAAACCCTTTAGATTGTGCCCATTCTTGTAATTGGCTTTTCGGATCTCTAGCCGATTGGTCAATCAGAATCCTGCTGACCGTCGCATCCAAGAGAGGAGAAATAAACTCTTCCACTGATTTTGCAGTCGCATCCAAATATAATGCACCAATGATTGCCTCAAAAACTGCACAAAGCATCGCTGATCGAGTGCGACCTCCACTTTCCTCCTCCCCACGTCCAAGACGAATTGCTGCCCCCAGATTGATTTTCATTGCAAATTCAGCTAATTGTTCCGTCCTCACAAGCGCAGCTCGTAGGCGAGTTAGTTCTCCTTCTTTCATTTCTGGAAATCGGTTGTAAAGAAAAGCTCCAACCACGAAGTCTAAAACTGCATCCCCCAAGAATTCAAGCCGCTCATTATCTTCAAGCGCTTCGGGATGTTCATTCATGTATGAACGATGTGTAAGTGCGCGTTGTAATATTAAATAATCTGAAAAGGGCAGACCTAAACGTACAGCGAGTTCCTTCGGTGTTTCTCTCGCCTTGTTTTCCTGAGAATCTGGCACGTGAATCTCCTAGAACTCAGGGAACGCAAACCACCCCACCTTAGTCGGGTAGTTAGCGCTCCATCAATTCCAAATATATTTTACTTAATAACCTCTTTTGATATCCGGTAGTCAATACTCAATTGTAATTTCGTACAATCAAAACCGAATTATGGCCGCCGAATCCGAAAGCGTTTGATATTGCAACGTCAAACTTCAAATCTCGGGCCTCGTTGGGAACATAATCCAAATCACAGTCTGGATCAGGGGTTTGATAATTAATAGTGGGTGGAATAACTTTGTTTTGCAATGCGAGAATACAATAAACTAGCTCTAACGCGCCAGTAGCACCCATCATATGTCCGGTCATAGATTTGGTAGATGAGATTGGGATCTTATATGCTAAATCACCAAATACTGATTTTAGAGCTATAGTTTCTGCTTTGTCGTTCAATGGTGTGGCTGTCCCATGCGCGTTAATGTAGCCGATATCCTCTTTGTTCACTCTTGCAACTTCCATCGCAAGGCGCATTGCCCTCGACCCTCCTTCTCCATTCTCGGTTGGGGCCGTGATGTGATATGCATCTGCTGTAGCTGCGTAGCCAGCAAGTTCAGCCAGAATATTTGCCCCTCGATCTCGAGCAAATTGTTCGCGTTCCAGAATCAAAACACCACATCCTTCTCCAATCACTAATCCATCGCGGTTTTTATCGAAAGGTCGGGGAGTTATTTCGCCAGCACTGCGACGGGACATAGCTCCAATACGATCAAAGCCAGCAACCGCAAGCGAGGTAATCAAAGCATCACTAGCACCTGTAATGATCACATCGAGCACACCCGAACGCAGCATCATCCAGGCGACACCAATGGCATCCTGGCCTGAAGCACAGGCAGAAGATATTGAAAACGCAGGACCTTTTGGTCCATGGTCAATCCCTACCAAACCAGCTGCCCCATTTGGCATCAACATCGGAATTAAAAAAGGGCTTGTCTTACGAGGGCCTCCTTTTATAATCTTCAGATAATTTTCTTCCAGGGATACCAGGCCACCAATCGAAGTCGAAAGCACAACACCAATTCGTCCGGCATTCTCTTCTGTGATCTCAAGTTCTGACTGGTTCAAAGCTTCCTGCGTTGCTACTGCTGCAAATTGTTGGTAACGATCTCTGCGCCGGGCAATTCGTGATGACAGAAGATCATCTGCATTAAAATTTTTTACCTGACATGCAATTTTAACTAAGAAATCCTTTGTGTCAAATGCTGTGATAGGGCCAACTCCTGAAACGCCGTTTTTTATATTTTCCCAATTTTCTTGCACCGTGTTCCCCACAGCGCTTATTGCTCCCATTCCCGTAACTACAATTTTTTCATGCATGCGCTAACCTCCAAAACAACCTGACAAAAAAACAAAAGCAACTATCCTTTAAGACCTGAGCCTGTCAATATTAATACAATTGGTTCGGGCGCTTTATCGACCACTTGCTTAAGCGCACTCCAAACGATCGCGGATGTTGGTTCTATGAAAAATCCCAACCGGGCAAGCGTATCTTGTCCGACTCCAATATCATGTTCTTCTACAGTCAGGAAAAGTCCTGAGTTTTCTTGCAAAGATTGCACTAAAGCATCCCCATGAACTGGATACTTTACACGCACTCCCTCAGCCAATGTGTGCCCTTCACCAACTGCGTAATCTTGATCCGGGCCTAAAGTGGCTGCGGTCCATACTGGGGCACAGGCACTTGCCTGAACACCAACCAGCGTAGGAATGGCACCAATTATACCCGCCTCTAGCATAGCAGCAAAGCCTTTGAAAATCCCCAACATTAAGCTGCCATGCCCTACCGGAGCGATAACAGTCCCGGGAGCCTCGCCCATCTGTTCAACCAATTCGTAGGCAATGGTTGCTAATCCTGGCAATCCGTGGGGTAAGTAAGCGTGGCTGGCATAAACGATGCCTTCTTTCTCAACAGCCTCTCGAACTGCTTTCGCTGCATTCGAACGCGGCCCTTCGATTGGCACCACTTTAGCTCCATAAGCTTCGATCTGGATGCGCTTTGGCCCTGAAGCGTAATCCGGGATATACACACGTCCCTTAACCCCTGCACGCGCCGAATACGCGGCAAATGATGCTCCAGCATTCCCAGAGGAATCCTCGACCGCGGACGTTACTCCCCTGGATACCAAGAAACTCATTTCGGGCGCAGTCAAGCGATCTTTAAAAGAACCGGTTGGATTAAGGTATTCAAGCTTCAGCGCTACATCGCGGTCAAACAACCTTGCATTTACCAGCGGTGTATCTCCCTCGCCTAAAGTTATTACCGGTGCATCAGCTGGTAATCCAAACGTACCGCGGTACCGCCAAAGACCAGATAAATCTGGTTCTAGATCCTCGGGGTCGTAATTAATATTTCCGGCTATTCCAAATTTACCCCCACAGTTTGGGCAGCGGAAAGGGATGCCTGCGTCCGGATAAGCTTGCAGGCAACTGGTGCATTGAAAATCCGTCATTATTCGCCAGGGGAGGGAAAGTATTTACCCTCAACCCAAACCTGACCATCTGGCCCCACTTCTTTCTTCCAAATCGGTACAATTTGTTTTAGTCGATCAATACCATAACGCGCAGCTTCAAATACTCCGGTGTCACGATGGCCCGCAGTACAAGCGATCATCACGGTAGGCTCTCCTGGATGCAATTTGCCGATCCTCTGAACGATTGCGATTCCTTCAACACTTTCCCATTTTTCTCGAATCTCGTCTGCAACCTGATTCATCTTTTGTTCAGCCATCGGTTTATATGCTTCGTATTCCAAGAAATCAGTCTCATGGCTGTCACCGCGACTGGTAACCTCGCGTACCATACCTGTAAAAAAACAGGCTGCTCCTGTTGTAGGAAGAGTGATGCTTTCCAAAATGGCATTTAAGTCAAGCTCGCGATCGGTTATTGAAAAGACGGTTGGAAAACTATCATCTTGCATTGTTCCCCCGCTTACCGGAGGGAAGAGAGCAACTTCAGCATCCGCTGGAATCACTTCCTCGTCAAATGCGTATTCTTTATTTACTGACACTAGGACCGACCCCATCGAATCTGACAAATTGGGGAATTTATCTTCAACCAGACTTTTAAGTTCGCCTACGGTAGTACCTTCTGCAATCTCTAAATTGGCATGTTTTGTCCCCGCGCGTTCTTTGAATGTTGCAAAAAAAAGAATTGTGATTTGGTTCATTTGCTACTCATTTTTAACATCGCCGCTTTGCCCCCCAGTTTTTCTAACTAAACGGATATTTTGTATTATCATTGTTTTTTCGACCGCTTTGGCCATATCGTAGATTGTTAAAGCCGCTAAGGAGACCGCAGTGAGAGCTTCCATCTCAACCCCCGTTTTCCCAGAAGTTTTCGCGGTAGCAGCAATCTCTATTCCAGGTAGCTCTTCGCTTAATTCGAATTCCACCTCTACATGGTCAAGCGGCAATGGGTGGCACAGGGGAATTAATTCTGAGGTGCGCTTTGCTGCAACAATACCTGCGATCTGAGCAACTGTTAAAACGTCGCCCTTTTTTAAGTTCCCTTCGCGTATCAATTTCAGCGTCTCCGGCTGCATTACTACTTCACCCTTGGCAAAGGCCATGCGTTCAGTTTCCGGTTTGCTTCCCACATCCACCATGCGCGCCCTTCCATCCTCATCAATGTGTGAAAGTTTTGAAGTCGGCATACCCTGCATTATAGCATTTCTATACCAAAGCGGTAGTAATTGCATCTGCTTGCACATGATATAATTTCGCCCCATGAAAGAAGGAAAGAATAAATGGAAATCGGGATTAGCCCGAACACGCAAATCAACCTTTGGACGACTCGCCAATATGCTCGGTATCAGCGAGTTAACTACAGAAACCTGGGAGGGCTTGGAAGCTTTACTCATCCAGGCTGACTTGGGGATAAAAACAACCCAAACAATTGTTGAAACCCTTCAAGATCAATCACAAAATGAAGGCTGGACAAAATCGGATGAACTCAAGACAGCTTTACGCATAGAATTAATATCACGATTGGATCAGCCACCAGCTCTCAATTTTCAGACAGAAGACCCAACGATTATCTTGATTGTCGGAGTAAATGGTTCGGGAAAAACCACCAGCATAGCTAAACTCGGAAATCGTTTCCAGATCAATGGCAAACAGGTTTTATTGGTTGCTGCGGACACTTTTAGGGCCGCAGCCATTGAGCAGCTGCAAGCCTGGGGGGAGCGACTTGGTGCCCGCGTAATCGCTGGTAAACCTGAAGGAGATCCCGGGGCAGTGGCATATGACGCCGTACAATCCGCCATAGCGCGCAAAGATGACATTGTTTTAATTGACACTGCTGGACGATTGCACACCCGCTTCAATCTAATGGGGGAGCTAAAGAAGGTATATAATGTAGTTAACAAAATTATGAATGATGCCCCTCACGAAGTTTGGATCGTTATGGACGCTACTACCGGGCAAAACGCGATACATCAAGCCCGCGCATTTAAGGATGCTGTATATGTAAGTGGTGTCATTCTGGCTAAACTGGACACTTCAGCCCGCGGCGGAATGGCATTCGCAATACAGGCAGAACTAGGTTTGCCAATTCTGTTCGCAGGGTTAGGCGAAAGATTAGATGATCTTGAGCCATTTGATCCACGATCTTTCGTAGACAATATATTATTAGATTTCAATTGAAAGTCATTTAATCACAAATTCCTCCGACAATCTTTACACCCCCGGGATAGGTTAACGGTAAAATACAAAATAATAATATCTTTAGCGAGGTTCAAGCATGCAAGATTTAATCGCTAGTATTAGCGAGAGCGAAGAAAAAATCCAAGCGCTACTGGTGCGTCTTTGACTTGGCGCAACAAGAAGAAAAACTCCTTAAACTAGAAAAAGAAGCCGAAGACCCAGGTCTTTGGAATGATTCTTCTCGCGCCCAGAACCTTATGAGAGGTATTTCCAACCTTCGGCAAGAAATCGAGGATTGGCAAAGCGTTCAGCAGCGCATTGCTGATGCAAAGGAACTGGCAGAACTTAATGACGAGAGCTTACGGTCCGAATTAGAACCCGAAATCAAGCAAATCGCAACACTGGTTATCCAGCGCGAATTGAGTATTATGCTTTCGGGAGATTATGACCAGGGAGACGCGTTGCTGTCTATTAATGCAGGTGCGGGAGGAACAGATTCGCAGGATTGGGCAGCTATGCTCCAGCGAATGTACTTACGTTGGGCTGAGCAGCGGGGATACCAAACCGACATCCTGGACAGTACGGAAGGTGAAGAAGCTGGAATAAAAAGCGTCACCATCTCAGTCACTGGGCGATATGCTTATGGCTATCTGCGTCCCGAAAAAGGCGTTCATCGATTGGTTCGCCTTTCTCCTTTCGATTCTGCCAACCGCCGCCACACATCCTTTGCCCAGGTTGAGGTCTTGCCCCAAGTTGATCAGAATACAGATATCGAGATCAATCCAACCGATTTAAAAATCGAGACGTTTCGGGCCGGAGGCGCTGGCGGACAGAACGTTCAGAAAAATGATACCGCTGTACGTATCACTCACCTCCCCACAGGCATTGTTGCTTCGTGTCAGAATCAGCGTTCGCAAACGCAAAATCGCGAAAATGCTATGCGGGTCCTCAAAGCCCGCATTCTTGAAATTCAGATGAAGGAGCAAGAAAAAGAGATTTCAGCCTTACGAGGAGAATACCTAAAAGCAGAATGGGGCAGCCAGATCCGCTCATATATCTTGCACCCATATCAGATGGTAAAAGATCACCGCACTAATCACGAAGTTGGCAATACTCAATCCGTATTGAATGGAGACTTGGATGGTTTCATTGAAGCCTTTTTGCGCTCAAAGGTTGGAAGTTGATGGAATATCCTTTCCAGAAGAGAGCAGGGCAGTGTGGTAATTATTTGGGGGGTGTTAGAAAATTAATATGCAACCTGACACTCCAATGTGGCTTGACAGCCACACGAAGTAATTTTATAATACATCTACCTGCCAAACTGGCAGGTATTCTTATGAATAATTAGAGGCATTTAGCATGACTCCACTTCCAAAGCGAAAGATATCCAAGGGGCGCCGCGACCGTCGAAGGGCCCACGACGCTCTCAAACCACGCACTCTCGTGCAGTGCAGCAACTGCGGCGATGTACGCTTACCACATCACGTCTGTCCGCATTGTGGCCATTATAAAGGCCGCGAAGTCATTAGCATAGACCAAAGCTAAACCAACGGGCCGCTAAGCTAAAGGCCCGTTCTATCTTTAATTTGCCTGATGGATTTTATTCCAAATAAGACTGCTTTTATATTTCCTGGGCAGGGCTCCCAAAAAGTTGGTATGGGGCAAGACCTGGCTTCAACATACCTGGTTGCAAAATCCACTTATGAAGAAGCAGATTCGATTTTAGGCATTGGGCTGTCAAAAATTTCTTGGGAAGGACCCGAGGAAGAATTAAACGATACCATCAATACCCAACCCGCTCTCCTGGTCCATTCCGTAGCTGCCCTACGTATTTTTCAAGACCATTACCCCAATATTACTCCGGCATATGTTGCCGGGCATTCTATGGGAGAGCTTAGCGCGCTTGTGGCTGCATCGGCCATGAGTTTCCCCGAAGCCTTACGCTTAGTGCGCACGCGCGGCGAATTAATGAAACATACTGGAACCAATTCCCCAGGTGGCATGGGAGCTATTCTCGGTCTCGACCTCCAGCAAGTGGAAAAAATTTGCACAGAAGCTAGTTCCCCAGATGAAGTTGTCCAGATAGCAAACGATAATTGCCCAGGCCAGGTGGTGATTTCTGGTGCGAGCAATGCTCTTGAGCGAGCTATGCCTTTGGCAAAAGAAGCTGGCGCCCGTAAAGCGGTACCCCTGGCTGTCAGTATAGCAGCTCATTCTCCTCTGATGGCAGAGGCACAAGAGGGATTCAATTCTGCAGTGGAAGCTGCCCAAATATTCGACCCTAAAATTTTTGTCATCGGGAATGTTTCCGCACAACCGCTCGTTAATGCGGATGAAATCCGTGCAGATCTTCAAGCCCAACTATCCTCCCGAGTCCGCTGGACTGAATCCATCCAGCACCTCATTGACCAAGGAATCACAAATTTTATCGAACTTGGTTCAGAGAAAGTATTATCTGGTTTGGTAAAACGTGTTGAGCGCACCTCAAATAGAATGGCATTTGGAACTCATCAGGATTTTGAAACAAATAAAGCCAACGGATAAGCGCCAATGTTGGTATAATTCTCCCTGTAACAAGATTAAGTGAAGATAACCCTCGAAAAATTTCAAAGCATTTTCCAGGATAAAATCCGAGACGGTTTATTCCTGATCAATTCCAGGAGCATCAATGTCCCCTAAAAAGGCTAAGCCACTGCAAGAACGTATAGCTGTAGTTACCGGTGGTTCACGAGGTATTGGCAAAGCCATCGCCTTAGAACTTGCGGAACGAGGTGCAGCCGTTGTTGTAAATTACATTTCTTCAGCGAAAGCTGCCCAGGAAGTGGTTTCTCACATCGAATCTCATGGAGGAAATGCTCTAACGGTACAAGCCGATATCTCAGATTTTAACCAGGCTCAAGATTTGATTAATTCCGCCATGGAAAAATACGATAAGATCGATATCCTAGTTAACAATGCTGGAATCACGCGGGACACACTGATTATGAGAATGACGGAAGATGATTGGGACGTTGTACAAAACACAAATTTGAAAGGCACATTCAATTGCTCAAAAGCCGCTATTCGACCGATGATGCGTAAGCGCTACGGCCGCATAATAAATATAACATCCGTGTCCGGCCAGATTGGCAATGCCGGCCAGGCAAATTACTCAGCTTCTAAAGCTGGACAGATTGGGTTCACGAAAGCTTTAGCCAGAGAAATTGCATCTCGGAATATCACTGTGAATGCAATTGCCGCTGGATATGTCGAAACCGATATCTGGGATGGTGTTCCAGAAGAGGCACGCTCAGGATTTTTAGAAATGATTCCTCTAGGCAGAAAAGGCGAACCGGAAGATATTGCCCATGCCGTAGCTTTCTTGGCCTCTGATGAAGCATCTTACATTACGGGGCAAGTGCTGGCCGTCGACGGCGGCATGGCAATGGTTTAGGGACAATCTACCAGGAGATACTATGGACGAAGACATCCGCCCGCCAGGCACGACAACAATTGCTCCAGATGTTCTATTGACAATCGCATACCTTACAGCTCTGAGCGTTGATGGAGTCAGCCACATGAGTCAAAAACCCGGAAGAGTAAACCGATTAATCAGGCGTGGGCATCAGAACAACGGCGTTTATATCGAGGTAGAAGACGATACTGTCAACGCAGACTTATATCTGGTCTTGAATAAAGATGTGAATATACGAGAAGTCAGCCATAATGTACAAAACGATGTTGCACGTGCAATCTCAGAAATGGTTGGCATGGCGATCGGGCAAGTAAATGTACACATTGAGGATATTGACTACGGAATGGAGAACCAAAACTAAAAAAGATGAAACCTCGAACCAAGGCTCGCGGTGTTGCCTTGCAAGCACTTTACGAAATTGATATTACCGGACATCCTGTTGAAATAGTTCTTGAAGAGCGTTTCAAAGAAACGCCTTTGGAATCGCGGTTGGAAGAATTTACTCGTTCTATAGTCAGCAGTATCGAGCCAATGCGGGATCAGTTAGATACATTTATTGCAGAACATGCGCCCGAGTGGCCGATAGACCAGGTATCGACAATTGACCGAAATCTATTAAGAATTGCCTTGTGGGAATTTGCCGTCAGTGAGAATACACCAGTAAAAGTAGCCATCAACGAAGCAATAGAATTGGCAAAAAAATTTGGTTCAGATAGCACACCACGTTTTGTCAATGGGGTCTTGGGCAGCCTGGTCTCTCGGCGCAATGAAATTCGCCAAGCAATATTATCTATCAAATCGAAACAGCATTCCAACTCCGATTAGAACATGGATTTCCTTGGTATCGGCCCACTCGAATTTCTACTTATATTTATAATCATTCTCCTTGTTTTGGGTCCAAACGAAATGATCCGAGTTGGAGCTGCCCTAGGCAGTTTTATTCGTCAGGTGCGCAAATCTGATCTTTGGCGTTCATTCCAAAGAATGTCCCGAACTATGAGAAACCTGCCCGAAGACCTCGCCAGACAAACAGGTTTGGATAAAACTGTAAAAGATATCAAGAAGAGCGCCGCGGCAGAAAAATCAGCCCTTAATAAAGTTATCCAAGAAAGCGAAGATGCCCTAAATGCCTGGACAAAAATGCCCGACAAGATTGATAGCAAACTATCTAAAACGGGTCTCCCAACCCGCGAAAAAAAGATCGATAAACCAACAAAAGAAGACGAACAGGAGTCTTAAATGCGAAATTGGCTGCGTGTTATATGGCGCATACTTTCCGCTCCATTCCGGTTCGTTTATTGGATTCTCAGCACAATATATCTGATAATCTCCAGGATTATTCGGGGTGTCTACGAATTTTTTATTGAGGATCCCGAAGATACTCCTATGACAGCGACATTTGAAAAAGCGGTTCAGCACCCTGTTGATTTTCTTCAGGCAGTTCTTGCGCACTTATCCGATTTGCGCTGGCATATATTGCGGATGGTTATTTTTCTAGCAATCAGCACAGCATTTGCTTTCTCCTACACTCCTCAAATTATAGACTGGTTAGCCCAACCTCTACCTGGAGGCGGCATCGAGGAATTAATAGCTATTGATGTCACCGAACCCGTTGGAGTGGTGATGCGCGTTGCATTGCTAACCGGATTCTCAATTTCTTTACCATATATAGCCTTGGAATTTTTGTTGTTCGCTGCGAGAGGATTAAAGCGTAGAGCGCGTATTGTCGGATTTATAGCTATTCCGATAACAACTTCCCTATTTATCAGCGGGATGGCATTTGCGTATTACATCATGCTCCCAGCTGCTTTACCTGTATTGTTAAACTTTATGGGCATTTCAACTATACCCCGCCCTTCTTCTTATATAGGTTTTACTACAGGCATAATGTTCTGGATTGGCCTTGCGTTCCAATTCCCGCTGGTTTCTTTCTTCCTTTCTGCTATGGGCATATTAAAAGCTGAGATGTTAAGAAACCAATGGCGCTTGGCTATCGTGGTATTGTCAATCCTGGCAGCAGCAATTACTCCAACCGTAGACCCTGTGAATATGTCCATTGTACTTGTTCCTTTGTTGGCCCTTTATTTCCTGAGCATAGCAATGGCTTATCTGGCTCAAATACGCAGGAAAAAGAAAAAACAACTGGAATAAATTCTAACAATTAGCTGGCCTCCTCCTTGCAACTCATTTGGGGGAAAGGTTATGACCCAGAATAAAAGTATCCCCAACCTATATGTTTTTATGGCACAGAGATGTGTCTTTCTGGTTATCTTACTATCCTTGATTGGAATGGGTTGCTCTTTACCAGTTTCTGATGCTAATCCGCCATCCCAAACCCTTGAGGGTATTCCGAATTCACTAACTACCTCAGCGAACCTGCCCGTTTCCGAGGTAACCTTCTTTGTAGAAATACCTGTAAACACCCCTGGCGGAAGCGAAATTCAATTGACTTTGCTGGATGAGGTCACTGGTCTGCCGTATAATCAAAAACATTTCACGCTGCAGTCCATTGATGCTTACCATTATGTAACCGTAATCACAGTCCCAGTAGGCTCTGTAATCAAATATCGATATAATCGCAACGGGCAATTCTCAATTAGCGAATACACTCAAAATGGGGATCCGGTAAGGTACCGAATGTATTACGTGGATGGGCCAGGTCAAGTGACAGATATCGTCAGCCGCTGGAGCGATACTTTGCCAACTCCTGGAAGTAGCAGAATTATTGGGCAAGTGCACAACGCACAAAACGGAGTTCCGGTACCGAACATGCTCATTCTAGCTGGCGGGGTGCGCGCTCTCAGTACTTCCGACGGCACTTTTCGCCTCGAGGGATTACCACCAGGCAAACACACATTAATTGCTTATGCAATTGACGGAAGATTTTCTCCTTTTAAACAAGAAATAATCTTGGCAAACGGTACCGCCACAGAGGCGGCCATTGTTGTCCAACCGGCCAATATGGTTCAAGTAACATTTTCTGTGCATGTACCCGCCGATACCGTGCCTACTGTACCGCTTCGCATAGCTGGAGACTTATTTCAATTAGGGAATACTTTTTCTGATCTTGCTGGTGGGGTAAACACTCTTGCCAACCGTATGCCAGAATTGCAATATCAGCCTGATGGGAGTTATCTGATTACATTAGAGCTACCTGCTGGTATAGTCTTGCATTACAAATACACTCTTGGGGATGGTTTATGGAATGCCGAACATTCAACCGATGGGAATTTTATCATTCGCGAGCTATATATTCCTTATGAGCAAGTTACTACGATTGTAGAAGATTATGTACCAACTTGGTATTCAACTATTCCGAATTCTATTTGGTTTGATCTCACAACACCATCTCAAACTCCCGAAACCGATGATGTCTATATTCAATTAAAGTTGTTAAATTGGATGGAGCCAATACCGCTGTGGAGAGGAACGGCAACCCGGTGGGGCTACCGCTTGGATAGCCCAAGCAATTTCGCTAATCCGATTGAATATCGATTTTGCCGAAATGCGGCGTGTGGAGATACTGTGGGAATCGCGACAGGCGATCAGGTAACCCCCAACTTAATTACTCCAGATCTAGAAAATAATCATACTCTCTTTGATACGATTGATACCTGGAGATGGCGAATTTCAGGCGATAGTCCTGCGACAGTTTTAACAAATGCCATCCACTATAGAGGCGATGAATTTGTTGCAGGTGTGGAATTTCTCCCCGATTATCATCCATCCTGGGATGATTTCGTGAACCCAACCATGGGGGAAATATCACTGATGAATGCGAACTGGGTTGTACTTTCTCCTACATGGTCCTTAACGAACCAAAACCCACCTCAGATAGAGCAAATACCTGGCAACGATATCTTATGGCCTGACCTGTCGCGAACCATACAAACAGCTCAAGACGAAGGAATGAAGGTTGCTTTATTTCCACAACCTAATTTTATGTTCGACACCGAGGAATGGTGGCGAACATCTCAGCGAGATTTTGCTTGGTGGCAAGCATGGTTCGATTCATATCGAACCTTCGCAATTCACCACGCCGATCAAGCTCAACTCACAGGTGTAGACACTTTGATTCTGGGTGGCGATTGGCTTGTTCCCGCCCTCCCTGGTGGCCAGCTAGAAGATGGATCCTCCTCAAATCTTCCCCAAGATTCCCAAATTCGTTGGGAGAATATTCTTTCCGAAATTCGCACTCGTTTTAATGGAAAAATCAGCTGGGTGCTAAGCTACCCGGATGACATTATCAACCCCCCACCATTCCTGGAGTTAGTCGATGAATTTTATATATTGTGGGATACCTCCCTCTCAAACAGTGAAAACCCCGCTCTTTCAGAAATGGCAGCTTTTGCAGGAGAAATTCTAGATAACGAATTACTTCCTTTTCAGCTGTTTTACAATAAACCTATGGTCTTGGCTATTGCATACCCTTCTGTAAATGGAGCCGCAAGCGGATGTCTTAGAAACAATACAGGGGAATGCATACCTTGGAATTTGTTATCACCGCCCAATCCTGATATTCCCGAATTAATACTTGATTTTTCCAACCAAGTCGAGATCTATAATGCACTCTTGGCCTCAGTGAATGAACGCGCCTGGATCGGTGGCGTTGTCTCCAGGGGTTACTTCCCGCCAACGAGTCTGGCAGACAAATCAATTTCAATCCGTGGAAAACCAGCTGCTGAGGTATTAAGGTTTTGGTTCACGGGCATGTTGGGGGGACTTCAGTAGAAGGTTTAGAGTTTATGCTATAATATCCTGGCAATGGAAAATCCAACTCAACCTTCAGTTACCAATGGAAGCGGACCATCACTTGATCCCATTCCTGATGAAACCCGGCAAAAACGTTTAAATGCCATTGGAGCTGCCGTCATCGGGCTGGTTGTTCTAGCTATATTGGTTGGGTCAGTAATCTTCCTATTGCAACCCACCACGCCAACAAGTACCATCCGCGACATCGTTATCATTGGTTTGGCGGTGGAATTACTGGTGCTTGGTTTGGCGCTCGTTGTTTCAATCGTACAGTTAGCGCGGCTAATAAATTTAGTTCAAAATGAAGTACAACCGGTGCTGGAATCTGCTAATGAAACAATTAATACTTTACGAGGAACTGCAACATTCTTAAGTGACAATTTGGTACAGCCCTTAGTTAAAGTGAATGGATATGTTTCGGCTATCCGGCGTGCCCTAAGTTTAGTAAATTTACGCAAAAAAAAGCAATAGCTATGGTATCAAGAAAATCAAGGAGTAAACACCATGTCAGATCGTGATAGTGATTTTGGAAACTTTTTATCGGGATTTATGGTTGGGGGTTTGGTTGGAGCAGCAGTTGCTTTGTTGCTTGCACCTCAGTCAGGTGAAGAGACGCGTACAATCATCAAAGAAAAAGGCATCGAACTAAAAGATAAAGCCGTTGAAACCGCGGAAGAGGCTTACGCGCGAGCTGAAGCTGCTGCTGCTGAAGCACGAGCCCGCGCAGATGAACTTTCTCAAGCTGCACGTGAGCGCGCCGAGGAATTGAAACAACGCGGCCAGGTAGTACTTGAAGAGCAAAAATCTCGTATAGAAAATGTGATTGATGCTGCTAAGGCCTCTTCCAAAAAGGCTGCGCCCAAAACAAAGAAGAAAACATCCAAATAAACAGGAAAGCCGATTAGTACTTAAATATAAAACCCTTTAATATGGTTTATACCAGACCATTAATCTGGGAGCCAATAACCCATAACCTTGCAAATGACAAATTCCTTTGCAGGGTTATTTTAATTCTCAAGCTTGGATATTACTCCCGGTATCTCGTCCAGCACATCCCCTGCCAGTACCGATGCTGTTGTCCCTAATCGTTCAGCCGAGGCCAGCCCTGCCTGAGCATGCAGCCATACAGATGCGCAAGCTGCCAGAAAGGGATCCACCCCCTGAGCAAGCAATCCTGCGATCATTCCAGCCAAAACATCTCCTGTTCCAGCACGCGCCAGCGCAGGGGTCGCTATAGGCACCACGCCAGTTTTTCCATCCGGGGAAGCAATAACTGTAACAGCACCCTTCAAAACAATGATATGTCCCCATTCTTTAGCAAAACGTTCGGCGTTTGCGAGGCGCGCTGCCTGTATTTCATCTTTAGATAAACCCGTGAGTATCGCCATCTCACCAGGATGTGGGGTAAGAACCGTGGAATCTGGAATAGCCTTAAACCATTCGTCAAATTGAGCAATTAATTTCAACCCATCTGCATCAATCACTAAAGCAGGAATTTGAAAGTTATTTTTAGGTTTACCTTTTCCGGGGTCAATGAAACCCATTCTGGTTCCAATTGGAGCTTTTTGAAAGTTTAATAAACAACCAAGGAATTCCTTGGTTGTTCCTTCCTGTCCAATCCCTGGACCAATCAGGACGGATGAAATTCCATCAAGATTCTCTCTCACAACAGATTCCGCATTAGCAGCGATTATTCCCAATTCATGAGGTAAAAGTACCCAGATTGCCTCGGGAAAATGACCGGCGAGGGCAGCATGTAAGGGGGAAGGAACTGCCATGCTCACCAAACCCGCCCCAACACGATATGCAGCTTTCCCAGCTAACAAAGCTGCTCCTGTATAATTTACAGAACCTGCTACAACTAAAGTTGACCCAAATGTACCTTTATAGGCATTCAGCGGGCGTTCAGGAATAATCTCCCTAACCATAGATTTATCTACCACTTCTCGCGAAATCTTGCGAAACGATTTCAGTTTGCGAGGCAATCCAATATCCACAACACTTAATGCACCCATCAACTTAAATGCAGGAAATTTTAGCATCCCGATTTTGATAGCTGCCATACAAATAGTAATATCCGCAGTCAAACTTTCTATTGCAACCTCCCCTGTATCACAATCCACTCCTGAAGAACAATCCACTGCGACCACTACCGATTTTTGGGGAAACTTTTCAATTATCGAGCGCGTCCATGTAAGTATCTTTGAAATATTATCGCGCAGAGGTAGTTTAATGCCCGTCCCAAGTAAACCATCCAGGACATATGTGTGATTTCTAATTAATTTTTTCAAACTCAGGCCGCGTTTATCTTCATCAAAATACATCACCTTCCCGCCGCTTTCTTCTAACTGCATTACATAGGGATTATTTTCCTTACGGCTCCCTGCCATATAAGCGCTGGTTGTCCATCCCGCTTGGGCTAAGACAATTAACGCCACAAGAGTGTCATTTCCGTTATTCCCCGATCCTATCAATCCTAGAGCGCTGGCATCATTGGTATGGCTATGCGCATGTATTATTTTTTCTGCTATTCCCTGCCCAGCATTTTCTATCATTTGCTTAATACTCAATCCCCCAGTGTCTGCCTCGCGTTCAATTTCTAACATCTCTTCCACGGTTACGATTTTCACGTTATTACCTTACCTCTTTCCAATGACCATCTTTATACCACGCAACCGTCTGTTTCAATCCTTCCTCGAGAGGAGTTGGTATAAAGCCAAGTTCAACGCGCGCTTTTTCGCTGCTGACATCCCAATCATTGAATACATAATGGCGTAAATTTAACGGATAATAAGGTTCTTGACGTGTCAGCTTAGCAACAATCTCTAACATTCCAGCAAACGCGTATAGAAAGATACGCGGAATTTTCAAGCGCCACTGACTTATTCCCAGCAATGGGCTGAGCAAAAAATTTAGTTCCGCGTGAGAAATTGAGCGATCTGATACATTATATACTTCCCCCTCTCGTCCTTTTAACAACATGGATAAAACAGCCTCCGCCACATCTGGTAAAAAAACCGGAAATGTTTTTCGCTCTCCGTTATCCACCAGGATCCTTAATCCACGCATGGGTTCCTCGATGAACAAACGATTGAAACCATACCGACCACCAGGCCCATAATAAGCTCCTGGGCGTATAATAATTGCCGGAAGCCCATCTTTGGCAACCTTTTCAAAGACAATCTCCTCAGCCGCCTTCTTGCTCATCTGATATGCATCTTGAGGATGGCAAGCCGTGTTTTCGTCAATTATCTCGTTGGGAGCTGGTTTCCCAATAATTGCAATTGTTGAAACATGTACCAGCCTCTGCACGCCAACTTCAAGAGCGGCCTCACAAACCATTTGGGTGCCAACAACGTTAACTGAGTTAAAGTCTTCAACTGAACCCCAAAAACGGAAACGTCCGGCGGCATGGACAACGTAAATGCAGTTTTTCATCCCCTTCTTCAAGATTTCCTTGTTGGTTACGTCTCCGTAGATCAATTCTACATCCAGCCCTTCCAACCAACCTACCTGGGATGTGGGTCGCACTAACAAACGCAGCTTATATCCCCGAGCCGCCAGTAATGAGACCAAATGTCTTCCGAAAAATCCGGTCCCACCGGTGATGAAAATTAATTCTCCGGCCATAAATCAGCTGCAACCCAACCCATTCCTAATGATATTAATTTCTCTTTGGATGGAAATCCATTCTCAGGATCCCATCCTCGAGCAGTATAATATGCGTCCAACATAGCAACGATATCAGGCACGAAACCAGCAGCGCCTCCATCCTGGAGAGGTTGGAGTAATGGTTTCGGCAATTTATCATTCGTCCGATTCAGTCCAAGACGATTGTTAATTGCGCGTTTCAGGTTCCAGCCTCTCTCCCCCGATTCCATAATATCTGCAATTGAAAAATTATTGTCGGTAGCAGAATTTATCAAATCCACAACAGTTTGCGGAGGTACATTAGAGAAAAAACATATCACCAAAGAATTAAAAACTGTCCTCCAATCCTGATGCTTTGCTACATTTGCCGCCTTCTCAGCGCCTGCATGGCGGTCAAAAAAATTCAAACCCAGATCTTCCTCGACCTGACCAATATCAGCCAAAAAGTAATCAGATTGGTTATGACAAGCTCCCCGGGGTGATGTGGCATATACTAGGGCCATCCCTGAAACACCGCGTGGGTCGTGGTAGGGCACCTCTAAACCATTTACCTGCACAGCTTCGTCCTCAGCCCCGAATCGCCTCCCCAAAGCTCTTGCGCCTAGAGCTAGATATTCTCCGAACCCATCTCGAGAACCTGCCAGATGAACCAGCATCTCAACTACTTCAGCATCCCCCCATATGAGATCCAAACCATCCGTATCCTGCTTTGTAATTGTTCCATTTTCAAACAATGCGAAGGCCAGAGATATCGTGTTACTTATACTGATCGTGTCGAAACCATAGCGATCACACAAATCATTCATACGGGTAACAAAAGCAGCATCATTCAACCACAAATTTGGACCAAACCCAACTAAAGTCTCATATTCTGGACCTTTTTGTTTCTTGCCATTTTCAATTTGGACAACACGCCCACAAGCAATCACGCATGCATGGCAAGTGGACACCCCCACAAGGATAGTTTCCGCCATTGTGCTCCCCGAAACCAGGTCTGCCCCCTCCATTTGGCCGGCCGAGAATCCTTTTTTCGGCATACTCCCAAGGTAATTGAAATAATCCCCGCCCGACGCTGTCCCCAATTCTTGCAACACTCGGGTCATATTATCTTGACGCAATACTCGATTAGCTTTTGATCGGATGAGATCATAAGAATCTTTATTAGATACCGGTACTGTGCCGCTGCCCTTAACAGCAATCGCCTTTAAATTCTTAGAACCCATCACTGCACCCATACCTGTTCGTCCAGCAACTCGGCCATGGTCACACATTATCACTCCCATAGGAACCCGCGCCTCCCCAGCAGGACCGATGGTCGCTACTCGCACTCTGCCTAACCCCAAATCCGATTCGACATTTTCGATTGTGGCATAAGGGTCCAAGCCCCACAAGTGAGAGGCGGATTGCAATTCAATGTGATCATCATGCACCAATAACAAGACTGGTTCATCTGACTTTCCGGAAATTAATATTCCGTCGTATCCCGCTTTACGTAGTTCAGGCCCCCAAAAACCACCACAGTTCGATTCACCCCACAATCCAGTTGCCGGGGAAAGCGCGCAAACAACAAAACGACCTACCGCAGGCCCAGAAGTACCTGATAGAGGCCCGTTAAGAAAAAGAAGAGGAGCTTCTGGAGATAGCGGGTCAAGCTCGGGAACTAAATCTTGGTAAAGCATCCGGGCAGCCAAAGATGCCCCGCCTAAATAATCCTTCTTCCAATCAGGAGGAATCTGATATTCGTCAAATTTTTTGGTTGATAAATTTACAGTTAATACAGACTGCATTGCTCACTCACCCAGAAATGATTCTGTGATTTCTTGACAACAACGCACGTAATCAAGCACCGTTGGAACGTTACGCATCATATATATCATGCTGCCCTCGACTTTTAATTTCCGTGTAAGCATAGCTTGCATCGGATCTAAATCACCTTTAAGAATTCTGGCCAGATTGTCGTATGAAGCCCTCAACACAAAGGCAGCTTCTTGTTGCTCTCCTGGTTTAAGCATAATGGCTTTTCGACACGTACCATGCCAGAGGTCTATATAAAATTTTATTTCCTCTTCTAACACCCCGCTAGGTTCCACAACATATATGATATCTCCTTCCCAATTTTTGGCGATGCGTTGATACTGTTCGTCGGAATTCAATTTTTCTTTCAGGGTTAAAACCCATTCCTCACTTGGAAACACGATTGTCATAATTCACCTCCGAAGCGGTGGTTATTGAGACCCGAAATATTATTTATTCTTGCTGAATACCCCGTAGCTTGCTACGAGGGTTCCATGTTTTTCCAAAATCCGTACCCGTGAGGACTAAACTCCGTAATACCCCGTTGCTTGCAGCGGGGATAGGAGTTTAGAGGATTTTGGTAGTTTATTAAACATTAAAAATAATAACAATTCATAATGCAATGATACTAAATATCTGCGTTCAGATGAAATCAATTTTATGATAATATTGTCTACTTGCGCTTAAAGTTGAAACCGCCAATAGGCGGCAGGGTTGTGCGCTGGGGGGGAATCGAACCCCCACGCCTTGCGGCACGTGGCCCTCAACCACGCCTGTCTACCAGTTCCAGCACCAGCGCATTGGCTCGTATTATAATCTGCAATTGTCTGATGTCAAGCAATAATAAAATTGCGAGTAATTAATCGATGAAGACAGAACTCTAGAGGAGATCTGATGCGAATTGTTTTAGATGCAATGGGAAGTGATAACCATCCTATTCCCGAGGTGGAAGCCGCAATTGAGGCTGCGCGAATATTTAAGGAGGAGATAATTCTTTCTGGCCCGATAGATATTTTAAAGCCTATGTTGGAGAATATCAGCCCGGGCAGCAGTCGTGTTAAAGTTGTGCACGCGCCCGACGTATTCGAAATGGCTGATAAAATATCTAGCTCATCCTTACGGCGATCCAACAACTCTTTGAGCGTTGCGATAGATCTCTTGAAATCCGGTGAAGCAGATGCATTTGTTACCGCTGGTAATACCGGGGGAGCGATGGCAATAGGTCTGGCTCGAACTGGGAGGATCAAAGGGGTCAAACGCCCAGCATTATGTGCAATTGTCCCAGTTCAAGATGGGCGCTGTGTATTTTTGGATATAGGAGCAAATGTTACTTGTAAACCGGATTATCTATTACAATTCGCTGTTATGGGTTCGGTTTACGCAGAAAAAATGCTTGGGGTAAACAATCCCAGAGTCGGTTTGCTTTCGAATGGCGAAGAAGCAAGCAAAGGCAATGATTTAGTAAAATCAACATATCCCCTTCTCGAAGCCAGCGGTATGAATTTCATCGGCAACGTAGAAGGCAAAGAACTTTTTGGAGGCGCTGCTGACGTAGTCGTAACAGACGGATATACAGGCAACATTCTACTTAAGGCTAGCGAAGCCGTAGCCAAACTGCTCACAGATAAATTACGGGATGAACTCATGGCCACTCCGATCACGAAAATCGGTGCCGCATTAGCAAAGCCAGCCTTCAGAGAACTCAAGAAACATCTGGATCCATCAGAGATCGGAGCGGCTCCCTTGCTCGGATTAAACAATCTCGTATTTGTTGGCCACGGGCGCTCAAAATCCCGAGCTTTGGTAAACGCCATCCACCAGGCCAGACAGGCAGTTGAAGTAAACTTATTAGATTCTTTAACTTCCAGCATTGAAAAACGACTAAACTGATAGGAATTTTTGGAAAGCATATGAATCGACACCGAGTTGTTATTACAGGCATGGGGGTAACCAGCGTTCTTGGAAACACGATTGATGAATATTGGAACGGGCTGTTGCAAGGTCGTTCGGGAATTGGAAACATCACACTTTTTGACGCCAGCGATATGCCTTGTCAGATCGCTGGAGAATTGATAGATTTTAAACCCGAAGATATATTTACTAAAAAAGAAATTCGCCGAATGCCTCGCTCAGGGCAAATTGCTTTGGCTGCAGCTTTGAAAGCTGTGAAAGATGCTGATCTACCCGAAACTATGCCAAATCCTCCCCGTGCTGGGGTGTATATTGGTACCGCCATGGGGGGCATTGATTTTATTTCAGATGGCCTGGAAACTCTTCGAGTAAAAAGCTATCGCCAACTTTCCCCCTTCGTAGTAGGGGCCACAATTCCCAATTATTCAGCTTTTCTTATAGGCAGAAAATTTCAATGCCTTGGTCCAACCGGCACGATTACTACCGCTTGCGCCACCGGCACACAATCAATTGGCGAAGGTACGGAGTTCATCCGCCGAGGGTCTGCAGATATTGTTATTGCTGGGGGAACCGAAGCAATTTCTGGTGACCTTGGCATTGGTGGATTTTCTGCAATGCGCGCCTTGCCCACCAATTTCAATGAGAATCCAACCAAAGCTTCTCGCCCGTTCGATGCCAATCGGGAGGGGTTTGTTCTGTCCGAGGGAGCTGCCATAGTGATTCTTGAAAAACTCGAACATGCACAAGAACGTGGCGCTACTATATATGCCGAAGTCGCAGGACATGCCTCGTCCAGTGATGGATATCATCTCGCGGCTCCCACCCCAGACGCCGCTGGTCCCATTAGAGCGATGCGCTGGGCACTCGATGATGGCAACCTGAAACCCTCTGACGTAGACTACATCAACGCGCATGGTACTTCAACACCATTAAACGACTCAACAGAAACCCTGGCCATAAAATCTTTATTCGGTGAACAGGCGTATGAAGTATCCATAAGCTCGACAAAATCTATGCTTGGGCATGCTATGGGCGCTTCTGGAGCGTTGGAGGCTATCGTTTGCGCGCTGGCGATCAAACACGATCGTATTCCTCCAACTATTAACTATGAAAATCCTGACCCAGACTGTGATTTGGATTACACTCCAAACGAAGCTAAAGATAAATCCATTGTTGTAACTTTATCCAATTCATTCGGCTTGGGTGGGCAAAATGCATGCCTAGTCTTAAAGGAATTCACAGAGTAATTCTGTGGAGTAAATTATGAAAATCATAACCAATGAACGCTTGATTTCCCGTAATGCAAAAATTGGGGTTTGGGGTCAAATCCTTGGTTTGGCGATGTTGGCCGGATCGTTGGTAGTCACGTTTCAATCTGCTGAATATTTCGGTTTATCATTGTTGCTGTTAGCCTTTGGTTTTTTGCTCTCTCAAATTGGTATCTATTTTAGTAACCGCTGGTCAAGGCGTCCGCGGCCGGATGAGCATCTCGATAAAGCCCTCAAAGGAATGGATAAATCCTACACACTCTACCATTACCGCACCCCCGTCTCACACCTCTTGGTCGGTCCGGCAGGCATTTGGGTTATCAACCCGCGCTCTATTCGGGGTTCTATCACTTACCTAGAAGATAAATCCCGGTGGAAACATCGCGGAGGAAGCATTTTTGGCAAGCTATTTGGCCAGGATGGCTTGGGGCGCCCTGATCTTGAATTAAGAGGAGAAATTAAAGCGTTTGAGAATTTCCTTGAAAAGAATTTGGGAGAAAATAAACTCCCTGTTCAAGCTGCATTAATTTTTACTTTTCCTGAGATTGTAATTGATGCAAAGAATTCTCATCACCCCACATTACCCGTTCGCAAGCTCAAAGATTTTATCCGGAAACAAGCTAAACAGCGCCATGTTCCCCAAGACCGCATTTTAGAGATTACATCCCTGCTTCCAGAAAATTAAATAATTAAGGCCTGGGCTTCTTCTACCCAGGCCTTTTTCGTATTTACTAGAAAATCGGGGGATTCAACTAACTTGTCAAGAAATTATCCAAAGCTTCTTTGCTGATGCGGTATGCGCTGCCCAATTTTTTCGCTTTTAAGTCACCAGCTTTAATTGCTTCAAGGACGTCTTCCTCAGAAACGCGTAGAACTCCAGCTACTTCGGAAGGTGTCATTACGTCTGGCGTGGTGGATGCTGCGGCGCCAGCAGAGGCCGCAGGCTGCCCGCCAGCGGCTGCACCCTGAAGTGCCTGGCCCATCACATTGCCAATTCCAACACCAGCACCGATGCCTGCTGTCAACCCAGCCCCGCCAGAGGGGTTTTGAGCTGCATCACGCATCGCATCTGCTGCTTGCAATTGGGTGTAAGTGGCGACATCCAACAAGCCCATATCACGCAATTTTTCAGCTGAGCTATCCGAGGGAGTCATATTGGCGATCACAAATGCTTTGAGCACCAATCCACGGGCTTCAAAATCATCTTGCACCTTTGCGCGCACACCAGCGCCAAGCTCTTCCTGCAGTCCAATCAAATCTTGTACAGTAGTGTATTTGCCTTTCATCTCGCCCAACATATCGGAAAAACTGCGCAGGAGCCTTGATTTCAAATCGTTTTCAATTTCACTTGTCTTAAAACTACCTTGAGTTCCTACTACTTGGGTTACGAACTGCTGCGGATCGCCAATTTCATAAGCATATGTACCAAAACCCTGCAAGAGCAGCCAACCCAAGCCAACTCCAGGTGTTTGCATTGGGATAGGCTGAGGGGTTCCCCATTTGCGGTCAAGAAATTCCCGCATTGAGACAAAATAAACTTCAGCTGGGAACGGGGTGCGGTCATTGAATGCCTTGCCAATAAAATCAATTATTCTGGGAATGTTTGCCGTGGCAATGGTATGCCGTCCCGGGCCAAACACATCCAGCGCTTGACCATCCCGGAAGAAAACTACAGATTGAGATTCGCGTACAATCACCTGTGAGCCAATGCGGAAATCTCCCGAACCATCTTCAGGGAATCTCCGCACCAATTCATTTTTCATTTCATTGGGATGTTCAATTACGTCAAATATTCGGGCCATTGAAGTGCCTCCTAAATTTAGCTATTTCTGATAAATATTTTCTAAACGTCTGCAGAAGTGATCACTTCACCGCGGCTGTCGAACATTGAGACCAATTCTCTTGTTAGCGTGACTAGATTTCGTACTGAAGCGTCAAACCCATCGCTGCCAACTGATGCTTCAATATTATCTATGGCATGAGCGATAGTATCCACAGAGTCTAACAAAGCCACATCAAAATCATACAATCTGGCCAATTCATCTTGTTTTATCTTCTTTGCATCAAAAAAACCGGCATATCCATATGCAGCATTGGTGACTTTATCTATGAATGTTTGTAACTTTGTGGCGGCTTTTTCCATATCATCTAGTGATGATATCTCACCCTGGCTAATTAAATCTTGCTGAACGTTCCCGACCCGTTTCCACAATTCTGTGAATTGGTCAGCGACGCTCTCTCGCAGCATTTTATCAGCAGCCCTGCGGTTTTGGCGTTCAATATAACCACTAAAACCCGGGATTTTACTCGCGATCTTTTTAAATGGGTCTTGGTCAGATGTGACCTGATCGAATAAATCGCTCATGATTATCTCCTTGACAATGATTACCCGTATTCGGCTTTATTATACTTGAGAAAATGGTTTAATCAACCACCACTTCATAATTTTTCGAATTTATTTAGTTTTATGAACATGGTAAAATTATAATGCTCTGGAGGTTATTTTGTAATATGTTATCAAACTCATTTTAGAATAAAAAGGAATCCAATGAACGCACCTGAATTAGAAAAAATCTTGATTGAACTCGACTTACCATTAGAATTCTCCAACGAAACCATAAAAGTAATTGACAGCGACGAATTGCGCTCGAAAATATTCAAGCTAGTAGAAATTTCAACTCTGGAATCTGGAGCCCGAAGTGGCTCAGCCCAATATCTTGTGCGCACTATAGCTCTGGAAATGGGGATTTACCCGGCTTCGATTCACGAAGTCTACCTAGCGCGGGGGCGAGGCGAAGTACCCCCAACTTTCACCGTTCCAGCAATCAATCTCAGGGCATTATCTTTTAATGCCGCGAGAGCTGTTTTCCGTGTAGCTCTCGAGATGGATGCTGGAGCAATTCTTTTTGAAATCGCCCGTTCGGAAATTGGGTATACAGATCAACGGCCAGCTGAATACGCAACAAATATATTTGCGGCTGCTATTGCTGAGGGATATTCTGGACCGGTATTCATCCAAGGAGATCATTTCCAAATATCCAGCAAACGTTATGCTAGCGACCCAGATGACGAAGTGCAAGCTGTCAAGGATTTAATTGAAGAAGCAATCGATGCAGGTTTTTATAATATAGATATTGATACTTCCACTCTAGTAGATATTGATAAGCCTACCGTCTCAGAACAACAAACACTCAATGCTGAGCTATCTGCAATGTTCACAAAGCAAATACGTTCTATTGAGCCGGAAGGAATCGAGATATCCGTAGGTGGAGAAATTGGGGAAGTAGGAGGGAAAAACTCCACCGAAGCTGAATTGAGAGCTTATACCGAAAGTTTCGAAGCAGAACTCGAAAAAACATCTCCCGGGGCTACAGGTCTTAGCAAGATCAGCATCCAAACTGGGACATCACACGGAGGTGTTGTGCTGCCCGATGGTTCAGTAGCCGAGGTTAAAGTAGACTTTGACACCCTCAAAAATTTAAGTCAGATAGCACGCAAAGACTACGGCATGGCCGGAGCTGTACAACATGGAGCCTCCACCCTGCCTCAAGAAGCATTTGGAAAATTCCTCGAAGCTGAAGCTTGTGAAGTTCATCTAGCAACTAATTTCCAGAATATTATGTATGACCATTTACCGGATGAGCTTCGTTCGACTATATATGCTTATCTGGATGAGAACCACAGCGATGAGCGCAAGCCAGACCAAACCGACGAACAATTTCACTATAAAACCCGAAAGCGCGCCATCGGTCCTTTCAAATCAAACATTTGGGGTTTACCTAAAGACAAAAAGGATGAAATCTGCAAAGCTTGGGAAGATCAATTTCGCATGTTATTCACTTCGCTGAATATCGGAGATACCCGAAAATACGTGGACGAGTTCACTTCAGCTAATAAAATACGACCAAGTATGGAAAATTACCTGGTTCCCGAAGTAGAAAGCGAAGATACATCGGATTTAGCTGATTAAAAGAAGAAATTTCTCAGTTTCAATTGGAAAAACTAGACTGTGCCGAAATCTGACCAAGGTGTTTTTCGAGATCGTTACAGCTTAATTCCGCGTGTCTTAATCTTTCTTACACTTGGTGAAAAAGTTCTC
Organism: Chloroflexota bacterium; assembly: GCA_019456165.1. Taxonomy (GTDB): domain Bacteria; phylum Chloroflexota; class Anaerolineae; order Anaerolineales; family UBA11579; genus VRUJ01. Next base: position 107,928 of record VRUJ01000003.1, read on the forward strand.
CTGCTAAAAGGCTCTCCAACAAAACGCCTCTGGGCAAATCTTTATAATGGGATTGGAGGGCATATTGAGCGCGGAGAAGATGTTATCTCTGCTGCGCACAGGGAGATTCTCGAGGAGACAGGGTTAAAAACTTACAATCTTTGGCTATGCGCATTGATAACAATTGATACTGGCCAGGATGTAGGGATTGGGATGTACGTTTTTCGAGGCGACCATCCCAATGGAAAAATTCAACCGTCCGACGAGGGGGTGGCTGAATGGATCAAATTCTCGGAGCTAAAAAAATTACCTTTAGTAGAAGATTTGCCCACAATTCTGCCCAAAATCCTTGACATGCAACCAGGTGACGAGATTTTATCTGTACATTATGCCTATAACAAAGGAGGAAAACTTCAAATCAGGTTCGGAAAATAAAAAGATTAATCCCTCAAAGCTAAAGTCGAGGTTTAAATAATAAGCTTGTGTTTTTGTTCTAGTCTTAGTCTAACTGTGAAAGTGCTGCCAAATTTTACACGGCTTTGCACTTCAATCTCCCCGCCATGCTGTTCAATCACTTGACGGGCGATGGACAGGCCTAAGCCAACGCCTCCGAACAAGCGGCCTTCGAATTGCTCAATATGGAAAAAACGATCATAAATTTTTGGTTGGTCTTTAGGGTGAATACCTATCCCCTGATCAATCGCCTTGACCCAAACAAAAGAAGGGTTTTGATCAACAGTAATATTAACTTCATCACCGATGGAACTAAATTTAATCGCGTTATTAATTATGGCTTTGAATACGCGCTCTAAACTTTTAGCATCCCCCGGTACGGTTGGTAAATTTGGCGCAACATTAATATTCAGCCTCACCCCCGATTCTTGGGCGAATTCTTTTTCTCCATCAAGAGCAGCAGAGACTACCTCGCTCACATACAGAGGCTCGAAATCTGCCAAAATCAAATCCATTTCTTGAAGGAACATAATGTCATTAGTTAAGGTTACGATTTGATCTAGATTTCGAGCCACCTTCTCCAGCCCGGCTTTCAATGCATCCCCCTCCATCATTCCCATGCGGATAACCTGCATAAACCCACTAGCTGAGGTTAATGGGGTGCGAAGTTCGTGCGCTATAGTTGTCAAAAACTCGCGTCGTGCCAAATCCTGTTCAGCTAATTGTTGGTAGGCTTCAGCAAGTTCTCCGGCTTTAATTCGTAGGTCTTCAATCGCCATCTCATCATTTTCTCTCAATCGTCGGCTTACCTCGCGTACCATTGCGAGCGATACTGAAGGGCTATGCTGTAAAACCTGTTCAAACGCTTCCCTCTGGATCTCTAACACCGTTGCTTTCTTGGTTGTAGCAACCGTAGCAGCTCGAGGAGCATTATGGATTATGGCCATCTCTCCAAAGAAATCACCAGGGTGAAGTCGCTTAAGTAATCTGTCCTCGTCCTCATTGATATATTTGCTGACTTTTACTTCGCCATCCAACAATATATAGAAAGTATCTTCGAAGGCACCCTCTAAGCAAAGAATTTTTCCTTTTGAATAATCGGTTACATCTCCAGAGGTCAACAATTCATCCACCTCATCGTCAGGAATATCTGGGAATGCCTTCCGCAGAGCCTCGCGTGCCATCGAATCGTTAGTCATTTTCCACCTGCTTATGCTCGTAGAATACTAATTCGGTGTTACCATATTTCCGTTGGTCAAATTCACTGAGATTCTCAAGGGGCAATTTTTCATATTCTCGGGGGTCTATCTGAGCTATTACCCAGGCATCCTCAACCAACCAGCCTGGATTAGCATCAAGAACGATCAATGCTTTTTTCCATAACCCTAAATACTGCGGAGGAGCAATATATACATAATCAAAAGTCAGATCATTCTGCCGATTTAAAAAAGTAAAAGCATCCATTTGCAAAATTTCTGCCTCATCATTTAACCCAGTTTTGGTTAAATTTTCTCGCACGGTCTTGATTGCTTGTCCGTTGCGGTCTACAAAACGTACGTAATTCGCACCTCTGCTCAAAGCCTCGATCCCCACACTCCCAGTGCCAGCAAATAGATCCAGCATCTTCGAATCTACAATATCCGAACCAATGATATTAAATACTGCCTCTTTTACCCGATCGGTGATCGGTCTAGTCTTGCCGCCTGGAACTTTGCGCAGTTTTCGCCCTCGAGCTATTCCAGAAATTACACGTATTGGAGACATGATTATCCGTTCAACATGGTACTAATTCTGGGCTTTCTTTTTCTTAGATGCAGAGGCTTTCTTTCTTTTTGGTTTTTTCTTCGAGGAAGGTAGTTTATCAAGCGCAGCTAGGATTTCATCCTCTTCACCTTCTTGGTTCTCGAAGTATTCGGTAATAAACTTGGACCTTCGTAGTCTTAGAGCCATGGGTGCAACTTGGCGCAAATCTTCAACTGTAACTTTTTTTCGCCCATCTGCTGCTGCATGCGCTCTGGCGGCTTCAAACAAAGTTATCTCCGCTCGCAGTGATGCTATTTTGAAACTTTCAATTATTCCAAGGCCAACTTTGGCAACGTCATCCGGTAAGGTTACTTCGGGAAGTAAATCCCGCGCTGATTGGATTTCGTCCCTCGCAATCATGGTTTCTTCGGCATATAAGTCCACGATTTTACGAGGGTTGTTAAAGTGAGCTTGAGAGCGCTGGTATGCTTCTAACCTATCACTTGGATCATCCAATCCGCGAACCAATAGGCGTAAGCCAAACCTATCTAATATTTGTGGTCGTAAATTACCCTCTTCAGGATTCATGGTACCAACTAAAGTGAACCTTGAGCGATATGTGGCCGCAATTGAGCCACGCCGGACAGTATATCTCCCTTGTGCAGCAGCGTCTAAGATTGCATCCACCACATTATCCCCCAATAAATTTACTTCATCTACATACAACAAGTTCCGGTCTGCGTGCGCTAAAATACCTCTACGCACCCTCATTCGATCGTGCAAAACTGCTCGTTCGTCTAAACCCCCTACTACGTCTTCTAGACGTGAATTCAAGGGCAATTCTACCAAGCGCACAGGCTCAAGATTCGCTAATGGCTCCCCATTCCCATATTTGATAGCACAATCAGGACAAATGGCATCTATACCACCTATTTCAACCTCCTCAGGCAGACAACCATAATGGCATTTACTGTGCCAGACAGCCGGAAGTAGATCGATGAGACTTCGAACTGCGGTTGTTTTGCCTGTTCCGCGGGGACCAACCAAAAGTACGCCCCCAACTAAAGGATTCACTAATGCCAATAATAATCCCAGCTTCATCTCTGTTTGGCCCACCAAAGCCAAGAAAGGAAAAGGCCAAATTTCAGCAATTCCTGAATCTGCTTCTTTTTCAATTCCAGTTAGATTTCTGCCGGTAACCTGGTCGATTAGATCGCGCAGCGACCTAATCTCTGGTGTTGCAGATTTTAGTGGTGCAGACAATTCAGAAAGGCCAGTTTTTCCCTCTGCATCCATTTGGATTTCTTCTTGATTATCGACAGGGGTATTTTGCTTATCGTCGGTCATTTTATTTAGGATTCAATTATTTCTTTTTCTACCTGTTTGGCGTGTTTTATGCGATACTTCTGCCTAAGTTTTGCTTGTTTCATCCTCTCCTTCTGCTGTTCTGTCCGCGGGTTTAATGGCGGTACCGGAATTGGCACTCCTGCTTCATCAATTGCGACATATACCAAAAAGGCGGTATTAGTGTGAACGGCTTCTCCAGTCAAAGGGTTTTCAGCGGTTACACGGACCTCAACTTCCAAGGAGGTTCGCCCTGTATAGCTCACTTCAGCAAACAAAGTAACCAGGTCACCTATGCGAATTGGATGCTTGAAGGTTAACTGGTCTACCGCGACAGTCACCACGCGCTGCTGGGCATGCCGCATACTAGCTAGTCCCCCAGCTTCATCAACTAATTTCATTATCCAGCCGCCGTGAACGTTTCCTAAAGAATTGGCGTGTTCTGGCTGCATTAGCACAGCAAGCGTAACACGCGAATCCCCCACTGATTTTCCATGTAATTCGTCTTTGTTTACCATCAATCTAAATCCAGGCGATATTCACCGTAATCTATCGTGGGGAGCCGCTCGGGTTCATCTTGAAATACATCTATTGTATCGTATGTGAGTTCCGCCATCATTGGCGGCAAAGGTACAGTTGCTGGTGGAAATATCTTCTCCGGTGGCTTTGGTGGTTCAAGTTTAGGTTTATCGTAGTCGTAAGTTTTTTTACGTAATACTCGCGGATCATCCGTCAGCCATCCGACGTAATCGCCATGAACCGAATAAACATCCGCCTCTTTTGTTACCCATCCAACCCACTCACCAAGTAAATTAAAAATTTTTCCGCCATAAAGGAAAGCTTCAAAATCCCCAGGGGTGGAATAAATTGGAATCGGTTTATTAGAATCGTTCAAAATTAGTACACCAGGTCAATCATTATAAATTTAGTGATTAAATAATTATAGGACGGTTTTTTTAAATTATAGAGTTTGGTTTTTAAGAAAACGTATCAATAACGTGTCAATCTACATCTCCAAAAGTCCAATACCGGTTCACGAAGAAGTTCCAAAATACAACCACCCCGATTGCTACAGCTAATGAGAAGTTATAGCCCAGTTGGTCTACTTCGAGCCCTCCAGAAATATTATATTTATTGAAAAATTCAATCGATGGTTTTTCCAATAATATAAATATCGGAGTCCGTATTGCTAGGCCGATTAAGTTTACCACTCCAAATTCAAAAATTTGTCGCATAATCGGCTTTGTTCGCGAGTCTGGATAAGTCCAGTATCGATTTAATATGAAATTATTAATGAGTGCAGCCAAGAATGAGAACACACTCGATATTACTGGTTGCACCAATAAAAATGACGTTAATAAATTAAAAGTACCAAAATCAACCAAAGTTCCAATTCCGCCAACCACAGAAAATTTGATGAAACGACTACGTTCACGCTGGTTTCTAATAAGCATTATTTGATCCCCAATTGTTTTTTAAAATGTTCAAGAGTGAGAGCGATGCCATCTTCAAAAAGAATTTTGGGAGACCAGCCCAATATTTCTTGAGCACGGGAAATATCTGGTTGACGCCGTTGAGGATCTCCCTCCCCGCGAAGATTTTCTTTAAATTCCAATCCGGCTGAATTTTTGATAAGTTTATTTATCGATTCTGCGATCTCAAGTATGCTTGTTTCAGTCGAATTACCAATGTTAACAGGGTCGTGAACGTCCGAACTCAACAAGCGCAATATTCCCTCAATCAAATCATCAACATAACAAAAACTGCGCGTTTGTTTCCCATCTCCATATATTGTCAATGCATCCCCTCTTAACGCTTGCTTGAGAAAATTTGGCACTGCGCGACCATCATCGATATGCATGCGAGGTCCATATGTATTGAATATGCGCACGATACATGTATTTACTCCATGAAATCGATGATATGCCATTGTGAGAGCTTCAGCAAAACGTTTTGCTTCATCATAAACTGAACGTTCTCCAATTGGGTCTACATGCCCCCAATAAGTCTCAGATTGGGGGTGTTCGAGAGGGTCACCATAAATCTCGCTAGTTGAAGCAAGCATAAATCGTGCATTGTTAGCTTTCGCAATACCCAATGAATTATGAGTTCCTAATGCCCCCGCTTTCATGGTTTGGATAGGCAGGTTTGGATACCCAACAGGTGAATTTGGATTTGGGCTGGCTGGAGACGCAAAATGCAATACCGCATCAAGATTTCCTGGCACAAAGATATAATTTGAGACGTCATGCTGAATAAATTTAAATCTTGGGTTATCTGCCAAATGAGCTAAATTTTCACTTTTGCCCGTGATGAAATTATCCATCCCGACAACTTCATTCCCGGCATCCAAAAGGTGGTCTGTGAGGTGAGAGCCTAAAAATCCAGCCGCACCAGTCAATAAGATTCTCATACACATTCCTTCACATTCCTTTTAAAACTAGGAGGATGATAAAATTCGCATAAAACGTCCAAGAAATTACCTAGAACTTTACTTCCAATCTAGAGCAGTAATTAATATGTCGTCATCAGTAAGTGGCTGAACTTCTCCGCTGGAAGAATTCGCCAACCACAAGTTGTCTTGATAAATAAAAGCTAACAATAATCCCGTTTCCCCTTCAAGAATATCCGGAGCCCAAGCAAAACGAGAAGGGTTTAATCCCGGGCTGCCTTCCGGAGGATAAACCACCCTGGAATTTGATCCATCTCGATCCATCATAATTAACTCATATCCGCTTATTCGAGTTTGGGTTAATGATAATTCTCTAAGGAAAGCGACCTCATAATACATTTCGCCAGAAGAGGATTCAATCGCTGGCGAAGGAATTGGAGATGCATCCATGCCCACTTGTTGAAATAATGAAACCGCTCCCCCACCTACTAGAGAAACACCGGTAACGTCAAATAGGGTTGATTCCTCCGGAGAAATTAGTCCTTCTTGAGGGACATGGTCTACAATGAATAGAAATTCACCACCAGGGCTCCAACTCAATCCTGGAATCCAAGCCCAGGCACTAGAAGTTTGCACAGGAGTGATATCAATAATTGGCGAGAAAGTCTCTGTTTCGAAATTCACCAAACCAACGCCATCTGGTCGCGCATAGGCAAGCTGTTCTCCGTCTGGTGACCAGACAAAATTGGTCCCCCACCAACCGTAAACCCCTCCAGAACTTCCTTCAATTATTGTCTCACGCCCTCCCACCCAGCCATTTTCACTAAAATAAATGAATTGGAGATCATTATTGGCTTCCCACCCTGGGGCATTGGTTGTGACCTCCATAGTTGAATAAGCAATTCCATTATTAGAACCGGGTATCCAAGAGGCGAAATGAACAACATTTTCTGTTTCTAGATCAATGGTCAGTTCCTCCTCGCCGTCTACCCGTGTGATCCATAGATTGTTAATCACATCATCATCCGGATCGTCACGTGTATATAACAACCACATCCCACCTGGAGAAAGTGAAAATACCCGGCTGTCTAAATCCCCCGTCGTGACCACAGGTTTCCGTAGACCTGTGTTTCCATCCATCACCCAAGCGTTGTTGGCGTGAATGTATGCCAGACGACCTGGAATATCTTGCGGGGTAAAGGGGGATTGCTGGCCACGCATGATTATCTCTGGGCGTGGTTCTATGCGAGTTTCACTTCGAATTTCAGTGTATGATATTTCGACGTTATCTTCAAAGACCCGTCTATAAGTAATCTCCTTCAAACCATTCACACCTGATTGAACCAAACGCTGTTCGCTTTCGGGCATAGTTTCATTATCAATTTCCAGAGTTACAAATTCCTTCACTACCTCTTCAATCACAAATTCTTCAACCACATGAATAAATAATACGGAGCCGCCATCCACGAGTACCGTAAATAATTCAGGCTCACTGCGGTCTAATAAATCAATCTCTCCTCCTGCTGCAATCACAGCATCACGAGCTGTGCTGCCTGCAGGAATCGTCACAGAGAAGGTCTGGCCACCTATAACTATATCAACATCAATCTGTCCCTGTTGAATGCGCGGTGGTGCGCATGCTGATAATAATATTATTTGAAGCAGAATCCATGTTACGAATTTAATCGTGTTTTTTTTTCTATCTTGATTTAACATGATCAATCAAATGTCATTGATGTTCCTATTTTGCGCTGGTATAATCACAAACTGCAAATTACTGTTTTACATTCTATTAAATAAATACGAGAAATAAAAAAATATATTATAGCATGACCGAAAAAAATCATATTGTTTCTCCAGAAATCAATATTCCGGTAATTTTGGAATCTTTACTATTTGTGGCTCCAGGCCCAGTCACAATTAACCAATTAGCGACCACTCTCGAGATAACACCTCGGGAGGTGGAAAAAGCGCTGGCTTCACTCGAAGAAAATTACCTTTCTCGTGGAATTCGGCTTCAAAGACATCACGGTAAAATAAAACTCACCAGCGCACCCGAGGCAGCTACTCTTGTTGAAAAATTTCTCGATCTAGAAGCCACCTCTCGCTTAAGCCGGGCTGCGCTTGAAACTTTATCAATAATTGCATTCCAACAACCTATTACGCGCCCTCAGATCGATGCGATACGTGGGGTCAACAGCGACAGCGTGCTCAGAAATCTTCTCAGCAAAGGTCTTGCTGAAGAAGTTGGACGTTCCGAAGGTCCTGGCCGTCCAATCCTTTATGAAACCACACACGATTTCCTACAACATTTTGGACTCCGAACCTTGGAAGAATTGCCACAACTATTCTCTGAAGAAACATTATCTGAAATAATTAACTCCCAACCCAATAATGGCGAAACCGCAAATATGTTGAAGGACTAAGAATTAGAGAAGCTCTATTAGCCGTAATAAAAAAAGTAATGACAAAAGAACGCGTCCAAAAAATCCTCGCCAGAACGGGTATCGGCTCTCGCCGCAATAATGAAAAATACATCCAAGCTGGACGTGTAACCGTCAATGGCAAGGTAATAAAGCTGGGAGACAAAGCCAATCCGGATATAGATGAAATTCGTTTAGATGGTCGATTAATCAATAAGCCAGAAAAATTCGAGTATTTTGCCCTTTATAAACCGCGCGGTGTAATCTCTACCTCCCAATCTCCGGATCGACGCAAGACCGTGGTGGATCTCGTTCCCCATTCAACCCGTGTTTATCCGGTTGGGCGTTTAGACATTGAGAGCGAAGGGCTGGTATTATTGACCAATGATGGTGAATTAACCAATCTGTTAACCCATCCGCGTTATAAACATGATAAGGAATACCGCGTATTGGTCGCTAAACACCCTGATGATAAACAGCTTGAGACTTGGCAGCGTGGAGTTATACTAGATGATGGTTTCAAAACTGCACCTGCAAAAGTAATTGTCGAAAAAACAAAAGGGAAAGGAGCTTGGCTGCAGGTGATCCTTAGTGAGGGTCATAAAAGACAGATTCGTGAGGTCGCTCGTCAGATTGGTCTCCCTGTGGTCAAACTTATCCGCATTAGAATCAGCACTCTACAACTTGGCAGTCTAAAACCGAGGCAATGGAGAAAACTAACCGCAAAAGAGATCTCGGCTCTAAAAAAGGGGGCAAAAAATATTACAAAACACAAGAACAGGGGTTAATTCCTTTTTGGGGGTTTAACTCCTTAATAATTGTCAGAATTCATTCATTTCAACGTTTTAATTATTAGATGCGCAAACGCCGCCGGAACGCCCCCATAAAATGCGAACAGGCTTTCAGCCAGTTGTACTCCCAAACGCACCTAAAAGTGTTTCGCTATATTTACAGCTTACATGGTGGTCCACAAGAAGAGGTTGAAGACATTACATCTGAAACTTTTTATAAAGCATGGAAAGCGCGGAAGCGATTTGAGGGCGATATGGATGCAGCCTTTGGCTGGTTGCTTACAATCGCTAAACGGCTAATGATCGATAAACATCGTCAGAATATATCTCGAGGAGTTCACATTGAGATTTTGGAGGAATCATTTGCAGCTTCGGGAAACACACCTGAAGAAAAAGCGATGCAGCATGAATTGATGGAAAAATTAATTACTTCACTTCAATCAATTTCTTTTACGCAGTGAGAAATAATTATCCTGCGCTATATTCTCGAGTGGAAGGTGAAAGATATTGGCTTGCACTTGGATATTGCTGAAAATACTGTGTCGGTTATTATACGGCGAGCACGTAAAAAACTTCGAGCACATTGGGTAGACGCGAATGCTGGAGAAAATAATGCATCTTAAGGATAATGATAATATTCAAGATCAATCCAAAAATGAGGGTGTTCCTATTGTCGAAGAACTTCTAAGTTTCAGACCTATTCCCAGCCAACAATTTTATAAACGAATGGAACGTGCGCCCTGGAGAAAAGTAAAGTTAACGAAAATGCACCGTAGAAGATGGCAGGCCGCGATCGCGATAGTTCTCCTCCTAATTTTATCCCTGACGACCCCAATTTTGTCGCCTTCATTTGAAGCGGTAGCAGAAAGATTGGTAAAGTTTTTTAATTTTTCTGAGACGGATTCAACCAATATTCAATTAACAAACAGCATTTCAGCGGAATCACGAATCGTTTTGAGAGAGTCTGATTTTCCATTGACGATAGGGCAGGTTCAGAATCTATCTCCAATAAATTTATCCAATCCAACTCTTTCAAGTTTCAATTTAGTCTTCTTTGGAGCCAGCTATAATACTGAAACCCAACAAGCCATTTTTTATTATCGAGGTACAAATCTCCATTTATTAATCACCCAGCAACCTGCAGGTGACTTTTTCCAAGAGGTCGGAATCAGTGCAACTGTTGAGAGTGTCCAAATTGAAGATCTTTACGGCGAGTTTGTCAGCGGGGGTTGGGTTGTATCACCGGTAGGGAGCCCTACACCAGAAGAAACACAATCGGGAAACCGAGAAACCGTGACCGCTATTTGGGACCCAAATTTACTCCACCTGACTCTCCAGTGGCAGTCGGAAGATATTCTCTATTCAATAATGAGTTGGGGTGAGTTTACAAAGCAAGATTTAATTGGTATCGCAAGCTCTATGCACTAATCAATAATTAATTACATTCTACTTGCCGGAATCGATTACGGTAGCTTACAATACATTAATTCATATCTCAGGAGCAAGCATGCAAAACAAACAAGAAAAGCAAACAACCTGGTTAGATCGATCACTCCTATCCAGTATAAAATTCAATTGGGAATTAGTAATATTTAGCACTATATTAATTCTGGTGGTTATCAGCCGTTTCTATGATCTGGACAGCCGGGTGATGAGCCACGACGAAAGTTTGCATACTTACTACTCCTGGTTGCTCTCGCGAGGAGGCAGCTTTTCCCACACGCCAATGATGCACGGCCCATTTCAGTTCCACGTTGTGGCTCTTTCTTATTTCATGTTTGGAGATAGTGATTTTACAGCTCGCATTCCCGTGGTTTTGGCAAGTATTCTCGCAATTGGATTCCTGTGGAATTATCGCAGTTATCTTGGGAGAATCGGAACTCTTGTTGCAGCGGGAATGTTTCTTATCTCTCCATATTTACTGTATTACGGCCGTTATGTACGCAACGAAGCCTTTGTTGTTCTGTTCGGAATCATAACCATTTGGGCAATTCTGAAGCACCTGGAAACCGGTGAAAATCGTTTTCTATATTATCTGACAGCAGCCGCCTCTTTACATTTCACAACTAAAGAAACTTCGTTTATTTACACAGCCCAGGCTTTACTTTTCCTCGGCTTCTTATTGTTGTATCGCCTTGCCAAGCGCCCCTCAGTAAGCATCAATGACCGCCGTGTATTTTCAGGATTACTTGTTTTTGGCCTGATTTTACTAATATTAGCTTCAGGAAGTGTTGTATTCGCAGAAAGGCTTAGCGCTCTGACTGGTTCAGAAACCGCAATACCAGCCATTCCAGGGGTGGATGCTGCAACTGAAGACATTGTATCAAGGGTAACACCGATAACAATTATTTTCGGATCTCTGGGTGTCCTCGCCTTAATAATCGCCCCTCTATTTTTACTCAAGGAAATTAGCAGCTCCCGATCAAAACGGGGCAGTTTCATCAATTTGCTTTTCTCTCTTGGAAGTATTGGCGCTCTTATAGCGATTATTACAGGGTATTCAATTTATATTCGGGACAATAATATTCTGGAAGATCTACTCGGTGCAGCAGCTTCAGAATCCCAAGTTATCGCTGGTTCTTCAATTAGTTCTCAGGTTTGGCTTATAATTCTCGCATTCAGCATTTTAAGTATGGCCTTGGCTGTCGCTGCCTACTTTTTTATGCAAAACTTGTACCGCACTTTACCATTTTTCAAGAACGAGCGCTCATTCGATCTATTGGTTTTACTTGCCAGCTTGGTTTTACCTCACCTTGCTGCTTTTCCCATTTACTTATTGGGTTGGAATGCAGTGGATACCAATACTATTGGGCTTATTCGTACAGCCCTAATATTGATACCTATGGTTTTGCTATCCATCGGGATTGGAATTGGTTGGAAAGCAAGTGTTTGGCTAAAAAATGCTGGTATCTTTTATAGCATATTCACAATCTTTTTTACTACAGTATTCACGAACGGAGTAGGCTTTTTTACCGGTTTAGTCGGTTCATTGGGATATTGGCTGGAACAACAAGGTGTAAGGCGCGGTGGCCAGCCCTGGTATTACTATTTAGTAGTCCAAATGCCTGTTTATGAATATTTAGCTGTATTCGTAACAACACTTGCAGCAGGACTGGGCTTGCGTTGGTGGTGGAAAAAACCTGTGGACTTGGAAGATCAATTGACGGAATCAATCCCCGATGAGGAAGAAACCCTAATAAGTTTGAATCTAGACACTGCATCTGCCAGGAAGCACGCCCTCACCTTATTAGCTTTTTGGTCTGTCACAAGTTTCCTGGCCTATACTATCGCTGGGGAGAAAATGCCCTGGCTCACTGTGCATATCACATTTCCGATGCTGTTATTAGGAGGTTGGGCAGTAGGTCGATTATTCAAAAAAATCGATTGGGGTTTGTTTTGGCAGCAAAACGGCGTTCTCGCTCTTCTGCTCTTGCCCGTTTTTATTGCCAGCATAGGAGCCGCGTTCTTGAGCTTGTTAGGTGAAAATCCTCCCTTTCAAGGACAGCAACTCCCCGAACTTCAGGCTACAAGCACTTTCGTTTTCAGCCTGCTAACTGCCCTGGGAAGCGGTTTGGGATTATTATATCTTTTTCGGTCCTTGGAATCATCTCAGTTTGCGCCAGCTTTTCTGCTGATAATTTTTGGAATGTTTAGTTTGCTCACTGCGAGAACCGCAATAAAAGCTACGTATATCAATTACGATGAAGCAACCGAGTTTTTAGTTTACGCCCACTCTGCTAGCGGTGTCAAAAACGTCATGACCCAAGTTGAGGAAATTTCATTACGCACTACCGATGGACTCGCAATAGCTATCGCCTTCGACAATGACGTGTCCTGGCCATTCACATGGTATTTAAGAAATTACCAGAACCAACGGTATTATGGAGAAGACCCCAGTCGTGATTTGCGCGACGCTCCGATTATCATTGTTGGGAATGATAATTTTTCTAAAATTGAGCCGATAGTCGGCCAGGCCTATTACCGTTTTGATTACATTCGCATGTGGTGGCCAAACCAGGATTATTTCAACTTGACTTGGGAGAGGGTGAAAGAATTCGCTATAGATCCTACAATGCGGGCTGCGCTATTTCAAATATGGCTCAATCGTGATTATTCACTTTATGCAAACGTTATCGGTCAAGATCTCAGTTTACCAAACTGGCATCCATCTGACAGTATGCGCATGTACATCCGCAAAGACGTGGTCGCCCAGTTGTGGAATTATGGAGTTCCTGCTGCACCCGAGGCGATTGTTGCCGATCCATATGAGGACAACGAAGTTCAAATGCTCCCGGATATAACCATTGGTCAAATGGGTCCCAATCCAGGGGAATTCAGTAGCCCACGCAGTATTGCCCTAGCTCCAGACGCAAGTTTTTATGTGGCAGATTCGTTCAACTATCGAATCCAACATTTCTCTTCGGACGGCACTTTTCTTGATGAGTGGGGGATTATGTCTCCTTTCGCTGAAGATGGCCATGCATTCATAGGAACATTTAAAGAGCCTTGGGGCGTAGCCGTTTCTCCAGATGGAAATTATGTTTACGTTGCTGACACTTGGAATAACCGTATTCAAAAATTCAATTCCCAAGGAGTATTCTTAACCGAGTGGGGCACTGCCGGGCAGGGTTTTGGCCAAGATGGTTTCTATGGGCCTCGTGGGATTGCAGTCGACAACGAAGGTAATGTTTATGTCGCTGACACGGGCAACAAGAGGATAATGATTTACGATTCTGGAGGTAATTACCTTACCGAATTTGGAAGTTTTGGATTTGGTTCTGGTGATTTCAATGAACCGGTTGGTTTAGCAATCGATCCAAATAGTCAGAGAATTTATATCGTTGATACCTGGAATCAACGCGTTCAAGTTTACGAAAATGAAGGCAACTTAATTTATTCACTTGCTGATACATGGCAGATTGCCGGTTGGTATGGCGAATCACTCGAAAACAAACCTTACATCACAGTAGATGAAAATGGAAACGTGTATATTACAGATCCTGATGGATCGCGGGTCATCGGTTTTACTAGTGATGGCGAGTTTTTACACTTTTGGACACTCCAAAGCATTGGCCTCGCACAGGAGAGTCTCCCGATAGGAATTGCGGCTGACAGACAAGGGGGAATCTGGGTTACTGACGGACGAAATAATCGTCTTTTGCATTTTATGCTCCCATAAAGATGTCAATCGCGATACACGCGAACCCGATGAGGACTTGCACCTAAGTCCCCATTTTAATTTTTTCCCTCTCCAAAAATTATGGGTAACCTGGAATTATCCTGATAAATCCGGGAAATATTTCCAACATTCAAGCGCCAAAGAATTATTATATTCACATGGTATAATCTGCCCGCTAACCTAAACAATATTGCTATCAATTGAGAAAATAATCATATGAAGCTCCATGAATACCAATCTAAACAAATATTTGCAAAGCACGACATTCCAATCCCCCCCGGACGAGTCGCCACTTCCCCAGAAGAAGCCCGAGCCATTGCCGGAGAACTAGGTGGGCGCGTTGTAATTAAATCTCAAGTTCTGGTTGGTGGGCGCGGTAAAGCAGGTGGAATCCGGCTTGCTAAAAACCAACGCGAGGCCGAAAAACTCGCCAGGGAAGTACTTGGCATGCAAATAAAGGGCTTGCCGGTGCGCAAAATTCTGGTAGACAAAGCGGTTGGGATTGAAACAGAAATTTATTTCGGGATAACAAACGATCGAACTGCTCGCAAACCAGTAATGATCGCTTCTGCAGCAGGCGGAATAGATATAGAAGAGGTGGCGGCCACAACTCCGGAAAAAATAATTAGAGCCCACATCGACCCGTTGTTAGGCTTACAGAATTACAACATTCTTGATCTGGCGATTGGCATTGAACTTCCAAGAGAACATTGGAGGGTTTTCAATCAGATTGCCAAAGGCCTCTGGAACGCATTTCAAGGGAGCGATGCCACTTTAGCTGAGATCAATCCGCTGGTAATCACTGACGATAACCAACTCTTAGCCGTGGACGGCAAGATGGTGATCGATGACAATGCCCTATTTCGCCACCCCAACATTACAGAAATGCGCGATATCACCACAGAAAACGAATCCGAGACCGAGGCACTAAAACATGGGCTCACATATATTAAGCTTGAGGGAGAAATAGGCTGCATGGTCAACGGTGCAGGGCTGGCCATGGCGACAATGGATATAATTAAACACTTTGGCGGGGAGCCGGCTAATTTCCTTGATATTGGCGGTGGTGCGAACGCAGAAAAAGTAGCTATGGCTTTAAGGATCATTCTTAAAGACAAAAATGTAAAATCGATCCTGTTTAATATCTTTGGCGGAATCACACGGGGAGACGAAGTTGCCCGCGGTATTCTGAAAGCCTTGGAAGAAATAAAGCCTGAAATACCTATGGTGATTCGTTTGGTAGGCACTAACGCTGAAGAGGGACGAGAATTACTTGCAAACGCGAATATGATTACTGCAGAAACCCTGGCACAAGCTGCACAAAAAGCTGTCGAGGCTTCAACCAGAGTTATTGAGGAAGTTTAAAAACATGAGCATCTTTGTGGACAAAGACACACGTTTGGTTGTCCAGGGTATCACTGGTCGTGAAGGCTTATTTCATACAGGGCAAATGTTGGAATATGGCACTTCTGTAGTTGCTGGCACCCGCCCGGGTAAAGGAGGCGAATGGGTGTTAGATGGGAAAGTACCCGTTTTCGATTCGGTTAAAATCGCTGTTGAAGCCACCGGCGCCAACACGAGCATAATATTCGTCCCAGCGCGATTCGCTTCTGATGCAATCCTCGAAGCTGCAGATGCTGGTTTGCAGTTGATCATTTGCCTTACAGAACATATCCCCGTGCAAGATATGATGCGCGTGAGAAATTACCTTGACCAAAAAGCAGTCAGACTTATTGGCCCGAATTGCCCGGGATTACTCACTCCTGGCGAAGCAAAAGTCGGCATTATTCCAGGAGACATTGCTATTCCCGGAGCTATAGGTGTAGTTTCAAGATCCGGAACGCTAACTTATGAAGTTCTCTATGCACTCAAACAACTTGGTTTGGGTGCAAGTACATGTGTTGGAATCGGCGGTGATCCAATTAACGGGACAAACTTTATTGATGCCCTGGCATTATTTGAAGGTGACCCCCAAACGGATAAAGTTGTCATGATTGGCGAAATTGGGGGAACGGATGAAGAAAAAGCTGCCGATTACATTAGTTCACAGATGACCAAACCAGTTGTGGGGTTTATCGCAGGTAAAACCGCCCCACCCGGAAAAAGAATGGGGCACGCAGGAGCAATTGTCGAAGGTGGCGCAGGCACCGCAGTTGGAAAAATCAAAGCCCTTGAAGATGCAGGTGTGGTGGTCGCATCTCATCCAGAAGAAATTGCTGAGCTGCTAAAAAATTAATCCACCACAATAATCAGAAAATAGTTGTGGTGTTTAGTTTCTTAGCGACAAGAACATTGATAATGAGAGATGTGGAGCATATCAAAGAGCACAGGAGAACCTGTGCATTTATGTTTAGATTACATACATATATTGAGAATGATAAAGGGAATTCTTTACATGCTGCCTTCGATATATTTAGCTGCTTCACCAACTGTAGTGATTTTCTGAGCGTCTTCATCAGAAATTTCATTACCAAACTTATCTTCAAATGCCATAATCAATTCAACGATATCAAGAGAGTCTGCTTCTAGATCCTCTCTGAAACGGGCTTCTGCTGTAATTTTGTCTGCATCTACACCAAGTAGATCTATAATAATTTCTTTTATTTCGGATAATGTGTCTCCCATATTTTGGGGCCTCCTTGAATGATTCAAATTAATTTTGCAATTGTACTCCTAATGATGCGGCTGTCAAGCATATGTTGACAGTGCATTATCAGGCTGGTAAGATAACCTCATTTGACAGGAACACCCATAGATGCCAAAAGTTACGCAGACTAGTTCAAGAAAATCAGACCACATCCAAATTAACCTAGAGGAAAATGTGGAATCTGGGATCACAACTGGATTGGAACAATATTATTTTAACCATGAGGCACTTCCAGAGATTGATCTAGAATCAATTGACCTTTCCCTTGAAGTATTTTTCCGTAAATTAATAGCTCCATTGATAATCTCGTCGATGACTGGAGGTACTCCGGAAGCCCATAAGATCAATCACACTTTAGCCGCGGCAGCTCAAGAAACAGGTATCGCCTTGGGTTTGGGCTCCCAAAGGGCCGCAGTTGAGGATAATACTTTAGAGTTTACTTTCCAAGTACGCCAAGAAGCTCCAGATATTCTATTATTCGCCAATCTCGGAGCAGTCCAATTGAATTATGGATATAGTGCAGATCACTGCCAACGAGCAGTCGATATGGTGGAAGCAGATGCGCTCATTCTTCATCTAAACCCCCTTCAAGAAGCACTTCAACCAGAAGGTGATACTCGTTTTAGCGGTTTATTGAAAAAGATTTCTGTAGTTTGCGAGACTCTAACGGTTCCTGTGATAGCCAAAGAGGTTGGTTGGGGATTCTCCAAGCGCGCCGCTCTACAGCTTACCGATGCAGGTATCTCAGCGATTGATATCGCAGGTGCAGGTGGAACATCTTGGTCCCAAGTAGAAATGTACCGGGCAAATGATAAGAATCAAGCCGCGATTGCAAAGTCTTTCCTGGGTTGGGGTATACCAACCGCTGAATCAATCGTCAATGTTCGGGAATCTTCTCCAGATATGATGATATTTGCTTCCGGGGGATTAAGGAACGGTCTTGATGTAGCAAAATGCATCGCCCTCGGGGCAACGCTTGGAGGCATGGCGGGGCCCTTTCTTAAAGCAGCCGTGGATTCGGTAGAAACAACCATCCAAACTATTTATAATATTTCCAAAGAAATTCAAATTTGTATGTTTGCAAGTGGAATCCCAAATTTGCAACAGCTACAACAAACCCCACTAATAAAAAAGTAATTCTGTGGTATTAATTAGTTAATATAAATATATTGAACATATCTATTAATTCAACGAGAGCAGATTTAATGCAATTACAGCGCTATACCGATGAAATGCTGCCATACATCGAGGAGGAGTTAAAATTGTGTGTTGGAAATGCTAACGATGTTGGGCTAGAAGAACTCCATCAAATGTTAGCTTACCACCTTGGATGGGAAGGTAAAAAGCCCGGTGCAAAAGCGAGGGGAAAACGGATTCGCCCAATGCTCGTACTGCTTTCTAATGTTGCCTCGGGAGGAGACTGGAAGCTGGCTTTACCCGCGGCAGCTGCAGTCGAGCTGGTACATAATTTTTCTCTTATTCATGATGATATTCAGGATAACAGCCCTTTAAGGCGTGGACGGTCAACCCTTTGGAAAAAATGGGGGATTCCACAAGCCATCAATGCTGGCGATTCTATGTTCGCGCTGGCACATCTTGCGCTTCACCCTTTGCATAATTTTGTTACACCAGAAACTGAAATTAAGATAGCGAGGGTTTTAAGGATTGCATGCCTTACTCTTACCCAGGGACAATATTTAGATTTGGCATATGAATCAAAGGGAAACCTCACGACCGATTCATATTGGCCCATGGTAAGGGGAAAGACAGCATCGCTAATCGCGGCCTGTTCAGAACTTGGGGCTCTTATTGCTGGAGTAAACGACAAAATTGTTTCAGCCTACCGTGAATTTGGAGAATATTTAGGTTTTGCCTTCCAGATATACGACGATTTGTTAGGTATTTGGGGAAACGCTTCTCTTACAGGTAAATCAGCTGAAAGCGATTTGTTAACAGGAAAAAAATCCCTACCTGTTTTATATGCATTAGAACAAAATGGGGAATTCGCCACAAGGTGGAGCCAAAAATATATCACTGCTGCGGACGTCCCATCACTGGCTGCCCTTTTGGAAGCCGAAGGCGCTCGAGACTACGCACAAGTTACAGCTCGAAGACTTACTGAACAAGCGTTGGAAAAATTAGTAAATGCAGATCCTCAGGAAGAAGGATTGACGGCCATTATTTCCTTGGTAAAAATGTTGAGCGAGAGGGATAGATAATCTATTTTTTCATTTGCCTTATCATTCCCAATTATTGAACTGTATATTTGATTGTTAACCAGATTAATTCACCTTATTTCTTCACAATTTACCCTCATTGAATGATTCTTAAATATAATATTTCTTTTCCTGAAGGCTGGTATAATCTCCGCTGCTTATGACTACTGAAAATTCTTCTACGAAACTATGTCCGACATGCGGTACTCGTATCAGCGAGGGTGCTGCACGCTGCTTGGTTTGCGGGACTGAATTATCTCCCCAAAAAGGACAAACTAAACCTCAGAAAGTGATACACGGCAGCCGCATGCCAGCAATAACCCTTAGTTTACCGATCGTTTTATTTTTATTGGCCATTTGCACGATATCCGGAGGGGCATTATCCTATTATGGTTTACAGCAATCGGGCAACATAGCTACCCCTGAGCTGGAGGCAACCGAGACGCTGACCCCAACTCCCTCACCCACCAACACTCCAATGACTCCGACTCTTACACTAACCCCGCAGCCATCTTTTACACCCCTGGCATACACAGTTCAATTAGGTGATACCTGCACTCCGATTGGTAACCTCTTCAACATATCTGTTCAAAGCATAATCATTACAAATAACCTGGATGCTAACTGCACATTATTTGTCGGACAAACCTTGGTAATCCCCCACCCAACCCCAACGCTAACACCCCTGGCTACAGCAACTTTTACCGGATTAGAACTTACTGTCACCGCCTGCCCCCAAGAACTTTATATTGTTACTGAGAATGATACTCTGAGTATGATTGCGACAGTTTATGGAATTCCAATGCAAGCGATTATGGAATGGAATGGCCTTACTACCGACACGGTTTTTCTGGATCAAAGGCTGATCATCCCGTTATGTGAAAGAGTGTATATTCCTGGTTCAGGCACTGTTACGCCATCTCCAGCACCTCCATATTCTGCGCCGCAATTGCTCTTGCCATTAGACGGCGAAGCTTTTACGTTAGCAGAGGACACCGTCGTTTTGCAATGGTCTTCCGTTGGAACCCTTCGAGAAAACGAGTCCTATCAAGTAACCATCGTGGACCTGACTGATGGTGGAAACACTTCACTTGTATTAGAAGTCACCGATACAAGAGCGATTGTACCAACCTCTCTGCGGCCAACCGGAAGCAGTCCCCACGCATTCCGTTGGTCAGTTATTCCAGTGGCCCAGATTGGTATAGATGAAGATGGCAATCCAATCTATACTCCTGGCGGACCGCCAAGCATTACACGTATCTTCATTTGGTCTGGCGGCGCGCCTGAGGGGACTCCTTTGCCATAAATTAAAACACGCAATTAATGCAAAAACAGGCTCTTGATAAAATTCAAGAGCCTGTTTTAATTTGTTTGCAGGATGAATTGATGCAATTAGCGTTTGTTCATCGGTACAAAATCGCGTTCACCTTCACCCAAATAAACCTGGCGAGGTCGGGCGATCTTTTGCTCATCGTCAGTCAGCATTTCTTGCCACTGAGCCAACCAACCTACTGTTCGAGGTAAAGCAAACATAACTGGGAACATAGAAATCGGCAAGCCCATAGCCTGGTAGATGATCCCAGAATAAAAGTCGACATTGGGGTAAAGTTTCCTTGAAACAAAGTATTCGTCTTCTAATGCAATTCCCTCTAATTCTATTGCAATATCTAACATTGGGTTGCGTCCGGTGACTTTAAATACATCATCTGCGACACCTTTGATGATCTTGGCTCGAGGATCGTAATTCTTGTATACCCGGTGGCCGAAACCCATAAGACGCTGTTCTCCATTTTTGACACTCTCGATAAAATCTGGAATGTTATCTTTGCTCCCGATTTTACTCAGCATAGATAAGACTCTTTCGTTTGCTCCCCCATGCAGCGGACCATAGAGTGCAGCGGCAGCCCCTGCCATGGCAGAATATGGATCTACCTGACTTGAACCGATTCCACGCATTGCTGCTGTTCCACAATTTTGTTCGTGATCCATATGCAAGATGAATAATACATCCAGGGCTTTTTCCAACGCCGGATGTGGTTTATATTTCATTTCGGTCATTTTATACATCATATTCAAAAAATTACCGGCGTAGCTCAAGTCATTATCCGGGTAAGCATATGGCAAACCCACACTGTGGCGATATGAAAAAGCTGCAATGGTTGGAACCTTAGCGATAAGCCTTTGAATTTGAAGCAATCTTTTTTCTGGATTATCAATCTTCTTTGCACCTGGGTAAAATGTTGAAAGGGCTGCCACAGTTGAAATGAACATACCCATGGGATGTGCATCGTATCTGAATGCATGCATCAAGGATTTCAAACTTTCATGCAGGATCGTATGATGCATAATATCGTAGACCCATTGATCCAATTCTTTTTCATTTGGTAACTCGCCGAATAACACCAAATAAGCAGTCTCTAACGTATTGCTATTTTGAGCGAGTTGATCTATCGGGTATCCACGGTAACGCAGGATCCCCTTTTCCCCATCCACTAATGTGATCGTACTTTTTGTGTTAGCGGTATTCTTGTAAGCTGGATCATAACTCATCATACCAAAATCATCTTCATTCACTTTGATCTGGCGTAGATCCATAGCACGAATAGTATCTTCCCAGATAGGAATTTCATATTCTTTTCCAGTGCGGTTATCAATAATGGTTAAAGTTTCGTTATTTTTGGCCATTGGCAAATCCTTTTTCTAATTTAGTAATAGTTTTCAATTTCCTAAATTTTTGCCTGCTCAACCACTTCGGTTACATGCGAAGCTGATTTATTAAGGCTTTCCATTTCTTCTTCATTTAGATCATATTCGATAACTTTTTCAAGTCCATCCCTGCCAAGCTGAGCTGGAACGCCGAAGAAGAAATCCGTGTGTCCATATTCTCCTTGAAGGTAAACTGAGACAGGGACAATTAAGTGTTTGTTTTTCAAGATTGCTTCCACCATCTGTGCAATAGCTGCAGCAGGCGCATAATAGGCGCTTCCCTTTTTTAGGAGCGCCACAATCTCTCCGCCCCCTTTCCGAGTTCGCTCAACAATGGCTTCGAGCCTTTCGGCTGAAAGCATCTTGTTAAGAGGTACTCCAGCAACATTTGAGTGGCGAGTAAGTGGAACCATACTGTCCCCATGACCACCCAAAACGTAGCAATTAATGTTCTCCACACTGACTTCCAATTCCATAGCCACAAAGGCTCGCATGCGCGCAGAATCAAGAATCCCGGCTTGTCCGATGATACGTTCTCTGGGCAAATTGCCCGCTTTCATTGCCACCATACACATTACGTCTAGGGGATTGGTCAAAATGATGTAAATTGCATCAGGAGAAAGCCTAAGTGTTTGCTCAGTCGCCTCCTTAACAATCGCCGAATTCGTGGACAAAAGATCGTCTCGACTCATCCCAGGTTTCCTGGGTAGTCCAGCTGTAATTACGATAATGTCAGAACCTTTGGTTTCTTCATAGTCATTGCTGCCAACAATTGAGACATCTTTTCCGATTACGGGCATCGCCTCCTGCAAATCAAGCGCCTTTCCTTGTGGCATACCTTCAACTATATCAACCAAAACAACATCAGCTATCTCCTGCTGCGCAATCCAATGCGCGGATGTTGATCCGGTCATTCCCGCCCCGATGATAGAAACTTTATTGGGCATGATTGCCTCCTTGTTATATAGATTTGAATTTTTGTTAATCTCCAAAATATATTATAGCTGGGTTTTTTAATAAACCTTAACAAATATACTAATTAATTTCTAGAAAATCAATTTCACTACAAGGATACCAACAAATCAAGTTGTTAGATAGAGCATGGTATCCCATAATTTCATGGACAAATGTCCCCTCTGAATAAATAAAATAATATCCTATAAAAAATGCTCCCCAAAAGATCTTTCTGGGGAGCATAATCAATCTCTTATTGTCTCTTATCCCTTTTCCTGAAGATAGCGAATCGCCTGAATTGCGGCGCTGGCCCCCATCCCTGCTGAGGTAATAACTTGCCGAAAGTTCGGATCAGCAATCTCGCCAGCAGCATAAACTCCGGAAACATTGGTTTCCATAAATTTATTGACTACCAGGTAGCCAGCTTCATCCATTTCAAGTTGGTCTACAAACATCTGAGAGTTCGGTGTGTGTCCAATGAAGATAAAAACCCCATCAGTTTCATATTGGCTTTCCTCGCCTGATTTCTTGTTCTTCAGTTTTACGTTTGATACGGTTTCATCCCCCTCAATTGAATCTATAATAGTATCCCAAATAAAATTCATTTTCGTATTATCTAAGGCCCGTTTTTGCAAAATCGGACTTGCGCGCAGCTCGTCTCGCCTGTGGACTACTGTAACCTTATCCGCATACCTGGTGAGGAAAATACCTTCTTCCAAAGCGCTGTCACCCCCGCCAACGACCACAACTTCCTTGCCCTTGAAGAAAAACCCATCACAAGTACCACAATACGATACACCGCGTCCTGTAAAATCTTCTTCACCTGGTACGCCCAAGTATCTGGGAGTCGCCCCAGTTGTAATTATCACCACATCTGCGGTATAGGTGCCATTATACGTTTTAATCCGGTAGGGTCTTACTGAAAAGTCTACCTCCGTAGCTGTATCATAAACAACCCTAGCCCCAAAGCGCTCAGCCTGGGTTTTGAACAATTCACCTAATTCTGGGCCCGGTAATCCTTCAGGAAAACCAGGATAGTTCTCTATAACATGGGTGATTGCCACTTGTCCCCCAACTGTCATACCAGTTAAAATAACCGGCTCAAGTTCCGCGCGTGCCGCGTACAGGCCGGCAGCTAACCCAGCTGGTCCTGCGCCGATGATAAGCATGTTGGTGTGTACTTCAGCCCCCGAACCGTTATTCGATTTATTAACATTTAATTCCATAAAATTTCCTCAACAATTATTCTTTGAAAGAATTCCAGCATTGATCTGTCCTTTCTGTACTTTTTGACGCAAGCTGCTGGTAGGATTTTACCTTAAATCGAGCAATATAATAACCTTTCTCTAGTTAATCCACCTAATACAATTTTCCGAACTAATAAAGTAAGATATGCTAAAATGTCATTTCGGTTAATACAATTATAAATAAACCATCTTGGTAGATGGAGCAAATCAGGTAATAAAACATGAAGGCAGCGACAAATGATACAAGAAATATGCCCGGTGGATAACTTTGCTACGTACTGAAAAAGTCGCTTATGCTAAAGCCGTCTTCTCAGTTATTGCTTGGGGTGGGTCTTTTATCGCCACCAAGATTGCCCTTCAAAATGTTTCACCAACAACAGTTGTTTGGCTGAGGTTCGCGATTGGTGTAGCTATCCTTGGGATTGTCACTTTTCTACGGGGATTATTAACTTTTCCAAAACCAGAAGAAATCGGTTATTTTTCCCTTCTCGGTGCAATAGGCATTACATTCCATCAATGGTTGCAATCAACCGGCTTGGTTACCTCCGAAGCGACAACAACTGCGTGGATTGTTGCAAGCACCCCAATTTTTATAGCTTTACTTGGCTGGTTGGTTTTGGGGGAAAAACTGACAAGTAGAATATTTTTCGGGATAGGTTTAGCCAGCATAGGAGTGTTGCTGGTAGTTTCCAAAGGTGATCTTGCCTCGATTACAAAGGGGCAAATTGGAACATCAGGAGACATGTTAATTCTTCTTAGCGCCCCAAATTGGGCAATATTCTCCGTGCTTTCCCGCCGTGGTCTTCAAAAGCATCCCGCTACCCAAATGATGTTTTATGTTATGACTATGGGCTGGTTATTTACCAGCGTACAATTCTCCTACCAGTCTGGTTTCGTAGAGATCTTTCAACTCTCAGTCAAAGGATGGCTAGCGATAAGTTTTCTGGGTATCTTCTCCACTGGAATGGCATATATATTTTGGTATGATGCACTGCAAATTCTCAAGGCAACACAAGTTGGAGCATTTCTTTATCTCGAACCCCTCGTGACCATTATCGCGGCTAGCCTCCTACTCAATGAGAAAGTTTTTACCGGCACTATCCTGGGCGGAGGTATTATCTTATATGGAGTTTGGTTGGTCAACCGGCCTAAAAAATCGGCTAAGCAAGTAAGGATATGAAAGAATTAGCTCCTTGTTTGTTATTATTAATTTGCTTAAGTATGAAGAAGAACCCACTTTTAATAATTTAAGGACAGATAATTTATACCTATACTCTTTAACACGGTATAATATACAAAATTAATAATATGTTCTCACAACTGATTTATGGCTATTTCAGCGCCCACATTGCTTACTGATTATCAAGCTGCTATTAATCAAGCAGTTTTCTTCTTCGTGAAGGACGCAGCATTCCTGCGCATCTCTGGTGATGATCGCAAGGATTTCTTGCAGCGCCAGACGACCAATGACATAAATCTTTTGTCGCCTTCCAGAAGCATTATCACTGTGCTTACCTCACCTTCAGCTCGAATACTTGATGTGATCCAACTCATTGATAAGGAGAATCACATCGGTATAATTCCACTGCCTGGTAGAGGCAATACCACATTCGATTTTCTAAAAAGTAAAATATTTTTTATGGACAAGGTGGTAATTGAACAAGCTTCGCATGAATTCTCCCAATTCATTTTTGACGGCCCAAAATCAATTGAAATCTTGCAAGAGATTGGAATCCCTTCGCCACCTTCAAAAGACGAAATTATTAACTTGAAGGTTGACAAGATGTCAATCACGATTATTGGTCGAGTTGGTCTAACCTCAGATTCGGGATTTCAATTATTAATACCGGTCGAGCAAAAACATCTACTGGTTAAAATGTTAGAGAGTTTTGATGCAGTGGAACTTTCCGAAGAAAGTTTCGAAATCCTGCGCATCGAAGCGGGGCTGCCGACGGTCGGTCACGAACTAACTGAGCAATACACACCATTGGAAACAAATCTCGAGCATGCTATCTCTACTACTAAAGGATGTTATACCGGACAAGAAGTAATTGCACGCCAAATCAATTATGACAAAATCACAAAACAATTAGTTAGAGTAAAGCTAAATGGTAATGTTTATTCTGGCGCGACAGTTCTTGTAAACAGCAAAAAGGTAGGAGAAATCACATCCTTCGTCAATTCTCCTCGTTTTGGTTTGATCGGCTTGGCAATCATAAAGCGTCCATTCTTCAAAGATGGCACCCAAATTATCGTTGAAAATAATGAAAATCAAGTAGCAGGATGTGTTGTCGCGATTTTCTAAGAGTATTTATAACTTCTAATTACAATTATTGACGTAAAATAATCAAAAATGCGGGATTTAATCATAATTATTGATATATGTTTCAATAATTCTTATATTTGTTTCATTATTCCTCAAGCTTCTTCTTGACATATTTGAATATTTCAGTATAATAATGGCAGTTTAGTGAAGTCATTATTAATATTTCGTATTACGAGCTTAAATAACGTCAAAAACCGAATTTTCTGGGCATGAATCAAAAAATATGTTTGATACCCCATCCATTCCTAAAGATCATCCCAAGGGGCAAAATCGGTTACTTTCACGAATATTAATATCTGTTGGCAAGCTATTCATCAATATTGGTGAGTGGCTTGATCGTAAAACTGATCAAACCAGTAACTATTTAGCATCCAATATTAATTTGGAGTACTAATTAAAGGTAGACTATCACATGTACCCAATATTACACGAATGTCCAGTTTGCAATCATGAACTAATCGCCACCAGGCTTACCTGCCGGGAATGCGACACACAAATCGAAGGTAGATTCTTAAGCGGTCCTTTTTCACAACTCAATCCAATCCAAATGGAGTTCGTTGAACTCTTCGTTAGACATGAAGGAAAAATCACCCGTCTCGAGGATGAACTTAGTTTATCCTACCCTACCATCCGCAATAGACTTCACGAAGTGATCCGCGCCCTCGGCTATGAACCAGGTGCCGACGATCAATCCGGCCCTGATGAAGAAGAGCGCAGGAAAATACTTGAGGATCTCGAACAAGGCCGCATATCTTACGAAGAAGCAATGCGATTAATCCGTGAGACAGAGGTTTAATAATTATGGAAAGAGCGAGCTTTGATACTTCGGACAGCCCAAAAATCGTTATAGAAAATATATCGGGTAGCCTTCGCATTAAGGGCTGGGATGATCCTATTGTAAGAGTAGATGCAGACCGCAAAAATAGTATTACAAGTGAACAGAAAAAAGACACCGTTACGTTGAGCTGCGATCGCGATTGTTTCATTCGAGTTCCACAAGAAAGCGTTCTCGTAATTGAAAATGTTGCTGGAGAAACTTACGTCAAGTTTTTGGAAGGCACACTGAAGATAGATAATATTGCTGACGATTTGTATCTCAAAGACGTGGGAACGACAGAAATCGAGAATGTTAATGGCCATTTTAGCGCTCGGCAAGTTGAAGGCGATTTGATGGTAGAGTCGGTTCAAGGCAGTGCAGATATACGCGATGTTACTGGAAACATTTCACTCGAGACGATCCAAGGAAACCTTAAGTTACGCGAAGTAGGCGCAGACCTATCCGCGAGTGTTAATGGCGGGGCAGACCTTTGGCTCGATCCCGAACCCGAAGCAAACATAAAAGTACATACACAGGGTAATATCACTTGCAAATTACCGGAATTCGCCAGCGCTGAAGTTCGCCTCAGGAGTGAACAGGGATTGATCAATATCAAAATCCCTGGAGGTTCAGAAACCATAAGATCCAATAATCATGAACTTATCCTTAGTCATGGTGAAAGCGACATCATATTGGATGCTCAAGGCACCATTAACCTCAAAACCCAATCAGACACAGATGAAATTGGTGCGCATTTTGAGTTTGAATTTAATGAGGGTTTCTCCAAGTTAGCCGATGAAATTACGGATCAAGTGAGCGGTCAAATCGAAGCCCAAATTGAAATGCTTAATGAGAAGTTATCCAACCTTTCATCTGGAATAGCGGCTGGGGCAACAGCCAGGGCAGAAGCTGCAGCTCGGCGCGCCGAGCGAAAAGTTGCATCTACTCAAAAGCGCTTGGAACGTAAAATGGCTGCGGCCCGCAGGAAGGCTGTGCGCAAAACCGAAAAACATGCCGGTAAACGTATTAGGCGCGAGGCCCGCCGCTCTCGGCATTACAACAGGTCCTTCAGTTCTACCCGACCATCTGATCCAGTTTCCGACGAAGAGCGTCAGATGGTTCTACAAATGATCCAGGATAAAAAGCTCACGGTTGATGATGCTGAAAAGATTTTGGCAGCGCTAGAGGGGCATTCTCCAGCATCCCCAGAAGTATTTGTTGAAATTCCTGATCAACCAGATATGGCAGATCTTGAAGCTTTGGCAGATCTGAGTGAAACATTTTCAGCTGAAGATATTTCGGAAGAAGACGATACGAGTTCCCCTAAAACAAAAAAGTCAAAGAAATCAAAGAGTGCAAAGAAATCAAAGAGTGGAAAGAAGTCAAAAAAACCAAAGGAAGAATAGATCCCTTTCAAATTTATTATCATAAGGTGACGAGGAATTATGATGAGCACAAATAATGATCGCATGCGCATCCTAAAGATGATAGAAACTGGAGAAATTAATCCGGATGAGGGTGCCCAATTACTAGAAGATCTTTCCAATGGCGAAAACTCACTGGAGCAAGAACCGAATGAACAGATGCAAATTCTCAATATGATTGAGGAGGGAATTATTACCCCCGAAGAAGGCGCACAAAAATTAATGGCTCTGGAACCACCCGATTTCATTCTACCAGACTCGGATGGAAGCGGGTTTAGTGGGCAGCCTCCAAGAATAGACCCGGAATCATTTAATAGATGGCAGCGCTGGTGGATGCTGCCATCCTGGTTCGGAATTGGTGTTGTCATACTTTCTGGCCTGTGGATGAACTCCGCCTACCAATCTTCTACAGGGCTAAACTTTTGGTTCTACTGTTCATGGGCGCCTATGTCGCTTGGAATCCTCTTGATACTAATTGGCAGTACAAGCCGCAGCTCGCGTTGGTTGCATGTGCGTATCAAACAAGCTCCAGGGGAGAGTCCGCAAAACATTGCCATAAGCTTTCCACTGCCGCTTAAATCTTCAGCATGGCTCCTTCGAAATTTTGGGCGTTTCATTCCCAATTTAGAAAGAACGGCCCTGGATGAGCTTATTCTAGGTTTAGAGAAACATTCCGGCGACACGCCATTTTATGTGCAAATAGAAGACGATGAAGATGGCGAAGAGGTAGAAGTCTTTATCGGTTGAAATTAAGGAGTTTTATTATGATGATGACAAGCAGCGAAGAACGTTTAAAAATCCTTCAAATGATTCAGGACGAAAAGATCAGTCCTGAGGATGGGGCTAAATTGCTCTCCGCACTCAATGAGGGTAGCCAACAAAGCCGCCATTCCACAGGCAAGTTCGATCCGCGGTATATCCGTGTTCGAGTTACCGACAAGTTTACTGGAAAAACAAAAGTAAGCGTGAATCTGCCATTGGGTTTAGTAGACGCAGGCCTGAATATCGCATCCAATTTTGTGCCATCCATGGGTATCGAGGACATATCCGAAGCCATCCGTAGTGGAATGGTTGGGAAAATCGTCGATATTGAAGACGAAGAAGACGGCGAACGCGTGGAAATTTTTATTGAGTGATTCGGAGCAAAAAAATGTCTGAAGAAACTATTGAAAAGACTTATCAAGTAGAGACACATGCCCTGTTAAAAGTCGAAAACATTCGTGGGACGGTTGATATTCGCCCGGGGGATGAAAATCTGATAAAGATAACCGCTACCAAACATTTAAACACTGGAAATAACGCGAAGACCGAAATTATTTTAGAACAAAATAATGATGGGACTGTTTGTGCACGCGTGATATCTGAGGAAAACGGTTTATTTGATATTTTCACAAAATTCAATAAACCCTGCAAGGTTGATTTTGTAATCAAAACTCCTCAAGATTGCGAAATTTCCGTTAAAAATATCTCCAGTTCTGCGACGCTATCTCAGCTCAAAGGAATATTAAAGCTAAAAACAATCAGTGGACCTTTAAACTTACAAGAACTAAGTGGAAAACTAGATGCTGGAACTATAAGCGGAGTGATCAACGGCCAGGAACTTGATAGCGAAACTGAGATCGATTCGGTTTCTGGTAAAATCGATTTCCGCCAATGCAATTTCCCCACTTTGATAATTTCGACAGTTAGCGACAATACTTTTGTGGAAACGCCCGTGAATCAAGGACCTTTTGAATTAAAATCGGTTTCAGGAGAGGTCACACTGATCGTCGGGCCAGAAGCCAAATGCACAGTTTCCACCAGAAGCCTCAGCGGAAGATTCAAAACATCTCTGCCCACTCAAAGCTATTCATCCAGGGCAGGTAAAACCACAACAGAAATTAATGGCGGGGGCAGCTTGGTAAAAATGGAGAGCGTTTCGGGCAATCTGATCCTACTTGCTTCGGAAGGAGATATCGCAACTATTCCATATCCTGACCGCAAACCCAGAAAAGATCGAATAGAAATTCTTACAAAAGTTGAAAGCGGTGATTTATCGGTGGAAGAGGCACTTACAAAACTAGCATAACGCATTATTACATCAATTCAATATTTATAAAGGTAGGTCAGATCAAAATGACCCACCTTTTTTTGTTTAATTGTACATATTTATTAGACAAATGGATACCATTGAGTATAATCGTATTGATAAAATGTATTTATTGAGGAGGTTTAAAAGTGGAAGACATTATTTTTCAGCGTTGGATACTAGCGGCATTGGGTGCTATGGTTATCACTATTGGTTTTGATTCTGTATTACATGGTCTTTCGCATTCTGGTCATGGATTATTGAATAAAATTTGGGAACAAGAAGACGCCGAGAGAATATCTTCTCCTCGGTTCTTTTCCAGCATCGGATGGCATATCTTTGCCGATGCATTTCTAGCAATCCCGTTAAGCTTAATCATCGTTTTAATGGCTCAGCCAGAAATTATTTGGGCGTTATGGATTGGTATCATTATTGGAGGGATTGGTGCTGCCGTTTGGGCTCATGTTCATGCAGCGTTTGAAGTTGGTAGAAATCTAATCTTGACGCTGTCATTCTTAAACTTAATACAAGTAATATTAGCAAGTATAGTCGCTCACCTTATTTACTGGGGAGTATAATTGATAATATCTTAAAACTATTAAATCTTGTCACCACCCTCTTAAACCATGATACAATTGATTTAGAATACCTAATATTCACCAGTCACGATAGGAGGAACTCCAATGGCTGAAAATAAGAAAACGAAGTTAGGCAATCCAAGCCTCACAAAGAATCCTAACCCCAACCCAACATCTGAAGAAGGCGAGAACCCCACAGATGTCATCCTTGTTGTCAAGGGTGCAGGCAACCAGCCACCAGACAAGCATTTAAATTTATTTATCAAGGGTTTCTGGCCTGCAATTACAGCCTTGGATGGCAATGCAACCATCTCACAGAAAATCCAAGAACGAAATAGTCTAGATCCCTCCCCGCACGAAAAAGATCAACATGATCATATCACTGAAATTAAAGCTTCTGATAGAGGCGGGGCGAAACGTGTTATTTGGGTAAAAGAATCTTATTGGGAACCTGAAATCATTCCCGCCAATCCATTTGCGAGTTTGCTAAATGAATGGCGCATGGCATCTTTTACATTAGCAAACTTAATTCAAGATATATTTTTTTCTAGAAATACGCAGAAATTAAAGGTTAGCCGAAAACAAGACGGGGAATCTGCACCTAGCCCTGAATTAAGGGATAAATTTGGCAATTACATTACATATGTTATTGTTTACATTTTGGCCTTTTTGCCATATGCCATTATGGTTGAATGGCTTGATTCCCCTCTAGCTTCCAATTACTTCAATCTACGTTTACAATTCTCAATCTTAATAATCCTTTCGCTAGTTCTAGCGATTCCTATTGCGCTTGAGATCAAATTCCTTATATCAAATTACCGAGGCAACAAAGAAGCTTACCTAGAAGCTCTGCCAGGTCTGCCTGGATGGATGATTTTTGTAAAAATCATATTGCTAATATTATATCCGAAGATATTCTTTATCTGGCTGTTGATCCTTTTGGGACTACTAGTAACATTGCTCATATCACGTTACATCTTTTGGGGCTCCCGGAAAGATTTTTACAGCGACGCAGGTTCCGTCGATTACTACTACCTATATAAAAAAGATATTAAAAATAATAAAATCGATGGAATCGGCCAGGTAGATCTGCCTGGCTGGAAAAGATTTCATCTATCCCCCATACTTTACAGATATTCTATCTTCTTCGGCCTGCCGATCGTTTTCATCCTATGGATCTTAGCAATTTTTCTAAAATGGACGCGGATATTCGGGGGCATCGGAGATTCAATCATTGGTGTCCTAAATTTATTGCTTGGTGGCTATTTAACGGATGTCGTCGCTTACGCCATGGATACAGAACAAGCTCAAAGAATACGCAGCGTTATTGAAAATGACATTGTCTTTTTTTTGGGGAAGAATAAGACCGAGACGAATTCCACACCCCTAAAGATACACATATTTGCCCACTCACAAGGAACTCCTATTACATATGAAACTTTATATCACCACCTTGATGACCAGTTCCGTAGTAATATTCACACTTATATTACGATTGGCAGCGTATTAAATTATTACAATCAAGCCAGGGGAATGCTCGATCCAATTTATTACGAACGGTTTCCCGTACCACAAGAAAAAGAGGAATCTTTGAGTTTTCATGATGAATTCATGTGGATAAATTTTTGGAATTTTACAG
The DNA here is from genome assembly GCA_019456165.1 of Chloroflexota bacterium. Lineage (GTDB taxonomy): Bacteria > Chloroflexota > Anaerolineae > Anaerolineales > UBA11579 > VRUJ01. Next base: position 140,854 of record VRUJ01000003.1, read on the forward strand.
ACATGATTACCGAATTCTTCGGTTTAGATGCATATATAAGATACGAGAGAATCCTAAATACAAATAATATCAGACCACTTAGAACTAGCCCCCGCAATTTTCGTTCGCGATCTTCTCCAAAAAACCACGCTGAATATTGGACAAATTTGGAGGAAATCAATCTCCCATTTGCAAAAAGATTGTTGGGGTATGCCATTAACGGTGTGCCCGATGAATGGAAAACTGAAGTTGGATGGAAAACTTTTGAAGCGGAAAATATCTCAGATAAACAGGATGAAAAATCCAATGACGAAATAAAACATAAAAATAAGACTCCTGAAGAAAACCCAAGTGGGTGGAAAGATAATCCTTGGCATTGGTTAAAGGTATTTCTTGGTTGGGCGTTTTTGACAATTCTGATTTATGGAGGTGCTTGGTTAATTATTAACGGTTTGTTCCTGAGTGACATCAACGAACTTATCGATAAAATTATTGAGGGTGCAGAATCTGCCTTCGTTGAATACCGGGCCCAATTTCCGCCGGCTGAGGATACTATCGGTGGTGGAGTCAGAGGGTTATACAGAGTAATTGTGAGCGATAACGTAAGATTATTCGCTACCAAAATCTTGAACTCTATTCTTTATGCTATAGGGATAATTGCTGCAATAGATTGGTTTTTGCAAATCTTTAGAGCTAATAAAGTTCGATTAAAAAAAGATTAAACCAGGAGTAATTGTTAACATCAATGCAACCATTCAAAGATAAAATCGCCCTGGTTACCGGTTCGGGACGTGGGATCGGGCGAGACATAGCGATACATTTTGCTAAAAATGGGGCAGATGTAGTGATAAATTTCTTCCGTAACCGCAAACCGGCCGAAGAAACCGTTGAAGCTGTTCAAGCTTTGGGTCGTGAAGCCCTGCTGGTCAAGGCGAATGTAGGCGATATTGAGGGTATAAACCGACTATTTGAAGAAATTGAAGCTCATTACAGCGGTTTAGATATTTTTGTAAGTAACGCTGCTTCGGGCTACAATAGACCAGCCATGCAACAAAAACCAAAGGGTTGGGATTGGACCATGAATATCAACGCCAGGTCATTTTTGTTCGCCGCCCAAAAAGCCGCAAAGTTGATGGAGAAACGTGGTGGTGGTTCTATAGTCAGCATTACGAGCCCGGGTTCATCCAGGGTTATTGAGGATTATGTGGTTGTAGGGGCCAGTAAAGCTGCCTTGGAGGCGCTCACCAGATATTTAGCAATTGAGTTAGCCCCCATGAACATTGCTGTGAACGCAGTATCGCCTGGAATTGTTGAAACTAAAGCGTTAAGCCATTTTGCAAAAATGAGAGAAGAAGACTTAATTGAGCGTTTGATATCAAGCAACCCGGTAGGAAGATTGGTAACAACCGAGGATGTTGCAGGTGTAGTTGCATTCCTGTGCACACCGGCCGCAGAAATGATCCGCGGTCAAACTATTTTGGTTGATGGGGGAAGAACTCTGCTGCTAAAAGATTAGAAAAAGTATAAACAATCAGGTGAACTTTAGACACCCACCAAGATGGCGCGGGCAGGCGCCCCATCACTATTTGCCAGTTTAAGGGGCAGGCAATAAAGCGTATAGCGGCCCTGGGATACTGCTGATAAGTTCAAGCCCTCCACAATAACGACGCCTGCTTCCAATAGGGCTTGATGGGTTGGGACTACATCATTAAACGGGGCTACGGACAGATAATCTACCCCAACAAGTTTCACCCCCCGATTAATCAAATACTCAGCCCCATCCGCACTGAGCGAGACATATTCCTTATTGAATTTATTATTGGCTTTTTTCCACTGTTCGGAGTTACGAGTACGAAAAAGTACCCGGCGTGTTCGAGGCGGGATGTTGGCGTTCTCCAAAATCTCTGTTGTGATCAAATCCACATCGGGTAGGTGCAGCACATAAGCCCGACCGGTTAATAACCGCAAAGAAATGTTCTCTACTGTTTCTCCGCCTTCAATAAAATGGAATGGGGCATCAATGTGTGTGCCGGTATGCACGCTCATCGCGATGCGGGAGACATTCGCAATGGCGCCATCTTCCATCTTTGAGACGCGTTCCAGGTTAACTGGTGGATCTTCGGGCCAAACGACTATGTTTGGCGAGATAGTTAATGTTATGTCATATGTCCGCATAGCCGCTCACAGTTTTGTTTGAGTAACAAACTAGAAGCAGTATATATTAGGGTGGAAATAAATGCAATCGGGGATGCAGGGTGAATTTTAGATCGATAGAGAAAGTGATTTTACTGTAGCCCGTTTCAGTGCGGGTCTATCCAGACTTACCCCCAATCCCTGGAGATTTGGGACGGTGATCGTGCTATTGGAATTAAGTGTAAACTCCCCATCAATTATATCCTCATGGTAATAACGATCCGAAGCTGAAATATCACCCGGCAATGCAAACCCAGGCAGGCTGGCAAGCGCTAGATTTGAGGCTCTTCCAACTCCAGTTTCAAGCATTCCCCCACACCATACAGGAATCCCTTGCCCGAGACACAGATCATGGATGCTAATTGCGTTACCTAGTCCCCCCACCCTTCCTGCTTTAATATTAATAATGCGGCAAGCTTTCATATCAAGGGCTTGGCGTGCGTGGCGCAAAGTGTGGATACTCTCATCTAGGCAGATAGGTGTTTTGAACCGGGATTGCAATTGACTGTGATCCCAGAGATCATCTTCGGCTAAAGGCTGTTCTATCAAAAGCAGTTCCAAGTCATCTAACGCTTCTAAAGACTTTGAGTTATCAAGCGTGTATGCCGAATTAGCATCTACTTGCAACTTTAACCCAGGATAAGCCTTCCGCAGTAATCGGGTCTCCTCAACATCGCGGCCTGGTTTGATTTTGATCTTGATACGCTCATATCCCTTCTCAAGATAGTTTTCAGCCACGTCCAATAATTCTTGTGGATCCTCTTTAATGCCGATTGACACACCAACTTTAACCTCAGAATATTCACCCCCAAACAGTTCTCGTAGAGATTTCCCCTTTTGCTTGCCTCGTAAATCCCACCAGCCCATCTCCAAACCAGCCTTCGCCATATTATGACCACGAACAAATTTAACTCGGCGTTGAAATTCATCAGAATCTTTTACCTCGTTTCCTAAAATCGCAGGAACAATAAAATTCTTCAGTATATGCCAGGCCGTGTCCACATTTTCGTATGTATAAAGCGGAGCGCGGTCCGCAGCGCACTCTCCAAGCCCAATTTCTCCATCAGAAAAAACTTCCAGGAGAATGCAATCCCGAGCATCAATCCTGCCAAACGAAGTTTCAAATGGCGCTCGCAAGGTCATGCGTAAATGATGTAAATCTACACGGTCTATTATCATTTTTAGAATCCTAGGGTACTTTCGCCATGGCTAAGAACATAATAACTACGTGGATGCACACCCGGCAAGAATACAAAATCAGTGACAAAATAACCATTCTCAAATAAATCCTCGAAAATCGTGCGTGAATGGTTTCGCCACTCCAAAGCCAAATCCGGGTTCGAGTTCTTTATCGCCAGGAATTCAGCCGGAATCTCAACAAGAAGCATTGATGGAAGCTCCTCTTTTTCTCTAGGCAAAGAAGGAAATTCTTTGGGCGGCACAGGTTGATTTGCTTTGTTCAACGTTGTCGAATTAATCGTCTCCGCGCCCCCATCCAAGTAATGGGCTAGATCTAGGCGCCTGCGCGGACGACTGCTAAGACGCATAATAGCGCGCTCAGAATGTACCCACCAATTAACCTGAAAGCGATCTGACGGAAGTCCTGCATTCAGTCCATCTCGCATTTGACCGTAAACCTCCCTCTTATAGGTATTACAAATTGCTCCAAGCTTAGTGATATTCAGGTGTGCATTGGTACTCAGAAGAGGGTCATAGGTCCAGGTAATTAATTCGATTCCTTGGTTCCGGACTAGCTGCCACTGAGCGCGCTTTAGTTTAAAACCCAATCCTGTGCCGCGTTGATCTGGATGGACACCCAACATATGAGAGCAGTGTTTAAACTCGGGCAATCCAGGAAGGGATGTCATTCCAATGAAACCAAACACAAACCCAGCTAAGCTCTCATCTACAAAGCCCCCGATCACCCAGCCGCCATTGTGCGCCGCAGTCAGCAAGATATGCGCGGGTACCACGTCTCTACCGTCACTTGGCCAAATGGTTAGTTGAAGCTCTTCCAAAGCTTCCATTTCATCGGGAGTCGACAGTATTTTTAGTTCAGGTCCAATATCATCAATCATTTATTACTCTCAACCATTAAGTACGCCGCTCCGCCGAAAAATACCTCTCCACATAGTCCGACGCCAGTTTGGTCCCTCTAAATATTCTATACGTTTTGAAAACCGGCTGGGCAATAATCCGAAAATGCGGGGTACAGAATCGATCGCACAAGTCCTATTGACTGCGAGATAATCCAACCAGTATACCGATAATGGTAATTCGGGAAATAAATATTCCAGGATAATTCCACCAATACGCATGTACGAAGGATGCATATTCACTAAAGATCGTTTCACACCCGCCCTATTCGCCACCTCAAGAATCACTTCGCTAATGCTTAAGTACTCAGGACCACCCAATTCATACACCCGATTGCGAGAATCTTCGTTTTCCAAGGACCAAACCAAACAAGTAGCCAAATCCTCTACCCAAATTGGTTGGACTAATGCCTTGCCATCCCCAGGTATTGGAAAAATAAACGGAAAAAAATGCAAAAGAGAAGCAATTGCGGTTGTAAAACTATCTCCCTTCCCAAAGACTAACCCTGATCTAAAAATTGTGTAATCAATCCCACTTTGGCGAAGAAGTTGCTCTGCGATTCCTTTTACTTTGAGCACCGAATACGCGGATGCCCTATCAGCACCAAAATGGCTGAGGTAATAGATGCGCTTCACTCCGGCGTCTTGAGCAGCCTCAACTAATGTTTTTGTGCCTTCGATTTCAATTTGAAACAAATCAGCGCTTACACCCTGTCGTTCACCACCCACAAGATGATAGATCGTGTCCACGTTTACCATCGCAGCTCTTAAATTGCGTTCATCCGAGATACCGCTAATAGCAACTTCTACAGGAACACCGCGAGGTAAATCCGGAGATTTCGCTGAAGGACGGATCAGAGTGCGGACTTGCCTGCCATCTTCAACTAGATGGCGGATCAAAGCTTGTCCAATAAAACCGGTTCCACCGGTAACTAATATCATCACCAATTCTCAAATATATATTTACTCATCCCAAACAATACCCGTATTTTTCGACCAATACCCAGGATTATAGCATGCCGAAGCATACTCACTGGCATAACTCTTGCATCCTGCCAATTGTACCAATCTGGAGAAACGAATGGAAAATTTTCATAAGCCGATTAGAGATACAAAATTCGGTATGCATTATTTCAGCGATACAACCCATTTCCGAGATGAGGATTTGGCAGCGTGGCTACCTGAGCTAAAGGCGATTGGGGCTAGCTGGTTGACATTAAAAGCCCCACTCACGCGCGCTATTCCAGAGAAGTTCGTACGAGGGCTGATTGACTCCGGCATCGAACCTATCTTACAGTTTCAAATGCTTCCAGATTCAGCGCCCAAACCGAATGAACTTGCAGCTATTCTTGAAGCTTATGCTCATTGGGGTATCCATTATATCAGCCTATTCGATAGACCAAATTTGCGTCAGATGTGGCCTGGTACGTCATGGGCACAAAGTGATCTGGTGGAGCGCTTTTTGGACATATATTTACCCCTGGCTGATCTATTAATTGATATTGGAGTTACCCCAATTTTCCCACCTTTAGAGCCAGGAGGAGATTATTGGGATACAGCATTTTTACGCAGTTCACTGCAGGTAATCAGCAACAGGGGTAAGATGCAACTGTTGGATAAACTGGTCTTGGGAGCATATGCCTGGGTTGATAGCAAGCCTCTGAATTGGGGCGCAGGTGGCCCAGAGAGGTGGCCGGGCGCAAGGCCGTACTATACCCCGCCTGAAGAAGAAGATCAATGCGGCTTTAGAATATTCGATTGGTACTCAACAATTTCCGCAGCGGTCTTGGGTGAACCATTACCAATTATCCTCATGGCAATAAGATGCTCAGCGGGTGAAGACATCGATCCCCGAGAAGCCGATAGTTTTCTCAACAGTCATGCTGAGCGAAACTTAAGAATCGCATCCTTGATGGCCGACAACCCTGCCTCTCGCCTAGTAAGTGATGAAGTAGAGGAAGTGCCAGATAATGTCTTGGCTTGTAACTTTTGGCTCTTGTCTGCAAACGCCGATAGCCCCCACGCATTTGAAGCCTGGTATCAACCAGATGGGACTAACAAACCAATCATAGGAGCCTTGAAAGATTGGATGGCAGATCAATTTTCATCAGTTCAAGAAGAAAAGAAAGGAAATGTAGGGGAGTCTCCTCCAATAAATTCACCTGTAGCTTTCGATCGCTCCATCAAACATTATCTCTTACTGCCGAGCTACGAATGGGGGGTAGCAGATTGGCACCTTGATGTCATCCGCCCATTTGTCAAGCGACATCAACCCACTGTGGGCTATTCAATTTCTGAAGCCAAAGGAGCACAGCGAGTGACAGTTGTCGGTGGAGAGAAAACCTTTTCGCAGGAATTAATTATAGATCTCCAAGAAGCCGGATGTGAAGTGAGTCACATTCAGGGAGATGGCACAAATATTGCAACACAATTAGCAGAATTATGAGGAGAGTTATGGAAGAAAATTACACTACCAACCACACTTCAATCAAACAGCCATCACTCAAAGTTCTTGGCCTGGGAGGCGGAGGCGGGAACGCCGTAAACCGCATGATCGAACTCGGTGTTCAAGGGGTGGAATATATCGTCGCCAACACAGATAGACAGGCTCTTCATTCCAGCTTAGCCCCTATTACTATCCAACTAGGTCCCAGCCTAACCCGCGGGATGGGTGCAGGCGGAAACCCTAAGGTTGGCTACAGGGCAGCAGAAGAAAGCCGCGCACATCTTGCCGAAGCCCTTAGAGGCGCGGACATGGTATTCCTGACCGCAGGCATGGGTGGTGGAACTGGCACTGGGGCTATTTCCGTGGCCGCCGACATCGCGCGTTCGGTTGGAGCTGTCACAATTGCTATCGTAACTACCCCATTCTCATTTGAGATGGGAAAACGGCAACAGAACGCGAACGAGGGTCTATCCTGGCTGCGCCCAAACACTGACACCTTGATCGCAATACCGAATGATCGTCTTCTGTATGTCGCTCCCCGCGACCTCCCTATGGATGTTGCATTCAGGTTGGCTGATGATGTGCTGCGTCAAGCCGTGCAGGGCATCGCCGAACTTGTTACCGAACCAGGGCTCATCAATGTTGATTTTGCACACATCCGCCACATGATGAGGTTGGGGGGTGGAGCGCTTATGGCAATTGGGCAAGCACAAGGGGACGACAAAGCCATGACGGCAGTCAATCAGGCGTTAAACCACCCAATTCTCGAAAGTGTCTCTTTGGGTGATGCGGCTGGAATTATTGCCAATTTCACAGGTGGTAAAGATCTCTCCTTGTTTGAAGTCCAGGAAGGATTAGAGTACATTCAATCTATGGCTGGAGAACAGGTTGATATGGTATTTGGAATAACAAACGATGAACGCATGTACGATCGTGCACAAGTCATCTTAGTTATAACCGGCTTGGGAGCACAATCTTTAGAGGACGTTCTCCAAGGATCAGAACCGCTAGTTACACAAAAAAAACAAGATGTTGGAATACTTGAAAAAATTAATTCCCAGTATCCCCGTTCAATATCAGCCCCCACACCTGTCTTTACAGACTCGGCAAACGATTTGGATCTTCCAGCTTTTTTACGCAAGCGAGTTCGTTTCCCGAGTAAAGCTTAGATTCCTGAAAGGAGATGATGAAAATGAATAGAAAATCCTTAAATACAATTTCGAACAAAGTATACCAGCGTTTCCCTGAAGTAGCCGGCAACAAGCCTAGAGTAAAAAATGTTACCCGGGTAACGGCTAAGTCAGTATCCGGTCCAGAAACATTCGAGCTCACCTTTAGGGGTACTGCGATTAATGCAAGTGGTAAAAATATGCCCAGGCTTGTAAGGGTGGTTGCCAATGCAAAGGGAAAAATATTACGCATCTCTACCTCACGGTAAACTAATTACTCCGATGGCTCAAAAAAACACCCTGGATCGTCTTGAAAATAATTTCTGGAATATCGCAATTCAGCTGCTCAGCGAATCCCAATTAACCCGGAAATTAATGTTGGTCGGATACACCGCGGTAAATAGGTTCCACGCATTCCCCGGTAAATGGAAAAAAATTATTTATGCGGTATCTGGCTGGTTCATCGGATATTTATTGGGATTAATAATTTTCAAAATAATCTTCTTTTAAGTTATTAAACCATGCGATCAAAACTCAAGATTAAGATACCAAACATTTTTTTGATTTTCCTCATAGCAGGCTTCTTGTCAGCATTTATTCAAAATAATGCCGATCCATTAAACACTCCAGGTGCTGAATATATTGTTACCCCCAACTCCACAAACGGAGATCAGTTAAATATCTTGGCTATCATCGTTGAGCAAGTAAACGTTCCTCAAACCAGAGTCTTAGGCATTTGGCTCATTGCCATACCCGAAGTATATTCTAATGTCTCTTTCTTACCGATTTATCCAAGCCCAATTGAAGATGTAATAGATGATTACTCAATCCCTCACGAACCCATTTGGATGGATTCGCAAGACATTGTCAGCGCAACTAATCTAGATATTTTACACAATTGGAATTTTAGTTGGGATGAAGTAATTATCATTGATCCTTTTGGAGCTATCGAAGTTTTAACCATGTTTGGTGGAGCAGAACTCTACACTCAATACCTTAGTGGCGCACTGTCACTCAATAATTTCTCGACCGTATGGTTGGATCCTCAAAGCGTGTTACATTATCAAGCTCTTTTACTTGAGAGCGTATGCGGAAACAGCCAATTGTACGCAGAATGGTTAAGAATCGGACAATTTAGACTTCCCTCAAGAGAACATTTCAAAACAACATTCTTCGATATCGATATTTTTACCCTTATTCAACGCCTTGTTTCTCCAGTTTCAAATTTGCAATGTAACACACAATAATCTTTAGCTTTTTCTACAATTTCCATCTCTCCTCCTCATAGAGACGTCTGGTTAAAGCCAGACGTCTCTCATTATTTATGTCAATTTAATGTAGCGGAATTATGAATACTTTTTGTATAATCTCTAGATAATTCTACGTTCCTACAAAAAAGGAGAATAAGCTAATTGTGAAAGGAAAAATATGTTTGGTAACCGGTGCGACATCAGGCATTGGATATATCACCGCACGAGAACTGGCCCATCGTGGAGCAACGGTGATACTTTGTGCCCGAAATCCCGAAAAGGCTCGATTAAAAACTGATGAAATAATTCAAGCCACAAGCAACCCGAACGTTGAGTTTTGTATTGCGGATTTGTCGATCCAGTCTCAGGTACGCAAACTTGCTCAAGATATCCATACCCGTTTTCAACACTTAGATGTTTTAGTAAACAACGCAGGCGCATTCTTCTTGCGTCACAAGCTGAGTCAAGATGGTATCGAAATTACATTTGCCCTTAACCACCTCAGCTATTTCCTCCTAACAAATTTACTTCTACCCATTATTAAAGGCAGCGCACCATCCCGCATAGTAAACGTCTCCTCTAATGGCCACTACAGGGCTAATCTCGAAATAAAAAATCTCGAGGAGCTAAATTCCTATCGCGCAATGCAGGCATATGCAAACTCGAAACTCGCTAATATATTATTCACCTACGAACTAGCCCGTCGTTTAGAAGGAACTCAAATTACAGTCAATGCGCTGCATCCTGGTTTTACAAAAACGAACATTGGTAAGAATAATGGTTTCTTGGTCAAGCTCTTATATCCATTGATTTTTCGCAAAGGAATTAACGCTGCAAAGGGGGCTGAAACCTCAATATACCTCGCATGCTCTGAGGAAGTTACAGGGATATCAGGCAAATATTTTGTGAAGAAAAAACCTGTTAAGTCGTCTAAAGTTTCGTATAACCTTATAACTGCACAGAGCTTGTGGAAAATCAGCGAGGAATTGACGGGTTTTAATAGCTAAGGTGTAATTAGCCACCTGTGGTAAACTCACTCCATAAAACATTTGAGATTAGATTATGAATGACAAAGTCGAAATAATATTATATGGCGCGCATTGGTGCCCGGATTGCCGCCGCAGCAAACAATTTCTTGGCGAAAATCAAATCCCGTATAAATGGATCAATATCGAATTAGACGAGGCTGCGGAACAATTCGTCATCGAAAAGAATGATGGTATACGCAGTATCCCGACAATAGTATTTCCTGACGGCACTTTTTTAGTTGAACCATCCAATGCCGAACTGGCAGAAAAGCTAGGTTTAAGAACAAAAGCTGAACGCAGCCATTACCGCCTGATTATCATTGGGGCTGGACCTGCAGGACTCACTGCGGCTGTGTATACCGCGCGAGAAGGAATCGATACTCTAGTTATCGAACGCGCTGCTATTGGGGGTCAGGCCGCTGCAACTCAATGGCTAGACAATGTCCCCGGATACGCGGAAGGGATCTCAGGCAGTGATTACGCCGATCAAATGCGTTTACAGGCTAAACGATTTGATGTAGAAATTCTCCAGGCATCCAATGTAGTAGAAATATCAAGGAGCAATAATTACCCTTGTGTAGTATCTGCAGATGGCAAAGAATACTCAGCCCAAGCAGTCCTCCTGGCTACAGGCAGCCGCTACAAACGCTTGGAGATACCAGGAGAGTCCGATTTTATTGGCGCTGGGATTCACTTCTGCGCCACGTGTGACGGTCCATTTTATAAAGGGAAGCATGTAGGTGTAATCGGAGGTGGGAATAGCGCCGCTGAGGAAAGCGTATTTCTACTCAATTTTGTAGATCGGATAACGATGCTTGTGCGCGGTGATGAACTCAAAGCAAGCAAAATTCTAGTAGACAAGGTTTCTTCCTTGAAGAAAATAGATGTGCAATTCAATAATGAAGCAATAGAATTTTTTGGAGCCGGAGGAAAGCTCACATCCATCAGAACCAAAAACAATAAAACGGGCACCGAAGGTGAAATTGAGCCTGCAGCTGTATTCATCTTCATCGGTCAAATTCCTAATAGCGATGTCTTGGGCGATATTGGTATACATACAAACCAATGGGGTTTTGTTACCACCGGCCACGATTTGGTGCACATTGATAATGCCCTGCCTAGTTTTGACGGTAGAGAACCTGCAGCTTTAGAAACCAGTATTCCTGGTATTTTCGCTGCAGGAGACGTGCGTGCCGGGAGCACAAAACAGGTTGCCTCCGCAGCTGGAGAAGGAGCTACTGCAGCCCTATTGATACGCGAATACCTAAAAACTGTGTAATTAGTGGCAAACCAATTATCCACAAAATTTTTACTATAATAAAATTACCACGCGAGCCTTCCACCAGCTAGCTCATCCAATAATTTATTAAACAATCCGCTCCAAATTTGAATAATATGTCATTACGAAATCACATTAATAAACTTGAAGGAAATTCGGAAATTACCAGGATCTCCGAGCCGGTCTCCAAAACCTACCAAATCGCAGCCATTCTAAATCAACTGGAACCGACGCCTGCAATTTTTGAGAATGTCAACGAATCCAGTTTCCAAGTTGTAGGGAATTTGTCTTGTACTAAGCAATCCTTTGCAGATTATTTTGGAATTCCTACCTCGAAAATTATCCCGATGTTGACCAATGCCATCGAAAACAGATCTCAGTGTGAAGTTGTATCACAACCAGCTTGCCAAGAAGTTGTAAATATGGAACCCGATCTGGATCAGCTGCCTGTACTTAGACATTGCGAAGGCGATGGCGGCAATTACATCAGTTCTGGAATCTTTATCGCTAATCACCCAAAATTTGGTCAGAACATAGATTTTCACCGCTGTATGCAAATATCAAAAACTGAAATGGCCGTAAGGATTGTCCGCTCAAGAAACTTTGACACTTTCCTTCAAGACCTAAAGGAAGTCGACGTAGCAATCTGTATTGGGAACTCACCGAATGTAATGGCAGCAGCCGCGACCTCGGTTAGCATTGGAATAGATGAATTAGAAATTGCTAACGCGATGGAACCCGTAAAAGTCGTGCGCGCCAAAACGGTGGATGTCTACGTTCCCGCCGAAGCCGAATTCATTTTGGAAGGCACAGTTTATTTATGTGGCTTCAAACTTTTAGTGCAACAATGTTTTTACTTCTGAGGGTTTTGGTCTCATTATCTTGAAGTCAAAAGTTCCAAATAATATTTTTACTTCAGCGGTAGACCCTTTGTTTTATTTTATATTTCAAGTCTCTTGGGATCAAACCAAGAAATTTTAACTTCAACATTATCATTATTTCTGATGGGATATAGAATAACCAAAATGCAATAAGGATGTCATATCTACCAGCAAGTTTTGCAAATCGCGTTAAATGCTCTTTGTAATAACCCATTCCTACCGATAGATATAAATTCCTTACAAGAAATTTCAAGAATAATTTAATTGACAGTGGATTTGGGAAATTGACAAATTCTGGCTGTAATTTCAATAAATCCAGATAGACAAGAGTATTTAAACATTTTGCGCAATCATTACATGCGTTCCCATCCTCTTGTTTTTCTAAATTCGAACACACCCATAGATATTCTCGGATATCTTCCCATTCAGCCATGCGGGAAAGCTTATCCAGACGCAGTATATAAGGTGAATGCAGCGACACATCCATAGAACCGGTAGATAGTAAGTGGATATGATAACCAGGCTCTTCGACATGCCCTTCACTCATTTCATCTCCACCAGGTTTTATAAATCTATTGAATAATTTCCCTAAAACTTGAGCGCAGCCAATTTGTAAGCCATTATGAGCAAACAGCCAATTAATCCTAAACTTGGTAAATTCTATATAATTTGATCTTGCTTGAATTAAGGTTAAACCCCAGCGTTCAAAAAATTGCAGGTACTTTCGATATAAGCTTTGGTATATTTCCGAATCATTGAGGGAGATGTCAAATCCATGAATGAACAGTCCGTGAGAAAGCTGTTCCAGAGGGTTTGATTTAGGTTTAGTGAGATGATTCCAGATAACATAAGACGAATCGATGCCTCCTGAAAAAGATGTGCCTACTCCACCTAGGACTTCCTTTGTGGGTAATTCTGACAGAGTATTGTATTTGACTTCCATGGGTTGAAATATATTAGGGAGCATCAAGTGATGGATCTTCTGGAATGTCTCAATATTGTAGGCGAGCTTTGGGGAAACAACCCCTCTGACTTCAATAGGTACACCAAGGTACATCGCCGGAAATATTAAACTTGTCAGAAAACCATCAGCACGGTCAGTGACAAATGGAGAATTCTCTTCTGGAAAGGTAAACCATAATTTTTCCGGAAAATCTACGATTTCCTTCTGCATTTCCACCCGGGCCGATACCCTCACTTCGCCATTTTGGACCTTGATTTCTGGTTGATGTATGATCATTGGAAAGTGTCAATCAACAAAAGGGGATGATTTCATTTATAATACTCATCCCATAATAGCACAAAAAGGTTAATACTTAGCCCCATGACCATAAAAAAAGCCACCGCTACGGCACACCCTAATATCGCCCTAATTAAATATTGGGGTAATATTGATCACGAACTCAGACTACCATCCAATGGTTCAATCTCAATGAATTTGGGCTGTCTGGAAACACGCACAACTGTTATGTTCAAACTTGAAGCAAAATCTGACAATCTAGTCCTCAATGGAAAAGCTGCCGACCTGGATGCCCAAAAACGTATAACAGTATTTATGAACCGTGTAAGAGAATTGGCAGGAATCACAGACCATGCACACATTGTGAGTGAAAACAATTTTCCGGCCGGGGTTGGTATCGCGTCTTCTTCTTCGGCATATGCAGCCTTGAGTTTGGCAGCGACCAAAGCAGCAGGGCTTTCATTATCCGAAAGGGAGCTTTCCCGACTGGCCCGAACTGGGTCTGGTTCCGCCTGTCGGTCTATACCCGAGGGTTTCACCGAATGGATAACTGGGGATACACACAATAAATCTTACGCTGAGTCCATCGCGCCGCCAGATCATTGGAATTTGAAGGATTGCATCGCGATTGTAAGTCAAGATCACAAAGAGATTGGTTCCACCCAAGGGCATGAAATAGCCGAGACCAGTCCTTTACAAGCCTCTCGTATAGCAAGCGCCCCTGAACGCCTGGATATTTGCCGGCAATCTCTCTTGGAGCGCGATTTCAAATCATTTGCGGAAGTAGTGGAATTGGATTGCAATATGATGCACGCGGTAATGATGACCTCAAATCCCACCCTGCTCTATTGGGAAGCTGCCACTCTTTCAATTATTAAAGCGGTGCAATCATGGAGAATGGATGGATTGCAAGTGTGCTATACAATAGATGCTGGACCAAATGTGCACGTTCTTTGCCCTAATGATATAAGAGCCGAGGTTGCGGAAAAACTATCCGGAATACCTGGAGTGCAAAAGGTTATTACCGCTGGATCTGGTGGCCGCGCACAGATTATTTAGGTATTTATGTCCTTATTCCTAAACTACCTCTAATGAAGCTGTCCTGGAATCAAAGCAAATGACGAGATATAATAACGCAACAAAATTTATAAAAGATTATAGGTGATCGATGAATATATTTCCTGATGCTGTAATAGGATTCGGCCAATTTATCATTGCAATAGCTTTATTAATAATTATCCATGAATTCGGGCACTTTATCGCTGCAAACCTCGTAAAAATCAAAATCGAGGAGTTCGGCATCGGTTTTCCCCCTAGGATAAAGAAACTATTCGAATATAAAGGGGTCGCATACACCCTGAATTGGATTCCATTAGGTGGGTTTGTGAGACCAAAAGGCGAGAATGACCCGGATGTTCCAGGTGGTTTCGGCGCCGCAAGTCCTTGGGCGAGATTATTCGTGCTCATCTCTGGACCAGCGATGAATTTAATGGTTGGAGTTATCCTTTTCGCGATTATTTTCACCCGTCTTGGGGAACCAAATTTTAATAAGGTGGTAATCGTGGAAATTGATCCGGATTCTCCAGCGGAAGCAGCTGGCTTGCTGCCCGGTGATATCTTCCAATATGTAAACGATATAGAAATCACTGACTTGAACATCATTTCTGAGACTATTAATGAGCATTTAGACGAGAGCGTTTTATTGACTATTTTACGCGACGAAGAAAGTATACGTATAAACCTGATCCCCCGCAGCAATCCCCCGGCAGATAGAGGCGCCATGGGGGTTGAAATTGGACCTCACATAGTTTCTGTCAGCCCTGTCAGAGCGCTTTCCTCAGGCACGCGTTCCGTTTATCAATATATGACAGCTCTTATCAGCCTCCCCGCCCAATTAATAAGTGGCGATATTTCTCCAGAAGAAGGGCGTATAGTGGGGTATAAAGGCATGTACGATATCTACTCAACCATGCGCCAAAACGATCAAGATGCGCCGGAATACTTAAGCGGTGTAAACACGCTTGCCTTTTTTGCCTCGGTTACTGTTTCTTTAGGCCTGCTCAACTTGCTTCCAATACCCGCATTGGACGGAGGCCGAATATTATTCACCCTAGCCGAGATCGTATTACGCCGTCGTATTCCAGTTGTCTATGAAAATGCAATAAACTTAATTGGATTCGCAGTACTTCTAATCGCCCTCCTCTACTTCAATTTAAACGACTTCCTAAACCCCATAGACCTCCCCAAGTAGCAAAAAATTATAATGAAGCCCGATCTCGATATTCCGTTTCAGGAATTACTTGACGCCCTCCTGGACGAAAAAAAAACCCTCCAAGCTCGATTTCTGTTTCGCCTTTCAGATCTTGGAGGAGGAGATCTTGAAGAATTAAATGCGATTTGGGATAAAATCACAATAATTCGGCGGCAAAAATTGTTGGAAGATCTAGAAATGTTGGCGGAATCAAATTACCTGCTGTTGTTTGATGCTGTTTATCGCCTGGCACTACAAGGTGAAGATCCTTTGGTTCGTACGCTTGGCATTCGCGCTTTTTGGGGCAGCGATGAGAAAGATCTGATCTCCATCTTTTTAGATTTCTTAGAAAATGACAAGGATACCAATGTTCGCGCCCAAGCTGCTTCCAGCCTGGGTCACTATATCTATTTGGGAGAACTCGAGGAGCTAGACGAAGCGCATTGGAAACCAATTGAAGAAAATTTAATAAATGTACTTGAAAGCGATGACCACCCAAGCGTGCGTAAACGGGCCTTAGAATCATTGGGTTTTTCCAGTAGAAGTATAATTCAAACTCATATTATTGAGGCATATGAACTAGGAGATGAAGAATGGGTGGTTAGCGCACTTTTAGCTATGTCCCGTTCTGCAAGTGTAGAGTGGGTACCGTATATCTTAGATAAAGTTGAAAACCCGAACACCGAAATTCGCGCCATGGCTGCTAAAGCAGCCGGAGAATTGGGGCTGGAAGATGCCAAACCCGCCTTGCTCATATTTCTCGAAGAGGAGGAGAATGATGAAGTGCGTATGGCTGCCGCCTGGGCGCTCTCCGAGATTACCGGAGAGGGTGTTCAAGATGGGTTAGAACGTTTGCTTGAATCAGCTGAAAATGAGGATGAAATCGACCTCTTGGAAAGCGCAATAGAAAACCTAGCGTTCAACGAGGAAATCCAAAGTTTTGATTTATTTGATTTCTCAGATCAGGATATTGGAGATTTCATAGATTCCTCCGAAAACGGAGAATCCCCAGATTGACAAATTTACTCGCGATTTTCTTCGATAATATCTTGCCGATATTTCTGACGGCAGGCACTGGATTTTTCCTCGGAAAAATATTCGATATTGATTTACGCAGCTTATCACGCGTTGTGTTCTATATTTTTAGCCCATCGTTGGTTTTTCGTTTAATAACTAGCAATAAAATATCAAACACTGATTTTGGCCGAATTATGGCGTTTATGTTTGTTTGCACTGTGGCTATCGGAGCTGTTACCCTTCTCGTGGGACGATTGCTGAAATTTGACCGTCGATTAATGGCCGCGATATTGCTCCCGGTTCTAATCGCAAACACCGGTAATTATGGTCTTTCTGTAAGCGAATTCGCATTTGGAGAACTTGGTTTAGCCTATGCCAGCATCGCTTATGTAACCATGGGCACAATGGCATACACGCTGGGAGTAATCGTGGCATCGATGGGAACTACCACGCTTAAGCAAGCTGTTGTAAGGTTGTTTAAATTTCCGATCGTCTATGCACTTGGTGTTGCATTCTTGGTCAATTATTCTGATTGGACTCTACCAATTCCTATTGATCGCACAATCAATTTGTTGTCCAATGCCGCGA
Source organism: Chloroflexota bacterium (assembly GCA_019456165.1). GTDB lineage: Bacteria > Chloroflexota > Anaerolineae > Anaerolineales > UBA11579 > VRUJ01. Next base: position 158,271 of record VRUJ01000003.1, read on the forward strand.
TTCCAGCTATGCTTATAGTCCTTGGGATGCAGCTAAAACGGATCGAATGGGGAAAATACACCTTGGCAATATTGTTCGCAAACCTTATGCGTTTGGTGGCCAGCCCCTTGATTGCTATTGGCTTAAGTTCGGTTATTTTTAATCATCAGGATGTCTCACGCCAAACAAGCATACTAGAAGTTTCCATGCCGAGCGCAGTAATGACTATCATTCTAGCAACAGAATTTGATGTTGAACCTGCATTTGTGACAACCATTGTCACTACTACCACACTTTTCAGCCCTCTAACCCTGACACCTTTATTGGCATATTTGGGAGCATCTTAAATTGCGCAAATTTCATTTGTTTTTCACTCTTGTAAGTATCGCGATCGCTGGGGTAATACACGGCTCTGTTGTAAAGGCACAATCTTCATTCGAGATTTTTAACCCTAGCGTAAACTATTTATTCGGAGATTATATCGCTTTTGAAGCTTCAATCATTGCAACAGAACCAATTCAAGAGGTGACGATCTCTTTCCGTGGAGAAAACCAAACCGAAACCCGCTATACCACCGCGACTCTCGATGGTGAGTTTTTATTAAATGGGGTTTACGAATTGGATCAAGGAGGATCGATACAAGCATTTACCAAAGTTATGTTCTGGTTCGACGTTACCTTTGATAATGGGTCCACGAGAAAAAGCCCAATCTATAATTTCAACTACGATGACAATCGCTTTGATTGGTTAACTATTGAAGACCCCCCTTTTACCGTTCATTCCCAACATCTTGATAGGGATTTTGCCCAAGCCGTACTAGATACCGCTCACTTCGGAGTAAGTTCCGTACAGGATTATATTCCAATTCAAGCCCCACTGGATGTGGATATTTACGTCTATGCTAATTCAGCAGATCTGCAATTCGCCATGCAATTGACTGGACAAACATGGATAGCAGGGCACTCAAATCCCGAATTAGGGGTTGCATTGGTATCTCTTATGCCTGGGCCTGAGCAAGGCTATGAGATGGAACGACAGGTACCCCATGAAATCACACATATCATGATTTACCAGGCTATTGGGGATGGCTATACGAATATTCCCCTGTGGTTTAGCGAAGGAATTGCCTCCATTGCTGAACTGTATCCTAATCCAGATTATAGGCAAAACCTATTAAATGCTGCCGAAAATGATTACCTTATACCTCTTGTTGAACTCTGTACTGCTTTCCCCACTGATGCCGCTGGTGCAGGGCTAGCGTATGCCGAGGCGACATCCTTTACTCGCTATCTACACCAAGAATTCGGCCCGGCAGGTTTACGGAATTTGGTTGACAATTATGCCACTGGACCGGGATGCGAGAACGGAACACAGGCCGTATACGAAAGCAGTTTAACACAGCTAGAACGTCAGTGGCTCGCACAGATATTTGAAGAAAGTAGTATTATGTCAGCGTTTAAAGAATTGCTACCCTGGTTTAGCGTATTTTTGATTTCGATCAGCGCACCTCTAACTTTAATATTGATTAAGTGGAGACAGCCTCCGGAAGAAGACTATTAGTTTCAAGCACACTTTGAGGATGACCCGTAAGAAAATAGATCAAATGAGTGGAGAACAAAAACGAATTCAGGCAACCGTGCACGGTCGGGTCCAGGGAGTCGGTTTCCGTTATTTCGTACTTGAAAACGCTAAACGTTTAAATTTAACCGGTTGGACCCGAAACCGTTTTAACCGCACAGTAGAGGTTGTCGCAGAGGGAGAAGACGAAAAACTACGCCAACTTTTGCATGTGCTTGGCAGTGGGCCTCGAGCATCAAATGTGATTAACGTAGATTATTATTGGCAATCCGCAACGAGGGAATTCGAAAAGTTTAAGATCAGAATGACTCGCTGAAAAAGGAAAATTCTAACCCACCTTTCGCATCTCCTAATTCACTTACTATCTTAAAAATTCCGCTGGGCTACTTCTATCGTAATCGGTGATAAGCCGCCGTCTTTGTCCCTCCAAACCATGGAATCAAAACTTCTGGTCGAATGGATGATATTAGAAAATGCAGCTGCGAGACCAGAAATATCACGCAAATGCTGGTAGTATTGATTATATTGTCTACCCTTGGTTTGTAAATTTGTTGCTCCATGAACATTACCAAATTCCGTAATAAACATCAATTTATCTGGGTATCTTTCGCGCAGATATCTGTAAAACATGCCATAATTATCTGAGTTCATTTGTTGCTCAGAAACCCAAAAACAGTTTACCCCCACCCAATCGGCAGCCAAGATTGCCGCGTCGGCTTGTTCGAGGAATGTTTTCGCGTCCAGGCGTTGGCCTTCCACTTGCCCTCCTGGCGAGATACCTGGGAAACCATAACGCGCTTGTGGAAAGCGGTCTTTTAATATATTTACCACATCTATCCACCAGCGACCAAAGTCTTCTCCTGAGATCCACGAGTAGCTCCAGCCTTCGCTTTGTAAATTTGGTGAGCGGTGAATTTCAAAATAACGCACCCCTTGTTGGTATAAACGCTCAAGATCTAACTGCATCCGAGTCGCCCATTCAGATGGCAAGACTTTTGAATGACCAAGTTTGTAGTGCAATCGCGCCATAATAAAAATTGATGAATTGATCTGCTTTAAACGGGATACATCCTCAGAGCTTGTATTCGAAAGAATTTTTATTGCCTCCAAGCGGGAAATATTTACAACCTCGAAATCTGGTTCCTCAAAATCTCCATCCTCACGAGCATTCAGACCGACCAAACATTTCCCGACCGGCCAAGAGTATGTTACTGGCGATGCACCTTCAACTTCCTGACCAAAGGGCACCATGAAGGGCGTCGGGTCCATAATATCTTTGGGATAATTAGTTTCACCACTAAGAGTTGAACCTTCTTTTTTAAGCGTCAAATGTAGGTGAGATCCGCTGGAATTACCTGTAGAATCGGCTAACGCGATTTTTTCTTTTGCCTTCACATCCTGGCCATTGGTCGCCAAAATACTGGCAAGATGAGCGTAAACTGTGCGGTATCCATTAGCGTGTTGGATACGTATATGGCGGCCGTAAGGATGGTTGTCGATGTCATCATTAACCATGTAAACATCCCCATCCGCGCAGGCATACACGTTAGTATTCATTGGCGCACGGATATCCAAGCCTTCGTGTCCAGGCAAATTCCATTGAGCATAAATTTCTGGGTTGGCACCGAATGCCTGATTTACTCTTGGGTAATCGGTAGGCCAATGCAGACGAATTGCTGTATCTATTTGGCCTTTTTCATCTACCTGCCTGCCAAAGCGATCACGAGCATCAACACGGATTTCCAGCTTCGCAGAAAATTCTTGCGGAGTGGCAGCCTCGATCACATCTAACTTGGCTGCAGGATAATTGGTTGTGAAATATTCCAAGATATTCCCCTGATTCGGATAACCATTAGGTGGATTAGCAATAGAAACCGTGAAGTTTGATGTGGCATATTTTCCAGCATTGTCTGGGTTAGGCGTCACGTTAACGCCAAAAGCGAGCATGTATTTTTGGGTCGCTTTCACCCACTCCCAATAATCTCTTTTGGGTAGCAACATTATTTGGTTTTCAGGCATACATTAAATCCTTTTGCAAATCAAGCTAATTAAGTTTATCAGAAAAAAGGACTCCTGTTGGTGTTTCTTCAAGCGAAATCAAGAATAAAGAATTTCATGCAATTAATTGAATGCCAAGCCACGCTCTTTTATGGAAACGAAGCTTCCCTGACCAATAACTATGTGATCCAACACGTCAATATCTAATAACTTTCCAGATTCGATGATCGCGCGTGTCACCGCGATATCATCCGGGCTGGGGGTTGGATCACCGCTTGGGTGGTTGTGTGCCACGATAATGCTGGCCGCGTTACTCCGCACAGCTTGTTTAAAGACCTCTCCCACTCTCACCATGGAAGTATTCAATGATCCACGATAGACCTCAACGATATCCAGCACCTGGTTGCGGGTATTCAGCAGAACCACGCGTAAATGTTCTTGTTCCAAAGCCCCCATCTCATACTGCAGTAGCGCAGCGGCATCCCCTGGACTTTGGATCACTGCACGCTCCTCGGGCGATTCTAGAGTCATGCGGCGGCCTAATTCTATGGCTGCTTTGATAGCCGCGACTTTAGCTTCTCCTAAACCGTGCTGGGCTTTTACTTCCTCCACCGAGGCGCGCTGCAAGCCGCTTAACCCGCCAAAAGTTTGTAGTAACCTTTGTCCAACCTGAACAGCATTTTCACCTTGCACTCCTACCCTCAGCAGGATTGCCAGGAGTTCAGCAGTATTTAGGGCCTGGGGACCTAGTTTTACCAGTCGCTCTCGCGGCCTTTCGGATGCGTCCAGATCTGTGATACGGTATGCTGCCTGTCCTTCTTTCACATTCGCTCCATAGTGTAATCAATATACAGCAATGTATTACTTTGGGCAAGTGTTTGAGATTTACCCCACAGGCCTCGGCCAACAGCTATCTTCCATATGCTAAACAAGATGTGGGTATTAGTAAAATGCTCCTCTAAGTCCAAAGTTTTCACCCAAACAATGAAAAGGCGACTCACACTAAACCATAAGTGTTAAGCCGAAATCCGTCTCCGTAACCGGCCCAATGCCGCTGCGCACTCCGCCAAAGGGGGTGTAGCGCTGCTGGCTGTTCAGCGCGCCGGTATTGTCCAGCACGGCTACTGTGGAACCGAGGTGGTCTGTAATTATTTAGATTTACTCTGGCCTCCAAGCAGGAGAGAAATCATCAAATTGACTATTAGTAATGTTTATTTGATTTGAACCGTCTATGTCCATTATGTATATCTCTTGATTTCCATCTCGATATGAAACAAAAGCGATCATTCGACCATTTGGAGACCAGACTGGTTGGCTATCGTTCGATGGATGATTACTGATATTCTCTTGTCCGGAACCATCCACACTCATGATGTAGATTTCCAAATTTACACTATAACCTTGCTCAGCAAATATTGGACCCGCTGCTAAAGGTGGGTCTACTGGATCATCTCGACGGGAGGTAAAAACAAGATACTTGCCATCAGGTGACCAAGATGGCTGGGAATCGTTTTGTGGATGCCTGGAGACATTGACTTGACCAGAGCCATCCGTATTCATGATGTAAATTTCTTTGTTACCGTCACGGATGGAAGTAAACGCTATTTTGGTTCCATCTGGCGACCAAGCAGGAGAATAATTAGAACTTGGATGATTCGTAATGTTTATTGGGTTCGAACCATCAGAACCCATGATATATATATCTTGGTTCCCTTCCGTCAGATCAAAAACTGAAAATGCAATTTTGGATCCGTCTGGGGAAAAAACAGGATTCCTGGGAACATTGAGCGTACTAAATAATAGGCGGTGGTCTGAACCATCAACCCGCATGCTGTATATTTTGCCTTCATTGCCCACTCCAAAGTTCAATCCAAAAGGAGAACCAGAAGCATACACAATATACTCACCATCTGGTGAGTATGATGGATCATAATTGGGCTCAGAATCAATAGGAAGAGTTGATACCTTTAGATTATTTATATCAACTAAGTAAAATACACGTTGATGGTTGTATCTCTTTGATTCAAAAATTATGTGCCCTTTAGGAAAATCAGTGGATCCTTGACAAGCTGAGAATATCAGAGCAAATAGGAGAATAAATGGACGCCTTTTCATGTTAATTCTTTTCTTCCTCTCTTCAAATATATTATATCATGGTGGAAAGCCAAGGTTGACAGTATAGATATTAGCCGCGATTCCTCTATGGGAAACTCCTAAACTTATCCTGGGAGCCAACCCTTTGGAATCGCCTGAGGGGAGTTGGGACAACTTGAATCGACAACACACTCTGGAACAAATGCTTGAGGAAGTACAGGCTCTGATATTGGAGGAGTAGCCAGATTTGGGGATGGAGTCGCAATTGGTTGCTGAGTATGTATTGCAGGTCTGTGCCGTCATTGTAGCTCATCGTCCAGGTTAAGCTGCCCTCCTCACCTACCCCTACAACCCCGTATTGACACGCCTCCCCAGCCGCGTTATAGTGCTCCACGTATGCGCACCAAGAAGCTACTTCTTCCCTTAGTATTCATAATGGTCAGCCTGGGCTGCAACATGCCGGGTGGCCCGGATCCATCCTTGCCAATCATTACTCCTGGTGTCGGAACCCCTGGCAGCCCGGGGTTACCCACGCTAGCGCCTACGCCCACTCCAACACCCACTCCGGAACCGGCTATGCGCATTGAGAGCGGGGACCGGGCGCTCTTTAACGGTGATTGGGATACTGCCCTGCGCGAATACCAACTGGTTTATGATGCTGCAAGCGACCCATACTTGCAGAGCGCTGCTTTATTAGGGCTTGGGCGTACTCACTTCCAGATAGGCAACTACGGGGCAGCCTTGGACGCCCTGCGCAGTGTGGTTGAAAATTATCAAAACTCATCCAGTCAAGGCTTTGCTTTCTTCGCTTTGGGACAAGTTTACGACGCGCTAGCCCGTTATTCAGAGGCAGTAGACGCATACACCCAATACCTGGCATTACGACCCGGTCAGATTGATAGTTACGTTCACGAACAAATTGGAGATAGCCACTCAGCGGCAGGAGATTATATCAATGCCATCAGCGCCTACCAAGCCGCTCTACAAGTCCCCCACCTGGGAGACGGTTTATCCATAAACATAAAGATTGGGAATATTTATGCTCTTTTGGGGGATTACAACACCGCAATAGTAACTTACCAGGACGTCTATAACCGCACCAGCAGCGATTACACCAAGGCACAGATGGATTTATCCATTGGGCAAGCCTACAACGCTCTGGGGCAGCCAGAACAGGCCTACGCCGTTTGGTTAGAGGCGGTTGAGAATTACCCGCTTTCATATGATTCATATATCGCACTTGTTTCTCTGGTAGATGCCGGAGTGCCGGTAAGCGAGTTGGATCGCGGACTGGTAGATTACTTTGCCGGGGAATACAGTGTAGCCCTGATGGCTTTCGACCGCTATTTATTGGTGGCCCCGGATGATCACACAGATACCGTCCACTACTATCGCGGCTTGGCATTATACAAACTTGGAGATTATCAAGGCGCCATCGATGAGTTTGATGTCTTAATTCAAACTCATGTGAGAGAGCGTTATTGGGCTGACGCCTACGACGAAAAAGCTTTTACACAATGGGCTTATTTGAACCAGTACACGCTTGCTACAGAAACCCTTATAGAATTTGTTTCGATTGCCCCCGATCACGCCCAAGCCCCTGAACTACTTTATTACGCAGGGCGAATAGCAGAACGTAACTTCGATCTTACACTTGCAGCTCAAATTTGGGAACGTACCGGTATCGACTACCCCACCTCAAATTATGGCTACGATGGCTTCTTCCAGGCCGGCATTGCACTTTATCGCAACGGTAATTTTTTGGGAGCTGAGCAAGATTTCCGCAGCGCTTTGGGGTTGGCTGCCTCCAGCGGCGACCAAGCCCGCGGTTATTTTTGGATTGGCAAAGCTCAATTCGCAGCCAATGATAGTGATGGCGCTGCAATCTCTTGGCAAACCGCTGCAGCAATTGACCCAACTGGTTACTATAGCGAGCGCGCCAACGACATCCTCGCAGGGCGGCAGGCTTTCACACCCGGAAGAGATTACACATTTTCATATGATCACGAAGCTGAAAAAGTTGCAGCAGAAGTTTGGTTGATGTCTACATTCGGATTACCACCCGAGACCAACCTAAATAGCCTCGACACCTTGATGGGCGATAGCCGGTTTACACGCGGCGCTGAGTTATGGGAATTAGGATTGTATAATCCTGCGCGTCTTGAGTTTGAAAGTTTGCGTCTGGATGTGCAGTACGACCCTGCCAATACATACCGTTTGGCCAACTATTTTATCGATCTTGGATTATACCGCTCCGGGATAAACGCTGCCCGTCAGGTGCTCAACTTAGCTGGAATGGATGATGCAGGCACCATGAGCGCCCCTGTGTATTTCAACCGCCTTCGTTTTGGAGCATACTTCCCCGAATTAGTTCTCCCGGCTTCACAAGCCTACGGATTCGATGCTATGTTCTTATACAGTGTAATGCGCCAAGAAAGCCTCTTCGAAGGCTTTGTGGTTTCCACAGCCGGAGCGCGCGGCCTGATGCAGATCATGCCTGGAACCGGTCAAGGTATTGCTAATCGAGCTGGTTGGCCGCCGGATTACACTGCTGAAGACCTCTATCGCCCTTTAGTCAGCTCAACGTTTGGCGCGGATTACCTCTCTGTCCAACTAAATTCATTCGATGGAGACCTATTTGCCGCGCTTGCGGCCTATAATGGAGGACCTGGTAATGCAGCTATCTGGTTTGATTTAGCCGCTGGAGATCAAGATTTATTTGTGGAAGTTGTACGCTTCCAAGAAACGCGCAACTATCTCCGTGGAATCTACGAAATTTACACGATCTACCGGAATTTATACGCCCCACCCCTATAAATAAATTACGTTAATTTAATCAATAATAATGATTATCAAGGTGTTGGAGTTAGATCTATTTCTTCTTCCACCCTTCCCCTGGCCACCAGGAACCACTCATCGATTGTGGCAAACCTGTCGCTGGGATCAAACAAGGGTCCCATGCTAACCCCTTGAACTTGTTCACTCACTGCATAATTATAGATTGGATAAAAGAGCATTATCGCTGGTAATTCGCGTGAAAAATGGATCTGGAAATTTCGGTACAAACGCACACGGTTAGAATGGTCAAAGGAAACGCGCGCTCTTTCCAGATATTCACTCGCCCGACGATCATCCCAGCGTGAATAATTCTGACCACTGTTGGCCTCAGCCTGATGCCAAAATGGATATGGGTCTGGATCTGGAGAATTGCCCAGATCGAAATCAACCAAAACCGCTTCATATCGACGTGGTTCCAGATAATCGCTTACCAAAGTCTCGTAGGGTAAAGCAATTAAATTTACCCGAACCCCAATACGTTCCCAATCGTTTTGGATGACTTGCGCTAACTCGGTGTGAGATTGAGTATCTGGGTGGGCGAGATCAAAGGATAAAAGCACCCCATCCTTTCCGCGTACTTCGCCACCCTCAGCAGGGATCACGTAACCTGCCGCCCTCAAGCTTGCTTCTGCACTATCAGGATCAAAGTTCACCTGCTCTGTATCAGGGTAATACGCCCAGGAACCCGGCATAATTGGACCATCAGCCAGGACCGCTTGCCCACCGAAAATTTGTCCTATCATCCATTGGCGATTCAAACTGCCCATCAAGGCTTTTCTGACAACCACATCCTGAAAATAGGCAACCTCCGGGTCATCCAGGTTTAACAAAACTAAACTAAGCTTGGGGAGTCTAGAAGAATACACATTAATATTACTTGAGCTCAATACTTCATCAAGGATATCATTCGAAACAGGGCTTATCCCCAAAACTTCACCCTGGTGATATGCTTCTAAAGCTGCTTCAGAACTATCAAAGTAACGGAAAACTACTCTGTCAATGAATGGCCGGGGCTTGAAATATTCTTCAAAAACTTCTAAGACAACACCTTGGATTTGATCAGCTTCCACCAAAAGCTGTTCGAAGCGGTACGGGCCAGAGCCGATTGGCTCCAAGTTGAATTGGGCGTTCATTATCTCAGGTCCGCTTAACCCCTCCAAGATATGCTTAGGGACAATACCAAAAGTCAAATAATCCAGAAAGGGTGCAAAAGGTTCTGAGAGCCGGAACTGAAGATTGTGTTCATCAAAAACCACAACCTCAATAGATGCCCAAAGTTCTTGGATATCTGGCGCGATGGGCAGTTCTGGATTACGCATGAGTTCAATCGTAAAAAGTATATCCTCAGCAATAACTGCTTCGCCATCATGCCATATTGCTTCGGGTTGAAGCGAAACGTTGTAGACAGTGCCGTCTAATGAAATCCCCCAGGTTTGCGCTAGATCTGGCTGCGGATTGCCGTTAGCATCAAAACGAACCAAGCTGCTAAATATCAAGCGATTAACATCCCTATCCACTTGATTTTGATTATCCAAAAGGGGATTTAACCTGCTTAGCTGGCCAACCAAAGCTTCAATATATAACCCACCTTCGGTTGGTTCAGCAACTGCTCCCCCATCAGCAGTCGGTTTCTGGCTAATGAGTAGGACAACAATTGCTGCAATAGCAACTAATACGATCAACAATTGCCAGCGTAATTTTTTCATCTTCGGTTATTGTGGAGATGTTTAAAAAACGGGCGTCCTATGGCCCAAAGCCAATTAGCCCGCCAATAATTCTTCTTGTCAGATCAGTTTTTTTTCAAGAGGTAATCATTACGGTGTAAATCGCTAACGAAAAAAATATCACACTCAAGATGATTGTTATCCGGAAGAGTGTTTTTTCAATACCGCGTCGAGCAGAAAAGACCCCACCGGTGTCACCACCAGATAAACCACCCAAGCCTGCGCCCTTGCTCTGCAATACTACGCTGGCAATTAATGAAATTGAAGTTATAATCATTGCGTAATCAAGAAACTGTTCCATAATTTTTGTATCTCCTTCACTGATTGGCTTTAAACCAACCAAAACCAGGCGGATTATACCGTCCATATACAAAATTCGTCAACCGACTAATAAATCACATGCACGAATATGTCCTCAACCTACACCTGCATACCAAATATTCAAAAGGACATGCCCACCATTCGGAAATAGTTGAAGTAGCTTGCGCAGCAGGGTTAGATGCAATTATCATCACAGACAGCAACGTTTTGGTCAATGGACCCGCTGGTTACTGGAGCGTTCCTGGCGAAGACGGCGATAGATCCGTCCTGGTTATTATCGGTGAAGAAGTGTACGACCAAGCGATTCTTCCGCAAAAAAACCATCTTTTAATTATTGGAACTGATAAAGAATTTTCTACTTTGGCTTACGCTCCCCAACAACTCATCGACAGCGTTCGTCAATCTGGTGGATTAACTTTTCTCGCCCACCCTTTTGACCGGGAAGCTCCCAAAATCAATCAGGATGATTTCTCATGGACTGCTTGGGACGTCAATGGTTTCAACGGAATGGAAATATGGAACGGATTTAGCGAGTTCAAATCTCGCATAACCGGTAGACTCAAAGCCCAATACTATGCCTGCGATCCAAAAGCAATCCTTCGAGGACCTTTTCCAGAGACCTTGAATAAATGGGATGAACTCTTATCAGCAGGCAGGCGCATCGTTGCTGTCGGAGGTTCAAATGTTTATCCTCGGCGATTCGCCATTGGTCCCTTTGAATGGACTAATTTTCCTTATGAATTTCATTTTGAAGGGATCAATACTCACATCTTGACGCCCGACCCCCTAAAAGGGGATGCAATTACCGATCAGGAACTTATCCTGGATGCACTGCGTCGTGGGAATACTTTTGTGGGATATGATCTCCTAGCTTCAACCCGCGGGTTTCGATTCAATGTTCACAGTTTAGATGGAATTTCATGTATGGGAGACGAGGTTTTATTAGATAAAGGCGTAACTCTGCAGATACGTCTACCCCAGCCGGAAGAGACCTATCTCATCAAGGACGGCAAATTGATCAAGAGGCTGACTAACCGAAAAACCTACTCATATAATGTCACCGAACCAGGCGTCTTCCGGGTGGAAGCATTCAAAAATTTTCGAGGCCGCCGCCGTGGTTGGATCTATAGCAATCCAATATATATCAGGTAATAAAAATCAATTTGGAGAAGTACCCTTGAAGAAAATAATTCCCCCAATAATTATGATATTACTTGCAAATTTTGCTTGTACGATACCAACCGAACCCAGCCCAGCAACGGCTGCGCCTTCAAACCCAACGACCCCAACCACAAGCCCACCAGCTACTGACCCAGTAATTAATCCTGATCCCAATGGAGTTGTAAATGGGACCGTATGTTTTCCTAGCGAATTCATTCCCGAGATGACAATTTATCTCCAAGAAATAAACACGAATAACACAACTGAAGTTAACATCGCAGAAAACCAGAATGTCTTTAGCCAGCAGGTTCCAAGTGGAACTTACATTGCATACGCTTGGTTGCTAGATTTTTCTATCGGCGGGAGTTATTCCCAAGCTGTACCTTGCGGTCTAAGTGTTAATTGTATCGATCACTCTCTCATACAATTTCCTGTTGGTGGGGGTCAGACTGTTTCGGGGATAGATGTATGTGATTGGTATGGCGATCCAAATTCCGTTCCATATCCCCCTAATTTTAATCCCGCTACTTTAGTTGGGGCAATCGAGGGTAATTTAGGCTATCCAAGTGAGTACATTCCCTCTATGACCGTTGTCGCTTTTAACATAGATACAAATGGATGGTTTTATATATATACAAATGAAGGTGATAATTCTTATTTCATTGGGAACCTGCCTCCAGGCAACTACCAGGTTGTAGCATACGCTAATGTCCTTGCTGGTGGTTATACACTGGCAGTACCCTGCGGCTTGAGTGTGAATTGCCCTGATCACAGTCGGATTACGTTTAGTGTAGTTGCTGGGCAAACCACATCTGGAATAGACCCTCTAGACTGGTACGCCTCGCAAGCTGCCTTCCCAGCAAATCCAGCTCCATAAAACCAAAGCTGCAACACGCAATCAAGGAGTTAGAGAAGAATCCTACAGCAAATAGCGGTGCATCTTCACCTGGAGACAGGCTTTTACCCCTTGAAAACCACAAAGTTCACCACTCCTGCAACTATTCATACCTTCCATAATGTGCACAATTGTTCTATAATCCCGCATTCTACGTCAATTAATCAAAAAACACACAAAAACAACCTTTTCAGCCTGAAAACTTAAGGGTTTCGTCAAG